>MERQ01000076.1 GCA_001770655.1 Betaproteobacteria bacterium RIFCSPLOWO2_12_FULL_68_20
TGGAAGTGGCGCTGTTCGACGAGGCGAAGCTGCCGTGGAAGGACATCGCCTTCCGCACCGTGGGCCTGACGCTCAGGCACTGGTTCGCCGACCGCAAGCGCGGCGCGTTCAGCTTCCACGCCGAGGATATCGCGCCCCGGTAACGGGCGGCTGCGGCCTTGCCGGCACCGCAGCGCGGCAATCTGTGTTTTTGTGTTTTGCCTTTCCGCATAGTAGATTGGCGCGCCGACGCACATGGATGGGGCGGCGCGGGGCCCGCGGGCCCGAAAGCGGTGCGGCCGCCGACAAGACGAATCCAGGCACGAGGAGACCTGCCCATGACGAGCCGCGAATTCAAAAGGTTCCTGCTTTTCCTGCTGCTGCTCCACGCCCCGCTCGCGCTCGCAGCCGAGCCGCCCAAGCTCGACGCGGGGAACACGGCGTGGATGATCACGGCATCGGCGCTGGTGCTGTTCATGACGCTCCCCGGGCTGGCGCTGTTCTACGCGGGGCTGGTGCGCACGAAGAACGTGCTGTCCGTGCTCATGCAGTGCTTCGCCATCGCCTGCGTCGTCACGCTGGCGTGGGTCGTGGTCGCCTACAGCGTCGCGTTCGGGGACGGCGGCGCCTCCAACGCGTGGTGGGGCGGGCTCGGGAAGTCGTTCCTTTCCGGCATCGAGGTGAAGACGGTGAAGGGCAGCATCCCCGAGAGCGTGTTCTCGATGTTCCAGCTGACCTTTGCCATCATCACTCCCGCGCTCGTCCTGGGCGCCTACGCCGAGCGCGTGAAGTTCTCCGGCATGCTCCTGTTCAGCCTGCTGTGGCTGCTGTTCGTCTACGCGCCGATCGCGCACTGGGTGTGGGGCGATGGCTGGCTGCAGAAAATGGGCCTCATGGATTTCGCGGGCGGCACCGTGGTGCACCTGAACGCGGGCATGGCGTCGCTGGTCGCCGCGCTGGTGCTCGGCCGGCGCCGCGGCTTTCCCGAAACGCCGATGCCGCCGCACAACATGACCATGGCCGTGACCGGCGCCTGCATGCTGTGGGTGGGCTGGTTCGGGTTCAATGCGGGCAGCGCGCTCGCGGCCGACGGCTCGGCCGGAATGGCGATGCTGGTGACGCAGATCGGCGCGGCGACGGCGTCGCTAGCCTGGATGTTCTGCGAGTGGGTGCGCTACGGCAAGCCCTCGGTGCTCGGAATCGTGACCGGCATGGTGGCGGGGCTGGGCACGATCACGCCGGCCTCGGGCTTCGTCGGGCCGCTCGGCGCTCTCCTGATCGGCGCCGCCGCCGGCGTCGCGTGCTTCTTCGCCACCAACTTCATGAAGCGCGTGATGCACGTGGACGATTCGCTCGACGTGCACCCGGTGCACGGGGTCGGCGGCGCACTGGGCACCATCCTCACCGGCGTGTTCGCAGCGTCGTATTTCGGCGGCGCGGGCTATCCCGAGGGAACCGCGATGGGCGCACAGGTGCTGGTGCAGCTGGCCGGAGTCGCCGCGGTCGCGCTCTGGTCCGGGGTGATCACGTACGTCGTGCTCAAGATCTGCGACGCAACGGTGGGCATGCGCGTCGCCCCGGAAGACGAGACCGAGGGACTCGACACGGTGCTGCACAACGAGAAGGGCTACAACCTGTAAGATCCGGCCGTGCAGCGCCGGGAGTTCATCAAGTTCTGCGCCGCCACCACCGCGGTCGGCGGCGCCCCGGCGCTCGCCGCCGATGCGCGCGCGCGCTTCTACTCCCGCGCCAGGCTGATCGACCCGGAAGGCGCGCCGATCCGGGCGAGCGAAGTGCCGGTCGAGCGCAACCTGGTGTTTCTCTACCCCTACGCCTCGACCCCCTGCTTCCTTCTCAACCTGGGCCGGCCGGCGCAGGCCGCGGCGACGCTGCGCACCGCCGACAAGCGGGCTTACGAATGGAGCGGCGGCGTCGGGCCGGGCCGCTCGATCGTCGCCTACTCGGCGATCTGCGCGCATCGCCTGGCCTATCCGACGCGCGAGATCAGCTTCATCAGTTACCGCAAGGAGAGGAGCGCGAGCAACCGCATCGGCAGGGTCATCCACTGCTGCGCGGAGCACAGCCAGTACGAGCCGGCCGCGGGCGCGCGCGTGGTCGCGGGGCCGGCGCCACAGCCGCTCGCCGCGATCCTGCTCGAGCACGAGGCCGCAGCCGACGAGCTGTACGCGGTGGGGACGCTCGGCGGGGAGATGTTCGACGAATTCTTCGCGAAGTACGAGTTCCGCCTGGCGCTGGAGTACGGCGCCGCCGCGCGCCAGGCGACCGACGGCGCCTGCGTCGTGCACACGCTCGAGAACTACTGCCGCCAGCAGGTAAAGTGCTGAGGTGATTCCCTGGCTGGAGCGGGGGGATGCGTTTCCTCCCCTCGAGCGTGCGCTGAGGAACCCGAACGGCATGCTCGCCGCCGGAGCGGACCTCTCGCCGCGGCGTCTGCTCGAGGCCTACCGCCGCGGGATCTTTACGTGGTACTCGGGCGAGGAGCCGATTCTGTGGTGGTCTCCCGATCCGCGCATGGTGCTCTATTGCGACGAGCTCAGGATGCCGCGCTCGCTCGCCAAGAGCGTGCGCAACAAGGGCTACGAGATCCGCGTCGATTCGGACTTTCCCGGGGTCCTGGAAGGCTGCGCCGCCCCGCGCAAGGGCGAGGCCGGAACCTGGCTGAACGCGCAGATGTGCAGGGCCTACCTGGCGCTGCACCGCGCGGGGCACGCGCACTGCTTCGAGTGCTGGCGCGCGGGCGCGCTGGTGGGCGGGCTCTACGGCGTCGCGATCGGCCGCATGTTCTACGGCGAGTCGATGTTCTCGCGCGCCACCGACGCCTCCAAGGTGGCGCTGGTCGCGCTGGTCGAGGAGCTGCGCGCTCGCGGCTTCCCGCTCGTCGATTGCCAGATGAAGACGCCGCTGCTCGCCTCGCTCGGCGCCCGCGAGGTTCCCCGCCGCGCGTTCTTGCGCGAGCTGGCGGCATTGGTAAACTACGACGAGCCGCCCGGCGCGTGGCGCCGCAACCCGGAGGATTGACAGGGTTCACGCATGTCGAAACTGAACGACCTGCCGCATGCGGTCCTGCAGTTCTACGTCACCGCGCCCTACCCGTGCAGCTACCTGCCCGATCGCATGGCGCGCTCGCAGGTCGCCACTCCGAGCCACCTGATCAACACCGGGCTGTACGGCGAGCTCGTCGAGGCGGGCTTCCGGCGCAGCGGCATCTTCACTTACCGGCCGCATTGCGACAGCTGCCGCGCCTGCGTCCCGGTGCGCATCCCGGTAGCCGAGTTCGTGGCGAGCCGCTCGCAGCGCCGCGCCTGGAAGCAGCACGCGGGGCTCACCGCGCACGCGCAGCCGCTCAAGTTCCGGCTCGAGCATTACGCGCTTTACCTGCGCTACCAGTCCAGGCGCCATTCCGGCGGCGGCATGGACAACGACAGCCGCGACCAGTATTCGCACTTCCTGCTGCAAAGCCGCGTGGACACGCGGCTCGTCGAGTTCCGCGACGCGGGCCAGCTCGTCATGGTCTCGATCGTGGACTACCTGCCCGACGGGCTGTCCTCGGTCTACACCTTCTTCGAGCCCGAGCGCCGCATCGCGAGCTTCGGCACCTACAACGTGCTGTGGCAGATCGACGCGTGCCGCGCGCTCGGCCTGTCGTATCTCTACCTCGGCTACTGGATCAAGGAGTCGGCGAAGATGGCCTACAAGTCGAGGTTCGAGCCGATCGAGGGATTCGCCGGCGGCGCCTGGAGGCGGCTCGGCCCCCGCGAGATCGAATAGATGCTGTATGCGGCCGCGCGTCCGCTCCTTTTCGCCCTAGAGCCCGAAACCGCGCATCGCCTGACGCTGCGGCTTGCCGGGCTGTACGGGCTGGTGGCGCCGCGGGTGCCCGCGGTCCCGGTGCGCGCCATGGGCCTGGAATTCCCCAATCCGGTCGGCCTCGCAGCAGGCCTGGACAAGAATGGCGAGCACATCGATGCGCTCGCCAAGCTCGGCTTCGGCTTCATCGAGGTGGGCACGGTGACGCCGCGCCCGCAGGCCGGCAACCCGAAGCCGCGCCTGTTCCGGCTGCCCCGGTCGAGCGCGCTCATCAACCGCCTCGGCTTCAACAACGTCGGCGTGGAGCAGCTGGTCGCGAACCTCGGCTGCGTCAGTTGGCGCGGGATCCTCGGCGTCAACATCGGAAGGAATTTCGATACGCCGGCCGAGCGCTCGGACGAGGATTACGCGACCTGCCTGGAGCGCGTTTACGCGCGCGCGCGCTATGTCACCGTGAATGTCTCCTCGCCGAATACGCCGGACCTGAGAGACCTGCAGCAGGAACGCAATCTCAACCACTTGCTGTCACGGCTCGCCGCCCTGCGCGAGCGGCTCGCCGACCGCCACGGCAGGCGCGTGCCGTTGGCGCTGAAAGTCGCGCCGGACCTGGACGACGCGCAAATCCAGGGCATTGCCGACGCGGTGCGTCGCCACCGCATCGACGCGGTGATCGCGACCAACACCTCGATCGGGCGCGAAGGCGTCGCGGGCGAGCCGCACGCGGCAGAAGCCGGCGGGCTGTCCGGGTCGCCGATCCGCGCGCTCGCGACCCGCACCCTCGCCTCGTTCGCCTCGCGGCTGAAGGGTGAAGTCGCCCTGATCGGCGCCGGCGGCATCATGTCGGGTGCCGACGCGCGAGAAAAATATCTGGCCGGAGCCTCGCTGGTGCAGCTCTACACCGGGCTGGTCTACCGCGGTCCCGGCCTGATCGCCGAATGCGCGTCGGCAGTTCCCGGCCATGAAGCGTGACGCCGTCGCGCTGATCGACGAGCCGCGCTGCATCGGCTGCACGCTGTGCATCGAGGCCTGCCCGGTGGACGCCATCGTCGGCGCGAGCGGGCTCATGCACACCGTGGTCGAGCCCTGGTGCATCGGCTGCGGCCTGTGCCTGCCTCCCTGCCCGGTCGACTGCATCGACATGGCTCCGGCCGCCGAACGCTGGTCCGCCGCGGGCGCGGCAACGAGCCGAGCGGCGGGCGGTGCTCGCGGCGGCGCTCGAGCGCAAGCGCGGCCGATGAATCCCGCGAAGCGCCGCGCGATCTTCGAGCGGCTGGGCGCAGCCAATCCGAGCCCGACCACGGAGCTCGTCTACCGCACGCCCTACGAGCTGCTGGTCGCGGTGGTGCTCTCCGCGCAGGCGACCGACAAGTCGGTGAACGCGGCGACGGCGAAGCTCTTTTCCATCGCGAGCACCGCTCAGACGATGCTCGACCTCGGCGTCGAGCGCCTCGAGCAACACATCCGCACGATCGGCCTGTACCGCAACAAGGCGAAGAACGTGATCGCGCTGTCGAAGATCCTCGTCGACCAGCACGGCGGCGAGGTGCCGGCCGCGCGCGAGGCGCTCGAAGCGCTGCCGGGGGTCGGGCGCAAGACCGCGAACGTGGTGCTCAACACTGCGTTCGGGCAACCGACGGTGGCCGTGGATACGCACATCTTTCGCGTCGCCAACCGCTCCGGGCTCGCGCCGGGCAAGGACCCGCGCGAAGTCGAGGACCGGCTGCTGAAATTCACGCCGCCCGAGTTTCTGAAGGACGCGCACCACTGGCTGATCCTGCACGGGCGCTACGTGTGTACTGCGCGCAAGCCGAAGTGCCCGCAGTGCCTGATCCGCGACCTGTGCGAGTTCAGGGGGAAGACGAAGGGTGTTCCAGCCGACGCGTGAGCAGGCGCGCGGGCTGTTCTTCGAGGCCTGGCGCAAGTACCGGGCCGGCGAGCCCCTGGCCGGGATGGAAGCGCTCGCGCTCGACGTGATCCTGCTCCATCCGGAGTACCACGCCGTGCTCGGCGAGCCCGAGCGCTATCGCGATCGCGAGTACTTTCCCGAGCTGGGCGAGACCAACCCGTTTCTGCACATGAGCCTGCACGTGGCGCTGGAGGAGCAGCTTTCGATCGACCAGCCGCCCGGCATTGCCGCCCTGTTGCGCGCGCTCGCCGAGCGCCGCGGCGACCGGCACGACGCGTTGCACCAGGCGATCGAATGCCTGGCGGAGACGGTGTGGCGGGCGCAGCGCGAAGGCGCGGCGCCGGACGCGAGCGCCTATCTGGATTGCCTCAGGAACAGAGGCGCAGGCTAGCGCTGGCTGCGCAGCTGGGACCGGAACCTCCTTGCCCCCTCAAGCTAGAATGCGGTTTTGTCCGATCGGGAACCCGGCATGCGCTTCAACGGCTCGCCCACCTACGTCTCCACCGACGACCTGACGCTCGCGGTCAACGCCGCGATCGCGCTGCAGCGGCCGCTGCTGGTGAAGGGCGAGCCGGGCACCGGCAAGACCATGCTCGCGATCGAGGTGGCGCAAGCCCTCGGAGTGCCGCTCCTCGAGTGGCACATCAAGTCCACCACCAAGGCGCAGCAGGGCCTGTACGAGTACGACGCGGTATCGCGCCTGCGCGACTCGCAGCTCGGCGACGAGCGCGTGCACGACATCCACAACTACATCGTGCGCGGCATGCTGTGGCAGGCGTTCACCGCCGACACGCCCACGGTGCTGCTGATCGACGAGATCGACAAGGCGGACATCGAGTTTCCCAACGACCTGCTGAGGGAACTGGACCGCATGGAGTTCTACGTCTACGAGACGAAGGAGCTGGTGAAGGCCAGGCACCGGCCGATCGTGTTCATCACCTCGAACAACGAAAAGGAGCTGCCCGACGCCTTCCTGCGGCGCTGCTTCTTCCACTACATCCGCTTCCCCGACAAGGAAACGATGGAGAGAATCGTCGGTGTGCACTTCCCGGCGCTGAAGAAGTCGCTGCTGCGCGAGGCGATGGAAGTGTTCTTCGAGGTGCGCGAGGTGCCGGGGCTGAAGAAGAAGCCTTCGACCTCCGAGCTGCTCGACTGGCTGAAGCTGCTGCTCGCCGAGGACATCCCGCCCGACGCTCTGCGCTCGAAGGACCGCAAGACCATCATCCCGCCGCTGCACGGTGCGCTGCTCAAGAACGAGCAGGACGTGCACCTGTTCGAGCGGCTGGTGTTCATGACGCGCGCCAAGGGCGCGTAGCTTTCCGCTTACGCGGCGTCGCGCTCGGCGCGGCGCCGCTCGTTCTCCTTCAGGTGCCGCTTGCGCAGCCGGATCGAGCGCGGCGTGATCTCCACCAGCTCGTCGTCGGCGATGAACTCGACCGCCGACTCGAGCGTCAGCGCGATCGGCGGCGTGAGGTCGATGTGCTCGTCCTTGCCCGCGGCGCGGATGTTGGTGAGCTTCTTCTCGCGGATCGGGTTCACCGCCAGGTCGTTGTCGCGGCTGTGGATGCCGACGATCATGCCCTCGTACACCGGGTCGCCGGGGGTGACGAACATGCGGCCGCGCTCCTGCAGCTTCCACAGCGCGTAGGCCACCGCCCTGCCGTCGTCCTGCGACACCAGCACGCCGTTCCTGCGCTCGGCGATCTCCCCGGCGAGCGGCGCGTAGTCGTCGAACACGTGGCTCATGATCCCGGTGCCGCGCGTCAGCGTCATGAATTCGCCCTGCACGCCGATCAGCCCGCGCGCCGGGATGCGGTATTCGAGGCGCACCCGCCCCTGCCCGTCCGGATGCATCTCGCTCAGCTCGCCGCGCCTGCGGCCGAGCTCCTCCATCACCGCGCCCTGGTGCTGCTCCTCGACGTCGACGCTCAGCATCTCGTAGGGCTCGCAGCGCGCGCCGCCGATCTCCCGCAGCACCACGCGCGGGCGCGACACCGCCAGCTCGTAGCCTTCGCGGCGCATGTTCTCCAGCAGGATCGTGAGGTGCAGCTCGCCGCGTCCCGAGACCAGGAACACGTCGGCGTCCGCCGTGTCCTCCACGCGCAGCGCCACGTTGCTCATGCACTCGCGCTCGAGCCGCTCCCGGATCTGCCGGCTGGTGACGTACCTGCCCTCGCGCCCGGCGAGCGGCGAGCTGTTGACCTGGAAATTCATGGTCAGCGTGGGCTCGTCGACCTGCAGCAGCGCCAGCGCCTCGGGGTGATCCGGGTCGCACAGGGTGACGCCGATGCCGATGTCCTCCACGCCGTTCACCAGCACGATGTCGCCGGCCTGCGCCTCGGCGACCACCTGGCGCTCGAGGCCTTCGAAGGCCAGCACCTGGTTCACTTTTCCGGGAACCGGGATCGCGCCCGGACCGCGCATCAGCGCCACCGGCTGGCCGCTGCGGATGCGGCCGCGCTGCACCCGGCCGATGCCGATGCGCCCGACGTAGCTGGAATAGTCGAGCGAGCAGATCTGCAGCTGCAGCGGGCCGTCGGGATCGGCGGCGCGCACCGGGATGTGCGCCAGGATCGCCTCGAACAGCGGGCGCATGTCGGGGCCGGGCCGCGCGGGATCGAAGGCGGGGTCCAGCGTCGCCCAGCCCTGCAGCGCGGACGCGTAGACCACGGGAAAGTCGAGCTGCTGCTCGCTCGCGCCCAGCTTGTCGAACAGCTCGAAGGTCTGGTTGACGACCCATTGCGCCCGCGCCCCCGGCCGGTCGATCTTGTTCACGATGACGATCGGCTTGAGGCCCTGGGCGAGCGCCTTGCGGGTCACGAAGCGCGTCTGCGGCATCGGGCCTTCGACGGCATCGACCAGCAGCAGCACCCCGTCCACCATCGACAGCACGCGTTCGACCTCTCCGCCGAAATCGGCATGCCCGGGCGTGTCCACGATGTTGATGTGGGTGTCCCGGTAGCGCACCGCGCAGTTCTTGGCGAGGATGGTGATGCCGCGCTCGCGCTCGAGGTCGTTCGAGTCCATCACGCGCTCCTGCACCTGCTGGTGGGCGGCGAAGGTGCCCGACTGCTGCAGCAGCTTGTCGACCAGCGTGGTCTTGCCGTGGTCGACGTGGGCGATGATGGCGAGGTTGCGTAGTGCGCGCGGCATGAAAGGCCGCGCATTGTACTGCGGTTGCCCTGCCGCGGAGATGACGGTATGTTGAGCGATCGAGGCATCCGGTGCTGATCGACTTCTTCCTCAAGCTGAAAAGCCACAAGCTGCCGGTCTCCATCAAGGAGTACCTGACGCTCCTCGAGGCGATGGACAAGGGCGTGATCGGGCCGTCGGTGGACGATTTCTACTACCTCTCCCGCGCCGCGCTGGTGAAGGACGAGGCGAACTACGACAAGTTCGACCGTGCGTTTGCCGAGTTCTGGCAGGGCGTCGAGACGATTCCCGGCATCGAGGCGAAGATCCCGCTCGAATGGCTGCTCAAGCAGGTCGAGTTGAATCTGACCGAGGAGGAAAAAAAACAGATCGAGGCGCTCGGCGGCTGGGAGAAGCTGATGGAGACGCTGAAAAAACGGCTGGAGGAGCAGAAAGGGCGCCACCAGGGCGGCTCGAAGTGGATCGGCACCGGCGGCACCTCGCCGTTCGGCGCCTACGGCTACAACCCCGAGGGCATTCGCATCGGGCAGGACCGCTCGCGCAATCGCAGCGCGGTGAAGGTCTGGGACCAACGCGAGTACCGCAACCTGGACGACTCGGTCGAGCTCGGCACGCGCAACATCAAGGTGGCGCTGCGCAGGCTGCGCAGGTTCGCGCGCGAGGGCGCGCCCGAGGAGTTCGACCTCGACACCACCATCGACTCCACGGCGCGCAAGGCCTACCTCGACATCCACATGCGGCCCGAGCGCCGCAATACCATCAAGGTGCTGATGTTCATGGACATCGGCGGCACCATGGACGACCACATCAAGCTCGCCGAGGAGCTGTTCTCGGCGGCCAAGACCGAGTTCAAGCACCTGGAATTCTTCTATTTCCACAACTGCCTGTACGACTTCGTGTGGAAGGACAACCGGCGCCGGCACGCCGAGCGCACGCGCACCTGGGACCTGCTGCACAAGTACGGGCACGACTACAAGGTGATCTTCGTCGGCGACGCGACCATGAGCCCCTACGAGATCCTGCAGCCCGGCGGCTCGATCGAGTACTTCAACGACGAGCCCGGCGCGGTGTGGCTGAAGCGCGTGACCGACGTGTACTCGAAATGCGTGTGGCTGAACCCCGAGCCCGAGGAGATCTGGCCCTACCGCCAGTCTATCCAGGTGATGAAGGAGCTGATGAACGGGCGGATGTACCCGACCACGCTCGAGGGGCTGGAGCGGGCGATGCGGGTGCTGGCGAAGTAGCTACGCGTTGTCCCACGATTTCATCATCATCGGCGCCGGCCACAATGGCCTCGCCTGCGCGGCGTACCTTGCGAAGGCGGGCGCCAAGGTTCTGGTTCTGGAGCGCAGCATGCGCGTGGGCGGCGGGTGCCACACCGCGGAAGCAACGCTGCCGGGATTCAAACATAATATTTGCTCCGTCGTTCACACCCACATCCCCACCAGCCCGGTCTACCGCGACCTGGAGCTCGAGCGTCATGGCGTGAGGTACGTTTACCCGGAGCACCTCCGCGGCACCATCTTCCCCGACCACAAGAGCATCGTGATGTACCGGGAGCCGGAGAGAATGGCCGCCGAGCTGGGCAAGTTCTCGGCCAGGGATGCCCGAACCTTCACGAAGCTGGTTGAAGACTACGGCGAATTCATCGAATCGACCTACCTCCCGTTGATGTATTCGCCGCCGCTGCCTCCTTCGCTGCAGAGCGCCGAATTGGAGAAATCCGAGGAAGGCAGGACGCTTCTCCAGTGGCAGGCGAGCACGCCGGTGCAACTGCTCGACGAGCTGTTCGAAGCCGAGGAGGTGAAAGTTCACTTCCTCTCGAGGCTGACCGTGCTGGGATTCGCCCCCGATCAATTCGGACAGGGATGGATCTGCCTCTTCCGCATCCTCAAAGCCGAGGCTCCCATCTGTGTGGGAGGCTCCCAACAACTGGCGCAGGGGCTGAGAAGCGTCGTGGAAGCGCACGGAGGCGTCGTTCAGACCGAGATGGAGGTGAAGCGAATCCTCTTGCGCGGCAACAGGGCCACAGGGATAGAACTGAAGGATGGGACACGAGCCGAAGCCGCGAAGGCCGTGGTCACCAACGTCGAACCGAAGAAGAGCTTCCTGGGGATGGTTGGAGAAGAGCTCCTGCCGCCCTCCTTTGCCGCTCGAGTCAGGAACTATCATTCGCGCGGGCGCTCGCTCTTCGTCCTGCACCTGGCGCTTTCGGAGCCGCCGCAGTACCGGGCCGCCGCGCACAACCCGCCGGTGAACGTCGCGTTCAGCCAGGAAATGTTCGGGGGAAGCGTAGAGGAGCAGGTTCGCGCCTACCAGGAAATCGCCATGGGCAGGCCTCCCCGGAAGGAGATGCTGCAGATCACCCTGCCCACGCTGTTCGATCCCTCCCAGGCTCCCGCAGGCAAGCACACGGCGGTCGTCTGGCAGTACGCACCGTACGGGGTAGAGCCCGAGGGACCCGGTGGATGGAAGAAACTGAGAGAGGAATATGCCGCGCACCTCCTCGACCTCTGGAGGTCCTACGCTCCGAACATGTCGAGGGACAAGATCCTGGCCATGGCGATTCAGGATCCGACCGATACGGAGCGGCATAACGACAACTTCGTGAATGGAGTCGATGTCGTGGGAGACATGACTCCCGACCAGATGGGATATTTCAGACCCTTCGCCGGCTGGTCCGGCTACAGAACGCCTGTTGAAGGCCTTTACATGTGCGGCGGCTACTGTCATCCGGGCGGAGGGGTGCATGCGGGGGCGGGGCATAACGCTGCCGCCGTGATCGTGGAGGATTTCAAGCTCAAGAAGTGGTGGGACTGATGCCTCAACGCGAGGCGAGGTTCGCTGTGAACGCCCCGCCCGACGAATTGTGGAGATTCATTCGCGACTTTCAGTCCTTGTGCACCTGTATTCCCGGAGTGGAGCGCATCAGCCTGGTGGACGACAGGACCGCCGAGTTGACGGTGAAGGAAAAAGTCGGTGTCGTGCCCTTGATTCTGACTCTGACGGCGCGCATCGACTCAGAGGAGCCGCCGCACAGGCTTCATGCCACCGCAAGGGCCGAGCATTTGACCATGGCGATCGATGTCACATTGCAGGGAACCACGTCAGGGACCGAGCTGCTCGCTCTGTTCGACGTAAAAGGCGAGGGGCAGCTCAAACCGATCGTCGATCGCTTGTTCGAGCGCAGAGCGACCGAGCGAGCCGCCCAGTTCGCCGACAGTCTTGAGAAACGCTTCGGTGCCGTTTCGTCGGGAAACGCTCCGGCGCAATTTCGCGGTGGTCCTTTTCCGGTGCGAGACCGCGTCGGGCGGATCCACCGATGGCTCGACCGGCTGTGGCGGCGCCTTCTGGGGCAGTTCACGCCGCGGGCCTAGCGCCCCGGCCTGCGCGGCAGCCCCTCCCGCATTCGTCGGTATACTCGAGCGGATGATCCTGCTGTCGCCGGGCGGCACCAGCGTTCAGCGAGGCGAGCGGCCCGGCTCGACGCTCGTCGTCGGCACCACCGAGGGCGTGTTCGTTTTCGAGCGCTCCGGCGCGAAGCAGTGGTCGCTGCGCCACCGCGCGCTGGAAGGCAGCTTCGTGAGCGCCCTCACGCGGCTCAAGGACGGTGCGCTGATCGCGGGGACGCACGGCCTCGGGGTCGCCAAGAGCGACGACGGCGGGACAAGCTGGCGCCTCGTCAATTCCGGCCTCACGCATTTCGACGTCTGGGTGGTCAAGGCCGAGCGCCTCGGGGGCCGGGAGCGGCTATTCGCCGGAACGCTTCCCGCGCATCTCTTCGTGAGCGACGACGGCGGCGCGAGCTGGACCGAGCTCGCCGCCCTCACCAGGGTGCCGAGCGCGCCGCGCTGGTCGTTTCCGCCGCCGCCGCATCAAGCTCACGTGCTCGATGTCGCCGTGCACGGAAAATCGCTGTACGTCGGCATCGAGGTCGGCGCGCTGCTGCGCTCCGACGACGCCGGCGCCACGTTCGTCGAGCTGCCGGTGAATCCCGATGCGAGCGAAGTGGATATCCATCGCCTCGCGCTGCATCCGAAGCGCCCGCAGCGGATCATCGCCGCGACCGGCTGGGGAATGATCGCGAGCGAGGACGGCGGCGACAGCTGGCGCGGCAGTGGGAAGCTTCCCGGAATCGACTATCCGATCCCGCTGGTGGCCCACCCGGACGACCCGGACCTGCTGTTCGTCGCCGGCGGCGAGGGCTGGCCGCCGAACTGGTACCGCATCGGCCGCTCGCGCGCCAAGGTCGCGCGCAGCCGCGACGGCGGGAAGACGTGGCAGCGACTGCTCGGCGGCCTTCCCGACGGGCAGCGCGCAAATTACGGCGGTCTCGCGCTCGACGCGTGGGACGGCGGCTTCGCGGTCTATGCCGCCGACACCGACGGCCAGATCTACGAGAGCGCGGACGGCGGCGAGCGCTGGAGCGTGGTTGCCGAAGCGGCGCCGGTCTCCAAGGGCGAGCAGTACCGCGGCCTCGCCAAGGGCCGCCCGGCGCTTGTTGGGACGGATTCCCTAGTATTCTCCGAGGCGGGGCAGAGGCGCATCGACAGCGCGGTGATGTAGCATCGCCCAAGGAGGAGGAACTCGATGTACACGGCGACGGCGGGGGTCGTTCTCCCCACCACCATCATCGGCTCGCTGCCGCGTCCCGGCTGGTACACGGAGAACCTCGGCCGGCGCAATTTCCGCGAGGCGATGGTCGATCGGACCTATCGCGAGCAGTACCTGGACGCCTGCTCGACCTTCCTGCGCGACCAGGAAGTCGCCGGCCTGGACATCGTCACCGACGGCGATTGCCGCTTCGACGCCGACGTCGGCGGGCACAACTGGTTTTCCTACGCTCCGTTGAGGATGGACGGCTTCGCCGGGGCGTACGCCTACCGCAAGGAAGGGGGCCGCGCGGGCGTGGTGCATCCGCGCGGCCACATCCTGCACGACATCCTGGAGGCGCGCGTCATGCCGGATCTGGTGGGGCCGGTCGGGCGCGGCACGCTGCAATACACCTCGATCTGGAAGGCGGCGCAGCGGCTCACCCCGCGGCCGGTGAAGTTCGGCACCATCACCGCGGAGCTGATCGCGATGGCGGTGCGCGACCTGCACTACAAGGATCTTCGCGAGGCGATCCTCGCGGTCGCCGAGGCGCTGAACGCCGAGCTCACCGACCTCGTCGCGGCCGGCTGCCGGGTGATCCAGATGGAAGAGCCGCAGATCCACCTGCTCGCCGCCAAGGGGCTGGTGGACGACGTCCTCAACCCGGGGTTCATGGTCGAGGTGTTCAACAACACCGTGCGCGGGCTGAGAGGCAAGGCCGAGATCTGGTGCCACACCTGCTGGGGCAATCCCGGCGCGCAGCGCCTGTTCAGCACGCAGCCGAGCTACGCGCCGGCGATCGAGCCGCTCAGCCGGGTCGATGCCGACGTGCTCACCTTCGAGACTTGCAGCTCGGGCGGCATGGACCTCGAAGCCATCGGCCGCGGCATCAAGGAAAAGAAAGTCTGCATCGGCGTGGTGGACCACCATATCCTGCAGGTCGAGACGCCGCAGCAGGTCGCCGATCTCGTGCGCAAGGCGCTCAAGCACATCCCGCAGGAGCGGCTGGTGATCGGCTCGGACTGCGGCATGGGCCGCGAGGGCATGAGCCGGCGCCACGCGTTCCACAAGATGGTGTCGATCGTGCAGGGCACGAACCTCGTGCGCCGCGAGCTCGGGCTTCCCGAGGCCGCGTGCCTCGCCGCGGACGAGCGCTATTCGCTGGTGGAGAACCGTTAACGCCTGAGGAGGAGGGAAACATGAAGACCAGATCCGTAGTCGCGACCGCGATCCTTGCCGCGCTGGCGCTGCCGGCGGCGGCGGCGGAATACAAGATGACCATCGGCTCGAGCCACCCGCCGGTGCTGCCGTGGACCATACCGCTCAGGGACCTGGTGGTGCCGATATCAAACAAGGTGCTCAAGGACCTGGGCATTCCCGACACGATCCGCTGGACCGAGGCCTACGCCGGGGCGCTGTACGACTTCAACAACACGCTGGAAGGCGTCGGCGACGGCCTGGCCGACATCGGCTGGGTCGGCTCGCTGTGGGAGCCGGCGAAGCAGCCGCTGCAGAACGTCGCCTACTACTCGCCGTTCGTCACCGGCGACTTCCGCGCGCTGATGGACGTGCAGGACTCCTTGATGGACAGAGTCCCGGCGTTCGCCGCGGAGTGGACCAAGCACAACACCGTGTACCTCGGCGCGCAGGTCGCGGACACCTATCACCTGGTCACCAAGTTCCCGGTCACCAGGCTCGAGGACCTGAAGGGCAAGAAGCTGATCGGCGCAGGCGCCATCGCGAGCCGCGTGCAGGGCACCGGCGCGACCTCGGTGGACGCGGGGCTGCCGGTGTTCTACAACATGCTGCAGACCGGGGTGGCCGACGGCGCGGTGATCCTGATTACCGGCGTCATTCCGTTCAAGCTGCACGAGGTCGCGCCGTACATCACCAAGGTCGATCTGGGCGCGGTGTTCTCGGGCGCGCTGGCGATGAACAAGAAGACCTTCGATGCGCTGCCGCCGCACATGAAGGTGCTGTTCAGGATGCTCGGCCGCGAGTACGCGCTGCGCGTCGCCGAGCTGGTGGCGCAGCGCGAAGCCGGCTCCTGGGCCGCCCTTTCCAAGATGCCCAACGTCAAGATCTCCGAGCTGCCGCAAGCCGAGCGCGTCAAGTGGGCGAACGCCATTCCCGACGTGGCGGGCGACTGGGCCAAGCGCAACGGCGAGCCCGGGCGCCAGGTGCTGAAAATCTTCATGGAGGAAGCGCGCAAGCGCGGCGCCAAGCCGCTGCGCGACTGGGACAAGGGGCTCTGAGCCCTTCCCGGTCGACATGACCACCCCCGGCGCGGTGCCGGTCGGCGCGCCGGCGGCGGGGCTCTTCGCGCGCGCCGCGCGCGGCCTCGCCGCGCTCGAGCTCGGGATGAACAGCGTCGGTACGCTGTGGATCTTCGCCCTGATGTTCCTGATCTGCGGCGACGTCGCCGGTCGCTATCTCTTCAACTCGCCCATCCAGGGCACCGCCGAGCTGGTCGGCTATTCGATCGTCACCGCGGTGTTCCTGCAGATGGCGAGCACCCTGCACGCCGGCAGGTTCACCCGGGTCGAGCTGCTGATCGAGCCGATGGAGGCGACGCGGCCGGCGGCGGCCCACTCGTTCAGCACGTTGTTCAACCTGCTCGGGGCGGCGGTGTTCGGCGTCATCGTCTGGGGCACCTGGCCCAAGCTCGAGCACGCCTGGACGACCGACGAGATCACCGGCACGCCCGGCGTGTTCACCTTCCGCATCTGGCCGTTCATCGCCGTCATCGTAGGCGGCGCCGCGGTCACCGCCATCGAGTTCGCGATTCGATGCGTCGGCTCGCTGCAGCGCGCTGCGGCCGCCTGGCTGCGCCCGGCCCCGGGCGAGCGCTCCGGATGGCCGCCGATCGCGGTCGCGGCGGCCCTGCTCGCCGCGGCGGCCGCGGTGCCGGCTCTCGGCCTGAGCAATCTCCAGGTCGGCGTGTTCGGCGTGGTGTGCATGGTGTTCCTGCTGCTCACCGGGCTGCCGATCGGCCTGGTGATGATCGTCACCGGCCTCGCCGGCATCTGGCTGATCCGCAGCGACCCGTCGCTCGGCATGCGCACTCTGTCGCAGAGCTCGACCGAGTACCTCAACAACTATTTCTTCGGCGTCGTGCCGCTGTACGTTCTGATGGGGCTCCTGGTCAGCGTCTCCGATATCGGCAAGGACACCTTCACCGTCGCGCGCTGGCTGCTGCGGCGGGTGAAGGGCGGGCTGGGCATTGCGACCGTGGCGGCGAACGCCATGTTCGCCGCGGTGACCGGCTCGTCCATCGCTTCGGCCGCGGTGTTCACCAAGATCGCCACGCCCGAGATGCTGCGCCACGGCTACACGCCGCGCTTCTCCGTGGGCGTGGTGGCGGGCTCATCCGTGCTCGGCATGCTGATCCCGCCGAGCCTGCTGTTCATCGTGTACGGCTTCCTCGCCGAGGAATCAGTCGGCCACCTGTTTCTCGCCGGCATCGTGCCGGGCCTGATCCTGGCCACGGCGATGTCGATCATGATCGTGCTGCTCGCGACCTGGTGGCCGGCCTACGTCGGCGGCAAGCCGTCCGACGAGCGGGAGTCTCCCGAAACCGTGCGCAGCGCAGCGCTCAAGGTCGCGCCGGTCCTGGCGCTCATCTTCATCGTGCTGGGCGGGATCTACGGCGGAATCTTCACCCCTACCGAATCCGCCGCGGCGGGGGCGCTCGGTGCGCTGGTCATCACGCTCGCGCGCCGCAAGCTCACCTGGCGCATCCTCTGGGAGACGATGGTCGAGACCGGCTACGTCACGGTCGCGATCCTGTTCCTGATCCTCGGCGCGCGCGTGTTCTCGGTGATGCTCGCCATGTCGGGACTGCCGCAGCAACTGAGCGCGCTCGCCGCGGGAGCGGGCCTGGGCCTGTACGGCTTCACGCTGATCAGCGTCGCCCTGATCATCGTGCTCGGCTGCTTCATCGATTCGATCTCGATCATGGTGGTCACCCTGCCCTTCATCCTGCCGGTCGTCAAGGCGCTCGGCGGCGATCTCGTCTGGTTCGGCGTGGTGGCGGTGGTGGCGATCGAGATCGGGCTGCTCTCGCCGCCCTTCGGCATCGCGGTCTACGTGGTCAAATCCACGCTCGACGACCAGCGCATCACGCTGCACGAAATCTTCGCCGGCGCCTTCCCGTTCGTGATCGTGATGGCGCTGGTGATGCTGCTGCTCGTGTTCGTGCCGGGCGTGAGCCTGATGTTCCGGTAGTCACTTCAGGTTCTTCGCCAGAAACTCCATCGTGCGCTGCCAGGCGACCTCGGCCGACTTCGGCTCGTACTCGGCGATCGGCAGCGCCCCGGCGCCCGCGCGCTCCTCGTTGGCGAACGCGTGCTTCGCCTTGTAGCGGTGAAATTCGAACTTCACCTGGGCGTCGCGGAATTTCTTTTCCAGCGTATCGACGTTGGCGATCGGAAACGGCGTGTCGTCGATCGCGAAGTGCCCGAGCACCGGCGCCTTCACCTTGGCTGCGTCCACGTACTCGAGCGGCGGGTAGCCGTACCAGATGACCGCCGCGTCCGCCTCCGGCACGTTCACCGCCGAGAGGACCGTGAGCGCCCCGCCCATGCAAAAGCCGGTGACCCCGACCTTCCTGCTCTTGCCCTTCAGGTACTGGACCGCGCCGCGTACGTCCTGCCCGGCGGCGTCGCCGAAATTCAGCCCCTGCATCAGGTGCTCGGCTTCCTTGGCGTCCACGGTGGCCTTGCCGCGGTACAGGTCGGGAACCAGCGCCCGGTAGCCCGCCTTGGCGAGCCGGTCGGCCACGCCCTTGATCTGGTCGTTGAGGCCCCACCACTCCTGGATCACCACCATGCCCGGCGCGGCGCTGCCCGCCGCCGGCTCGGCGTAATAGCCCGAAACTTCCTTTCCGTCCGGACGCTTGTACTGGATCATCTGGCCCATGATCGATCTCCTCGTCACATTAGTAGCAGCAGAGCGCCGATTGTCGCGCCGTTCGAGAAAAGAAACGAGATGTGGAAGTGGCGCCGCAGCGGGTCCTCGACCAGCCAGAAGCGGTGGAAGATCGCGCTCGCGAGCAGCGTGAAGGCGATCAGGATCGCCGCGCCGAGCGAGCGGTACAGGTCGAGCGCGACCAGCAGCCCGCCGGCGAATTGCATGGCGAGCCCGGCGATCAGCGCCAGCCTCGGCAGCGGCACGCCGTAGCCGATCATGCGCTCGAGGTGCTGCCCGAACTGGGTCGTCGCGGCGCGTACCCCGGTGCCGAGGAAAAGGAACGCGATCAGCAGCTGCCCGGCGACCTGGAGCGCCGTGTGGTCCTGGTACATGAAACGCCCTCCTCCCGCCCGCGATCAGCGTGACAGAATAGGCGAGCGCCGATGATTTCGAAAGCCTTCAGCTACCGCTTCCACGCGCCGTTCTTCAAGCCGGAGGAGCGCAAGGGCGCCCCGCCCGCGTACCGCCGCTCGGTGGAGGCCGGCATGATCGTCGAGCGCGACGTCGCGGTCGGCCTGCGCGACGGGGCCGTCATCCACGTGGACGTATTCCGACCCGCCGACGAAAGGCCGGCGGCGCCGCTCATCGGCTGGGGCCCCTACGGCAAGCACGGGCCGACGGTGTACGCAGTCGCGTATCCGAACTGCGGCCTGGATCAGGGCGCGCTCTCGCCCTACACCGCGTTCGAGGCACCCGACCCTGCCTACTGGGTGCCGCGGGGCTACGCGATCATCAACCCCGACACGCGCGGGACCTGGTACTCGCAGGGCGAGGCGACCTTTCTCTCGCCCGAGGAGGCCGAGGACTACTACGACCTCATCGAGTGGGCGGGCACGCAGCCCTGGTCGAACGGCAAGGTGGGGC
>MERQ01000077.1 GCA_001770655.1 Betaproteobacteria bacterium RIFCSPLOWO2_12_FULL_68_20
GACCTCAGCCTTCAGGTCGGCAAGTACGACATCCAGAAACTGCTCGGCAAGGGCGCGACCGGGACGGTGTATCTCGCGAAGGACACCTTCACCGGAAAGGAGGTCGCGCTGAAGACCATAGAGCCCGAGGTGTTCCGCGACCCCGAGTTCGGCACCGTTTACCGCTCGCAGTTCCTCAACGAGGCCTCGCTTGCCGGGAAGCTCCGCCACCCTCACATCGTGGCGATCCTGGACGCGGTGGTGCAGGAAGACTCGGGGCACATCGCGATGGAGCTCGTGACGGGCGGCGAGCTGTCGCGGCATGTCGAACCCGACAAGCTCCTCCCGGTCGCCGACGTGCTGCAGATCGGCTTCAAGTGCTGCGGCGCGCTCGACTACGCGTTCAAGGAGGGCATCGTCCACCGCGACATCAAGCCGGCGAACATCATGATCGCGAGCGGCACCGACGTGAAGATCGCCGACTTCGGCGCGGCGTTCCTGCGCAAGAGCCAGGCGGTGCAGACCGCGGCGATGGGCTCGCCCTATTACATGTCGCCCGAGCAGATCGAGGGCAAGGACCTCACCTTCGCGAGCGACATGTACTCGCTCGGCGTGGTGCTCTACGAGCTGCTCGCCGGCCGGCGTCCCTTCACGGCGGACAGCCTCGAGGCGCTGGTGCAGAAGATCCTGACCGAGGACGCCGCGCCGCCTTCCAGCGTGCGCGCCGGCTTGCCGAAGGAAGTGGACGCGGTGGTGCTGCGGGCGATGAAGAAGAAGCCCGAGCACCGCTACGCGAGCTGGGGCGAGCTCGCGCTTGAGCTCTCCAAGGTCGGGCAGGCGGCCCTGCCGGCCGGGGCGATCCCCGACAGCGAGAAATACGTGTCGCTGAAGAAGGTCGAGATGCTCTCGGCGCTCGCCGACTCCGAGCTCTGGGAGCTGGCGCGCGCCGGGAAGTGGACGCGCGTGCCGAAGGGCAAGCCGATCGTGAAGGAGAACGACCCTGGGCGGAGCTTCTTCTTCCTCGCGCAGGGCGAGGCCAAGGTGACCAGGGGCGGACGCCTGCTCAACATGGTCAGCCAGGGGGAGTGCTTCGGCGAGATGGCCTACATCTGGGGCGGCTCGCTGCCGCGCCACGCGACCGTGGAGTCGGCGACCGATCTGCTGCTCGCCGAGTTCGAGCCGCAGGCGCTGGCGCAGATGAGCGGCGGCGCGCAGCTCACGCTCACGCGCGCGCTCGCCCGCAACCTCGTCGACCGGCTGGCGCTCGCCAACACGCGCATCGGCCGCTGAGCCCCCGCGACACGAGGATCACCCGGGCGCCACCGTGGCTGGCGCGGCTGCTAACGCCGCTCATCGCGCGCCTGGTCGCGCGCGAGATGGTCAGGAAGTATCCGGATCTGGGTCCGGAGGAGATCGCCGAAAGGATGCGCGCCGAGGTCCCATCCGGGGGCGACGACGAGGAAACCCGGCGCATCATCGACCAGGTCGTCGCGCGGCTGCCGCGGCGCGGCGCCGGCGCGGATCTCATCCGCGATGCCTCGCGCTCGCCCTCGGCGTGGGTGCTCGTCGCGGCGAACCTGCTGCCGCTGTACGGCGTACTCGCCTGGCAATGGCCCGTGTTCCCGCTGCTGGTTCTGTTCTGGCTGGAGAACGTGCTCATCGGCGCGCTCAACGCCCTGCGCATGCTGTGCGCGGACCCGTCGGACCTCGCGCTGTGGGGCGGCAAGCTTTTCATGGTGCCGTTCTTCGTCGTCCACTACGGCATGTTCACGGCGATCCACGGCGTGTTCGTGTTCGGGCTTTTCGGAACCCGGGAGTACGACAAGCTCGTGCGCGGGCTCTGGACGCTCGATGCGCTCTGGCAGGCGGCGCTGGAATTCGATCTGGCGCTTCCGATCGCCGCGCTCGCGGCGAGCCACCTGTTCTCGTTCATCTGGAATTATCTGTATCGCGGCGAATTCCGCCGCGCGGCGCTCACCGAGTTGATGCAGCAGCCCTACGGACGGGTGGTGGTGCTGCACCTCACGATCCTGCTCGGAGGCTTCGCCGCGATGCTGCTGGGCTCGCCGCTCTGGGCGCTCCTTCTGCTCATCGGGCTCAAGATCGCGCTCGATCTCAAGGCGCATCTGAAGGAGCACCGGCCGCTTCCGGCCTAGGCGCTGTCATCGCGCCACTACAGCGCGTCATCGCGCTCCGACAGCAGGATCAAGGCGGCGCGGCTGCGCGCGGCGCGGCACTTGCCTATCGTTGCGCCGGTCTTCTGCCGGGAGTGGACATGACGATACGCCTGCGAGTTCTCATCGCCGTTCTCACCGCCTGTTGGTTCGCGATCATCCTGTACCCGAACGTGGGGCTCCTGTGAATCCGCAAGCCGGTAGGCCCGTTCACCCCTTGCTGCTGATCGCCGCCGCGGCGGTCATTCTCCTCTCCGGCGCGGGCATCGCCGCCATGATGGGCTGGATACCGACGACCAGCGGCGATCCCGGCCAGGGCGCCGTGCCGCCGGCTTCCCAGAAGCCTGCGCCCGCGGCCGCCCTGCCGCGCGCGGCGCCCGCGCAGGTCGCGAGCCGCGTGCCGGCGCGAACCGTCTGCTCCGTGTGCGGCGTCGTGGAATCGGTGCGCGAGGTCGAGCGCCCGGGCGAATCCTCGGGCGCGGGCGTAGTCGCGGGCGGCGTGGCCGGCGCGGTGGTCGGCCGCCAGTTCGGCGAAGGCCGCACGCGGGACGCGGCCACCGTCCTAGGCGCGGTCGGCGGCGCGGTGGCGGGCGACATGATCGAGAAGCGCGTCAAGACCAGCAAGTCCTACGAGATCACCATCCGCTTCGAGGACGGGTCGACCCGCGTGCTCACGGAAGCGAATCCGCCGGCGTGGCGGCCGGGCGACCGGGTCAGGGTCGTCGACGGCCAGGTCCGGCCCAACGCCTGAAAGCGCACTCGCAGCCTGCGCGCAGGACGCAGGGATAACGCTATCGGCAAGCGATAACATCCGCGGCGCAGTCGCTCTTCGGGGGAGGGGATATGCGCTTGCGGAATGCGCTCGTAATCGCGTTGGCGTGCCTGTCCGGTTCCGGCGGCGCGCTCGGCGCCGAAGGCGAATACGCGGACGACGCTTGGTGCCGCGATCGGCTGTGGGCGCCGGTCGAGAAGCCGGACCCGGCGCGAAATTTCGCCTTGAGCCTCTCGGGCGGCGGCTACCGCGCGATGCTCTATCACATCGGCGCGCTGCGCCGGCTGAACGAGGCCGGGCTGCTCGCCGAGCTGGCGGTCGTCTCGAGCGTCTCCGGAGGCAGCATCACCGCCGGCATGCTCGCGAAGGCCTGGGGCGAACTCGAGTTCGAGACCCGGACGCTCGACGCGGCCGGCCCCTCGGGCGCGCTCCCGCTCGAGGTGAGGATCGCGACGAATTTCGAGTCCAGGGTCTCCGAACCGCTGATGAAGCGCCTGGCGGACACGACGATCGACGTTCCCGCGGTCGTCTCGGGATTCTTTCCCGGAGGATCTTCGGCGGACGTGGTGGCGAACCGCTACGATGAGATCCTGTTCGGCGGGGCGAAGCTCGCCGACCTCGGCAAGACCGGCGGGCCGCTGTTCATCTTCAACGCGACCAGCCTCCAGACCGGGGAGCTCTGGCAGTTCAGATCGAACGCGATGGGCGGGCCATCGGCGGGATGGACGACCCCGGGCGAGACGCGCCTTGCGCAGGCGGTGGCCGCCTCGAGCGCCTTTCCGCCGTTCCTGTCGCCGCTTTATCTCCGGCCGCCGAGCGCGCGCGCCGACGACTGGAAGGATTGCCGGCCGGTCCAGTTCGTGCACGCGAACGATCCGCGCGCGCACACTCGAAGAACCATCCGCGACGAGGACCGCGCGCGCTATCGCGAGGAGGTCTACCTGACCGACGGCGGCGTGCGCGACAACCTGGGCATGGTGGCCGTGGACCAGGCCAACCGCAGGCGCATCAACCAGTCGCGCTACGCGCTCGACGAGCTGATCTCGGACGGCGGGCGGACGTTCGGATTCGACCCGGATCCGGCGACGAACTGGCTCTCGCAGGGCTTTCGCGTGATGGGCATCACCTCGACCGAGCCGGACCTGCTGCGCATCGACGCGATGCTGGATCGCGCGATCAGCTACACCGAGGACAACGCGGCGCACTGCGCGCTGTACCGCAGCGAGGACCGCCGGCTCGAAAAGGAGAGAAAAGGCGAGCCGAGCTACCGGCTCAAGGCGCTGTGCTTCGGCGGCGACGGAGCGTACTGGGGGGTGCAGCGCCTGCCGCCCGCGCACCAGTATTTCGAGCCGCGCCCCGAGCCGTGGATCGAGATCGACGACCTCGCCGACCTGGGCAACATCCCCACGCGCCTCAGCGCGCTCGACCAGGTGACGCGCGAGCGGCTCGTCAACTGGGGATATCTCTCGGCGCACTACGGCCTGGGCTTCATCAACCGGCTGTGGCAGTGCTCGCAGGCGCAGAGGCTCTCGGTGTGCGCGATGCCGTACGAGAGCTCGGGCGTCGGGCCGCGCACGACGACGCGCGAGTACTGCCTGCGCCCGGTCAAGTGCGACGCGATCAAGCCGGAGGTGCCGGCGCGCTAGCGAGGGTCGAGCGCTTCGTTCAGCAGCTTCGCGAGGCGCACGCCCGCCTTCCTGATCTGCCGCTCGACCTGCGGCGCCGCGGCCGAGTAATACGCGTCGTCGATCGGGAACGGCTGGGCGACAGCGGCACCGCAGCGGAACCCCGGGATGCCTCCGTACGCGACGCTGCGCGCGAGCGCGTTCGACTCGGCCATCCAGGCTCCGATCGAGCCCCGCTGCCAGGCGGCCTGGTCGCTTGCCGCGATCGGCTTCGCGGTGATCGCCGCCTCGCCGCCGCGTTCGGCCACCAGGCGCTCGACCAGCTGCTCGTCCCAGACGGCGTGCAGGTTCAGAGCTCCCCAACGGCCGCGGTCCGCGCCGAAAAACGTGACCGAGATGCCGTTGCCGCCCCGGTCCCCGTTGTTGGCGGCGTGCAGCGGCTGATGAATATCGCCCGCGAGGTGCACCACCCATTTCAGCGCCTCGTTGCGATCGCGCCAGCGCTTTCCCCGGTCCTTGAGAATCTCGAGCTGCTGCGCAAGGCGCGCGGAAGCGCAGTTGCCGCGCGGGCAGATCTTCGATTGCGGCGCGCTCGCGCACAGCGGTATGTCGTCGTAATGCCACCGCGAGTACTTCTTCGACCACGCCTCGCTGCGGATCTCGTCCGCCCAGTTGGCGATCTCGCCGAGAGTGCTGCGACGCGAGGGCGTGCGATCGGCCAGGCGGTCGTACTTGAGCAGCCCGGCGACCTGGCGCGATGCGCGCTCGGTGAGAAGCCGCTGCGCGATGTCGCCGATCATGCGATGGCCCTCGGGACCCCAGGCGCTTGCGCTCCTCGGGCCGGCCGCAACGGCGCAGACGACCGCGAGCGCGGCCGCGATGGCGAGGCGCGGGGGGATCGGCACCGGCGGATTATAGGAGCGGGATTTTCTGTCGCGGTCCCGCTGTCGAAGCGGTCATGAATCGTCCGTCAATCCGGGCCGCGCTCGGTGCCGCGGCGCTCGCCGTCGCGCTAGGCGCGTGCGCCGGCTCGCCGACCCAGGAAAGCGCCGGCCAGTACCTCGACAGCAGCGTGATCACGGCCAGGATCCAGGCCGAGCTGATGCGCGACCGCTCGGTGGGCTCGCAGAACATCCGCGTGCACACCGTCAAGGGCCACGTCGAGCTGAGCGGCTTCGTCGAGACCGAGGACGAGAAGGAGCGCGCTCAGTTCCTTGCCGAAGGCATCGGCGGCATCAGGTCGGTCGCCAATCGTATCCGGGTCGTGAGGTAGGCGGGGCGGCGCTCAGAGCGTGCGGCCGAGCACGTCGTCCATGTCGCCGCCGTTTTCCAGGCAAGTGGCGAGCAGCCTCTCCGCGAACACCTGCCCCGAGTCGAGCTTGGCGCCGTAGGCCGCCCCGACGACGCTGTTCATCAGGTCCTGGCCGCGCGATGTGCTGACCGCGTAGATGCGGCGCATGATCGCATCGGCCTTGGGACGCTGCACCTCCTCCTCGGCGAGCGAGCGCGCCACGACCGCCATGTCGGCGGCGACGCCGCATTCGAGCTCGCTCTGCGCGCGCGGCGCGCCGATGGCCATCGGCGCGCCGCCGAGCGCGAGGAAAATCGCGAGCGAAGTCGTGTGCATGTGGTTCATGGACACCTCCAGGGGAGAGGCGCGCGGGAGCGCTCGCCCCCGCGCGGGGGCGAGCGCGCTTACTGCGCGGGAACGGGCGGTACGGTGCGGTCGCTCCGGGTCTCGCCGGCGCCGATCGCGGCGCCGTCAATGCCTTGCGGGCCGGTGGGAAAGGTCGCGAAGGTGGCTGTCGGCGCGGGCGCCGAGCCCAGGATGCGGCTCATGAAAGTGCCCTGCCGCTGGGTGGATTCTGCGCCGCCCATGCCCGGCGAGCTGTCGCCGTAGCGCGACGGATCCTGCGCGGAGACGGCGAAAGGAACCGTCGCGCACGCCACTGCAACTGCCAGTACTGCCTTGAATTTCATGCAAACTCCTTTGACGATGCGGTTGAAGGAAATCACCTGGCTGCGGGGCCAGTGACCGTTCCCCCGCAAGCGCCGTGCCGCCCGCGTTCCGGAGTTCGAATCGCTAGAAGGTGCCGCGAAACGCGTCGTGGCCGGCCAAGTACCCGATGTTGCTCTGCGCGGGATTGCGGTTGACGAGCGGACGCGCATAGAGGGGGTGCTTCATGCTGCGCACCTCGTGCTCGAGCCTGTAGAGCAGCCGGTCGCTGGCCGGGTCGACGATGTTGGTGAAGCGCCACTCGTGCTGGTTCGCTTCCATGCTGATCAGCCCGCGCTCGAGCAGCTTGCGGTGCGGGCCGGAGAAATCGGCGATGTAAATCTGGATGTGATGACCGTCCCAATCGGGCACCGTCGCTTCCGCCTCGGTGAAGTAAAGGTGCTGGTTGCGGCCGACGCGCACATCGGCCGCCGGCGCGCCGTAGCGCTTCGCGACCGAGGCGGGCGCCGCCATGATCCCGGAGTAGAAGCGCGCGATTCCGTCGGTGGTCCCGGCCGGCACGTCGAATTCGACATACGCCATGGCGAGCTCGGTGGGTCCGAACTCCGGCGCGGGCGCGTGGCAGCGAAATCGGTTGCCCCACGGGCAGCTCGCCTCCACGCAGGCGCCGCGGTCCTGCCAGGAGAATTGCGTGCCCTCGAGCTGCGGCGCCACTTTCGCGAAGCGAGCCTTGAGCGCGCCGAGATCGGGGAGCACCAGGCCGATGGTGCCGCGCACGCGCTGCGGCTCGCGGCTCGGCAGGTGCATCTGGTTGCGGCCGATGTTGATCCACATGTTGTCCAGGCCGACCATCAGGTACGGGTCGCGCGTGAGGCCCAGGCCCGAGACGTAGAACAGCGTCGCGAGCCGCTGGTCGGGCTGCGTCACGTTGACGTGCTCGAGAAGAACGATGTTGCCGACGTCCTCGGCCGAGCGGTCGAGCGCTGCCATGGGGCCGAAACTCTAGCACGCGCAAGCTGCCCGATCGTTGACTGGCGAGGCGCGGGCGGCGTAGGGTGCAGCCTCCATTCCGAGGGAGGAGGTCGAAATGAAACCCGAACTGTCCTTGCTGGTGTCGTCGGTCGCGCTCGCCTTCATCCAGATCGTCGTCGCGGTGCAGGGCGCGTTCAACCAGGTGGGGCTGCTGCCGCTGGTCGGAAACCGCGAGGGATTCCCCGAGCTGAAGGGCTGGGCCGGGCGCGCGCATCGCGCGCAGCTCAACATGGCCCACGACCTGGTGCTGTTCGCCGCGCTGGTGCTTGCCGCGGTCGCCGCGGGAAAGACCAACGACATGACCCTGCTCGGCGCGCAGATCTTCTTCTGGGCGCGCGTCGCCTACGCCGTCGTGTATCTGGTCGGGGTGCCGTGGCTGCGCACGGGAGTGTGGGCGGTCTCGGTCGCGGGGATGATCGTGATCTTCGCGCAGCTCGTGTAGATGGAGCTCGGAATCGCGGGGCGCACCGCGCTCGTCACCGGAGCGAGCGCGGGGATCGGGCGGGGCATCGCGGCGGCATTGGCGCGCGAGGGAGTCCGACTCGCGATCGTCGCGCGCCGCCGCGACCGGCTTGAAGCCCTGGAGCGGGAGACAGGGGGGAAACAGGTGGTCATCGAATGCGACTTCCTGCGCGAAGACGCTCCCGAGATCATCGCGAGAAAGGCGCTAGAGGGACTCGGCTCGGTGGAGATCCTCGTCAACAACGCCGGCGGCAGCCGCAGGTTCACGCTCGAGGCGAGCGAGGCGCAGTGGGAGGAGGCGATGACGCTCAACTTCACGCGCCAGCGCCAGCTCACGCACCGGCTGCTGCCGCAGATGATCGAGCGCCGCTGGGGACGCATCATCAACATCACCGGCAAGTCCGAGCCCGAGGGTCTGAACGGCGCTTTCGCCGCGAAGGCGGCGATGCACGCCTGGGCGAAGGGCCTGTCGCGCGAGCTGGGGCGCCACGGCATCACGGTGAACTCGATCCCGCCGGGGCGCATCGAGAGCGAACAGATCCTGCGCAACTACCCCCCCGAGCGCCGCAAGCGGGAGGAAGAGCACGAGATCCCGCTCGGCGAGTACGGCAAGCCCGAGGACATTGCGCACCTGGTGTGCTTTCTCGCCTCGCCTCTTGCGCGCTACATCACCGGCGCGGTGATTCCCGTGGACGGCGGGATGCGCCGCTACCAGTTCTGAGGCGGACATCCCGGGTCGCTTGCGCGTCGTCGGCACGCCACTTATACTTGCACATATACGGAGCGAGGGCGCGTTCATGGGCCAGGTGACCATCTATCTCGACGATGAAACGGAAAACAAGGCCCGTGCGGCGGCGCGCGCCGAGGGTGTGCCCCTCAGCAAATGGGTGGCCGAGCGCATCAGGCGGCGCGCCGGAAGCGAGTGGCCGGAGGCGGTGCGCGCGCTTGCCGGCGCGTGGCCCGATTTTCCGTCCGTCGAGCAGATACGGAAATCGAAGGCGAAGGACGTCCGCAGACGGCGCGTGTAGCGATGTACTGTCTGGACGCGAACACGATCGTCGACTACTTCAGGGGGAAGGGCTCGGTTGCCGAGAAGTTGCTCGCCGTGCCGGCGGGGGAAGTGGCGTTGCCCGCCATAGTCGCGTACGAATTGTGGGTCGGTGTGCTCGGCTCTCGTGATTCGGCGCGCCGTCAGGCCCAGTTCGAGCAGTTGCTTGCGACGGTCGAAGTCCTCGCTTTCGATTCCTCGATTGCGCGCCGGGCAGCGGAGGTGCGTCGTGATCTGGAGCAGCGCGGCGAAGGCATCGGCCCGATGGACACGCTGATCGCCGCCACCGCGCTCGCGCACAATGCCACTCTCGTTACCCGCAACACGCGCGAGTTCGGCCGGGTGCGGGAATTGAAGGTCGCCGACTGGCACGGCTGACCGGGCCGCAGGGGCGCATGTCGGACTGGGACGTCATCGTCGTCGGAGGAGGCAACGCCGCACTGTGCGCGGCACTCGCGGCGCGCGAGCGGCGCGAGCGCGTCTTGGTGCTCGAACGCGCGCCCGAGGACGAATCGGGCGGCAACTCGCGCTTCACCGCCGGCGGCATGCGCATCGCCTACCGCGGCGTCGAGGATCTGCGGCGCCTGATGCCCGACCTCTCCGACGCCGAAGTCGCGCAGACCGATTTCGGCGCCTACACCGAAGAGCAGTTCCTCGACGACATGGCGCGCATCACGCAGTACCGCTGCGATCCCGACCTCACCGAGGTGCTGGTGAAGCGAAGCTTCGACACGGTGCTGTGGATGCGCTCCAAGGGCGTGCGCTTCGCGCCCATCTGGGGCCGCCAGGCGTTCAAGGTGGGCGGCAAGTTCAAGTTCTGGGGCGGCATGACGGTGGAGACGGTGGGCGGCGGCCCAGGGCTCGTTGATTCACTCACCGCGGCGGCGAAGAAAAACGGCGTCGAGATCTGGTACTCGGCGCGCGCCGGCTCGCTCCTCGCGGACGACGACGGGGTGCGGGGAGTGCGGGTCAGGCATCTCGGAAAAACGCTCGATCTGCAGTCGCAGTCCGTGGTGCTGGCGTGCGGGGGCTTCCAGGCGAACCCCGAATGGCGCACGCGCAATCTCGGGCCGGGCTGGGAGCTCGCCAAGGTGCGCGGCACGCGCTTCAACACCGGCGACGGCATCCGCATGGCGCTCGACATCGGAGCGGCGGCCGCCGGCAACTGGTCGGGCTGCCACGCGGTCGGCTGGGAGAGGAACGCGCCGGAGTTCGGCGACCTGGCGGTGGGCGACCAGTTCCAGAAGCACTCCTACCCGTTCGGCATCATGATCAATGCCGAGGGCAGGCGCTTCGTCGACGAGGGCGCGGATTTTCGCAACTACACCTACGCGAAATACGGCCGCGTCATCCTCGCGCAGCCGGGGCAGTTCGCCTGGCAGCTGTTCGACGCCAAGGTGAAGCACCTGCTGCGCGACGAGTACAAGATCCGGCAGGTGACGAAGCGGGTGGCGGACTCGCTGGAGGAGCTGGTGCGCAAGCTGGACGATGTCGATCATGAAGCGGCGCTGGCCGAGATCCAGGCGTTCAACCGCGCGGTGCGCGCCGACATTCCGTTCGACCCGAACGTGAAGGACGGCAGGAGGACCGAGGGACTTGCGATCCCGAAATCGAACTGGGCGAACGCGATCGACATGCCGCCGCTCGAAGCCTACGCGGTGACCTGCGGCATCACGTTCACGTTCGGCGGCTTGCGCATCAACACCGAAGCGCAGGTGATGTCTTCCGACGGCGAGCCCATCCCGGGCCTGTACGCGGCCGGGGAACTCGTCGGCGGGATCTTCTGGTTCAACTATCCGGGCGGCACGGGCCTCACCAACGGATCGGTGTTCGGGCGCATCGCCGGTGCGAGCGCTGCGCGATGAAAGGGAAGCGGGTCGCCATCCTCGAGAGCCGGCTCGGCGAGCAGCTGGCCGATCTCATCGCCAAGCGGGGCGGGGTCCCGATCCGGGCACCCGCGCTCGCGGAGATTCCCGATGTCGATCCGGCGCAGATTCGCGCCCTGGTCGATGAGCTCGGGGCGCGCCCGGCGAAGCTGGCGATTTTCCAGACAGGCGTCGGTACGCGCGCGCTGTTCAAGGCGACCGACGCCCTGGGACTGACCGAATCGCTGCTGGGCCTGCTCGGGCGCATGAAGGTGCTCGCGCGCGGCCCCAAACCGACCGGCGCGCTGCGCGGGCGCAGCGTGCGCATCGACCTCTCGGCTGTCGATCCCTACACGACGCGCGAAGTGCTGCAGGCGATCGGCGGGATGCCGCTGACCGACGAGAGGGTGCTGGTGCAGCGCTTCGGCGCGGCCAATGCGGAGCTCGAGCGAGCACTGGGCGCGCGCGGCGCGGAGGTGATCGAGGTACCGCTCTACCGCTGGTCGCTGCCCGAGGACACGGCGCCGCTCGCCGGGCTGGTCGAAGCGCTGGAACGCGGCAAGGTGGACGCCGTGGTGTTCACCAATTCCGAGCAGCTGCGCAATCTGTTCGCGGTCGCGGAGCGCCTGGGCCGCGCCGATACGCTGCGCGCGGCGCTCAACCGCACGCTGGTCGCCTCGATCGGGCCGGTCGCTTCCGCGGCGCTGCGCGATGCGAAAGTCGAAGTGGGGCTCGAAGCGAGCCCGCCGAAGCTCGGCCCGCTGGTCGAAGCTCTCGACGCGGCACTTTCCCCTCCTCGTTGAGGAGGGGTGCCGCGTAGCGGCGGGGTGGTGCTACTGCGGCGACCTGAAGCCGTCCTTGCTGACGGTAACTCCGCGCACCGTGACGACGCCGCTCGCGTCGGCCGGGCCGACGGCGAAGACGTACTCGCCGACCTCGAGCGCCGAGCGGTCGGCGGGCACCGAGGTGTGGATGACCGCGTTGTCCGGGACGAGGATCTTGTACGACTGGCCCTTCGCCTCGAGGGTGATCTCGTTGCCGCCGGCGGACTTGGCCATGCCGGTGAGGTTGGCGTTGGTCATGGTCGCGCCAGGCCCGGAGTCCCAGGGCGTGTGGCCGGCCGGCGCCTGGGGCGGAATGGTGCTCACTTGCACGGCGGTCAGCTTGCCGTCCGCCGCCTTCATGGCGGTGACGCCGATGTAGGTGCCGGCTTTCAGGTCGGCGAGCGCGATCCGCTTGGAGGTGCCGATCCGGGCGTCCGGGGCGAGCTTCACCTTCAGGTCCTTGCCGTCGCGCAACTTGACCGAGAGCATGTCGCCGTCGACGGCGGCGATGGTGCCCCGCACGCGCGTCGGGGCCTGGGCGAAGGCGGTGGCGGTGGCGAAGGCAAGCAGCAACGAAAACAGGGCGACAGCGTACGATTTCATGATCGGCTCCTCCTTGTAAGAAGGGTAAACACCGCGCGAACGGGTTCGATTCCCCGGCCGTGCGCGCCGCTATACTCCCGCCGCCGGGCCCTGGCATGCCGAAGATCTCCGCTTCCGCCGCGCTTTCACGGTTCCGCGTCCTCGATCTCTCTCGCGTGCGCGCGGGCCCGAGCTGCGTGCGGCAGCTCGCCGACTTCGGCGCCGACGTGATCAAGATCGAGTCGCCGCCGGGCGTCGACCCGAACGAGAGCATGGGCGGGCCGCGCGACGGGCCGGACATGCAGAACCTGCACCGCAACAAGCGCTCGATGACGCTCAACCTCAAGCTTGCCGAGGCGCGCGAGGTGCTCGCGCGGCTGGTGAAGACCGCCGACGTGGTGGTCGAGAACTACCGCCCGGACGTGAAATTCCGGCTCGGCGTGGACTACGAATCGCTCGCCGGGATCAATCCGCGCATCATCCTCGCCAGCGTGTCGGGATTCGGCCAGGACGGCCCCTACCGCGACCGCCCGGGCTTCGACCAGATCGCCCAGGGCATGAGCGGGATCATGTCGGTCACGGGGATCCCGGGGCAGGGGCCGGTGCGGGTCGGGTGCGCGGTCGCCGACGTGGCGGCGGGCCTTTTCGCAGCGCTCGGCGTGCTCACCGCGCTGCTCGAGCGCGAGACCTCGGGGAGGGGCCAGTGGGTGCAATCCTCGCTCCTGCAATCGGGCATCGCGCTGCTCGACTTCCAGGCGGCCCGCTATCTCATGGCGGGCGAAGTGCCGCCGCAGGTCGGCAACGACCATCCGACCAGCATGCCGACCTCGGCCTACACGACCGCCGACGGCTACATCAACGTCGCGGCCTCGGGCGACGGCATGTGGCGGCGATTGTGCAAGGCGATCGCGCGCGAGGACCTGCTCGCGCGCGAGGAATTCTCGGATCAGCCGCGCCGCGCGGAAAACCGCGCGCACCTGAACGCCGAGCTCAATGCGGCGCTCGGGAAGCGCCCGAGCGCGCAATGGATCGACACCCTCAACCGCGCCGGCGTGCCGTGCGGCCCGATCTACAGGATGGACGAGGTGTTCGCCGATGCGCAGGTCGGGCATGTCCGGGCGGCGGCCCCGGTCGAGCATCCGCGGCTGGGCAGCCTGCGCCTGGTCAACCAGGCGGTGAAGCTCTCGCGCACCCCGGCCGAGCTGGTCGCGCCGACGCCCGAGCTGGGGCAGCATACCGACGAAGTGCTCGCCGAGCTGGGCTATGCAGCGGCCGAGATCGGGCGATTCAGGAAGATCGGAGTGGTGTGATGGCAGAGCTGAAGACAAGGGTCGAGGGCGCGGTGGCGACGGTGCTCTTCTCCAACCCGCCCAGGCTGAACGCGATGACCTACGACATGTGGCGCGCGCTGCCGCAGACGATCGCCGCGCTCGAGGCCGACCCGGCGCTGCGCGTGATCGTGCTCGCCGGCGACGGCGACAGGGCCTTCGTCTCCGGCGCCGACATCTCGCAGTTCGAGAAGCTGCGCGGCACCGCCGAGGCGCAGCTCGAGTACAACGACGCAATCGAGGCCGCCTACACGGCGCCGATGCGCTGCTCGAAGCCCGTGATCGCGCGCATCCGCGGCATCTGCATGGGCGGCGGCCTCGGGCTCGCCGCGGCCTGCGACCTGCGCATCTGCTCCGGGGACTCGGTGTTCCGCATGCCCGCGGCGCGGCTCGGGCTCGGCTACAGTGCGGCGGGGATCCGGCGCTTCATGAACGTGATCGGCGCGGCGAACGCGATGGACATCTTCATGTCGGCGCGCAAGTTCGACGCCGCAGAAGCCCTGCGCATGGGGTTCGTCAGCCGCGTGGTGCAGGCGGATGCGCTCGAGCGCACGGTCGCCGAATACTGTGCCATGGTGGCCGAGAACGCGCCGCTCACGGTGGCGGCGGCCAAGTTCGCCGTCCAGCAGTGGCTGAAGGATGCGCCCGAGCGCGAGCTGGAAAAGGCGAACGAGATGGTCGAAGCCTGCTTCGCGAGCGCCGACCTCAGGGAAGGCCGCGTCGCATTCATGGAGAAGCGCAAGCCCGTCTTCCAGGGGAGGTAAGAATGCTTCGTTTCCTCGTTGCCGCGATCGCAATTGCCTTTGCCGCAGTCGCTCACGCGCAAGGGACCTATCCCGGCAGGCCGATCACGATGGTGGTCGGCTTCGCCCCGGGCGGCGGGACCGACACCGTCGCGCGCATCCTCGGCAAGAGCGTCGGCGAGAGCGTAGGCCAGCAGGTGGTGGTCGAGAACCGGGCGGGCGCGGGCGGCAACATCGCGGTCGACTACGTGGCCAAATCGGCGCCCGACGGCTACACCGTGGTGCTGGCGAACGTCGGCTCGCTCGCGGTCGCGCCGCACATCGTCGCCAAGCTTCCCTACGATCCACTGAAGGACCTGGCGCCGATCACGATGGCGGTGGTGTTCTCCAACGTGCTGGTGGTGGACGCGAAGCTCGGCATCAGGACGCTCGACGAGTTCGTCAAGCTCGCGAAGGACAAGCCCGGCGCCGTCACCTACGGCTCCTCGGGCATCGGCGGCGCCGGCCATCTCGCCGGCGAGCTGCTGAAGTCCATGGCGGGAATCGACATCGTGCACGTCCCCTACAAGGGCGGCGGGCCGGCGATGCAGGGGCTGCTCGGCGGGCAGGTCGCGGCCATTTTCGCCACCCCGGTGTCCTCGATGGGGCAAAGGAAGGCCGGCAGGGTGACGACGGTCGCCACCACCGGCACGGCGCGCGACCCGATGCTGCCCGACGTGCCGACGATCGCGGAGTCGGGCTATCCGGGCTACGAGGCGCTCAACTGGTACGCGTACCTGGCGCCGGCGAAGACGCCGAAGGAGATCGTCGAGAGGCTGAACGCCGAGCTGGTGAAGGCGCTCGGCGCTTCGGAAGTGCGCGATCTGCTCGCGAAACAGGGCCTCGAGCCGAAGCCGAGCACGAGCGCCGCCCTGGCGAGCTACATCGAGCGCGAGTACGCGACCTGGGGTCGCGTGGTGAAAGAGGCGGGAATCAAGGCGCAGTAGAACGGAAAAGGGGCCTTGCGGCCCCCTTCTGCGAATCGCCGAGCTTGATTACTTCAGCGCGGCGAGCCCTGCCTCGGCGGCTTGCGTGTCCTGCGGGCCGGTTCCGCCCGAGGTGCCGATCGCGCCGACGATCCTGCCGTTCATCACGATCGGGATACCCCCCTGCACGGCCATCGCACCCTCGAGCGTGAGAAGGTAGGTGAAGTCGCTGCCCTTGGCGAGCAGATCCTGCAGGACCTTGGTCGGCCGCTTGAACCTCGCGGCCGTCTGCGCCTTGCGGTTCGCGATGTGAATGCTGCCGAACTGCGTGTTGTCCATCTTGTGGACCAGCACGAGATCGCCGTTGGGATCGACGATGCTGATCGCCATTGGTATGTTGATCTTGCGCGCCTCGGCCGCGGCGCCGGCGGCCGCCTTCTGGGCTTGCTCGAGCGTGACCGAGGGCCCGTAGGGAAGCGGGCCCTGTTGCGCGGCGGCCGCGGCGGCGAACACCGCGAACAGCGCGGCGAGCATGGAAACTGCTACTGATTTCAACGACATGGTCTCCTCCCGGTTTGACTGCTGTTTGTGAAGCCGACGCGAGGGTAAACAGCCGCGACGCAGAAATCAATCCGCCAGGCGCACCACGATTTTCCCGGCCTGCGCGTCCGACTCCATGTACGCCTTCGCCGCCGGCAGCTCGTCGAAGGGAAACACCCGGTCGATCAGGGGCTTGATCCTCCCCCCGGCGATCGCCGGCAGCAGATCGGAGACGAACGCGCGCAACCCTGCCGCGCGCTGCTCGGCGCTGCGCAGCTTGTTCGATACGCCGAACAGCGTGAGGCGCTTCGCGTGCAGGGCCTCGATATCCATCTCGGCCTTCAGCACGCCGTCCACGTAGCCGACCGTCGCGAGGCGCCCTTCGAAGGCGAGCGCGCGCACGCACTCGGCGAACAGCGAGCCGCCGACAGCGTTGACCGCGAGATCGGCGCCGCGTCCGCCTGTCGCCTGCATCACCGCCTCCGAGAAATCCGCCCCGCGCGTGCACAGAGCGACGTCCAGTCCGAGACTCGTCAGCTTTTCGAGCTTCTCCCGCGATCCGGATGTGCCGATCACCTTCGCTCCAAGCGCCTTCGCGGCTTGCAGCGCCGCGACGCCGATGCCGGACGAAATTCCGGTCACGAGCAGCCACTCGCCCGGCTCGAGATGCCCCTGCGCGATGAGCATGTCGTGCACCGTCGTGAACGCGATCGGCACGGCTGCGGCTTCTTCCCACGAGAGATGCGGCGGAACCGGCACGACCTCGCGCGCGTCCATCAGCGCGTAATCCGAAAACGCCCCCGCCATGCGGCCCATCACGCGCGTGCCGTCCGGCGCCTCGCCGGCGCCTTCGATTCCCGCCGGCTTCGCCGCCCCCGGCTTGAGCAGCCCGTGTCCGGCGATGAGCTCGCCGCGGTTGAGGCCCGCGGCGCGCATGCGCACGAGCACCTGGCCCGGCGCCGGAGCGGGAACGGGCACCTCGCGCCGTTCGAGCGTGGTCTTGCCGGGTGCAGCGAGAATGAAGTAGGAATGCATGGCGTCGGAATCGGAGATCCCAGGAGGTCGCAGGTGGCGAATGATACGGTAGCGGTTCTGCATCCGGGCGAGATGGGCGCGGCGGTGGGCGCGCGCCTGCGCGACAAGGGCCTGCGCGTGCTCTGGGCGGGCGACGACAGGAGCGCCGCGACGCGCGCGCGCGCGCAGGAAGCCGGGCTCGAGGACGCGGGCACGCTCGCGAATGCGCTCGCTCAGAGCACGGTGGCGCTCGCGATCTGCCCGCCGCACGCGGCGCTCGATCTGGCGCGCGAGGTCGCGCGGGCGGGATATCGCGGCGCCTACATCGATGCGAACGCGGTCGCGCCGGACACTTCGCGCCAGGCCGCGCGCATCGTCGAGTCGGCGGGCGCGACGTTCACCGACGGCGGGATCATCGGCCCGCCGCCGGGCGGCGGCGTGCGTACGCGGCTTTACCTCTCGGGCGGCGACGCCCGCCGGCTCGCGACCCTGCTGTCCTCCGGACCTCTCGCGGCGATCGCGCTCGACGGCCCGGTCGGCGCGGCTTCGGCGCTCAAGGTCTGCTACGCGGCATGGAACAAGAATTCCAGCCTGCTCGTCGCCTGCATCCGCGCGCTCGCCGCGCACGAGGGGGTCGAGGCGGCGCTGCTCGAGGAGTGGCGCGGCTCGCAGCCGGACGCCATCGAGCGCGTCGAGCGTTTTCGCCGCAACGCGCGCAAGGCGTGGCGCTGGGTGGGCGAGATGGAGGAAAGCGCCGCGACCTTCGCGGCCGCCGGCCTGCCCGACGGGTTCTCGCAGGCGGGCGCCGAGACCTGCCGCCGGCTGGAATCGTTCAAGGACGCGAGCCCCGCGCCGCCGCTCGAGGAGCTGCTCGGGGCCCTGGAGGGCGGGGCGCGGTAGGCTGAGCCGCTCGTCGCCGCGAGCTCCGCCCGGCCGGACCCTGGCGGGAGAACCGTCCGACGATCCGGATGTCGAACCGCTTGACGAGGGCGCAGGGGGAGCCCGCGTGCCTGTTTTTCAGGCACGAAAAAGGAGCCGCAGACCGATGATGAAAGAGATCTTCGGCGTCGCGGACGACCCCCCGGCCCGCCGGCGCTGGTTCCACGACGATTACTTCGACCTGTTCGTGTGGCAAGCCGAGGGCGAGATTACGCTGTTCCAGCTCTGCTACGGGCTGCACACGAGCGAGCGGGCGCTGGTGTGGGACCGCAGGCGCGGCTTCTTCCACGACGGCCTTGCCTCCGGCGCTCCGCACGAGGTGCTCGCCGACAGGCTCGCGGCCGACGCCCCGCCGAGCGCCGATCCGGTCATCGCGCGCTTCCAGGACGCTGCGCGCGGCCTTCCCGACGACATCCGGCTCATGGTGAGCACGCGCGTGTTCGAGTACGCGAAGAAAGGGCCCGCGACCACGGCCCGGCGCAGGACCTTCCGGCGCGCCGCTTGGCAGCTCTGAGGCCGCGCGGATGAGGCGCCGCTGCGGCCGGGCCGCCCTCGCGCTCAGCCTGGGATTCGCCGCCCCCGGCGCGCTCGCCAACAGCGACCCGCTCACCGGCCTGATTGCCGCGCCCGGCGGCGCCGGCATCGGCATCGCCTCGCGCTTCGAGGATTCGCCCTATCGCGGCGGCGGCACGCGCCACGACCTGGTTCCGCTCTACCTCTACGAAGGCAAGTTCGCCTACCTGCATTCCTACCGCGCGGGGCTGAAGCTCGAGCAGGCGCCGGGCTGGCGCTTCGAGGCGTTCCTCAAGCATCGCTTCGAGGGCTTTCCGTTCGACCGCCTGCCGCCGGCGCTGGCCGGCATGGGAAAGCGCGGCGCAGGCGCCGACGCCGGCGTGAGCGTCCAGGCGCAGGGCGGCTGGGGCGCCGCCTACGCGGAGCTGATGCAGGACGTGCTCGAGGTGTCGAAAGGCAGGGAGCTTCGCATCGGCTACAAGTACGAGTGGCGAATCGGCGCGCTGCGGCTGCGCCCCCACGCGATGCTCGCGTGGCGGGACTCCAGGCTGAACAACTACTACTACGGCGTGCTGCTTTCGGAAGCGGCCGCGGGGCGGCCGGCCTACCAGCCGGGAGCGGGCGTGAACCGCGAGCTGGGCCTGTACGCCGCCTACGATCTCACCGAGCGCTGGCGCCTGCTCGCGGGCGCCTCGGCGACGCGCTGGTCGAAGGGCGTGCGCGCGAGCCCGATCGTCGAGGACCGGGTGCAGAGGGCGGCGGTGATCGGCCTGATGTACGACTTCTCGCCCGAGCACGAGCCCTGGCCCGAGCGCACGCCGCTCATCGGGCGCGCGCTCTACGGCGCATCGAGCGACTGCGACGTGCTCAAGATCATGCGGTTGTCGTGCACCAGCACGCATACGCAGGACGGCACGAGCGTCGCGGCGTTCGAGATCGGGCGGCCGTTCATCCAGCGCCTGAACGGCTGGCCGCTCGACCTCGCCGGCTTCGTCGGGCTGCTGCGGCACAAGGAGCGCGGCCTGCAGCGGGATTTCTGGCAGGTGAACGCCTACGTCAAGGCGTACTACTACGGTTTTCCCTGGAGCGAGCGCGTGCGCACGCGGCTCGGAATCGGCACCGGCCTCGCCTACGCGCGGCGCGTCCCGTTCGCGGAGGAGCGCGACCAGGCGATCCGAAGCCGCAGCACCTCGAAGCTGCTCAACTACCTCGATCCGACGGTCGACGTGAGCGTGGGCGACCTGATCCGGGTCCGCTCGCTCAAGGAAACCTACCTCGGCCTCGGCGTCTCGCACCGCTCCGGGATCTTCGGCTCCTCGCACCTGCTCGGCAACGTGAACGGCGGCTCCAACTACATCTACGGCTATCTCGAGTGGACGATGTGATACCTCGGAACTAGGCCGCCGCCTGGAACTTCACCGTCCGGTTGCGGCCGTCCTGCTTGGCGCGGTAAAGCGCCCGGTCGGCGCGCGCCGCGAGGGCGTCGAGCGTGCGCCCGTCCTCGGGAAACGACGCGATGCCGATGCTGACGCTCGATACGATGCGCTTGCCGTCGAGGTCGAGCGGCGAGCCGACCACCGAGTCGCGGATCCGGTCGGCCACCTCGTGCGCGCCCTTGGCCGGGGTCTCGGGCAGCAGCACGATGAACTCGTCGCCGCCGTAGCGCGCCGAGAGGTCGCTGCCGCGCAGCTCCGCCAGGATCAGGCGCGCCAGCTGGCGCAGCAGCCGGTTGCCTGCCTCGTGCCCGTAGCTGTCGTTCACTCCCTTCAGGTGGTCCGAGTCGATCATCAGCACGCTCGACGGCCGGTCGTAGCGCAGCGCCTGCGCGAACAGCCGGTTCGCCGCGATGGCGAAGCCGCGCGTGTTGAACAGGCCGGTCAGGTCGTCGGTTTCCGAGAGCAGCTTCGCGCGCGCCAGGCCGTAGCGGATGTCGGCCGAGAACATGGTGGTGATATACGCGACCAGCAGCACCGGCGCGAGCTGCGCCGCGAGCCCTCCCCAGAACCGGGCCGCGAGGAGCTGCGCGGTCGACGCGCCGCCGCCGAGCAGGACATAGCAGGAGGCGATCAGCCCGACCATGACGAGCGTGGCGAGCTTGCCGAGCGTGAGCGCCGAGGTGATGACGGCGAGCAGGTAGGCGTTCAGCAGCGGGCTCGAGAGCCCGCCGGTGAACCACAGCACCCAGGTGACGAGCGCGATCATGCCCCAGGTCTCGATCGCGACCTTCCAGCGCGTCTCGCGCCGGTAGAAGTTCGCGTAGCGGAAGCCCATGATGAGCGCCGCGTAGAAGAACAGGCCCGCGGAGACTGCGGCCTGCGCCTCGCCGTCGTCGCGCGTGCCGCCGAACACGAGGTACACCAGCACCAGGATCAGCAGCAGCCAGTGGATCTCGGCCACCGTGCGCGATATCCCGCGCAGCTCCTCCTGCTCCAGGCTAGGCAAGGCGGGCTGGTCGGGGCGTGCGATGGTCTGCTGCATCATTCCTTCTTGTTGCTTGCCGGCGCCGAGGCACGAACATTAGCGCCTCGACCCCCCGGAGGCAAACGCGAACCGCCGTGTATGATTCCGGCCGAGGAGGAGCGATGGACGTATCGGCAAGCGGACTGCGCGTGCTCGTCACCGCGGGCGGCGCCGGCATCGGGCGCGCGATCGCAAAGACCTTTCTCGAGCACGGCGCGCGCGTGCACATCTGCGACGTGGACGAGGCGGCGCTCGCCGAGGCGAAGCGCGAGATTCCTCAGGCGACGCAGAGCAAGGCCGACGTGGCGAGGCTCGACGACGTGGAGCGGCTGTTCGCCGACGTGAAGCGCGAGCTCGGCGGCCTCGACGTGCTGGTGAACAACGCCGGCATCGCCGGTCCCACGGCGAAGGTGGAGGACATCCGGCCCGAGGACTGGGACCGGTGCATCGCAGTGGACCTCTCCGGCATGTTCTACTGCACGCGCAAGGCGATGCCGATGATCAAGGCGGCGGGCGGCGGCTCGATCGTCAATCTCTCCTCTGCCGCCGGGCGGCTCGGCTTCGCGATGCGCACTCCGTATTCGGCCGCCAAGTGGGGCGTGGTCGGCTTCACGCAGAGCCTCGCGCTCGAGGCCGGACCCGACAGGGTGCGCGTCAACTGCATCCAGCCGGGCATCGTCGAAGGCGATCGCATCGAGCGCGTGATCGAGGCCAAGGCGAAGGGCCTCGGCATCACGAATGAAGCGATGCGCAGCCGCCTGCTCGCAGGCACCGCGCTGCGCACCACCGTGTCGGCGCAGGAAATTGCCGACATGGCGCTGTTTCTGGCCACCGGCGCGGGCAAGCACATCACCGGCCAGTCGCTCGCGGTGTGCGGCGGCGCGCGGTATCTGGAGTGAATTTCCGAGGAGGAGGCGATTCATGATCCGTGTTGTCATCCAGGCAATACTCGTCGCGCTGTTCGCGCTCCCGGCCGCCGCGCAGCAGTGGCCGGCGAAGCCGGTGAAATTCATCGTACCTTACCCGCCGGGCGGCACGGTCGACCCGCTGGCGCGGCTGCTCGGCGCCAAATTGCAGGCATCCCTCGGCCAGCCGTTCGTGGTCGAGAACCGGCCCGGAGCGGGCGGCGCGATCGGCACCGCGGCCGGCGCGAAGTCGCCGTCCGACGGCTACACCTTCGTGTTCGTGTTCGACGCGCACGCGGTGAATGGCGCGTTGCTTCCCAACGCCGGCTACGACCCGCTGAAGGATTTCGCGTCCGTCATGGTGGTCGGCACCGCGCCATACGCCATCGCCACCCTCGCGTCGAAGCCCTACAGCAACTTCGGCGACGTGCTGAAGGCGGCGAAGGCGAATCCCGGCGCGGTGAGCGTCGGCTCGATCGGCAACGGCACGCTTGCGCACCTGATCCTGGTCCTCGCGCAGCAGTCGGGCGGGTTCAAGATCAACCACATTCCGTTCAAGGGCGGCGGGCCGATGACACAGGCGGTGCTCGGCGGACAGGTCGAGCTCGGCATCGGCAGTGCCGCGCTGCTTTCGCCCCAGGTGAAGGCGGGCAAGATGCGGGTGGTGGCAGTCACCGGCAACAAGCGCTCGCCGTCGCTCCCCGACGCGGGGACGCTGGCGGAGCAGGGCATTGCCGGGGTCGCGGTGAACGCGTGGTGGGGCATCGTTGCGCCGGCGGGCACGCCCAAGCCGATCATCGACAGGTTCCATGCCGAGCTGACCAAGGCGCTGAATCTGCCCGACGTGAGGAAGGTGCTCAGCGAGGGCATCGGCATGGAGCTGCTGGTGAGCACGCCCGAGCAGATGGACAAGTTCGTCGCTGCCGAGGTCGCGCGCTGGTCGAAGGTGATCAAGGAAAACGGTATCCGCCCGGATTGACGTGAAGCTGGCGATCCTCGACGACTACCAGCGCCTCGCGCTCGCCTCGGCCGACTGGGAACGGCTGCGCTCGCGCGGGGTCGAAATCAGCGTGTTTCACGAGGCGTTCGCCTCGCTCGACGAGGCGGCGGCGAAGCTCGCGCCGTTCGACATCGTGTGCCTGATGCGCGAGCGCACGGCGTTTCCGCGCGCGCTGATCGAACGGCTGCCGAAGCTCAAGCTCGTCACCCTCACCGGCGCGCGCGCCGCGAGCCTCGATTCGCAGGCGCTCGCCGAGCGGCGCATCCCGGTGTGCCACACGCGCGGCGGCCGTGGCGGCGCATCCACCGCGGAGCTCGCCTGGGGTCTGATCGTCGCCGCGGCGCGCGACATGGAGAAGGGGATGCGCGCGATGCGCGCCGGCCGCTGGCACGAGGGCGTGGGCGCGGGCACCGTGCTCGAGGGAAAGCGCCTCGGCATCGTCGGCCTGGGCGGTATCGGCGCGCGCGTCGCCTCGGTCGGAAAGGCCTTCGGCATGGACGTCGCCGCATGGAGCCAGAATCTGACGCGGGAAAAGGCGGCGGCGAACGGCGTCGAGTACCTCGACAAAGGCGAGCTGCTGGCTAACTCGGATGTCGTCACCATTCATCTCGTGCTTTCGGAGCGCACGCGCGGCCTGCTCGGTCGGTCGGAGCTCGCGACGATGAAGCCGACGGCGATCCTGGTGAACACCTCGCGCGGGTCGATCGTCGACGAGGCGGCGCTCGTCGCGGCGCTGAAAGCCGGCCGCCCGGGGCACGCCGCGCTCGACGTCTATGAGCGCGAGCCGCTGCCGGCGGACCATTCTCTGCGCGCGCTCGAGAACGTGACGCTCACGCCGCACCTCGGCTACGTCAGCGCCGAGAACTACCGCCTGTTCTACGGCAGCACCGTGGACAACGTCGCCGCCTGGCTCGACGGCAAGCCGGCGAACGTCCTCAACCCCGAGGCCCTGGCATAGTCCGCTTCGCGCGCTGGCTGGACCGCAACATCGTCGAGCTCGCTCGCGAGCTGAGGTGGTCGTACCTGCCGCCGCTCATGGTGTACATGGCGGCCGGGATCTCGGGGCTCACCGGCATCGTCGGCACCTTCTTCATCAAGGAATATCTCGACCTCTCGGCCGAGTTCCTCGCGGTGGTCGGTTTCTGGGCCGGCATCCCTTGGGCGCTCAAGATGCCGGTCGGCCACCTGGTGGACCTGATCTGGCGCTGGAAAGCGGCGCTGGTGTGGCTCGGCGCCGGGCTCATCGCCGCGAGCCTGGCGGTCATGTACGGGCTGATCGCGCACACCGCGGCGATGCGCGCGGTGCTGCCGGCAGCGAGCTGGTTCGTGATCGCGGCGCTGCTTTCGCCCGTCGGCTACATGGTTCAGGACGCGGTGGCCGACGCGATGACGGTCGAAGCGGTGCCGCGCGCGGACGAGCGCGGCCGTCCCTACGAGCCGGCCGCGCTCAAGCTCATGCACACCACGATGCAGACGCTCGGGCGCGTGGCGATCATCGGCGGCACGGTGCTCGTCTCCCTCGTCAACGTCTGGCTGTTTCGCAACGTCGAAGGCCTGTCCGAGCCGGAGAAGGCCGCGCTCTACGGCGATGTCTACGCCACTGCGCTGATCATTCCGGCGCTGTCGGTCGCGGGCGTCGTGCTGCACGGCTTTCTGAAGCATCCGCGGCCCGCAGTCGAGAAAACCGAGCCGAACTGGTGGATCCTCGGCGGCAGCCTCGCGTTCGTCCTGATCGTCCTCGCGGTCGGGCTGGGCGGCGTGCGCAACGCCCAGGAGCTGGTCTTTGCCGGCTCGTTCGCAGTGATCCTGTTCCTGCTCTGGCGCCTTGCGCGCGAGCTCGATGCGCGGTCGCGCGAGGTGCTGGTCGCCACCGCACTCGTGCTGTTCGTCTATCGCTCGATGCCGGGCACCGGCGCGGGCACGATCTGGTGGGAGATCGACGCGCTCGGCTTCGACCAGGCATTCATCGCCAAGCTCTCGGTGATCGCCTCGGTGCTCACGCTGTTCGGTATGTTCATCTTCCGGCGCTTCATGGCCGAGCGCTCGATCGCCTACATCATCGTGGTGCTCACGCTCGCGGGCACCCTGCTTGCGACGCCGATCATCGGCATGTACTACGGCCTGCACGAATGGACCGCGGCGCGCACCGGCGGCGTGGTGGACGCGCGCTTCATCGCGCTCGTCGACACCGCGCTCGAGTCGCCGCTCGGCCAGATCGCGATGATCCCGATGCTCGCGTGGATCGCGAATTCCGCGCCCTCGAACCTCAAGGCGACCTACTTCGCCGTGATGGCCTCGTTCGCCAACCTGGCGCTCTCGGCCTCGCAGCTCGGCACCAAGTATCTCAACCAGATTTTCGTCGTGACGCGCGAAGTGCGCGACCCGGCTAGCGGCGTGGTGAAGCTGCCGGCCGATTACAGCGAAGTCGGCTTCCTGCTCCTCGGCGCCACTGCGATCGGGCTGGCGCTGCCGCTCGCCGCGGTGGCGGCGGTGCGGATCTTCAGGCTGCGCACCGCTTGACGCAGATCAATCGCGCGGCGCAGCAGCGCTGCACGATTGCCGTCATGAACGATCGGCAGCAGCGGCTGAAAGCGCCGGATCCGGGTGCCGCCGCGAAGGCCCTGCTGGCGCGCGGCTGGTCGGTAATTCCGATCGAGCCGCGCGGCAAGCGCCCGGTCGTGCCATGGCAGATCTACCAGTCGCGGCTGCCGAGCGCCGGCGAGGTCGAGGCGTGGTTCGGCACCAGGCGCCAGCTCAATCTCGGCATCGTGACGGGCGCGGTATCGAATCTCGTGGTGCTCGACGTCGACTCGCGCCACGGCGGTGACGAGAGTCTCACGTGGCTGGAGGTCGAGCACGGACCGCTCGCGCGCACGATAGAGGCGAAAAGCGGCGGCGGCGGAAGGCACCTGTATTTCGCGCATCCGGGCGGGAGCGTGCCCAACCGCGCCGGGCTCGCACCGGGCATCGATCTGCGGGCTGACGGCGGCTGCGTGGTGGCGCCGCCGTCGCTGCACCCGGGCGGGGGCCGCTACGAGTGGGCGCGCGGCCGCTCGCCCGATGAAGCGTCGCTCGCGCCGGTGCCGGCCTGGCTGCTGCAGCTGGTGCTGCCGGCGGCTGCGCGCAGCGGCCGCGAGCAACGGCGCGGCCTCGTTCGCGAGGGCGTCGTCGAAGGCAAGCGCAACAGCACGCTCGCCTCGCTCGCCGGGCACCTGTTGTGGCGCGGCGTCGATCCGAAGGTCGCGCTGGACCTGCTTCTCGCGTGGAACCGCGAGCGCTGCCGGCCGCCGCTCGCAGACGTCGAAGCGGCGCGCGTCGTGGACAGCATCACGCGCCTGATGCACCGCAAGGCCGCCGAGAAAACGCGCGCCGGCCCGGGTTAAACTCGGGGGGTTTCCACGCTGCGCCATGGATCCCGAAAACCTTCCGGGGAATTTCGTCGAGATCGCCGACCTGCGCTTCTCCTACGGCGGAAACGCCGTTTTCAAGGGGCTGACGCTGGCGATCCCGCGCGGGCGGGTGGTCGCGATCCTGGGCGCGAGCGGAGGCGGGAAGTCCACGCTGCTGAAGCTGGTCGGCGGGCAGCTGCGGCCGGAGCGCGGCGCCGTGAAGGTGAACGGAAAGGCGGTGCACCAGCTCGACTCCGACGAGTTGTACGCGCTGCGCCTCGAGATGGGCATGATGTTCCAGAGCTCGGGCCTGTTCAGCGACCTCTCGGTCTACGACAACGTCGCGTTCCCGATCCGCGAGAACTTCGATCTTCCCGAGGAAGTGGTGCGGCGCCTGGTGCTGATGAAGCTGCACGCGGTCGGGCTGCGCGGCGCGCAATCCATGATGCCCGCCGATCTCTCCGGCGGCATGACCCGGCGCGTCGCCCTTGCACGCGCCATCGCCACCGATCCCAAGCTCATGATGTACGACGAGCCCTTCGCCGGCCTCGACCCGATTTCGCTGAACCAGATCGTCGGGCTGGTGCGCGACCTGAACGACGCGCTCGGCCTCACCTCGATCGTGGTGACCTACGACGTGAAGGAGGCGCTGAAAGTCGCCGATTACGTGTACGTGATGTCGGACGGCACGTTGGCCGGCGAAGGCACGCCGCAGGAAGTGACCGCCTCCGAGGATCCGTACCTCAAGCAGTTCCTGCACGCGCTGCCCGACGGCCCGGTGCGTTTCCACTACCCGGGACCGCCGCTCGAGGCGGACCTCAGGCTTTCCGGCCCGACTGCGGGATAAAGCGCAGCGCCACGCCGTTGTTGCACCAGCGCTGGCCGGTGGGCGGCGGGCCGTCGTCGAACACGTGGCCGTGGTGCCCGCCGCAGCGCGCGCAGTGATACTCGTTGCGCGGAACGATCAGCAGGAAATCCGTCTTTTTCTCGAACACGCCGGGGATGGTGGTGAAGAAGCTCGGCCAGCCGGTGCCCGATTCGTACTTCATCGCCGAGGTGAAGACCGGCAGACCGCAGCCCGCGCACGCGAACACGCCGGGCCGCTTCTCGTCGTTAAGCGGGCTGGTGCCGGCGCGCTCCGTGCCTTCCTCGCGCAGCACCTTGTAGGCCTCCGGGGACAGGCGCTTGCGCCACTCCTCCTTGGAGAGCTTGAGCCTCTCCGTGGCGAGGGGAACGCTGGCGTTCGCCGCGAGCAGGGTCTTCCAGTTCTTCTGCAGTTCTTCGATGCCTTTCATGTTCGCGGGCGGCGCGGCGAACGCCGCCCGGGCGGCGAAGGGTGCCGCCGCGAGAATCTTGAGCAAGCTGCGCCGCTCCATGGCCTCCTCCAAAAAGGAAAAAGGGAGAAAACAGGGTCAGACCCCATTTTCCCCCATAGTCGGACAGCCTGGCGAGACCTGACGCCGGCTCAGTAGCTGGTCGCGATCTCGTGGCCGATGAAGGCGCCCACCGCGGCTCCGAGGAACAGGCCGAGCGCCGCATCGCCGGACACGGAAGCGCCGTAGGCCGGCTGAGCGTAATACACGGGCGCCGGGCGATGCACGACCACCGGGCGCTCGTAGACCACGACCCTGCGGGGCGGCGGCGCGTAGTAGCGCTGCTGCACGACCACGTGCCGGGGCGCCGGGGCGTACCTGTAGGAGTGACCGCGCCCATGCCAGCCGTCCGCGAACGCCGGGCTGGTTCCGATGAAGCTCGCGGCTGCGAGACCCGCGATGATCAGTTTCTTCGACGTCATGGCAATCTCCTTTCGTTCAGTGGTTGCCGGTTCGAATAACGCCGGCGACGCAGCCATTGTCGACACGGATGCCGGTAACGTGTGTAACCGAGTGTATGGCGCTGAAATACTTTTCGTCGCCGTGCGGCGACGCGTCCCGCGGTACACTAGGCGCGAGGAGGAGAACGTCACATGATGCGAATAATCCTTGCCGCGCTGCTCGCCGCCGCCGCTCCGGTGGCGTCGGCGCAGGACGCTTACCCCACGAAGCCGGTCACGATGATCGTGCCGTTCCCGCCGGGCGGCGTGGCCGACATCGTCGGCCGGCCGCTCGCCGCGGTGATGGAGAAGTCGCTCAAGCAGCCGGTAGTGGTGTTGAACCGCACCGGCGCCGGCGGCGCGGTGGGGATGAGCGCGGTCGCGAAATCCGCGCCCGACGGCTACACCATCCTGATGGGGCTCTCGTCGATCTCGGTGTTTCCGGTGTCGGACCGCATCAACGGCAAGACGCCCTCCTACGAGATGAAGGACTTCGCGCCGATCGCGCTCGTCACCGCGGATCCCACGGTGCTGGTGGTCAGAACCGACAGCCCCTGGCGCACCCTGGCCGAGTTCGTCGCGACGGCGAAGGCTCACCCGGACAAGATCAACTATTCCTCGGCGGGCATCTACAGCACGCTGCACGTGGCGATGGAGATCTTCGCCGACGCGGCGGGGATCAAGCTCTTCCACGTGCCTTACCAGGGCGGCGGGCCGGCGGTGACGGCGCTGCTCGGCGGGCAGGTGCATGCGCTCGCTTCGGGCCCCGCCGCGGCGATCGCGCAGATCAAGGGCGGCAAGATGCGCGCGCTCGCGAGCTGGGGCACCGAGCGGCTCAAGCTCCTGCCCGAGATTCCGACCTTCAAGGAGCTCGGCTACAACGCCGAGTTCTACATCTGGTCGGGCGTCTTCGTTCCCGCGGCGACGCCCGGGCCCGTGCAGCAGCGGCTGCGCGCGGCAGTCGGCCAGGCGGCGAATTCGGCCGAGTTCAAGGGCGCGATGGACAAGGTCTCCACGCCGGTGTCTTACCTCGACGCGTCCGAGTTCCGGAAGTACTGGGACCGCGACGCCGCGCGGCTCAAGGCGATCCTGGAAAAGCTCGGCAGGATCGAGGACAAGAAGTAGCCCCGGCTACTTGCCCTTCCTGCGCGCGAGCTTCTCCAGAAGCGCGCGCGGCCGGCGGTACTGGAGCATGGCGCCGATGCGGCGCTCGAAGGGGTCGCGCCGCACCATCGTCTTCAGGTGCCGCCCGCCGACCAGCCGGAAGTGCCGCAGCTCCTCGAGGCGCTCGGGCACGGTCCAGCAGTTCTTCTCGCCGCTCACCCAGATCTTCGGGTCGATCGCGCGCAGATCGAAGGGAATCGAGTACTCGCGCAGCGTCTTGTGCTCGATCTTGTTGGTGTATTCGTGGAAGTACGACATCGCCAGCTCGCGCAGCGATCGGTACACCGGGTCGCGCCAGCGCAGGCCGATGGCGTTGGTCTTGGAGATCGCGCCCCAGCAGCCGTTGCGGCGGATCAGCGTGACTACGTGGTCGAAATCGCGCACCGCGCGCATGTCCATCAAGAGCGGCGGCCTGCCGTGCACCCAAAGGGCGCACGCCGCGAGCATCGCGCCCTCGATGCAGTGCGCGCTGCGCGTGCGCAGCACCACGCGCACCGGCCGGCAGGTGTCGCCGTGCAGCTCGAAGTTCTGCTTCAGGCCGTAGAGGAAAGCCTGGATCTTCTGCGGCGTGCTCAGTCGCCTGAGCACGGCGAACTCCGCCCTGGTAAGGCCGAGATCCTCGCGGCGCGCGAAGCGTTTTCTGGGCATGGGGCGAAAAGTATACTGGTCGTGAAGTTGACGCTCGGGGGCTAGGTGAAGACGTAGGCGTCCATCGCGAGCGAGCCCGTCTCGATCGCGTCGAACACGCGCTCGGCCTTCGCGTCTTCGGAAGCAGCGCCCAGGGCGAAGAACAGCGGCAGGAAATGCTCCTCGGTCGGGTGCGCGCGCGCGCCGTGCGGCGAGCGCGAGCGGTAGTCGGCCAGCTCCTCCAGATCGCGCCGCCGGATTCGCTCGTTCACCCAGGCCTGGAACTCGCGCGCGTAGGCGAGCGGGGGCGTGCCGTCCGGGCGGCGATCGCGCAGGTTGTGCGTCATGTGGCCCGAGCCGACGATCAGGACGCTCTCTTCGGACAGGGGGCGAAGCGCCCGTCCGACCTCGATGTGATGCCGCGGGCCGAGCCTGGTCTGCACCGAGATCTGCACCACCGGCACGCCCGCCCGCGGGAATGCGTAGAGAAGCGGCGCCCACGCGCCGTGGTCGAGCCCGCGCGCGGGATCGATCTCAGATTCGAGCCCGGCGTTGTCGAGCAACGACTGGGCGCGACGGGCCAGATCGGGCGACCCTGGCGCCGGGTAGCGCAGCCGGTATAGCGGCTCGGGAAATCCGTAGAAATCGTGGATGGTTTCCGGCTCGGCGGCTCCGGTGAGCGCCGGACGGTCCGTTTCCCAGTGCGCCGACGCGATCAGGATCGCCCGCGGCGAGGGGAGCCGCCGGCCGAGCGCCGCCCAGACCTCGCCCGCAGCGCCGGCCTCGAGCGCGTGCATCGGCGAACCATGGGAAATGAACAGAACGGGAAGCTTCGGCACGGTCCAACTTTATCGCGTTTGCCTGGGAACCGCGGGCAAGGGAAGCCTGCTCCTCGACCTGTCAAAGCGCACGCGCGACCTGCAATTCGGCCCGGTGAGTGGCTACCTCCACGTGCAGTACTTCAACGGCTACGGCGAGGACATCCTCGACTACAACTTCAGGCGCAGGTCGCAGCTGCGCGTCGGATTCGCGATCGTGCCCTAGGCTCAGGTCTTGTCTTCGGTGCGGGGCGGGTGCCAGGTGTAGGGCACCGGCCCCGGCGCGCGCAGCACGCGCAGCATGCGTAGCGCGCCTTCCTTGCGGCCCTCGGCGCCGCGGTAATAGCCGGGAACGAGCACCGTCTCGAAGAATCCCATCGCGCGGTAGAAGCGGCGGGCGCCTTCGTTCACCGCCCGCAGCTCGAGATGCACGCTGGCGATCCCGGCGGTGCGCGCCGACTCGAGCAGCCACTCCAGCAGCCGCCGGCCTATGCCCAGGCGCCGGTGCGAGGGACGCACCGCGAGCAGCACCAGGTGGGCGCGCTCGTCGCCGAATTCGATGACCGCGAACCCGGCGATGGCGCCACGCGAGTCTCCCGCGGACTTCGCGCTTTCGCACGCCACCACCACCAGGGTCTCGCGGTCGCGGATGGCGCGCAGGACTCGCGGCGCGTCGTACTTCCAGCCCAGGCCCGCCTCGATGAAGTCGCGCGACATCAAACCGATCGCCTGGGCGTCGCGCGGCTCGGCGAGGCGGATGGCGATGGCGCGCGGGGTCACGCGCTCAATTGTGCCACGGTGCAGCCGGTGTAAACTAGCCGGCGGTCAATTCCAGGAGGAGGGTCCAATGAAGAGGTCGTTCGTATTCGCGGCGCTCGGCGCGCTCGCGGCGGTGGCGCTGCCCGCGGCAGCGCAGGAAACGTTCAAGATTCACCATTTCGTCCCGCCCAAGGCGCCCCCGAGCTCGCGCTTCATGATGCCCTGGGCCGAGAAGGTCGAGAAGGAATCCGGCGGCAGGCTCAAGTTCCAGCTGTTCCCGACCATGCAGCTCGGCGGCACGCCGCCGCAGCTCGTCGACCAGGTGAGGGACGGCGTGGTGGACTTCACCTTCACGCTGCCCGGCTATACCGCGGACCGCTTCCCGAGATCCGAGGTGTTCGAGACGCCGTTCCTGCACACCAACGCGCTGGCGAGCGCCCAGGCGATGCAGGACTACTACGACAAGTACCTGGTGGACGAGTACAAGGACTACCAGGTCATCCTGCTCTACACCCATGACGGCGCGGTGATCAGCGCCAACAAGCCGATTCAATCGCTCGCGGACTTCAAGGGCATGAAGATCCGCACCGCCAACCGCGGCGGCGGCGTGTTCCTGAGCGGCGTCGGCGCGAGCCCGGTCGGCACGCCGGTGACCGAGATCCAGACGATGCTCTCGAAGGGCGTCATCGACGGCGTGCTGCTGCCCTACGAGATCATGCCGGCGTTCAAGATCCAGGAGCTGGTGCAGAATCACATCACGCTCGCCGGACCGCAGCCGCGCATCGGCACCTCGGTGTTCGCGTACCTGATGAACAAGAAGCGCTACGAGGCGCTGCCCGCCGACCTGAAGAAGGTGATCGACAACAACTCTCGCCGCAACATCGCCAAGTGGGCCGGGCAGACCTGGATAGAAGTCGAGAAGCCGGGAATGGATGCCGCCAAGGCGCGGGGCAACAAGTTCGTGACGATCCCGGATGCCGAGGTGGCGAAGATCCGCGCGGCGGTCAAGCCCGAGATCGACAAGTTCCTCGCGCAGCTCTCGCGGCCGGGCTTCGACGCCAAGAAGGCCTACGAGGACGCGCAGCAGATGGTCGCGAAGTACAGCAAGTAAGTTGGCGCAGGCGACACCCGAGCCGCCTGGGGGCAGCTGGTCCCCGGCGGCTTTTTCTTTCCCGGAGGCCACCATGACGGAGCGCTTCGACGCGATCGTGATCGGGACCGGGCAGGCGGCGCCGGCGCTGTGCGCGCGCCTGGACCGCGAAGGGCTGAAGACGGCGCTCATCGAGCGCAAGCTGCTGGGCGGCACCTGCGTCAACAACGGCTGCATTCCGACCAAGACGCTGGTGGCGAGCGCGCGCGCGGCGCGGATGGCCCGCCGCGCCGCGGAGTACGGCGTCGCGCTCGGCGGCGCGGTGCGCGTGGACATGAAAGCCGTCAAGGCGCGCAAGGACGGCGTGGTCGGGCAGTCCTCCGAGGGCCTCGCGAGCTGGATCGGCGGCATGAAGAACGTGACGCTGATCCGCGGGCACGCGCGCTTCACCGCCCCGCACGCGATCGCGGTGAACGGCCGCGTGCTCGAAGCGCAGAAAATCTTCATCAACACCGGCGCGCGCGCGTTCGCGCCCGATCTGCCCGGACTGAAGGACGTTGCGTATCGCGACAACGTGTCGATGATGGAGGTCGACTTCGTGCCCGAGCACCTGGTGATCGTCGGCGGCAGCTACATCGGCCTGGAATTCGCGCAGATGTACCGCCGCTTCGGCTCCCGGGTGACGGTGGTCGAGCGCGCGCCGCGCCTGATCTCGCGCGAGGACGACGACGTCTCGGACGAGATCCGTGCCATCCTCGAGCGCGAGGGAGTCGAGATCCGCACCGGCGCCGAATGCATGCGGCTCGAGCGCCGCGGCAGCCGCATCGCCGTCGGCCTGGAGTGCCGCGACGGCGCGCCGCTCGCCGAGGGCAGCCACCTCCTGATGGCGGTGGGGCGCAGGCCGAACACCGACGACCTCGGCCTCGGGGCGGCGGGAATCGCGACCGACGAGCGCGGCTACATCGAGGTGAACGACGAATGCCGCACCAGCGTCGAGGGCGTCTGGGCGCTCGGCGACGTGAACGGCCGCGGCGCCTTCACCCACACCTCCTACAACGACTACGAGATCGTGGCGGCGAATCTGTTCGACGGCGACAAGCGCCGCATCTCGGACCGCATCCAGGCCTACGCGCTGTTCATCGATCCCCCGCTCGGCCGCGCCGGCATGACCGGGAAAGAGGCGGCGCGAAGCGGCAGGCGCATTCTCGCCGGCAAGATGCCGATGACGCGGGTCGGCCGCGCGCGCGAGGCGGGCGAGACGCAGGGATTCATGAAGGTGCTGGCGGACGCCGGCTCCGGGGAGCTGCTGGGGGCCGCGATCCTCGGCATGAACGGCGACGAGATCGTGCATTCGCTCCTGGACGTGATGTACGCGAGGAAACCCTACACGACGATCCAGCGCGCCGTGCACATCCATCCAACCGTTACCGAGCTCATCCCCACGCTGCTCGGCAGCCTGAAACCGCTCTGACATCAGCCGCAGGGAGGCGCAATTGGACGACCTCGACCGACCCACCATCCAGAGATCCGCGGCGGACCTCGCCGACGAGGTGAAGCTGCGCTCGGCGCACGGCGCCGCCGTCAAGCTCGCGCACTTCGGCGGCGCGGAGATCGCCGCGGCGCTGCTGCGCCTGAGCCCGGCGTTCGCCCAGGACGTGCTCGCGGCGCTGCCCGCGGAGGCGCGCGAGCGCGCGCTCAACGCCGCGCCGCCCGAGAGCGCGTCGCAATGGCAGCGCAACGCGCTCTACGAGGAAGGCACGATCGGCCGCATGATGGAGCCGGTGCTCGCCGCTTACCTTCCCGAGGACACGGTAGGCGGGACGATCGAATCGCTGCGCGAAATGGTGAAGACCGCGTTCATCACCTACATCTACGTCGTCGACCCGGCCGAGCGCCTGCTCGGCATCGTGACCATGCGAGACCTGCTGTTCCGCGACCATCACCAGACGCTCGGCGAGGTGATGCTGCACGACGTGTTCTCGCTGCACGCGTCGATGCCGCTCGAGGAGACGATGAAGTCGGTGCTCGAGCGCCACTTCCCGGTCTACCCGGTGGTCGACGCGGAAAACCGGCTGATCGGCCTGGTGCGCGGCCAGTCGATCTTCGAGGCGCAGGCGATCGAGATCTCGCTGCAGGCGGGCACCATGGTCGGCGTGGAGAAGGAAGAGCGCCTCGCCACGCCCTGGCCGCTCAGCCTCAGGCTGCGCCACCCGTGGCTGCAGTTGAACCTGCTCACCGCGTTTCTCGCCGCCGCGGTGGTCGGGATCTTCCAGGGCACCATCGACCGCCTGGTGATCCTGGCGCTGTTCCTGCCCGTGCTCGCCGGGCAGTCGGGCAACACCGGCTGCCAGGCGCTCGCCGTGACGCTGCGCGGCATCACGCTCGGCGAGCTCAAGCCCGGCTCCGAGCGCGCGCTGGTGGCGAAGGAAGCCGGCCTGGGCGCGCTGAACGGAGCCGGGGTCGGGCTGCTGGCCGCGATCGGCATGACCATCACCGCCGCGGGCCAGAACGCCGAGCATCCCTTCATCCTGGGGTTGGTGGTGTTCCTCGCCATGGTCGGCTCGTGCGTGGCGAGCGGGATCTCGGGCGCGATGGTGCCGCTCACCCTCAAGCGCTTCGGCTTCGATCCGGCGACCGCCTCGAGCATCTTCCTCACCACCGCGACCGACGTGGTGAGCATGGGCATGCTGCTGGGACTGGCGACGATCCTGGTGCGCTGAAGCCGCTTGATTGCGCTGGATCAAGCACGCGGCGGCGCGGGCGCGGTCCAATTGCGGCACCGTTTCCGATGCTTACGCTAGACGACTGCATCGCCCTGTGCGGCCTGAGCGAGGAGGAGGTGCTCGCCATCGCCGAGCACGAGCACATTCCCGAGATGGCCGCGGCCGAGCTCGCCAACTACCTGGCGCGCGATGCGGAGGGCGAGCTGTGCATCAAGTCCATGATCCGCGACGACATCCTGGCCGCCGCAGCGCGCGGCGCCCGCGATCACGCGCTCGCCCTGAAGCTGCTGCTGCGCAACTTCGTGCTCCGGCACCCGTGCTGCGAGGAGCGCCATCGCAACGAACTGCGCATTCCCGAGCGCCGCCGATTGGACTAGACTTCCCGCGGGTTCTCCTGCCAAGGAGGCGGCGCCATGCAGGTCAAGGAGATACTGCGGGTCAAGGGAAGCCGGCTGCTCAGCATCGAGCTTTCCGGCCGCGCGGTCGACGCGGTCGTCACGATGGCGAAGGAGAACCTGGGATCGCTGGTGGTCATGGAGCAGGGCCGCATGGTCGGCCTGCTCACCTTCCACGAGATCCTGCGCGCGCTCGCCGGGCGCGGCGGGTCGCTCGGCGAGCTGCGCGTCGCCGAAGTCATGCTGCGCGATCCGGTCACCACGGCGCCCGAAATGGATGTCAACGACTTGCGGCGCACCATGATCGAGAGCGGCGCGCGCTACCTGCCGGTGATGCAGGAGGGAAAGCTGCTCGGCGTGATCTCGTTCCGCGACGTGGCGAAGGCCGTGCTCGAGGAGCAGGACTTCGAGAACAAGATGCTGAAGGGCTACATCAAGAATTGGCCCGCGTAGAAAACTCCTTCTAGGCGGCTGCTGCGGCATCGCGGCGCTCGCCGGGATCGCCGCCTGGCGCTACTGGCCCGAGCAGGGGTTGTGGAACCCCTGCCGCGCGCGCTTGCCCGGGCGGCTCGCCGGGCACGAGCTGGTTGCCGCCGCGTGGGAAGGGCTCGATGCGTCCCAGGTGTGGGATTCCCATGCGCACCTCGTCGGCACGGGCGACTCGGGCGGCGGTGCGTTCGTCAATCCGCGCATGGAGAGCCTGCTCAATCCGGCGCAATACGCGCGGCGGCTGTTCTTCCTGAATGCCGGCTGCGTGCACGACGCGCGCGACGGCGTTGACCGCGCCTACGTCGGGCGCATGCGCAATCTCCTCGAGGCCATGCGCCCGGGAGCGAAGATGCTCCTGTTCGCCTTCGAGCGCGCGCACGACGAGAAGGGTCGGGTGCTGTGGGAGAGCAGCGGCTTTCACGTTCCCGATGCGTACGCGCGCGACACCGCCGGGGCCCATCGGGACGCGTTCGAATGGGCGGCCTCCATCCATCCCTACCGCGCCGACTGCGTGGAGGCACTCGAGCAGGCCAGGCGCGATGGCGCGCTCGCGGTCAAATGGCTGCCGGCGGCGATGGGGATCGATCCCGCGTCGCCGCGCTGCGAGCGCTTCTATAGCGCGCTCGCGCGGCTGCGCATGCCGCTCATCTCGCACGCGGGCCTCGAGCGCGCGGTGATCGGCTCCGACGAGCAGGACTTCGGCAACCCGCTCAGGCTGCGCCGTGCGCTGGAAGCCGGCGCCAGGGTGGTCGTCGCGCACTGCGCCTCGATGGGGGAGGACCGCGACCTCGACCGCGGGCCGAACGGGCCGCGCGTCGAGAGCTTCGAGCTGTTCGCGCGAATGATGGACGATCCGCGCCACACAGGGCGACTGTTCGGCGACATCTCCGCCGTCACGCAGCTCAACCGCGCCGGGGCGGCGCTCAAGCGCATCATCGAGCGCTCGGAGTGGCACGCGCGGCTCCTCAACGGTTCCGACTACCCGCTGCCCGGGGTGATGCCGATCTTCTCGGTGGACTACCTTGTCTCGATCGGGCTCATCGAGGCCGCGGCCGCCCCGGTGCTGAAGGAAATCCGCGCGCACAACCCGCTGCTGTTCGACTTCGTGCTGAAGCGCTCCCTGCGCTCGAACGGACGATCGCTCTCGAGCGGCGTGTTCGAGACGCGGCGGTTTTTCGAGAGCGGCGTGTAGAATCGGCGGCGTATGTCGGGAAACAGTTTTGGCACGCTCTATTGCGTGACCTCGTTCGGCGAGTCGCACGGACCCGCGTACGGCGGCGTGGTGGACGGTTGCCCTCCAGGGCTCGAGCTCTCGGTCGCGCACATCCAGCAGGAGCTCGACCGCCGCAAGCCCGGCAGCTCGCGCCACGTCACCCAGCGACGCGAATCCGACGCGGTCGAGATCCTGTCCGGCGTCCATGAGGGGCGCACCACCGGCACCGCAATCGGGTTCCTGGTGCGCAACGAGGACGCGCGCTCGAAGGACTATTCGGCGATCGCGCAGAAGTTTCGCCCCGGGCACGCCGACTACAGCTATTGGCAGAAGTACGGCGTGCGCGATCCCCGCGGCGGCGGCCGCGCCTCGGCGCGCGAGACGGTGGTGCGCGTCGCGGCCGGCGCGATCGCGAAGAAGTGGCTCGGCGAGCGCTACGGCGTGCGCGTGCGCGGCCACCTCGCGCAACTCGGGCCGAAGAAAATCGTCTTCAAGTCGTGGGATGACGTGGATGGAAATCCTTTTTTTTCGCCCGACGCGCGGGCAGTCCCCGAGCTCGAGGCGTTCCTGGACGAGCTGCGCGCGAGCGGCGACTCGTGCGGCGCGCGCGTGAATGTCGTCGCCGAGGGCGTGCCGGTCGGCTGGGGCGAGCCTGTGTACGGGCGTCTCGACGCCGATATCGCGTGGGCCATGATGTCGATCAACGCCGTGAAGGGCGTGGAGATCGGCGCGGGGTTTGCCGCCATCGAGCAGAAAGGCAGCGAGCACGGCGACGAGATGACGCCGCAGGGCTTCCTTTCCAACAATAACGGCGGCGTGCTCGGCGGCATCTCGACCGGCCAGGACATCGCCGTGTCGCTCGCGCTCAAGCCGACCTCGAGCATCCGCGTCCCCCGGCGCACCATCGACACCCGGGGCGAGGCGGTCAGTATCGAGACCGCCGGGCGCCACGATCCCTGCGTGGGGATCCGCGCCACCCCGATCGCCGAGGCGATGCTCGCCTGCGTGCTGATGGACCACGCGCTGCGCAACCGCGCGCAGTGCGGCGACGTCACGCCCCCGCTCAAGCCCATTCCCGCGAAGGTGCGAGGGTAGAAAAGCCCTTGAAAATCAATTACAGTATCCCCACAACAACCTCGTGAGAGGAACAAGATGAGCAACAAAGGGCAGCTGCTACAAGACCCGTTTCTGAACACGCTCCGCAAGGAGCATGTGCCGGTTTCGATCTATCTCGTGAACGGGATCAAGCTGCAGGGCCAGATCGAGTCGTTCGACCAGTACGTCGTGCTGCTGAAGAATTCGGTGACGCAAATGGTGTACAAGCACGCGATCTCCACCGTCGTGCCGTCGCGCTCGATCAGTCTCGGTGCCGAGAAGGACTCCGACGGCTAGTTTGCCGAACCGCCCCGCCGCAGCCGCCGACCCGCGGGCCGCGATCGTCGTTTGCCTGGATCTGGGCGACGCCGGATACGAGGACGGCGTCGAGGAGGTGGTGCGCCTGGTGCAGAGCGCGGGCGTGCTGCGCCACCGCGTGGTGCGCGGCCGGCGCGCGCGCCCCGACCCCAAGCTCTACGCCGGCCTCGGCAAGGTGGCCGAGATCGAGCGCGCCGCGGCCGAGCTGAACGCCGCGTCTGTGGTCTTCAACCATCAGCTCTCGCCTGCGCAGGAACGCAATCTCGAGAAGGCGCTCAACCGCCCGGTGCTCGACCGCACCGAGCTGATCCTGCGGATCTTCGCGCAGCGCGCGCAAACGAGCGAAGGCAAGCTGCAGGTGGAGCTGGCGCGGCTCGAGCACCTCTCGACGCGTCTGGTGCGCGGCTGGACGCACCTCGAGCGCCAGCGCGGGGGCCTGGGCAAGACCGGGGGGCCGGGCGAGACCCAGCTCGAGCTCGATCGACGATACATCGCGCGCAGGGTTCGCGTCCTGCGCGAGAAGCTGGAGGCCCTGCGCAAGCAGAGGACCGTGCAGCGGCGCGCGCGTGCGCGCCGTGACGTGCTTTCGGTCTCGCTGGTCGGCTACACCAACGCCGGAAAATCGACGCTGTTCAACGCGCTCGCGAACGCGCGGGCGTACGAGGCGGACCGCCTGTTCTCGACGCTCGACACCACGACGCGGCGCATCTGGGTGCCCGAGGCGGGCGAGGTGGTGATCTCCGACACCGTCGGCTTCATACGCGAGCTGCCGCACAGCCTGGTCGCGGCTTTCCGCGCCACGCTCGAGGAGACAGTGCGCGCCGACCTGCTGCTGCACGTGGTGGACGCGGCGTCGCCCGCGCGCGCGGAGCAGGCGGCCGAGGCGAACAAGGTGCTCGCCGAGATCGGCGCCGAGAGCGTGCCGCAGATCCTGGTATGGAACAAGATCGATGCGGCGCGCCTGGAGCCGGAGGTGCGGCGCGATCCTTATGCTAAGATTTCGCGCGTTCTGGTGAGCGCGCGCACCGGCGCCGGGCTCGAGGGGCTGCGCGGCGCGATCGCGGAATTCGCGGGGGCACGGGCCACGGGGCGCGTTCCGGCGCGGAAAGCGCTGTTCCTGCAACCTCAATAGTCTCGACTCCATGTCTCTCAACGACCCCAACTGGGGACGCGGCTCGCGCGGCCCGCAAGGCCCGGGCGGCGGCAAGGAAGGGCCGCCCGACCTCGACGAGCTGTGGCGCAATTTCAACCGGCGGCTGAACGACCTGTTCGGCGGCCGCGGCAGGCGCGGCGGCGGGGGCGAGGAGCCGCCGGCGCCGCCTTCGCGGCGGCAGCTCGGCGGCGGCGCCGGGGTGCTGGTCGCGCTCGTAGTCGCGGTGTGGCTGGCGAGCGGCTTCTACATCGTGGACGCCGCCTCGCGCGGCATCGTGCTGACCCTGGGCAAGTTCTCGGAGGAAACCGGTCCCGGGCTGCGCTGGCGGCTGCCCTGGCCGATCGAGTCGCACGAGATCGTCAACCTCTCGCAGGTGCGCACGCTCGAGGTCGGCTACCGCAACAACGTGCGCGCCAAGGTTCTCAAGGAATCGCTGATGCTCACCGACGACGAGAACATCGTCGACCTGCAATTCGCGGTGCAGTACCTCGTCACCGACGCGCAGGGCAACCTGTTCAACGTGCGGCGGCCGGATGAAACGGCGATGCAGGTTGCCGAGACTGCGATGCGCGAGGTGATCGGCAAGGGCCGCATGGACGCGATCCTCTACGAGTCGCAGGTGGAGTTCGCCAACCGCGCGCGCGACCTCATGCAGCAGATCCACGACCGCTACCAGACCGGCATCGAGGTGAGCGCCGTGACGATCCAGAACGCGCAGCCGCCCGAGCAGGTGCAGGCGGCTTTCGACGACGCGGTCAAGGCCGGGCAGGACCGCGAGCGCCAGAAGAACGAGGGACAGGCCTACGCGAACGACGTGATCCCGAGGGCGCGCGGCGCGGCCTCGCGCCTGCAGCAGGAGGCCGAGGGCTACAAGCAGCGCGTGATCGCCAACGCCGAGGGCGAGGCCTCGCGCTTCAGGCAGGTGCTCGTGGAGTACTCGAAGGCGCCGGCGGTGACGCGCGAGCGCATCTACATCGAGACCCTGCAGCAGATACTGTCCTCCACAAACAAGATCCTGATGGACTACAAGGGCTCGGGGAACCTGCTGTACCTTCCGCTCGACAAGCTGATGCAGCAGGGCGGTGCGGCCGCCCCCTCGGAGTCGCAGGCCTCGCAGCGCCCGGCGCAGACCGAGCCGCCGGCCCCCGAGGCCGGGCCGCGCTCGCGCGAGACCCTGCGCGGGCGCGAAAGGGGGGAGCGATGATCCGGGCGCTGGGACCGCTCGCCGCCGGGCTGCTGGTGATCCTGCTCGCGGTGTCGGGCGCGCTGTTCACGGTGGACCAGCGGCAGAACGCGATCGTGTTCCAGCTCGGCGAGGTGAAGGAGGTCATCGTCAAGCCGGGCCTGAATTTCAAGTGGCCGATGATCCAGAACGTGCGCTATTTCGACATGCGCATCCTCACCTACGACGATGCCGAGCCGCTGCGCTTCCTCACCACCGGCAACCGCCCGGTGCTGGTGGACTCGTTCGTCAAGTGGCGCATCACCGACGTGCGGCAGTACTTCATCAGCGTGCAGGGCGACGAGCTCCGCGCCGCGACGCGCATCCGCCAGACCATCGCCGGCAGCCTGCGCGAGGAATTCGGCGTGCGCACAGTGAAGGACGTGGTCTCCGGCGAGCGCAACGCGATCATGGACCAGGTGCGCCAGAAGGCCGACCAGGACCTGAGAAGGATCGGCGTCGAGATCATCGACGTGCGCCTGAAGCGCGTCGATCTTCCGCAGGAGGTGAGCGAGTCGGTCTACCGGCGCATGGAGGCCGAGCGCAAGCGCCTCGCCAACGAGCAGCGCTCGACCGGCGCGGCGGAGTCCGAGCGCATCCGGGCGGATGCCGACCGGCAGCGCGAGGTGATCCTCGCCGAAGCCTACCGCGACGCGCAGCGCAACCGCGGCGAGGGCGACGCGAAGGCTGCGAACACCTACGCCCAGGCGTTCTCGCAGAACCCCGAGTTCTACGCGTTCTACCGCAGCATGGAGGCGTACCGCTCGACCTTCCGAGGCAAGAACGACCTGCTGCTGATCGAGCCGAGCTCCGACTTCTTCCGCTACCTGAAGGATTCCCTGGGGCGGCAGGCGGGCGCCAGAAAATGAGCGATGGCCACCACCCTCCTCATGGCGCTCGCCCTGATGCTGATCATCGAGGGCGTGCTGCCTTTCCTCGCGCCTAGCCTCTGGCGCGACACGTTCCGCCGCATCATCCAGATGTCCGACGGGCAGATCCGCTTCGTCGGCCTGTCCTCGATGCTGCTCGGGCTGCTGCTCCTGCTGTGGGCGCGGAGCTGAAGGTGCGCTGGGTCCTGCCGGAGTACATCGAGGACATCCTGCCGGCGGAGGCGGCGAGGATCGAGCGGCTGCGCCGCGCGATCCTGGATCTCTTCGCCGCGCACGGCTACGAGCTCGTAATCCCTCCGCTGCTCGAGTACATGGATTCGCTGCTCACCGGCACCGGGCACGACCTGGACGTGCGCACGTTCAAGGTGGTGGACCAGCTCTCCGGCCGCATGATGGGCATCCGCGCCGACATCACGCCGCAGGTGGCGCGCATCGACGCGCACCTGCTCAACCGCAAGGGCGTCACGCGCCTGTGCTACTGCGGAAGCGTCCTGCATACCCGGCCCGCGAATCCCGGCGCCACGCGCGAGCCGATCCAGATCGGCGCCGAGATCTACGGCCACGCCGGTGTCGAAGCCGACCTCGAGATGCAGAGGCTGCTGTGGAAGTCCCTGGAGCTGACCGCGGTGCGCGGCGCGCGCGTGGACATCGGCCATGTGGCGGTGTTCCGCTCGATCGTGCGCAAGGCCAAGGTCGGCGCCGAGCTCGAGGCCGCGTTGTTCGAGGCGCTGCAAAGCAAGGACCGGCCGGCGCTCAGGCAGCTCGGCAAGACGCTCGATTCGGCGACGCGCAATGCGCTCCAGCTCCTCCCGGATCTCTACGGCGGGATCGAAGTGCTCGCTGCGGCGGAGAAGAAGCTGCCGAAGCTGCCCGAGCTGGCCCGCGCCCTCGCCACCCTGCGCGCGCTGGCCAGGAGATGTCCCATTCCCTTGAGCTTCGATCTCGCCGAGCTGCGCGGCTACCACTACCACTCGGGCGTGGTGTTCGACGCCTATTGCGAGGGGGTGCCGGGTGCGGTGGCGCGGGGCGGGCGCTACGACGAGGTGGGTGCCGCGTTCGGCCGCTCGCGCCCCGCGACCGGATTTTCGATCGACCTGCGCAGCCTCGCCGGCGCGGTGCGCGCCCCAGCACCGCGTCCGCGCCGCAAATGAGCGCGCGCAACGTCGTCGTCATCGGCACCCAGTGGGGCGACGAGGGCAAGGGCAAGATCGTCGACTGGCTGACCGACCGGGTGCAGGGCGTGGTGCGCTTCCAGGGCGGGCACAACGCCGGCCACACGCTCGTCATCGGCGGAAAGAAAACGGTGCTGCACCTCATTCCGTCCGGGATCCTGCGCGGCAACGTCGATTGCTTCATCGGCAACGGCGTGGTGGTTTCGCCGCAGGCGCTGGTCGAGGAGATGGACGAGCTCGAGTCGGCGGGAGTGCGCGGCGTGGTGGCGCGGCTGTGCGTCTCGGAAGCCTGCCCGCTCATCCTGCCGTATCACGTCGCCCTGGATCAGGCGCGCGAGGCGGCCAAGGGCGAGAAGAGAATCGGCACCACCGGCCGCGGCATCGGCCCGGCCTACGAGGACAAGGTGGCGCGGCGCGCCATTCGCCTCCAGGACCTGCTCAATCCCGTGCGCTTCGCCAGGAAGCTGGAGGAGCTGCTCGAGTTCCACAACTTCGTGCTCGAGCGCTACTACCGGCAGCCGCCGGTGGATTTCGCGCGGACGCGCGACCAGACGCTCGCGCTCGCGCCGCGCCTCGCGCCGCTGGTCGCCGACGTGCCGCGCGCGCTGTACCACGCCAACCGGGCGGGCAAGAACCTGCTGTTCGAGGGAGCTCAAGGATCGCTTCTGGACATCGACCACGGTACCTACCCGTTCGTCACGTCGTCGAACTGCGTCGCGGGCGCCGCGGCGGCCGGCGCCGGGATCGGGCCGCACCACCTGCACTACGTGCTCGGGATCACCAAGGCGTACACGACGCGCGTCGGCGGCGGGCCGTTCCCGACCGAGCTCTCCGACGGCGTCGGCGAGCGGCTGCGCCAGCGCGGCCAGGAGTTCGGCGCCACCACCGGGCGGCCGCGGCGCACCGGCTGGTTCGACGCCGCGGCGCTCAAGCGCTCCATACAGTTGAACGGCGTCTCGGGGCTGTGCATCACCAAGCTCGACGTGCTCGATGGGGTCGAGGCAGTGAAGATCTGCGTCGGCTACGAGCTCGAGGGTGCGATCTCCGAGATTCTTCCCGTGGGCGCCGAGGAGCTGGAGCGCTGCGAGCCGGTCTACGAGGAGCTGCCCGGCTGGATGGAAAGCACGGTCGGGATCAAGGCCCACGCCGCGCTGCCGAAGGCGGCGCGCGACTACCTGAAGCGGATCGAAGCGTTGTGCGGCGTGCCGATCGACCTCATCTCCACCGGGCCGGAGCGCGACGAGACGATCGTCCTGCGCCACCCCTTCGATTGAGGGTCAGCGCAGGCGGTGCTCGCGCGGCGCCGGGCCCGGCGCCTTGCGGCGGTACAGGCGCAGGAATTCCGGCTCCCAGGGGCGCAAGGCGAGCAGCAGCGTGACGGCGCGGCGCTCTTCCCACGGCAGCGCGGCGTCGTCGCTGCGCATCTCGGAGAACTCGGCGGCGGTCTTCCTCAGGCGCGCCAGCAGGGCCGAGATCGACGGCTTGGCGAGCGCCCCGTTCGCCACCAGCAGCAGCTCGTCATCGCGGTCGAAGCGCGAGCGGAAATAATCGTCCTGGACGTGATTCTTGAACAGCTGCTGGATCGGGCCGTCGGGGATCCAGGAGAAGGCGCGGCTCACCAGCAGGCGGATGCGGTTGTGCGGCAGCAGCTCGACGAACTTCAGCTTGTCCAGCCGCGCCAGCAGCTTCACGCATTCGGCGGCGGACAGCTCGTACACGCTCACGATCTGCTCGAAGGTCCAGCGGTTGAGGCAGCAAAGGGCCACGAGCATCAGCTTGTGGTCCGCGACGAACTCATTTTCCTGCTCTTCGGTGAGCTGCGAGATGCTCGCGTCCTGCGTCGCGACGAGGCGCGCGAGGTCCGAGAACTCGATTCCCGCCAGCGCGCAGATCCGGTCGAGGCGCGACAGCGTGAATTCCTTGCGCGAGAACATGCGCTTGACGCTCACCTCGCTCAAGCCGAGGTGCTTCGCCACCGCGGCGTAGGTGATCCCGCGCGCGCGCAGCTCGCGCTTCAGCGTCTCGACGAGCGCTGCCGTATGGGCCATCTGGCGCCTCCCCCCGGAATGCTCCGCGTAAACGGTATCATCGCAGGATACGAACCGTAAAGGCGGCAGCGGCGGGGGAGGATGAGCGAGCGCAGCCAGTTCCGGCTGCTCGCCGAGCGGCGCTTCGGGCCGTTCTTCGGCGTGCAGTTTCTCGGCGCGTTCAACGACAACGTGTTCAAGCAGGCGCTGGTGATCCTGCTCGCTTATCAAACGGCGAACTTCACCGCGATGTCGTCGAACACGCTGCAGAACGTCGCGCAGGCGCTGTTCGTGCTGCCCTTTTTCCTGTTCTCGGCGACCGCGGGGCAGATCGCCGACAAATACGAGAAATCGACGCTCATCACCGTGACCGTCGCGATCGAGCTCGGCTGCATGGCGCTCGGCGCCGTGGGGTTCCTGCTGCGCAGCCTGCCGCTCCTGCTCGCGGCGCTGTTTCTCGGCGGGGTGCAGTCGGCGCTGTTCGGGCCGGTGAAGTACGCGATTCTTCCGCAGCAGCTCAGGGAATCCGAGCTCGTCGGCGGAAACGGGCTGGTCGAAATGGGAACGTCGATCGCGATTCTCGCCGGGCTGATCTACGGCGGCTGGCTGGTGGCTCAGCCGGGCTGGGGAATCGCCGGCGTCGCGCTCTCCACCATGGCGATCTCGGCCGCAGGGATCGCGCTGTCGCGCGCCATTCCGAAGGCGCCCGCCGCCGACCCGGGGCTGAAGATCAGCTGGAATCCGCTCGCGGAGACGTGGCGCAACCTTCGTTTCCTGCGGCACAACCGCACCGTGTTCCTCTCCATCCTAGGCATTTCCTGGTTCTGGTTCTACGGCGCCATGCTGGTGACGCAGTTTCCCAACCTGGCGAAAAACGTCTTCGCGGGCAGCGAGCACCTGGTGACGATCCTGCTCGTCTCGTTCTCGATCGGCATCGGCGCGGGGTCGCTGCTTTGCGAGCGCCTTTCCGGCCACAAGGTCGAGCTCGGGCTGGTGCCGTTCGGCTCGATCGGGCTCACGCTGTTCGGAATCGACTTGTGGCTCGCCACCTCTGGCGAACCGTCGGTCCGACGGACGCTTGGCGACCTGGTCGCGATCGGCGTGTTCGGCGGCTTCTACATCGTCCCGCTGTATGCGCTGGTGCAGATCCGCAGCGACCCTGCGCACCGCTCGCGCGTGATCGCCGGAAACAACATCGTCAACGCGCTGTTCATGGTGGCCGCGGCGACGATCGCGATTGCGCTGTTCGACGCGGGGCTGACCATCCCGCAGCTCATCCTGGTGACGGCGCTGATGAACGCCGCGGTCGCTCTCTACATCTACGCGCTGGTCCCCGAATTCCTGATGCGCTTCATGGTGTGGATGCTCATCCACTCGGTATACAGGCTGAGAAAGGAGGGGCTGGAGCGAATTCCGGACGACGGTCCCGCGGTTCTGGTGTGCAATCACGTTTCCTACGTCGACGCGCTCGTCATCTCGGCCGCCTGCCGCAGGCCGATCCGCTGGGTGATGGACCACCGCATCTTCAAGGTGCCGCTGCTGAGCTTCTTCTTCCGCACCGTGCGCGCGATCCCGATCGCGCCCGCCAGAGAGGATCCCGAGGCGCTCGAGCGCGCCTATGCAGCGATCGCCCGCGAGCTCGCGGCGGGCGAGCTGATCGGCATCTTTCCCGAAGGAAGGCTGACACCGGACGGCGAGATGGGCGAATTCAGGGGCGGCGTCACGAAGATCCTGGAGCGTGCGCCAGTGCCGGTAATCCCGATGGCGCTCTCGGGACTGTGGCAGAGCCTGTTCGCACGCAACCGCGACAAGCTGCGCCACGCCGCGAAGCTGTTTCCCGGGGTCCGCCTTGCGGTGGGCGAGGCAGTGGACGCCGCGCGTGCGACGCCCGAGCGCCTGCACGCAACCGTGCTCGCGCTGCGCGGCGAGTGGAAGTAACGGCAGGGCTTAGAATCGCGCCTTGAATCCTGGTGCGAGGAAGGGACTCGAAGTCCGAGCCTAACCCATTGATGAGCCTTGGGCACCGGTCGTCGTTCGGCTGAACATACCCCCAAAAATACCCCCATGGTCGCAACGCTACCCTGCGCGTATGCGTAACGGTACACGCATTCCGGCCGCGTAGGTCTATGCCCCCTGATTCTTGA
>MERQ01000078.1 GCA_001770655.1 Betaproteobacteria bacterium RIFCSPLOWO2_12_FULL_68_20
GAGTTCAGCTCGCGCGCCAGCTCGGCGAGGTACTGGAACGCGCCGCGCATGCTCTGGTCGAGAGCCGCGATCGCCTTCGCGCGCACCACCGCCTTGTCCTCCTTCGGCGGCTGCGTCGCGGCCTGCTTCCTCAGCATCTCCAGCGCCGCGCTGCGGCGCGAGGTCTTCGCGCCCGGATCGGTCGAGCCGCCGGCGGCGCCGGCGGTCTCGCGCTGGCGCTCGAACTCCCGGCGCTGGTGCTCCTGCTCCTCGCTCCAGCGGCGCAGCTCCTCCTCCTTGCGCTGCCGGGCTTCCTCCTCCTTGCGGATCCGCTCCCGCTCCTCGTCCTCGAAGTTCCTGGCGAACGCATCCAGGTCGGTGATGAGCTGCGTGCGCGTCTTCTCGTCCTCGAGCGAGCGCGCCCGCGGATTGGTCGCGGTGACGACCGTCTTCTCGAACGCGGTGTCGGCCGCCTGCGGCGCCGCGGCCGGCGCCCCCAGGTTGCGGTAATTGCGCAGGTCGGCGGCCATCTCGCCGGCGCGCTGGTAGCGCTCCTCGGTCTTCTTCGCCAGCGCGCGATCGAGGATGCGGTCGAATGCGGCCGGGACCGCCGGGTCGATCTGGCGCGCCGGGGTATGCGGCTCGCCCGCGATGCGGTGCATGAGGGAGAACACGTTGGTGTCGCTCGCGCGCTCGAACGGGGTGTGCCGCGTGAGCGCCTCGTAGAGCACCACGCCGAGCGAGAAGATGTCGGAGCGCGGGTCGATCGGCAGGCCGAGCACCTGCTCGGGGGACATGTAGCGCGGCGAGCCGAGCGCGGTGCCGGTCTGCGTCATGGTCGAGGAGGGCACGTGGGCGACGCCGAAGTCGGCGAGCTTGGCGCGGCCCGCGGGGTCCACCATCACGTTCGCCGGCTTCACGTCGCGGTGCACGATCTTGAAGCGCTGCGCGTAGTCGAGCGCCTCGGCGACCTGCGCGATCAGGTCGGCGACCATGTCGTGGGCGAGCGGCGCCGGGTCGCGCAGCATCTGCTGCAGCGAGCGCCCCTCGAGCAGCTCCATCGCGATGTAGGCGACGCCCTCCTGCTCGCCGACGTCGTAGATGGTGACGATGTTGGGATGGTTCAGCCGCCCGGCGGACTTCGCCTCGCGCAGGAAGCGCTCGCGCACCTCGGCGATCGCCTCCTCGGGAAGGTTGGGCAGCAGCGTCTTGACCGCCACCTCGCGCTCGATGAGCGGATCCACCGCGCGGTAGACGGCGCCCATCGCGCCGCGACCGAGCTCGGCGACGATGCGGTAACGGCCGAACATCTTCTGCTCCAACGGGCAGGGCCCCCCTTCAGGCCGCGCAGCGGATTCGGACGGAATTCTACCCACAACTCCGCGTCGGTCCTGCCCGACAGGGCGCTTGCGATCCTCACGTTTGCGTGCGCCGGTCGCCCCGCGAGTCGCCTTGCGGGCCGTGCCAACGGGCGGAAAACGGCTGGCACGCCACTTGCAACAGCCCGATCGATTCCCGACAACGCTAAAGGAGGACTGCATGGGCGGGCGCCTGCTTCCACTCTCTCTTCCCGAGCTGTTCGCGCACTCGCTGGCGCTGGAGCGCGAGGCGGCCTCGCGCTTCGGCGAGCTGGCGCGTCACTTGCGCGAGCTGGGCGCGAAGCGCATCGCGGGGGAGTTCGAGGACCTGGAAAAGGAGGAGCTCGACCAGTGCGAAGCGCTCAAGTTCGTGACCAGGAGCTGCACGCTGCCCGAGCTCTCGCCGTGGGAATACTCGTGGCATTTCATGGCGTCTGCGGTAGCGATCGAGGTGGCGTTCCCGCGCGTGCCCGAGGGCGCGCGCGACACGGTCGCGCTCGCGCTCGCGGCCGAGCGGCGCACCGAGGCGTTCTACGGCGAGGTCGCCGAGCGTGCGAACGACAGCGCCGTGCGGGCTTTCGCCGCGGGCATGGCGGCCGACGAGCATCGCCACGTCGAGCGGCTGGAGCGCCTGCTCGAGCGCGAGCCCCGGCGCATGAGCGACGCGGACGCCGTGTGGGAAGGCGAGGGCGGCCGGCCGGCGGCCTAGCTAGAATCCGCCAGCAGCTTCTCGACCCGGCGGATGATCTCGGCGGCCATGGCGTCGTCGTAGGCGAACGCGCCCTCGCGGGCGAGCACGCGCATGCGCGTGCCGCCCCGGGCGAGCGGCTCCAGCTCGATCTCGATGCTGCGGCTCGCCGTGCGCCCGACGATCACCTCGCTCGTCCCGGTCTTCCTCATCTCGTGCAGCGTCGCGCGCATGCCGCCGAGCGCGCTCACCGAGGCGCGCTTCACTCGCGACAGCGGCACGTCGAAGGTGCGGGTGGCGGCCTGCCCGGTGCCGACGAAGGGCGCCGATTCGCAGCCTGCAAGCGCGAGCGCAATCACGATCAGCCAGGCCAGACTGCAAACCGTCGCCGGACGGCGACGCCTCATTTCCACAGATCCACCGCCTTGCCTCGCGCGCGCATGCGCTCGGCCTTCGCCTGCAGATAGCGCTGGAACGAAGGCTCCCGCGCGTAGGCGCCGTTCGAGACGTACTCGAACGAGCCGGAGAGGTGGAACGGCCGCAGGTAGGCCTCGATGCGGAAGACCTCGCGGCCGCGCCGGTCGAAGAACACGATGCTCGGCGCATAGACGATCTTCAGCTCGCGCGCCCAGTCCGCCGCACGCATCTTCGCGCCGCCCGGCGTCGTCAGCTCGAGCGGGCTGTCGAGCGCGAGGCGCGCGACGTCGAATCGCGCCAGCTGCGCGAGCACTTCGCTGCGCTTGAAGCCCTCACGGTGCAGCTCGTCGCAGGCCGCGCAGGAGCGCGTCTCGAACAGCACCGCGAGCGGCTTCGCGCCGCCCCGGCCGCGCCGCAGGTCGTAAGGCGGCTGCATGAAGAACGGCTGGTCGTGCAGCTGCTCGCTCGCCGCCTCCCTGAGCGCGGTCTTCAGGTAGTCGGCGAACGGGATCCTGCGCTCCATGCGGGCGCTCACGTAGTCGAGCGCCGCCTCGAAGCGGTGCGGCGGGTAGTAGCCGTTCACGCGCAGCGCGATGCCGCCCTGCTCGTCGAGGAACAGGACGGTCGGCGTGAACTGCACCTTGAGCCGGCGCGCGAATTCCTTCTCGCTCGTCGAGGCGCCGTCGGTCCAGGTCACCTCGCGGTCGCCCCAGATGTTGATCGCGATCGCCACGAAGCCCCGGCGCGCCTTCTCCACGATGCGCTGCTGGCTGAAATTGACGACCATCAGCTCCTTGCAGTAGGGGCAGCCGTCCTGCCCGAAGTACACCATCAGGCGCTTGCCTTCGGCCGCCGCCTCGCGCACGTCCTCGCGCAAGTCGAGCAAGGTCTCGCTGAACCAGGGCGGGACGTCGACCACGTTGGCGCCCGGCGCCTGGGCGCGCGCCGCGCAGGCTGCGGCGAGCGCGAGGAAAAGGAGCCATCGCATGCCGGCAGTATAGTGATCGGCCCGTCATGCTGCGTCTGCTGCTCGTTTTGCGCCCGCGCCGCGCCCGCGGCCGCACGCTGCTCTCGGCGGCGGGGATCGCGCTCGGGGTGGCGCTCGGCTTCGGCGTGCACCTCGTCAACCGCGCCGCGGTCGAGGACCTCGCCGCCGCGGTGCGCTCGGTGGCCGGCGAGGCCGACCTGGAGGTGCGGGGCGGGCGCGGCGGCTTTCCCGAGTCGCTCTACGCGCGCCTGGCGAGTCTGCCGGGAGTCGCTCTGGCGAGCCCGCTGCTCGAGCTGGAGGCGGGGATCGCGGGCGCCGATCGCGGCACCATCCGCGTGGTGGGCGCTGACGTGCTGCGCGCGGCGGTGCTGCAGCCGGCGCTGTTCGCCGACGATCCGGCCCGGCGCATCGAGCTGCTCGAGCCGGACAAGGTTTTTCTCTCCGCGGCGGCCGCAGAGTCGCTGCGGCTCGCGCGAGGCGACCGCCTGGCGCTCGTCGTCGGGCAGCGTACGGTCGAGCTGGAGGTCGCCGGCGTGCTCGCCGCATCGTCGCTGCGCGGCGTCGCCGCGCTCACCGACGTCGCCACCGCGCAGTGGCGCCTTGGGCGGCTCGGCGAGCTGAACCGGATCGAGCTGCGGCTCGCGCCAGGGGCCTATCGCGACGCGCTGATGCGCTCGATCGCCGCGCTGCTGCCGCCCGGCGCTCAGGTCGCGGCGGTCGAGACCCTCGAGGAGGCGAGCGGCACTCCGTCGCGCGCCTACCGCGTCAATCTCGAGGTGCTGGCGCTGGTCGCGCTCGTCACCGGCGGATTCCTGGTGTTCTCCGCGCAGGCGCTCGAAGTCGCGCGGCGGCGCAGCGAGCATGCGCTCCTGCGCGTCATCGGGCTCGAGCGCCGCGGCGTCGCGCGGCTGGTGCTCGCCGAAGCCGCTGCGCTCGGCGTGCTCGGCAGCCTCGCCGGGCTCGCGCTCGGCTACGCGCTCGCGCTCGCCGCGGTGCGCGCCTGGGGGGGCGATCTCGGGGCGGGACAGTGGCGCGCCGCGGCGCCCGAGCTGCGGCTGACGTTGGACGGAGCGCTGGCCTATCTCGCCGCAGGGATCGCGACCGCGCTCGCAGGCGCGCTGCTCCCGGCGCTCGACGCGGCGCGCGCGCCCCCGGCGCGCGCCCTCAAGTCGGGCGACGAGCAGCGCATGTTCGAAAAGGCCGCGCCGCCGTGGCCCGGCGTCGCGCTGCTCGCCGCGGGCGGGCTGCTGGCGCAGCTCGGGCCGGTGAACGGTTTGCCGCTCGCCGGCTACGGTGCGATCGCGTGCCTGCTGCTCGGCGCGGTGGCGTTGATGCCGCGGCTCTCGCAAGCGGTGTTCGCCTCGCTCGCCTCGACGCGCCAGCCGAGCCTGGCGCTCGCGCTCGCGCAGCTGCGCGGCGCGCCGGGACAGGCGGGTGTGAGCCTCGCCGCGATCGTCGCCAGCTTCTCGCTGATGGCCGCGATGGCGATCATGGTGGCGTCGTTCCGCCAGTCGGTGGACGAATGGCTGGACGCGGTGCTGCCGGCGGACCTGTACTTGCGCACCACGCACGCCGGCGACACCGCCTACCTGGAGCCCGGGTTCGAGGCGCGCGTGCGCGCGCTGCCGCAGATCGCGCGCGTCGAGTTCCTGCGCACCGGGCGCCTTCTGCTCGATCCGGCGCGTCCGGCGCTCGTGCTGATCGCGCGCGATCTTCCGCCCGACGGCGTGCAGCGCACCTTTCCGCTGGTCGGCGAGCGCTACGAGAGCAAGCCGGGCGATCCGCCCGCCGCGTGGGTGAGCGAAGCGGTGGCGGACCTCTACGGCTACGCTCCGGGCAGCAGGATCGAGCTGCCGCTCGCCGGCCGCAACCGCGAGTTCGTCGTCGCCGGCGTATGGCGCGACTATGCGCGCCAGCACGGCGCGGTGCTGATCGATCGAAAGGACTACGCCGCGCTCACCGGCGATCGACGCGCGAACGACTTGGCGCTGTGGCTCGCGCCCGGCGCGAGCGCGGCCGGCGCTGCGGCGGCGCTGCGCGAGCTGCCGGGCGGGGAGCAGCTCGAGCTGGCCGCGCCCGGCGAGATCCGCGAGCGGTCGCTGCGCATCTTCGACCGCAGCTTCGCCGTCACCTACGCGATGGAGGCGGTGGCGGTGCTGGTAGGCCTGTTCGGGCTTTCCTCGAGCCTCGGGGCGATCGTGCTTGCGCGCCGGCGCGAGTTCGGCATGCTGCGGCACCTCGGCCTGACGCGCGGCCAGATCGGCGCCATGCTCGCCGCCGAGGGCGGCTTGCTCGCCACGCTCGGCGCTCTAGCGGGTCTCGCCGCGGGGGGCGCGATCAGCCTGGTGCTCGTCCACGTGGTGAACCGGCAGTCGTTCAACTGGAGCATGGAGCTGCATCCGCCGTACGCGTTGCTGGCGGGTTTGACGGCGGTGCTGATCGCCTCGGCGATGGCGACCGCCACCATCTCCGGGCGCGAGGCGATGGGAACCGCGCCGGTGCGGGCCGTGAGGGAGGACTGGTGAGGCGGCGCGCGTTCCTGCTCGCCTCGGGAGCGCTCGCCGCCGCCCCGCTCGCGCGCGCGGGCCGCGTCGAGTATCCGGCGGTGCTGCCGCGCCGGCTGGTGTTTCCGCGCGATCACGGAGCGCATCCCGAATTCCGCAGCGAGTGGTGGTACGTCACCGGATGGCTCGACGGGCCGTCCGGATTCCAGGTCACGTTTTTCCGCGCGCGACCGGGCTTCGAGAGCGAGAACCCGAGCAGCTTCTCGCCGCGCCAGATCGTGCTCGCGCACGCCGCGCTTTCCGATCCCGGGCGCGGCCGGCTGCTTCACGACCAGAAGGCGGCGCGCGCGGCGCTAGGGCTGGCCGGCGCCGACGAGGACACGACGCGCGTGTGGGTGGACGACTGGCGGCTCGAGCTGAGCGAAAGCGTGTACCGGGCGAGGATCGCCGCGCGCGAATTCGAGCTCGATCTGAATCTCGCGGCGGACGGACCTCTGCTTCTGCAGGGCGACTCGGGCTTCAGCCGCAAGGGCAGGCGGCCGGAGGAGGCGAGCTACTACTACAGCCGCGCGCAGCTGGCGGTGCGCGGCAGGGTGAACGGTCGCCCGGCCTCAGGCATCGCCTGGCTCGATCACGAGTGGTCGAGCGCCTATCTCGCGCCCGAGGCGGCGGGCTGGGACTGGTGCGGGATCAATCTCGCGAGCGGCGGCGCGCTGATGGCGTTTCGCATGCGTGCAAAAACGGGAGGCGTGCACTACGCGGGCGGCACGCTGCGCTCGGCCGACGGCGGGCTGCGCCGCTTCGCGCCGCACGAGATCGCGCTCGAGCCGCTGCGCACCTGGCGCTCGCCGCGCACCGGGGTCGAGTATCCGGTGGCGATGCGCGTTGGCGTTGGCGGGGAGGAGTGGCGGCTCGAGCCGCTGATGGACGACCAGGAGCTGGACGCGCGCGCGAGCGCCGGGACGATCTACTGGGAGGGCGCGGTGCGCGCGCTGAGGGACGGGCGGGAGGTCGGGCGCGGCTACCTGGAGCTCACCGGCTACTGGAAGCCGATGAAACTGTGAGCCGACGGCCGATCCACGCGTGCTAGCCTCGCCGCATGCCTTTCGCAGCCGCGGCCGGCCGCCGCATCGAGTACGAGTGGATCGGCGAGGCGGCGCAGGGCGTGCCGGCGCTGGTGTTCCTGCACGAGGGACTCGGCTCGATCCGGCAGTGGCGCGAGTTCCCGCTGCAGGTCTTCAAGTCCACCGGCTGCGCGGCGCTCGTCTACAACCGCTACGGCTACGGCGCCTCCGACGTCCTCGCGGAACCGACGCGCAGCGTGCGCTTCATGCACGAAGAGGCGCTGGAATCGCTGCCGCAGTTGCTGTCGAACCTGGGGATCGAGGCCCCGATACTGGTCGGGCACTCCGACGGCGCCTCGATCGCGCTCATCCACGCGGGAGCGGGGCACGCGGTGCGCGGCCTCGCGCTCATGGCGCCGCACGTGTTCGTCGAGGAGCACGGTCTCGCCGGCATCCGTGAAGCGAAGCGCGCCTTCGAAACCGGCGACCTGCGCGAGCGGCTCGCCAAGTACCATCGCGACGTGGCGAAGACCTTCCGCGGCTGGAACGACGTCTGGCTCTCGGACGGATTCCGCGCGTGGAACATCGAGGAATACCTGCCCGGCGTGCGCTGCCCGGTGCTCGCGATCCAGGGCGAGGACGACGCCTACGGCACGATGGCGCAGGTCGAGGCGATTCGGCGCAAGGTGAGCGGGCCGTGCGAGGCGGTGAAGCTCCCGGCTTGCGGCCACGCGCCGCACCGGGAGCAGCCGGACGCGACGCTCGCGGCGGTGAGTCGCTTCGTGAAGGCGCTGCCGTGAACGCCCGCCCTTCGGACATCCGCCGGGACGCGACGATCATCGGGTTGGTGTCGTTCGCGCACGGCATGAGCCATTTCTTCCAGCTCATCGTCGCGCCGCTGTTCCCGTTCATCAAGGACGACCTGGAGGTCTCCTACGCCGCGCTCGGCTTCGTGTTCGCGCTGTTCTACACGGTGTCGGGGGTGTTCCAGCCGCTCGCCGGGTTCGTGGTGGACCGATGGGGCGGGCGCGCGGTGCTGATCGGCGGCACGGCGCTGCTCGCCGCCGGCACCTTCGTCGCCGGCGCGGCGCCGGGGTACACGGGCCTGGTGCTCGGGGCGGTGGTCGCGGGGCTCGGCAACAGCGTCTTCCACCCGGCCGATTTTGCAATCCTGAACGGGCGCGTCAGCGCGCAGCGGCTCGGCTACGCGTACAGCGCGCACGGCGTGCTCGGCTACCTCGGCTACGCGGTCGCGCCGGTGTTCAGCGTCGGCGTCGGAGCCGCGTTCGGCTGGCGCGCAGCGCTGCTCGCCGGGGCGGCGTTCGGAGCGGCGACCGTGGTGCTCCTCGCCGCGAACGCGCGGCGGCTGACGGTGGACCAGGAGCCGCGCCCGGCGTCGGCGAAGCCGGCGACGCTCGCGCAGGACGCCAGCCTTCTGCTGTCGGCGCCGGTGGTGATGTGCTTTCTCTACTTCACGCTGTACGCGTCGGCGTTCGCGGGCTTGCAGAGCTTCGGCGTGGCGGCGATGAAGGAGCAGTACGAGGTGCCGGCGACGCTCGCCTCGGGCGCGCTCACCGCATACCTGGTGTTCGGCGCCGCCGGCATCTTCGCCGGCGGCTTCATCGCGACGCGCACGAGCCGCCACGATCTGGTCGCCGCCGGCGGGCTCGCGCTCGGCGCGGCGGCGACGCTGCTGGTGGCCGCAAGCGCGATCCCCGGCAGCCTGCTGCCGGCCGTGCTGGCCTTCGCCGGCTTCACCGTCGGCGTGACCGGCCCCTCGCGCGACCTGATCGTGCGCGCGACCACGCCGCCCGGCGCGACGGGGAAGGTGTACGGCTTCGTCTACTCGGGCTTCGACGTCGGCTCGCTCATCACGCCGGTGTTCTACGGCTGGCTGATGGACCGCAGCCTGCCGCAGGGCGTGTTCTATGTCGTGTTCGGCCTGACGCTCGCGGCGATCCTCACCGTGCTCAACCTGCCGGGTCGGTCGAAGACCGGCGCGCTCGCCGCTACTCGGCGTACCTGATTCCGCGTCTTTCGAGCAGGCGCAGCAGCGCCGGCCAGTCCTTGTGGTGCGCGGGCCGCTCGGGACGGGCGAACTGGCGGGTGGAGGTCCGCTGCGCCTCCTCGGACATGAGCAGCACGTTCTCCATGCCGCCGGCGCAGGCGTCCACCTGGATCTGGCAGGCGGTGTCGAGGTAGTACATCACCTCGAAGGCCTCGCGCACCGTCGGGCCGAGCGCGAGCAGGCCGTGGTTCCTGAGAATCATCGCCGTGGCGCTCGTGCCGAGGTCGCGCGCCATGCGCGTGCGCTCGTCCATGTCGAGCGCGATGCCCTCGTAGTCGTGGTAGGCGAGCCGCCCGTGCACCAGCATGGCGTGCTGGCTGATCGGCAGCAGCCCGCATTTCATCGCCGAGACGGCGACGCCCGCGCGCGTGTGGGTGTGCAGCACGGCGTGGATCTCGGGCCGGGCCTCGTGCACGCAGCCGTGGATCACGAATCCGGCCTGGTTGATGCCGAAACCCGTCGGGTCGTCGAGGATGTCGCCCTTGACGCTCACCTTCACCAGGTTCGAGGCGACGATCTCGTCGAACATCAGCCCGTAGGCGTTGATGAGGAAATCGTCCGTGCCGGGCACGCGCGCCGAGAAGTGGGTGTAGATGAGATCGGTCCACTTGTAGTAGGCGGCGAGCCGGTAGCAGGCGGCGAGGTCGCAGCGCGCCTGCCACTCTTCCTTGCTGACGCGCTCGCGCACCGACGCGGATTTGACCGGCTTGAGCTTGGCGGACATGGCAGCGCTCCTGTTCGGTGCCGGCTATGGTACGTCAGCCGAAGACCGATCGAAATCCATCTCGCCACGAAGGCCAGCGCGGCGTCCAGCCGAGCGCCGTACGCGCCCGCGCGTTCGACGCCCCGCGTTCCCACGGCTCGCCGCGTCCGGCCGGCGGGTCCGGAGCGCCGAGGAGGGCGGCGAGGAACGGCACCCAATCGGTGCCGCGCGCCGGCTCGTTGTCGACGATGTTGACGACGCCGGCCGGCCAATCGAGCGCGGCGAGCGCCGCGCGGGCAGCGTCCTCGATGTGCAGGAAGGACGCCACCGCCGGCGTCGCAGCGCGTTTTCCCGAGCGCACCGCCTCGGCGTGCGCGCCCTCAGGCGCGTACCAAGTCCCCGGACCGTACAGCAATCCGTAGCGCAACACGACGCCTTCGGGCATCTCGGCGACCGCGGTCTCGAGTGCGGCGACCGCCTCGACAGTCCGGCGTCGCGGCGGCTCGGCGCCGAGATCGAGCGGGTCGTCCTCGCGCGCCGGCCCGGCGCCCGGGGCGTAAGCGAAGGCGAGGCTTTGCGCCGCCATGCGGCGCACTCCGGCCGCAAGCGCCGCATCCACGAGATTGCGCGTGCCGACGACCCGCAGGCGCGCGTTGGCTTCGTAGTCGAACGCGGAAAGGTCGGTGAGCTGGTGGATCACCGCCTCCGGCCGCGCCTCGCACAGCGCGGCGATCGTCGCTTCGCGGTCGAGCACGTCGAGCCGCACCGGCCGCGCCCCGGCGGCCGCGAGCGCCGACTCGCCCGGCGCGGTGCGCGTCGCGCCGATCACTTCGTGGCCGGCCCGGCGCAGCAGCGGAACGAGCTGCCGGCCGATCGCACCGGTCGCTCCGGCGAGAAAGACCCTCACGCCGCCTCGGCGTAGCCGCCCGCGACCACCTCGAGCGCCTCCAGGAACAGCGCAGGTTTGCTGCTCGCCAGGCACACCGGATCCGAGAGCATGCGCCGCCACAGCCGGGCGCGCGGGTGGCCGTGGTACAGCCCGAGCATGTGGCGCGCGACGTGGCGCAGCGACGTGCCGCGCGCAACCTCCCGTTGCGCATAAGCGGCCATCGCGCGGACCACGCCCTCGCGGGACCTTCCGGGTTGCGAGATGAGCCACGGATCGTGGTACGCGGCGCGGCCGAGCATCACTCCATCGACTTTCGATAGATGAAGCTCAATCTCCTCGAGCGAGGAGACGCCGCCGTTCAGCACGACCTCGAGGTGCGGGAGATCCCTCTTGAGGCGGTACACGTATTCGTACTTGAGCGGAGGCACCTCGCGGTTCTCCTTCGGCGAGAGCCCTTTCAGGATGGCGTTGCGCGCGTGGACGATGAACGTCGTACAGCCGGCTTCGGCGACCATCGAAACGAAGTCGCGCATGAACCCGTAGTCTTCGATTGAGTTCACGCCCGTACGATGCTTTATCGTGACCGGGATCGACACCGCCTCGCGCATCGCCTTCACGCAATCGGCGACCAACTCGGGCTCCGCCATCAGGCAGGCGCCGAACGCGCCCTTCTGGACCCGCTCGCTCGGGCAGCCGATGTTGAGGTTCACCTCGTCGTAGCCTTGCGCCTGCGCCATGCGGGCGCAGCGCGCCAGCTCTTGCGGCTCGCTTCCTCCCAGCTGTATCGCCACCGGATGCTCCGCCGGATCGAAGGCGAGGTGGCGCGCGGCGTCGCCGTGCAGCAGCGCGCCGGCGGGGATCATCTCGGTGTACAGGCGCGCGCCGGGCGAGCACTGGCGCAGGAAGTAGCGGCAGTGCCGGTCCGTCCAGTCCATCATCGGTGCGACACAGAGTCGATGAGCGTTGTTTTTGCTGGTATTTTTTAGAAATTCAGTCACTTATGCGTGAGCAAGGATTGGTCCATTTTCCGCTATTTTCCTCGGTTTTCCTCCGTTTCTCACCGTTTCGGTGTACCTAAAGTGCACCAGGTACACCGACTTTGAATCTATGCATCGATGGCTCCTTCAGGGAGCGAGTTTCCGTTTACGGGAGTAACGGTCGGTCCAGTCACTTTCACAATGCGACGGGATTTCGAATGAAGCGCCACTCTGGGAACGGACTGCCAGTCGGTCCAGTCGCTGATGGAATCGACTGCCAATTTCCATCACAGAATCGATCTGGTCAGAGGTTGGTTCACAGTCTGTTCAATCCATTTGGAGCTGGCTAATTTAACATTAGTTTACACGATAACATTACTTGTGTTATCGTGCGTGTACTATGTTAACCACCATTGCCTCAACGCACATCTTGAATACCGCACTGCAGGAGTATCTCCATGACACCTTGGACATCGTCCCCAAGGTCAGGCCATGGGCGGGTGCCGGCAAACTGCCGTATTTCCTGCAGGATGCGTTCGAGATTCGCGAACTGAAGCTGCTGAATCGCCCTATTCTGCTCGCGATCGGCCGGCAGGCAAACAAACCTGCCCTAGCCAATGTACGTGCCCAATTGGACAAACTACGGGCACTTGCCGGGCACCCTGTCGTCTACGTTACCGGCGCGCTGGCTTCCTACGAGCGAAAGCGCCTGATCGAGCAGAAGGTGCCTTTCATCGTGCCGGGCAACCAGCTCTACCTGCCGGACCTTGGGATCGACCTGCGCGAATATTTTCGCCAGCGCCCGCAGCTGCCGGACACGGCGTTGAGCCCGGCGACGCAGGCCATGCTCATCACTACCTTGCTGCGGAAACCCTGGCAGGCCGATTGGCAGCCTGCCGAGGTCGTCACCGAGTTGGGCTATACCCCGATGACGCTCTCCCGGGCGGTCAAGGAATTGACTTCGGCCGACATCGCCACGCTTCGCAACGAGGGCAGAGCACGGCGGCTACATATGGAGCGTTCGGCGGCGGAGACTTGGGAGCATGCGAAGCCTTTGCTGCGCAACCCCGTCAAGCGACGCGTCTGGGCCCATCCCATTTCCAAGTTGAAACCGCCGCATGTCCGTTTGGCGGGCCTGAGCGCCTTGGCGCGCTTTTCGATGCTTACCGAGCCGCAATGGCCCGTCTATGCATTGAGCCCGGCGCAATGGAAAGCGGCGACACAGGCTGGCGTTGAGACGCTGCCGGAGCAGTTGCCTGGTGCCTGCGAGTGGCAGCTATGGCATTACAACCCGGCGCTTGTGCCCGACGGCGCGACGGTAGACCCGCTGTCCCTGACGCTCAGCCTGCAGGACGAGGCCGACGAGCGCGTTCAACTCGCGCTCGGCGAGCTGAAGGAGCGCTTTCCATGGTGAGGGGGCTCGATCTATTTCGGGAGTACTTTGCCGGCCACGCCGATCAATTCGTATTGATCGGCGGAACCGCCGCCACCCTCGCTATGGAGGATGCTGGCCTCGAGTTCCGCGCCACTAAGGATCTGGACATCGTTCTCCATATCGAAGCGCTCAACGCAGCGTTCGGGGAAGTGTTCTGGAAGTTCGTGGAGGAGGGGCACTACGAAATCCGACAGGCGAGCAACACCGGCAAACCGGTGTTCTATCGCTTTCAGAAGCCGTCCGATGAGCGCTTTCCCGTCATGCTGGAATTGTTCTGTCGGGCGCCGGATGGCATCAAGCTCGCGGAGGGTAGCCACCTCACGCCGATCCCTCTCGATGAAGCCGTGGCCAGTTTGTCCGCGATCCTGCTCGACGACGAGTACTACGCGTTCATCATGGCTGGTCGCAGGGAGTCAGACGGTCTGCCTTGGGTCGGCGAGGATCGGCTGATCCCGCTCAAGGCCAGTGCCTGGGTGGATCTCAATGCGCGTCAGGCGAAGGGCGAAGCCGTGGATGCGAAGAACATCCGCAAACACGCGAACGACGTGATGCGGCTGTCGCAGTTGCTTGCGCCGGAAGCGCGCATACCACTCGCGGCAAGGATCGGCGACGATCTGAATCGTTTTCTCGATGGCCTCGCGGCAGATCGCTCGATCGATCCGAAGTCGCTCAAGCTCAACAACACCGTCGCCGAAATCGTCCAGCGCATTGCGCTGGCCTACGAACTGAAGCGAGCAGCCGCTCGGCGTTCCTGAGCCGGTGCTTCACGACCCGAGCCAGGGATAAGGCTGCCTGTCACGGGCCGTGAGCCGCCGCACCGGCTCGTAAAGACCGCCCTACCGCTCCTCGCACAGATACCGGCGCCCTCTATCCCCCCACCACAGCCCCCTCACCCTTCTTCGAAGGGGGACTGTGGGGGGATAAAAGCAGAGCGCGCCGCAAGGTGCGCTTTTTTCGTTGCTTCAAATCTCCCCACCCCCCGCCCGCCCCAGGGCGGGAGCGAAGAGAGGTTCAGCGAGAGGATCACTTTTCGAGCCTCTCCAACCAACCTAAAGGAGATTTACGATAAATGGCATCGCCCCGTTTTCCCGGACATTTTCGAAAAGTTGATTGAGAATTCAAGGCCATTTCGCCTTGCGCATCTGGGCGTGAGAATGCGTTAGGACTAGATCGACTCGGGAATCGAGATATCCGATTCCGTTTGAGCCCGCAGTAGTGGCCAAGATTGCACTTGTTACCCCGGTGCTGGGCACGAAGGGGAAGGGGCTGCGAGCTGCTCGAGCGCTACCTAAATTCTTCCGAGCGATGTACTCGACGGTGTACCAGGTCGTCGATTTCCTCTATGAAGTCGGTCCAGTCCATCATCGGCGCGACGCACAGACGGTGAGCGTTGTTTTTTCCGGAAGTTTTCGGTACTTCGGTCACTTTCCGTGCGTCGATCTAAGGGCGAAACGGATTCTTGATGGCGAGCGTGTCGTCGATCACCTGGCCGTCTTGCAGGTCCTCGGTGTAAAGCATCGTGCAACTCGATTCGAGCGCCGCAGCCACGATCAGCGCGTCGTAGAACGAAAACCGGTAGCGCTCGGCTACCTGCAATCCCCTTTGGTGAATCTCAATGGTCAGCGGGACCACATGGCAGATGGCGGTGATAGGGTCGAGCGCCTCCCGGATTTCGGTCACGTTCATGCCA
>MERQ01000079.1 GCA_001770655.1 Betaproteobacteria bacterium RIFCSPLOWO2_12_FULL_68_20
GATCGTGCCGCCGTCCATGACGACCTTGCGGCCGCCGATGCCGGTGCGCACGAGGCTGGTTTCGCGGGTCGCCCGCTGGTAGAGCCCGCCCCAGACGATCACGACGATCGCCAGGACGACGAGGCTGGTGAGGATCCAGGTCATGGTGGTCATGTCGCTCCCCTTACTCGGAATTCCGTGGTTGGCCGCTCAGAACATCGGCGGGAACGGCCGCCCGCCGCGATCGAGCGTGATCCAGCGCGTCTCGGTGAAGGTCTCGGTCGCCCAGCGGCCGCCGTGCCGCCCCTGACCCGATGCCTTGGCGCCGCCGAACGGCGCGTGCGGCTCGTCGTTCACCGGCGAGCAGTTGATGTGGCACATACCGGTCTCCAGCCGCCTCGCGATGGCAAGGCCGCGCTGCTCGTCGCGCGTCATCACGCCCGAAGACAGGCCGTACTCCGTGTCGTTCGCGATCGCGACCGCCTCGTCGTCGGTGCGGAACGGAATGACCGGCGCGACCGGTCCGAAGGTCTCGTCCTGGTACACCTTCATGTCGGGCGTGACGCCGGTCAGGATCGTCGGCTCGACGAAGCGCCCGTTCACCTTGCCGCCGAGCTCGATCTTGGCGCCCTTCGCGACCGCGTCGTCGATCTGCTCCTTCACCTTGGCGGCCTGCCTGTCGTTGATCAGCGGGCCGATGATATTCGACTTGTCCTTCACGGGGTCGCCGACCTTCAGCCTTGCGGCGCGCTCGACGAAGCGCCGCAGGAACTCGTCGAACACCTTCTCGTGCACCAGGACCTTTTCCACCGACATGCAGATCTGGCCCTGATGCATGAAGCTGCCGAAGCTCGCGGCGGCGCTCGCGCGCTCGATGTCGGCGTCCTCGCACACGATCAGCGCGTCCTTGCCGCCGAGCTCGACGCAGCATCTCTTCAGGTGGGCGCCGGCGCGGGCGGCGATCTGCCGGCCCACTGCGGTCGAACCGGTGAAGGAAACGCCCTTCACCCGCGGGTTGTCGATCAACTCTTCGCCGACCTGCTGCACGTTGGTACGCGAGCAGCTGACTACGTTCAGCACGCCCTCGGGAAGGCCGGCCTCGGCGAACACCTCTGCGTACAGCAGGCCGCCGCAGTACGGCGTCTCCTCGGAGGGCTTGAGCACCACGGTGTTGCCGGCGGCGAGCGCGAAGGCGATGCCGCGGCCGGTCAGGATGACCGGGAAGTTCCATGGGGTGATCACCGAGATCACGCCGAGAGGCTGGCGCAGCGCAAGCGACATCTTGCCGTACTCGGAAGGGATCACCTCCCCTATCGGCGCGTAGGCCGAGGCCGCAGCGGCGTGGAAGATCTCCGGCACGTACCCGGTCTCGAACATGCCCTTGCCGAACCAGCCGCCGCCTTCGGCCTGCAGCGCCTCGACGATCTGCGTGCGGCGCTTCTCGAACGCTTCCGCCACCTTGATCATGTAGTGCGCCCGCTGGGTGAACGGCAGCGACGACCATGCCGGAAAGGCGGCGTGCGCCGCCTCGATCGCGGCGCGCGCCTCGGCGCGGCCGCCGTCGGGGATCCGCGCCCAGACCGAGCCGTCGGACGGGTTGAGGTCGTCGAAGGTCCGGGTGGTGGCGACCGACCGGCCGCCGATGAATATGCCGTCGAACACGCGTGCCATCCTAGTCTCCTTTGCGCCTGGTGCCGTTCATCGCCGCCCGCGCGGCGGCTTCGATTCTCGCGATCGCTTCCTGCAGCGCCGCGTCGCGCGCGCGCGGCGCGGTGGGCTCCCGGCGGGCGGCCGGGCGCGCCGCTTGGAGCGCGCCACGCGTCTCGCGCACGTGCTCGGCCTGGATCGCCGTCGCGCCGCGCACGAGCTCCTCGAGGGAGCCTTGGATCAATCCGTCGATTCCACCGTTCGCGCCACGCGGCGCCACGGGCAGCGCGGCCGGCGGCGGGGCTGGCGCGGGCTGCGGCGCCGCGGGCGCGCGGGGGAAGACGGCGCTCGAGGCCGCGCCGCCGAGGTAGGCCTTCTGCACTGCGGTGTCCTGCGCGAGGCTTGCCGCGGCGCCCTCGCCGACGATGCGTCCGTTCTCGAGCAGGTAGCCGCGGTCGGCGATGGCGAGCGCCTGGCGCGCGTTCTGCTCGACCAGCAGGATGCCGGTCCCGGTGCTGCGGATCTGCGCCAGCGCCTTGAAGAGCTCGGTGCACAGCAGCGGCGAGAGACCAAGCGAGGGTTCGTCGAGCATCAGGATCGCCGGCGCCGACATCATGGCGCGGCCGATGGCTACCATCTGCTGCTCGCCGCCGCTCATGGTGCGCGCGACCTGACGCCGGCGCTCGGCGAGCTGCGGGAAGAGCGCGAGCACGCGGTCGAGGTGCTCGTTCTCCGAGCGCCGCGCGCGGCTGGCATACGCGCCGAGCAGCAGGTTCTCGAGCACCGTCAGCTCGCCGAAGATCCGGCGCCCCTCGGGCACCAGCGCGATGCCGGCCTCGACGATGCGGTGCGGCGCGAGGCCGCGGATCGAGCGGCCGTCGAGCAGGACTTCGCCCGAGCCGGGCACCAGGCCGGCGATCGCCTGCAGCAGCGTGCTCTTGCCGGCGCCGTTGGCGCCGAGGATGGCGACGATCTCGCCGGCGGCGATGCGCAGCGCCACGCCCTCGAGCGCGTGGTGGCGCCCGTAGCGGACCGACAGGCCGCGGCACTCAAGCATGGCCGACTCCGAGGTAGGCCCGGATCACTTCCGGGTCGGCGAGCGTAGCCTCCGGCGTGCCTTCGGCGATCTTCGCGCCGCCGTTCATCACCACGCAGCGGTCGCACAGGCTGCGGATCGCGTCCATGACGTGCTCCACCAGCACGATGGTGCGGCCCTCCTCGCGCAGGCTGCGGATCAGCGCGATGCCGATCTGCATCTCGGTCGGGTTGAGCCCCGCCAGCCACTCGTCGAGCAGCAGGAGGTCCGGGTCCGAGGCGAGCGCGCGCGCCAGCTCGATGCGCTTCTCGTCGATGCAGGTGAGCGACGCGGTCGGCGCATCGGCCGCGTGCGCCATTCCCACGCGATCGAGCTGGCGCAACGCGAACTTGCGCGCCGCGGCGCCCCACAGCCGCTTGTGGCCGAATACCGCCCCGGCCATCACGTTTTCCAGCACCGTGAGCGAGTGCAGGATGCGCACCAGCTGGAAGGTGCGTGCCACGCCGGCGCGCGCGATGGCGCGCGCCGGCCACTCGGAGATCATCTCGTCGCCAAGGAAGATCTCGCCTTCGCTCGGCCGCAGCGCGCCCGAGATCAGGTTGATGACGGTGGTCTTGCCCGAACCGTTCGGCCCGATCAGGCCGAGCATCTCGTTCTCGCGCACCGCTAAGCTCAGGGCGTCGACCGCCACCAGGCCGCCGAAGCGCTTGGTGACGCCCTGCACGTCGAGCACGGTGCGCTCACGCATGGCTCACCCGGCGTTGCGCGGCGCGCAGCGCCGACTCGATGCGGCCGACCACGCCGTTCGGGATCAGGTACACAATGAGGAGGAAGGCGATGCCGAGGAGCAGCACGGTCTGCGTCGGGAAGCGCGCCGCGATCACCTCCCACAGGATGGTGAACGGGATCACCCCGACTAGCGGGCCCCACAGCCGGTGCACGCCGCCGAGCAGCGCCATGATCACCACCTGGAACGAGAGCTCGGACGTGAAGGCGATGCTCGGCTCGATGTAGCTCAGGCGCGGCGCCATGATCGCGCCCACCATGCCGGCGAATGCGCCGGAGATGACGAAGAGCGCCAGCTTGCACGCCGCCGAGTTGATGCCGAGGTGCGCCGCCACCGTCTCGTCGTTGCCGATGATGCGCAGCGCGAAGCCGAGGCGCGAGCGCGCCACGCGCCAGCCGATGAAGAACACCGCGGCGGCGAGGGCCAGGAGCTCCCAGTAGATCATGCGCTCCGTGATGCTGGTCAGCACGTACATGCCGCGGCTGCCGGTGAAGTTGTTCTGCACCCAGGTGACGATCTGGCGCACCAGCTCGGCGAGCCCGAGGGTGAAGATGACGAAATACACGCCCGAGAGGCGCAGCGTGGCGAGGCCGACCAGCGCCGCCGCCACGGCGCCCGCCAGCCCGGCCAGCGCTACCAGTGCCGGATAGGGCAGGGTGCCGATACCGGCCGCGACGACGTAAGCGCCGATGCCGTAGAACGCCGCGGTGGCGAGTGAGATGTAGTGCGTCGGCCCGGAGAACAGCGCCCACGACGTCGCCAGCACCGTGTACATCGCGATGTCGACGCCGAGCGAGAGCAGGTAGCCGTGCCGCAGCAGCGGCAGGCAGGCGAGCAGCGCGAACGCCACCACGACGAGGATCAGCGTGCGGGTTTCGCGCGCGGTCACGACTGGCGCCTCCCGAACAGGCCCTCGGGCCGGAACAGCAGTACCAGCAGGAACAGGAGGTACGCAGCAGCGAGCGTCAGGCCGGGATCGATCAGGCTGGCGACCACGGTTTCGGCGAGGCCGAGGATCAGCGAGGCGATGATCGCGCCGCGCACGTCGCCGACGCCGCCCATGATCACGATGATCAGCGCCTTCATCGTGAACACCACGCCGATCGAGGCGTCCATGGTGAGGAAGGTGCTGAGGACGATGCCGCCGGCCGCGGTGACCGCGCCGCCCAGGGCGAAGGAGAGCGCGGACACGCGTGGCACGTCGATCGCGACCAGCGATGCCGCCGCCGGATCGACCGCGACCGCGCGGATCGCCATGCCGGTGCGCGTGCCGTGGACGCCCCAGTAGAGCAGGCCGCAGATGACCACCGCGACCGCGCTCGCCACCACGCGGTTCAATCCGTACGGGCTGCCGAGGATCCGGTACGGCTCAGCGAGGTAGGAATAGGTGAAGTAGCTGCCGCCGAAGACCAGCAGCATGATGCCGACGAACGCGAAGCTCATGCCGAAGGTGGCTAGGATGGTCTCGACTTCGAGCATGCCGCGGCTCTTCGCGCGGCGCACCAGCGGGCGCAGCAGGACGCGGTAGATGAGCCAGTTGAGCGCGAAGGCCCCCGGCACCACGAACAGCGCCGCGGTGAACGGCGACAGCGTCTGCGCGGTGAACACCCAGAACGCGCCGAACGCGCCCGCCACCAGCATCTCGCCGTTGGCGAGGTTCATGATGCGCGCCACGCCGTACTGCAGGCTGAGCCCGATCGCGATCAGCGAGTAGGTCGCGCCGAGCAGCAGGCCGGTGATCAGGATGTCCATCTGGGAAAAAAATACCCCGGTGCCTGAGCTTCACACCGGGGTATTCGTCTCGAGGTTCGAGACCGGAGCGCTACCAGCCGGTCTTGACGATGACCGGCTTCGCCCCGGGCAACCCGGTCGAGGCCACGCCGTGAAAGACGCCGCCCTGCCATTGGCCGACCGTCCAGACCTTGTCGATCGACTGGTTGACGAACTTCCACGGACCCATCACGGTCTGGAAGGTGCTCTTGCTGATGTGCTCGATCACCGCCTTGCGGTCGGTGCCCACCGCCTCGATCGATTGCTCGAGCACCTGCAGCGACGCGTAGGTGACGGCGCTCGCCCAGTAGTCGGCGGGCTTGCCGGTCACTTTCTGGTGCGCGGCGAAGTATGCCTTCATCTCCGCGGTGTCGGTGTTCACGCCGCCGGCGCCGAGATGGCCCTCGACCGACTTGCCGAACTTGCCGCCGTAGGCGGGGAACGCGGTGGCCACCGCAGTGTAGTAAGCCTTGACGTTGAGGCCTTCGATCTTCGACTGCTCGGTGAGCGCGAAGGTGTCCGGCGGATACGACCAGGCGACGAACGCGTCTGGGTTCGACGCCTTCGCGCCCTTCACGATCGGCGACAGGTCCTGCGTGCCGAGCGGGTAGGAGCGGTTGAACACAATCTCGAAGCCGGCCTTCACGAAGATCGGCCGCGACGCCTCCGCCAGCTCGATGCCGAAGGCGTCGGCGACGTTCACCATCGCGATCCTGTTGCCGATCTTGCCCTCGGCCTTCATCTTGGCGAGGACGTCGGCGACCGAGCTGGCGAGCGCGGTGGTCGAGCCGAGCGCGAAGAAGATGCTGGGGTAGCGCTGGGTCAGCTCCGGGATCTTGTCGGTGATCGCAGTGGCGGCGACCTGCGGATAGCCGAGCTTGGCGAACACCGGCGCCGCCGCGACGTTGAGGCCGGTGCTGTAGGGCGCGACGATGAAGTCGACCTTGTCCTGGGTGGCGAGGCGCTCCACCGCCTTGATAGTCTCGCCCGGGTTGGTGCGGTCGTCGTACTCGATGATCTCGACCTTGCGCCGCGAGCCGTCCTTCATCCGCAGGCCGCCGCGCTCGTTCACCTGGTGCACCCACAGCTGGATGTTCGGCCAATGCGTGATGGCCGCTCCGGCGGCCAGCGCACCGGTTTTCGGCGCGACTGCGCCAAACCTGATCGGCTCAGCGCCGTACGCGCTACCGATTGTCAGTACGCTTGTTAGCGCGGCGGACGCCGCTACCTTCAAAGCTGTTCTGCGTTTCACGTTTCGCCTCCTCTGTGATTGCGTTCGACTCGCAGCGGCGGCCTCCACACGGAGGCGCGCCTTTGCTCATGATAGTCCGCGCGAATTCTGTGGTGGCCGGCAGCACCTGTAGGCGTGGAGTTCGCCCGTAGTGCCGAATACCAGGGATTTGCTCGGTTGATCCCTCCTCCAACCTTGAATCTGCCGGGCGCCTATCGCGTGAATCGCCCTGAGCGTCCGCAAAGACTCTAAGGACTTCCCCTCGCGCTTGTCAAATATATAAGAAGGTCGGAGAAAGGGTGTTTATATTGCGCGCTCAGAACGTGGTCGGCGCCAGCCCGCCGCCCAACTACCGGATCGCGGCCGATCCGGGCCTGCTCATCCAGCCGGTGCATGTCCACGCCCAGCTCGAAAGCGCGGTGGTCTATGACCTGTCGGCCGCGCTCACCGAGGAGCTGACGATCAAGGACGGCGCCCCGGTGCAGTCGAACTTCTACGAGTATCAGGTGCTGCGCATGGCCGACATGCCGGAGATCCACACCCGGATCGTGCACTCGGATGCGCCGCCGACCGGCGTCGGCGAGGTCGGCGTGCCGTCGGTCGCTCCGGCGATCGCCAACGCCGTGTTCCGCCTGACCGGCAAGCGGCTGCGGCAGCTGCCGATGTCGCCCGACCGCGTGCGCGCGGTGCTGAAAGCCTAGCCGAAGTCGAGTGGGAAAACGGCGGCCGGTGACGGCCGCCGTTTTTTTCTCTAGAAAGTCGTCGGCACCATTCCGCCGTCGAGCAGGAGGTTTTGTGCGGTGAGGTAGCCTGCCTGCGCGCTGCACAGGTACGCGCAGTACTCGCCGAACTCTTCGGGCGTCCCGAAGCGCCCCGCCGGGATGGTCGCCTCGCGCGCGCGCTTCGCTTCCTCGACGCTCTTGCCGGACTTTTTCGCGTTGAACTCGATGTTGGCGCGCAGCCGGTCGGTCCACATGGCGCCGGGAAGCAGGTTGTTGATCGTCACGTTGTGCATGGCGGTCTTGCGCGCCAGCCCGGCGATGAAGCCGGTGAGCCCGGTGCGCGCCCCGTTCGACAGCCCCAGCTCGGCGATCGGCATCTTCACCGCGCTCGAGGTGATGTTGACGATGCGCCCGAATTTGCGCTCGATCATCGGGTCGATCACCGCCTTGATCAGCTCGATCGGGGTGAGCATGTTGGCGTTCAACGCCTGGATCCAGGTTTCGCGCGTCCATTCGCGGAAATCGCCCGGCGGCGGGCCGCCCGCGTTGTTGACCAGAATGTCGGGGCTCGGGCACGCAGCGAGCGCGGCCGCGCGCCCCTCGGGCGTGGTGATGTCGCCCGCGACCGCGGTCACCTTCGTCCCGGTGGCCTTGCGGATCTCCTCGGCGGTCGCCTCGAGCGACTCGCGGCCGCGCGCGATGATGACGAGCTCGACGCCTTCGCGCGCGAGCGACATCGCGCAGCCCTTGCCGAGTCCCTTGGACGCCGCGCACACGAGCGCGGTCCTGCCGCGAATTCCCAGTTCCATGCCTGCTCCCTGTCAAAGTACGCACTTTACCGCCTGAGCGATACGAGCAGCACGCCGCCGATGACCAGCGCGGCGCCCGCGGCCTGCAACGGCCCGAAGGGCTCGTCCAGACCGAGCGCGCTCGTCACCGCGACGCTCACCGGCCCGACCGCTCCGACCAGCGCGAAGTGGTTGGCGCCGATCCGCTTCAGCGCCTCGGCGACCAGGAACACCGGAAGCACCGTGCTGAAGGTGGCCATGATGCCCGCGTACCACCACACCGCCGCCGGGAGCTCGAGCGCGGCGAGCGGCTCGAGCGCGAAGAACTGCAGGGTGATTGGAGCCGTGGAGACGATCATGGTGAGGGCGGTGAAGCGCATCGAGCCGATGCGCTGGATGAGCTGGCTCCCGGCGACGAGGTAGACGGCGTAGGTGAGCGCGCAGCCGAAGACGAGCAGCGCTCCGAGGAGAAACAGGTTTCCTTCGGCCCCGCCGCCGAGCCGATCCGAGAGTACGAGCGCGACCCCCGTGTAGGTGATCGCAAGCGCGGAAATCTCGCGCACCGTCGGGCGCTTGCGCAGGTAAAGGAACGAGAGCAGCAGCACCAGCGTCGGGTATAAGTACTGGATCAGCCGGCCGACGCCCGCGCCGACGTACTGAAGGCCTGCGAAGTCGAGGAAGCTGGACAGGTAGTAGCCGACGAATCCCAGCCCGGCGAGGCCCGCCCAGTCGCGGGCTTGCAGGCGCGGCTGCTGCCCGCGCAGCCACCACCCGACCGCGGCGAAGAAGGGCAGCGCGAGCGCCATGCGCAGGAACATGAGCGTCGTCGGGCTCACCGGGTGCGCCGCGTACGCTAGCTTGATGAGGATCGGACGGAATGAGAACGCCAGCACCCCGACGAGCGCGAACGCGATGCCCCACCAGCGGTACGCCCCGGAACTCAAGGCTAAAATTATAGGTGCCATGGCAGGCCACAGCAGGTGGGCGAACATCCAGCACCGCAAGGGTCGCCAGGACGCGAAGCGCGGCAAGATCTTCACCAAGCTGATCAAGGAGGTCAGCGTCGCGGCGCGGCTCGGCGGCGGCGATCCGGCGGCAAACCCGCGGCTGCGGCTCGCGCTCGAAAAAGCGCGCGCGGAAAACCTGCCGGGCGACAACATCCAGCGCGCGATCAAGCGCGGCACCGGCGAGCTCGAGGGCGTCGCCTACGAGGAGGCGCGCTACGAGGGCTACGGCGCCGGCGGCGCGGCGGTGATGGTCGACTGCCTCACCGACAACCGCACGCGCACCGTCGCCGAGGTGCGGCACGCATTCGCCAAGCACGGCGGCCACCTCGGCTCCGACGGCTCGGTCGCGTACCTGTTCAGGCAGTGCGGGCAGTTCGTGTTCGCGCCGGGCACCAGCGAGGACAGCGTGATGGAGGCGGGGCTCGAGGCGGGGGCCGATGACGTTTTCACCAACGACGACGGCTCGGTGGAGCTGGTCTGCGCGCCCGCCGATCTCGGCGCGGTGAAGCAGGCGCTCGAAAAAGTCGGCCTCAAGCCCGAGCTGGCCGAGGTCACGATGAAGGCGAGCAGCGAGAATCGCCTCGCCGGCGAGGACGCGGCGAAGCTGCAGCGGCTCCTGGACGCGCTCGAGAGCCTCGACGACGTGCAGGACGTCTATACCACCGCGGACCTCGACGGCGCGTGAGCGGCGCGGCGCGAATCCTCGGCATCGACCCCGGCCTGCGGGTCACGGGATTCGGCGTCATCGAAGCGGAGGGCGGCAGGCTCGCCTACGTGGCGAGCGGTTGCGTGCGCTCGGGCGCGGGCGACCTCGCCTCGCGCCTGAAGACGATCCTCGAAGGACTGAACGAGGTGATCGGCGCGCACCGCCCCGGCGAGGTCGCGGTGGAAAAAGTGTTCGTCAACGCCAATCCGCAGTCCACGCTCGCGCTCGGGCAGGCGCGCGGCACCGCGATCTGCGCCGCGGTGCTCGCCGGGCTTCCGGTCGCGGAGTACACTGCGCTGCAGGTGAAGCAGTCGGTGGTCGGCAACGGCCACGCGAAAAAAGAACAGGTGCAGCACATGGTGAGGCGGCTGCTCGCGCTCCCCGGGGATCCCAGCCCGGACGCGGCGGACGCGCTCGCCTGCGCCATCTGCCACGCGCACGGGGCGCGGCTGGGGCGCCTCGCCACGCACGGCTATCGCGTGAAGAGGGGAAGGCTGGTTTGATCGGGCGGCTCACAGGGCGCCTCGCCTCCAAGCATCCTCCGCAGGTGCTGGTGGACTGCAACGGGGTCGCCTACGAGGTGGACGTGCCGATGAGCACCTTCTACGGCCTGCCGGCCTCCGGCGAGCCGGTGACGCTTTATACCCACCAGGTCGTTCGCGAGGACGCGCAGACGCTCTACGGCTTCGCCACGCTCGAGGAGCGCTCGGCGTTCCGGCAGCTGATCCGCATCTCGGGGATCGGCGCGCGCACCGCGCTCGCGGTGCTTTCGGGGCTTTCGGTGGCTGATCTGGCGCAGGCGGTGGCGCTGCAGGAGGCCGGGAGGCTCACCAAGATCCCGGGGATCGGAAAGAAAACGGCGGATCGACTGCTGCTGGAGCTCAAAGGGAAGCTCGTGGAGGTGACGGCGAGTCCTTCCCAGGAAAAGGCCTCGGACGTGCTCAATGCCCTGGTATCACTCGGATACAGCGAGAAAGAGGCGCATTCCGCCGTCAAAGGCCTTGCGCCAGGAATCGGCGTGGCGGAGGGGATCCGTGCCGCGCTGAAGGCTCTGGCAAAATCCTGACGCATGAGCGTCGAAGCGGATCGGCTCGCCTCCGCCAAGCCTTCCTCGCCGCAAGAGGAGCAGTTCGAACGGTCGCTGCGGCCCGCGACGCTCGCCGAGTACATCGGCCAGGACAAGGTACGCGAGCAGTTCGGGATCTTCGTGCAGGCGGCGCGCGGCCGGGGCGAGGCGCTCGACCACGTGCTGCTGTTCGGGCCGCCAGGTCTCGGCAAGACCACGCTCGCGCACATCGTCGCGCGCGAGATGGGGGTGAACCTGCGCCAGACCTCGGGCCCGGTGCTCGAGCGCCCAGGCGACCTGGCGGCGATTCTCACCAACCTCGAGCCGCGCGACGTGCTCTTCATCGACGAGATCCACCGGCTCTCGCCCGTGGTGGAGGAGATCCTCTACCCGGCGCTGGAGGACTACCAGATCGACATCATGATCGGCGAAGGGCCGGCGGCGCGCTCGATCAAGCTCGATCTGCCGCCCTTCACGCTGGTGGGCGCCACCACGCGCGCGGGGATGCTGACCAATCCCCTTCGCGACCGCTTTGGCATCGTCGCGCGCCTGGAGTTCTACAGCGAATCGGAGCTCGGCGCGATCGTGCGGCGCTCGGCGAAGCTGCTTGACGTCAAGCTCGCCGATGATGGTGCGTTTGAAATCGCGCGTCGCGCGCGTGGTACCCCTCGGGTCGCGAACCGGCTGCTGCGGCGCGTGCGCGACTTCGCGCAGGTGAAGGCCGACGGCGTGGTCTCGAAGGCGGTGGCCGACGCGGCGCTCAAGATGCTGGACGTCGACGTGCTCGGGCTGGACGTGATGGACAGGAAGCTGCTCCTCGCCGTGATCGAGAAGTTCTCGGGCGGCCCGGTGGGGCTGGACAACCTCGCGCACGCGATCGGCGAGGAGGCCGACACGATCGAGGACGTGATCGAGCCCTTCCTCATCCAGCAGGGCTACCTGCAGCGCACGCCGCGCGGCCGCGTGGCGACGCTTACCGCCTACCGCCATTTCGGCATCGTCGCGCCGGCCGGCATGCGGGACCTGCTCTCCGACGGTTCGCCTTGAAGGGCGCGTTCCAGATCCCGGTCCGGGTGTATTACCAGGACACCGACGCGGGCGGGGTGGTGTTCCACGCGCAGTACTTCGCGTTCATGGAGCGCGCGCGCACGGAGCTGCTGATCGCCGCGGGATTCGACTTGGCGCGCATCGCCGACACCAAGCGCCTGCTGTTTCTCGTGCATGGGCTGAACGCGCGCTATCACCAGCCCGCGCGCCTCAACGACCTCCTGTCGGTGAGCGCCGAAGTCGTTAAAATGGGCCGCGTGAGCATCGTGTTCCGCCACCGCGTGGAACGCGCCGGCGAGCTGCTGGTCGAAGCCGATGTCACGCTCGCGCTGGTCGACCGGGATCGCATGAGGCCCGCGCGCATGCCGCAAGAACTCGAACAGGCGCTCAAATGACCGTCACCCAGGACCTCGACATCTGGACGCTGATCCTGAACGCGAGCGCCGTGGTGAAGTTCGTGATGATCCTGCTGCTCGCGGTGTCGTTCATGTCGTGGATGTTCATCTTCCAGAAGTGGTTCACGATCCGTCGCGCGCGCGAGCAGACCGAGCAGTTCGAGCGCGAGTTTTGGAGCGGCAACGACCTGAACGCGCTGTACCAGGGCGCGGTCAACCAGCGCCACACCATCGGCAGCCTGGAGCGCATCTTCGAGGCCGGGTTTCGCGAGTTCGCCAAGCTCAGGGGCCAGCGCGCCGCCGACGCGAGCGGCATCGTGGACGGTTCGCGGCGCGCGATGCGGGCGACGTTCCAGCGCGAGATGGACCTGCTCGAGCGCCACCTCGCGTTCCTCGCCTCGACCGGCTCGGTGTCACCGTACGTGGGCCTGTTCGGCACCGTGTGGGGCATCATGCATGCGTTCAGGAGCCTCGCCAACGTGCAGCAGGCGACGCTTGCCCAGGTGGCGCCGGGCATCGCCGAGGCGCTGATCGCCACCGCGATCGGGCTGTTCGCGGCGATCCCCGCGGTGGTCGCCTACAACCGCTACTCGCACGACATCGACCGGCTCGCGATCCGCTTCGAGAGCTTCATGGAGGAATTTTCCAACATCCTGCACCGCCAGGCGGTGAAATAGCCCGATGCCTTCCCTGCACCGCAGGCGCAGCCCGATGCACGAGATCAACATCGTGCCCTACGTGGACGTGATGCTGGTGCTGCTCGTGATCTTCATGGTCACCGCGCCGCTGGTGACCCCGGGCGTGATCGAGCTGCCCTCGGTGTCCAAGGCCTCCATCGCGCCGGTTGCGCCGCTCGAGGTCGTGATCCGCGAGGACCGCACCGTGCTTCTGAGGAGCCGCGACGCCAAGGGCGCGCTCGCCGAGGAGCGGCGCGTTGCGCGCGGAGAGCTGGCGAAGCTCGTTCGCGAGCGCCAGGCGGCGAATCCGGACCAGCCGGTGCTGATCGCCGCGGACAAGAACGTGCGCTACGAGGCGGTGCTGCAGGTGATGGACGAGCTGCAGCGCGAGCGGGTGAAAAGGGTGGGTCTCGTCGTCAAGCCCGCGCAATGAACGCCGCGACTTTCGGATACGTGGAAGAGCGCGGCGAGCCGGCGCTCGGCGGCTCGATGGCACTTTCGTTCGTCGTGCACCTTGTCCTGTTCGCGGCGCTCCTTCTGGGCGTGCGCTGGCAGAGCAAGCCGCCCGAGGCGGTGATGGTCGAGCTGTGGGAGGCGCCACCGCCTGTTCGCGAAGCCGAGCCTCCCAAGCCGGTGCCCAAGGTCGAGCCCGCGCCTCCGCCCGAGCCCCAGCCCAAGCCCGAGCCGCGCATCGAGAAGCCCGACATCGCGGTCAAGGAGCCGCCGAAGCCCAAGCCCAAGCCGGAGGCGAAGCCGAAGCCCGAGCCGCCCAAGGTGGTCGCGAAACCCGAGCCACCGAAACCCAAGCCGAGGGTCGACCCCTTCCAGAAGGAGCTGCGCGAACAGCTCGCGCGCGAGCAGGCGACGTTCGCATCGCAGCGGCGCGAGCAGGAAATGCGCGACCTGCTCGCGCGCGATGCGGCGAGCGCGCGATCCAAGGCGCTCGACGAGTACATCGGGCGCATCCGGCAGAAAGTGAAGTCGAACTGGATCCTGCCCCCCGACCTGAAGGGCAACCCGGAGGCGATCTTCAACGTGGTGCAGCTCCCGAACGGCGAGGTGCTCTCGGCGCGGCTCGCCAAGTCGAGCGGCATCCCCGCCTACGACACGGCGGTCGAGCGCGCCATCCTCAAGTCATCGCCCCTGCCCACGCCGTCCGCGCGGGAACTCTTTCAGCGCGAGCTCAAACTAACGTTCAGGCCGCTCGATTGACGCGGGCGGATCGCTGTCGCCCGCGGGCGACAAGGCCCTACGGGCCGCTTCGCTATAATCGGCCACCTTCCGGGACAACAAGAGGAGTGATGCAGAGATTGCTCGCCGGCCGGTTCGCTGTTCTCGTACTGACCCTTTTCCTCTCCGTCCCGCTCGCCAGAGCGCAGCTCTCGATCGAGATCACCGGCGCCGGCGCGCAGCGCATCCCTATCGCGATCGTGCCCTTCGCGGGGGAGGCGGCGCTGCCCCCGGGGATCACCTCGATCGTGCGCGCCGACCTGGAGCGAAGCGGGCTGTTCCGCGGCCTGGAGCTGCCGCCGCTCAACCCGCACCCGACCGAGGCCTCCAGCCTGGACTACGCTGAATGGCGCGCGCGCCTCGCCGACGCCGTGGTGCTCGGCTCGATCGCCACGCGTCCCGATGGGCGCTTCGAGGTGCGCTTCCGCCTGCACGACGCGGTCAAGCAGACGCCGCTCGGCGGGGTGGCCTACACGATGGCGAAAGGCCAAGTGCGCGCCACCGCCCACCGCATCGCCGATTACGTCTACGAGAAGCTCACCGGCGAGAAAGGCGTGTTCTCGACGCGCATCGCCTACGTGGTGAAGCGAGGCAAGCGCTTCGAGCTCCAGATCGCCGATTCGGACGGCGCCGAGCCGGAGACCGCCCTCGCGTCGTTCGAGCCGATCATCTCGCCGGTATGGTCTCCGGACGGCAGGCGGCTCGCCTACGTGTCGTTCGAGAGCAAGAAACCGGTCGTCTACGTGCATTCGCTCCAGGACGGCAAGCGCCATGTGGCCGCGAACTTCCGCGGCTCGAACTCGGCGCCCGCCTGGTCGCCCGATGGCACCAGGCTCGCGGTGACGCTGTCGCGCGAAGGCGGCTCGCAGATCTTCGTCATGAACCCCGACGGCAGCGGCCTGCGGCGGCTCACCAGCTCGGCGGCGATCGACACCGAGCCGCGCTTCTCGCCGGACGGTCAATGGCTTTACTTCACCTCGGACCGCGGGGGCAGTCCGCAGGTGTACCGCATGCGCGCGTCGGGCGGCGAGCCGCAGCGTGTGACGTTCGAGGGGAGCTATAATGTCTCGCCGCGTTTGAGCCCAGACGGCAAGAGTCTCGCGTACATCACGCGCAACGGCGGTAAGTTCCAGGTGGCGCTGCTCGACCTGACGAATCGGCAGGTGCAGATCCTCACCGACAGCGACCGCGACGAATCCCCGAGCTTCGCGCCCAACGGCCGCATGATCCTGCTCGCCACGGTGATCGGCGGTCGCGGCGTGCTCTCGGCGGTGTCGTCCGACGGCCGCGTCAAGCAGCGCCTCACCGCCACCGCGGGCGACGTGCGCGAGCCCGCCTGGGGACCGTACATCCAGTGAAAGGAGCAATTGCCATGCGTGCAATCCGGATCACCGCCCTCGCTGCTGCGACTGCGGCCGCGTTTCTCCTCGGGGCCTGCTCGAGCACGCCCGAGGACGAGCAGGCGCCGGCGGGCGTCGAGTCGCGGGACGCCGGCGCCGGGAAGCCCGGCGCCGGCACGAGCGGGGTCGGGCGTCCGCCGGTCGCGTCGGTGGACCTCACCGACAAGCAGAAGGATCGGATGTCCATGCTCAAGGACCCGAACAGCATCCTGTCCAAGCGCTCGGTGTACTTCGAGTTCGACAAGTACGACATCAAGGACGAGTTCAAGCCGGTAGTCGAGGCGCATGCCAAGTACCTGCGCGACAACCCGGGCGCGAAGATGCTGATCCAGGGCAACGCCGACGATCGCGGCGGCCGCGAGTACAACGTCGGCCTGGGCCAGCGCCGCTCCGATAGCGTGAAGAAGATGCTGATCCTGCTCGGCGCGAAGGAACCGCAGATCGAGTCGGTGAGCCTCGGCGAGGAGAAGCCGGTGTGCGGCGAGCAGAGCGAAGGCTGCTGGTCGAAGAACCGCCGCGGCGACATGCTCTACGGCGGCGAGTATTGATGCGCCGCCTGGCCGTCGTCGCGGCGCTCGGCTGGGCGCTCGCCGCGCCTGCGCTCGCGCAAGGGCTGTTCGACGACAACGAGGCGCGCAGGCGCGTCGACAACCTGCGCCAGCAGGTCGAGGCGAGCCAGAAGGCGATCGACGAGCGCCTGTCGAGGATCGAGGCCGGCGCGGCCGAGCGGCGCATGATCCTCGACCTCGCGGGGCAGATCGAGGGCTTGCGCGAGGAGCTGGCGCGCATGCGCGGGCAGATCGAGGTGCTGACCTACCAGGCCGAGAACGCCGAGAAGCGGCAAAAGGACCTCTACCTGGACATCGACACGCGCCTGCGCAAGCTGGAGCAGGGGCGCGAGCAGGCAGCGGCACCCGACAAGCCGCCCGCAGGGGATGCCGCCGCCGTGCCGGCCGAGACCAAGGCCTACGAAGCGGCGCTCAACCAGTTCAAGCTCGGGCAGTACGCGCTGGCGGTGTCGGCATTTCAGGGCTTTCTGGTGACCTATCCCGAGAGCCAGCTCGCGCCTTCGGCGCAGTACTGGATCGGCAACGCGCACTACGCGCAGCGCGAGTACAAGGCGGCGATCGCCGCGCAGCAGAAGCTGCTCTCCGCCTGGCCCGAGAATCCCAAGGCACCCGACGCCATGCTTAACATCGCGAGCGCGCAGGAGGCGATGGGGGACAAGCGCAGCGCCCAGAGGACGCTGCAAGGCCTGGTCGCCAAGTTTCCGTCCAGTCCTGCCGCGGCGAGCGCGAAGCAACGCCTCGTTTCCGGCGGCAAGCGTTGACCGAGCTCACCCCGGCGCAGCTCGCCCCGTACGTCACCGGCGGCGCGTTCGCGCTCGCGTTCGTGTTCGGCGCGGTCGCGAACAAGACCGACTTCTGCACCATGGGCGCGGTCTCGGACTGGGTCAACATGGGCGACCTGAACCGCATGAGGATGTGGCTGCTCGCGATCGGCGTCGCCGTCCTGGGCGCCAATGCGCTGCAACTCGCGGGGATCGTCGATCTTTCCAAGTCGATCTACCCCGGGCCGAACTTCACCTGGCTGTCCTACCTCGTCGGCGGATTTCTCTTCGGCGTCGGCATGACGCTCGGCTCGGGCTGCGGCTCCAAGACCCTGATCCGCCTCGGCGGGGGAAACCTGAAGTCGCTCGTGGTGTTCATCGTCATGGGCATCGCGGCCTACATGACGCTGCGCGGGATCCTCGGCGCCTTTCGCGTCGGCGTGCTGGAGAAGGCGATGGTGACGCTCGCCGGCGGGCAGGATCTGCCGTCGCTCGCCGCGGCGGCGACGGGGGCCGGGAAAAGCATGGCGATCGGTGTTCTCGCGGCAATCGCCGGCGGGGGACTTGTCGCCTTCGCCTACGCGAGCCGCGAGTTCCGGTCGAATTTCGATTACACCCTGGGCGGGGTGGTGGTGGGGTTGGTGGTGGTCGGCGGCTGGTACGTGAGCGGGCGCCTGGGCTACCTCGCCGAGGACCCGCAGACGCTGCAGGAGGCGTTCGTCGCCACAAATACGGGCCGCATGGAGTCCTTCACCTTCGTCTCGCCGTTCGCCTTCTCGCTCGAGTACCTCATGCTGTGGACCGACAAGTCGAAGATCGTCACCTACGGCATCGCCTCGGTGGTCGGAGTGATCGCGGGCTCCGCCGCCTACGCCCTCGCGTCGAGGAAATTCCGCTGGGAAGGGTTTCGCGACGCCGAGGATACCGGCATGCACATCGTCGGCGGGCTGCTGATGGGCTTCGGCGGAATCACCGCGCTCGGCTGCACCATCGGCCAGGGCATCACCGGGTTCTCGACCCTCGCGCTGGGATCGATCCTCACGTTTGTAGCGATCGTCGCCGGCGCCGCGGCGACGATGAAGTGGCAGTACTGGCGGCTCGAGCGTCAGGGTTGATAGAATCGCGACCTTCCCCGGGCCGTTAGCTCAGCTGGTAGAGCAGCGGACTTTTAATCCGTTGGTCGGCGGTTCGAATCCGCCACGGCCTACCACCGACACGAGGCCTCAGCGCGCGCTGGGGCCTTTCTTTCTCCGGGCGCGCGGGCGCTATTCCGCCTCTCGCATCGACGCCGGAATGTCGCGCTGGCCGTGCAGCACGCGCCATACGTCGACGTGATCGACCTTCTCGATGTAGAAGATCAAGTACGGGAATCCCGTCAGCAGCCAGGAGCGCAGGCCGGGCAGACTCAATTCGTGGCCATAGCGGGGAGAGCCGGTGGCGGGATACAGGCCGATATGCGCGTAACCCTTTTCCAGCGCGTCAATAAACGCGATGGCCGCATGCGCCGCGCCCTCGCTCACGTAGTGATCGACTGCGTCCTCGACATCCCGGACAGCCTGCTCTCGCGGGACGACGGGCTTGCGCTTCAACCGCGAGCGTGCCGCCGGACGCGCTTGCGCAGGCTCTTGAAGTAGCTGGCGCCAGCCCGGCCGGACGGAGCCGACGACGCGCCCTGGACGAGCAAGTCACGAAGCCGAAGCCGATCCTGTTCCTTGCGAATCAGCTCGCGCACGTACTCGCTACTCGTGCCGTAGCCATGTTGCTCGACCTGCGTGGCGACGAAATCTCTGAGCGCATCCGGCAGGGAAATGTTCATGGTGCCCATCGGTAAAGCGTAGGCGCTTTGCCAAAATTTGGCAAGCCGGCCTGGTGCGCGCGACCCTAGCGCGCGCTGGAGCCTTTTTCTTTTGCGTCCTGAAGCGTGCTCGCCTTGCGCTCGTTTTCGGCGAAGCGCTGCACCAGCGCATAGAAGCGGCCGTAGAACTCGGGGTCACGGATGGTGTCTCGCCCGACGACCACCAGCTGCCTTCCGGAGCTCTGCGGCACGGTGACGGTGGCGATGCTCACGCCCGCGGACATCGACCCCGTCACTCGCTGCACCCTGGAAAGCTCCTGCACCGCGGCGGCGAACACGGTGCTCGACTCGTCGTCGTTATGCACGCAGGTCACCTGCAGGTTGAGCGTCACGGTGGTCTCGTCTTCCACCTGCCAGTTCTTGGAGCCCACCAGGATGATGGATTCGCTCGAGCGGTCGATCATGTAGCCCTGGCTGAGCAGCGCCTGCTTGACGGCCCTGCAGGCGAGCGAGCTCGGAAATGCGAGCTGCTTGTTGTATGCGGTGCTCTCCTCGAAGGTCTCGGTACGGTACTGCTTCCATCCCGCGTCGCCGCCGCCGCAGCCTGCGAGGGCGAGGGCGAGCGCGATCGAGCCGGCGGGCGACAGGCGCATAAGCAGAAAATTAGGGTGCGGAAGCGGGAAAAGGTTTCATCGGTCGCTTGCCGGCGACAGTTCGGTTTCCGCTACACTTTCCGCATGAAGCCGGCGCTCCTGCCTGCTCTGTTCCTTGCCTTCTGCGTTCCGGCAGCCGCGCAGTTGCCCGCCGTCGCCACCCGCGACGGAATCCCGACGCTCGCCCCGGTCCTGGAAAAGGTCACGCCGGCGGTGGTGAACATCGCGGTGCTGCAAAGAAGTCCCGAGGAGCAAAACCCGCTGCTTCGCGATCCCTTCTTCCGGCGCTTTTTCGGCCTGCCGAGCGAGGCCGAGCCGCAGATCTCGGCCGGCTCGGGCGTGATCGTGGACGCGAAGAGCGGCCATGTCGTCACCAACGCCCACGTGGTGCAGGACGCACGCGAGATCGTGGTGACGCTGAAAGACAACCGGCGCCTGCCGGCGAAGCTCATCGGCTCGGACGCCGGCACCGACATCGCCCTGCTCAAGGTCCAGCCGGGCAATCTCGTCGAGGCGAAGCTCGGCGACTCGCAAGCCCTCCAGGTCGGAGATTTCGTGCTCGCGATCGGCAACCCGTTCGGCATCGGGCAGACGGTCACCTCCGGAATCGTCTCCGCGCTGGGCCGGAGCGGGCTGAACGTCGAGGGCTACGAGGACTTCATCCAGACCGACGCGCCGATCAATCCCGGCAACTCGGGCGGCGCGCTCATCAACCTGAAGGGCGAGCTGGTGGGCATCAACAGCGCGATCATCGGGCCCGCCGGCGGCAACGTCGGCATCGGCTTCGCGGTGCCGATCCATCTCGCGCGCGCGGTGATGGGGCAGCTGGTCCGCTTCGGCGAAGTGCGGCGCGGCCGGCTCGGCGTCAGCATGCAGGACCTGCCTGGCCGCGAGGGCGCGGCGATTGCCGAGATCGAGACGAATTCTCCCGCCGCGCAGGCGGGCCTGCGCAAGGGCGACGTGGTCACGGCGCTGAACGGCCGGCCGGTGCGCGGTGCTGCGGAGCTGCGCGCGCGCCTGGGGGTGATCCCGGCCGGCGAGACCGTCGAGCTGCGCGTGCAGCGCGGCAAGGAAATGATTGCGGTGAAGGCCCGCATCGGAGAGGTCGAGGCGGCAAAAGCCGCGGGTGGAAAGTCGATCCCCGGGCTGGCGGGAGCGGCGCTCGCCGACGCTCAGCGGGGCAAGGAGCGCGCGGTCCTGGTCTCCGCGGTCGAGGCCGGATCGGCGGCGTTCACCGCGGGGCTGCGCCCGGGGGACCTGATCGTCGGGGTCAACCGGCGCCGCGTCGCCTCGGTGCAGGAGCTCGCCAAGCTGTTGAGCGGCTCGGGTCGCCTCGCGCTGAACGTGATGCGCGGCGACTTCCAGCTGACCATCGTCCTGCGCTGATCACTCGCGCACGCGCGCGAGCTTCTTGACGTCGGGCAGGCGCCGGATCGCGCGCATCACGCGCGCGAGATGCGCCCGGTTGGCGATCTCCAGCACGAAGTGCATGGTGGTGTAGATCGCGCGGTCCTCCTCCATGCTGATCGAGTCGATGTTCGAGCCCGCCTCGGCGATCTCGGAGGCGACCTTGGCGAGCACGCCGCGCTGGTTGGTGACGGTGACGTCGATCGCGGCCTGGAACAGCTTCGAGGTGCTCGGGTCCCACTCGACGTCAAGCCACTGCTCGGGCTCGTTCGTGCGCGAGCGCACGATCGCGCGGCACTCGGCGGCGTGCACCACCAGCCCCTGGCCCTTCTTCATCGAGCCGACGATGGCGTCGCCGGGGATCGGCCGGCAGCAGGTGGCGAGCTGCACCGCCATGCCTTCGGTGCCGCGGATCAGCACCGCCCCGGCGGCCCGCGACTCGTCGCGGGCGCCCTCGGCGCGCCTGAGCAGCCGCCGCGCCACCACCGCCGGCAGGCGCTTGCCCAGGCCGATGTCGGCGAGGACTTCCTGCCTGGAGCGCGCACCGCCGTCGCGGATCAGTCGCTCCCAGCTCGCTCGATCGACCTCGGCGGCCGAGCTCTTCAGCGCCTTCAGCGCCTGCTCGAGCAGCCGCTCGCCGAGCGCCGCCGATTCCTCGTACTGCATGGTCTTGAGGAAGTGGCGGATGTTCGAGCGCGATTTTCCGGTGCGCACGTACTGCAGCCAGGCGGGGTTCGGCTTGGCGTGGCTCGCGGTGATGATCTCGATCCGGTCGCCGTTCCTGAGCTGGGTCCTGAGCGGCACCAGCTCCCCGTTCACCTTGGCGGCCACGCAGCGATTGCCGATGTCGGTGTGCACCGCGTAGGCGAAGTCGACCGCGGTCGCGCCGCGCGGCAGCGACAGGATCCTGCCCTTGGGCGTGAACACGTAGACCTCGTCGGGAAACAGGTCCACCTTCACATGCTCGAGGAACTCGTGCGGGTCGCCCGACTGGTTCTGGATCTCGAGCAGCGACTGCAGCCAGCGGTGCGTCTGCTTCTGCAGCTCGGAGAGCTTGTCGGCCTCGTCCTTGTACATCCAGTGCGAGGCGACGCCCGAATCGGCGACGTGGTGCATCTGCTCGGTGCGGATCTGCACCTCCAGCGGCACCCCGTACGGGCCGATGAGATCGGTGTGCAGCGACTGGTAGCCGTTCGCCTTCGGGATGGCGATGTAGTCCTTGAATTTGCCGGGGATCGGCTTGTAGAGCGAGTGCAGCGTGCCGAGCGTGAGATAGCAGGAGGGCACGTCCTTCACGATCACGCGGCAGCCGAAAATATCGTGCACCTCTGAGAACGACAGGTGCTTCTCGATCATCTTGCGGTAGGTGGAGTACACGTGCTTCTCGCGGCCGTGCACCTGCGCCGCGATGCCGCTTTCGGCGAGCCTGCGCTTGAGCGCTTCCAGCGTCCTGCCGATCATCTCGCGCCGGTTGCCCCGTGCGGCGCCGGTGGCGCGCGCGAGCACCCGGTAGCGCAGCGGGTAAAGGTGCGAGAACGCGAGCTCCTGCAGCTCGTGGTAGAGCCTGTTCAGGCCCAGGCGGTTGGCGATCGGGGCGTAGATCTCCATCGTCTCGCGCGCGATGCGCCGGCGCTTTGCCGGCGGCACCGCGCCGAGCGTGCGCATGTTGTGCAGGCGGTCGGCGAGCTTGATGAGGATGACGCGCACGTCGCGCGCCATCGCCAGCAGCATCTTGCGGAAGTTCTCCGCCTGGATCTCCTCGGCCGACTGGAATTCGATGCGGTCGAGCTTCGAGACCCCGTCCACCAGCTCCGCCACCGGCTTGCCGAAGGTGTCGACGATCTCGTCCTTGGTGACCGAGGTGTCCTCGGTGACGTCGTGCAGCAGCGCCGCCATCAGCGTCTGGCCGTCGAGGCGCCACTCGGCGAGGATTTCGGCGACCGCGAGCGGGTGCGAGATGTACGGGTCGCCCGACTGCCGGGTCTGGCCCGCGTGCGCCGCCTCCGAGAAGCGGTACGCCTCCGCAAGGCGCGCGACGTCGCTCGGCTTCAGGTAGGCGAAGCGGCCCTGGTCGAGGAGCGGTGCTGCAGCGGCCATGAAAATGGGGTCAGATCAACATTTCCCGGCCACATTTTGCACCCGGCGCGTGAAATGTTGATCTGACCCCATTTTCCCGTCACGGCCCGGGCGGGCTGGGCGGGGTGGCGTTGCGCTTCAGCACCTCGGTGCCGACCTTGCCCGTGGCGATCTCGCGCAGCGCGATGACGGTGTGCTTGTCGCGGTTCGGCTCGACCAGCGGCGAGGCGCCGGCGCTGAGCTGCCGGGCGCGGTAGGTCGCGGCGAGCGTCAGGTGGAAGCGGTTCGGGATTCTCTTCAGGCAATCGTCGACAGTGATGCGGGCCATGTTCAGACTCTCGGTTGAAACAGCTCCGGGTGGCGCTCGAGCTGCCGGGCCATCGCCAGGCGCTCGGCTCGGACGATCGCCGCCAGGTCCTGCCTGGCGGCTTCGAACTCCTTGTTGATTATAGCGTAATCGAACTCCGGGGCGTGGGCCATCTCCTCGCGCGCATTCTCCAATCGGCGACGCATGACGTCGTCCGAGTCCTGGCCGCGCGCGCGCAAGCGCCGCTCCAGCTCGGCGAGCGACGGCGGCAGGATGAAGACGCCGACGCATTCGGGATGCAGGCGCCGCACCTGCTGCGCGCCCTGCCAGTCGATCTCCAGCACCACGTCGTTGCCGCCCGCGATGGCCGCGGCGAGCGCGCGGTGCGAGGTGCCGTAGCGGTGGCCGTGCACCTGCGCGCTCTCGAGGAACTCGGCGCGCCCGAGCATGGCGAGGAACGTCGCCTCGTCGACGAAGTGGTACTCGCGGGCGTTCGCCTCGCCGGGGCGCGGGGCGCGCGTGGTGTGCGAGACCGAAAGCTTGAGCCGCGGATCGCCCTTCAGCACCCCGGCGATGAGCGAGCTCTTGCCCGCGCCCGACGGAGCCGTCACGACGAAAAGGAGTCCCTGCATCGTGTTCTCACTCGATATTCTGCACCTGCTCGCGCATCCGCTCGACCAGGAGCTTGAGCTCGAGCGCGCAATCGGCGACCTCGCGGCTCGCCGCCTTGGAGGCGAGCGTGTTCGCCTCGCGGTTGAGCTCCTGGGCGAGAAAGTCGAGCCGCTTGCCCGCCGTGCCGCCGTTCTCCAGCGCCCGCTCGACTTCGCCGAGGTGCGCGCCGAGGCGCTCGAGCTCCTCGTCGACGTCGATCTTCGCCCCGAACACGGCGAGCTCGGCGCGGATGCGGTCGTCGTCGGCCGAGCCGATCGCCTCGCGCAGCCGCTCGGCGAGCTTCGCCTGGTAGGCTGCGAGCGATTGCGGCACCAGCGGTGCGACCTCCGCGAGGCGCCGGCGCATCTCGGCGACGCGGCCTTGCACGCTCGCCGCGAGCTTCGCGCCCTCGCGCGCGCGCGCCGCCGTCAGATCGTCGAGCGCGGCCCGGCACAGCCGCTCGGCGATCGCGCGCGTGCGCTCCTCGTCGAGCGCGGGCTCGGCGATCACCCCCGGCCAGCGCAGCACGTCAGCGACGCGCAACGGCCCGGCGTGCGGCAGCGCGCGCTGCGCCTCGGCGGCGAGCCGCGCGAGCTCCTCGAGCGCGGCGGAATTGAGCGACCGGCGCGCGGGAGCCACGGCGCCCGCCGCGAACCAGAGCCGGCAGTCCACCTTGCCGCGCGCGACGCGCGCGGCGATCAGCTCGCGCAGCATCGGCTCGAGCGAGCGCAGCTCGTCGGCGACGCGCAACTGCACGTCGAGGTAGCGCGAGTTCACCGCGCGCAGCTCCAGGCTCAGCGTGCCGCGGGGAGAATCGGCCGCGGCGGCGGCGTAGCCGGTCATGCTCTGGATCATGTGTGACAAAGTGGACGGCGCGATGTCGGGACCTGGGACACGCGCCGTGGCGCGCGCGGGGGGACGCGTATCATAGGGTAGATGCAGGCGCAAGCCAACCAGCCGCTTCCCGCGGGCCACCAGCTCGATGAATACCGCATCCTGCGCGTGCTCGCCTCGGGCGGCTTCTCCTTCGTCTACCTCGCGCACGACGCGGACGAGTCGCCGGTCGCGGTCAAGGAGTATCTCCCCTCGACGCTCGCGCTGCGCGTGAACGGCGATGCGCGGCCCCGCGTGCCCGAGGAGGACGCGGCGACCTTCCGCTACGGCCTGAAATGCTTTTTCGAGGAGGGGCGCACGCTCGCGGCGCTGGCCCATCCGAACGTGGTGCGGGTGCTCAATTTCTTTCGCGCCAACGAAACCGTGTACCTGGTGATGCGCTACGAGCGCGGCAGGACGCTGCAGGAGCACATCCGGGAGCGCCGCGGCCCGCTGCGGGAATCGTGGATCCGCAGGACCTTCGCCGAGCTGCTGAACGGGCTGCGCGAAGTGCACTCGAACAAGCTCCTGCACCTCGACATCAAGCCCGCGAACGTCTACGTGCGCAACGACGGCACGCCGCTGCTCATCGATTTCGGCGCCGCGCGCCAGGCGCTCTCGGCCGAAGGCATGAAGCTGCCGCCGACCTACACCGCCGGATTCGCTTCTCCGGAGCAGCACGTCCGACGCGAGCACCTGGGGCCGTGGAGCGATATCTATTCGGTGGGCGCGACCCTGTACGCGTGCCTCGCGGCCGCGGCCCCGCAGAGCGCCAACCAGAGGCTCGAGAAGGATTCTCTCGTGCCGGCGCGCCGCGCCTGGGCCGGAAAGTACTCGGCGGAGCTGCTCGACACCGTGGATTGGTGCCTCAGGCTCGACCACCTCGAGCGGCCGCAGAGCGTGTTCGCGCTGCAAAAAGCGCTCCTCGGAGAAATGCAGCCCGGGCACCGCGGCGCGGCTCCCTTGATGGAGCAGGTGAAGGGCGCGTTCCTGAGGCTTGCGAGAGGCGTGAAGCGTGCGCAGGGGGAATGAAGTTTTCCATAGCCCAGGATAGCCGCGTCGGCGCGCGGCCCCACAACCAGGACCGCGTCGGTCACTGGCGTGCGCCGCAAGCGCTGCTGATGGCGCTCGCCGACGGCATGGGCGGGCACCTGCGCGGCGAGCTCGCGGCGCAGATCGCGCTCGAGCACCTCGCCGCGGAATTCGCGCGCGAGGCGAGGCCCAAGCTTGCCGACCCCGACCTGTTCCTGTTCCGCACCATCGGCCGCGCCCACGCGGCGATCCAGAAGCGCGCCGAGGAGCTGCGGCTCACCGAGGCGCCGCGCACGACGGTCGTTGCCTGCGTGGTGCAGGAAGGCTGGGCCTACTGGGGGCATGTCGGCGACTCGCGCCTGTACCTCATCCGCAAGGGGCGCGTGGTGACGCGCACCAGGGATCACACGCGCGTGCAGCAGCTCATCGACCAGGGGCGCATTCGCGAGGAGGCGATCTCCTCGCACCCGGAGCGCAACCGGTTGCTGCGATGCCTGGGCGGCGATCAGGCGCCGCGCCTCGAGCCGACCGCGTGCGAGCGCCTGGCGAAGAACGACGTCCTGCTGCTGTGCTCGGACGGCTTCTGGGGCCCGCTCACGCAGCGCCAGATCGTGAACGCCCTGCTCGCCAAGGACCTCGCCCAAGCGGTGCCCGAGCTCGTCTCCCTCGCCGAGCGCCGCGCCGGCCCGCAGTGCGATAACGTGTCCGTGGTGGCGATCGCGTGGGGCGAAGAGGAGATTCGGCCCGCCGAGGCGCCGCGCACCGTCGCGCACCACGACCTTCCGACCGAGGTGCAGGACTTCACCGCCACCGACCCGGACTTCCTGCGCATGTCCGACGCGGACATCGAAAAAGCGGTCGCCGAGATCAAGGCCGCGTTGCGCAAGAACGCGCGCTTGCGATGAGGGGGCCGGTCAAGCTCGTCCTCGCCAGCGGCAATCCCGGCAAGCTGCGCGAGATCCGGATGCTCCTCGCGCCGCTCGCGGTCGAGGTGGTGGCGCAGGCAGAGCTCGGCATCGGCGAGGCCGAGGAGCCCCACGACACGTTTCTCGAGAACGCGCTCGCCAAGGCGCGCCTCGCGGGCCGGGTGTCCGGCCTGCCGGCGCTGGCGGACGACTCGGGCCTGTGCGTGCCGGCGCTCGGCGGAGAGCCGGGCGTCCATTCCGCATACTATGCCGGGCGCGAGGGTAGCCGCGAGGAGCGCGACGCGCGCAATAACGCCAAGCTCCTCGAGCGGCTCGGGGACGAGCGCTCGGCCTACTACTGCTGCGTGATGGTGCTGCTTTGGCGGGCCGACGAGCCGCGGCCGATCGTGGCGGAAGGCGTCTGGCGAGGAGAGATCGCTCGCGCGCCGCGCGGCGCGAACGGGTTCGGCTACGATCCGCTGTTTCTGCTGCCCGGGCACGGATTGACCGCCGCCGAGCTGGATGCGGACGAAAAGAACCGCGTCAGCCACCGGGGCCTGGCGGCTGCGAGGCTTCTCGCGCTTCTACGCGATGCAGATCACGCTTGAACGCCCGAACACGGTGCGGCTCGCCGCGCTGCCGCCGCTCGCCCTGTACGTGCACATCCCCTGGTGCGTGCGCAAGTGCCCTTATTGCGACTTCAACTCGCACGAGCGCACCGGGGATCTTCCGGAGCGCGAGTACGTGGATGCGCTCGTCGGCGACCTTGAGGGGCTGCTGCCCTCGGTCTGGGGACGGCGCCTGGTCAGCGTATTCATCGGCGGCGGCACGCCGAGTCTCTTTTCTCCCGAGGCGATCGACCGCCTGCTCTCGGAGGTGCGCGCGCGCGTGCCGGTCGAACCCGGCGCCGAGATCACGCTGGAGGCGAATCCGGGCACCGTCGAGGCGGCACGCTTCAGGGGGTATCGCCAGGCCGGCGTGAACCGCCTGTCGCTCGGCGTGCAGAGCTTCGACGATCGGATGCTGCGCGCGATCGGCCGTATCCACTCGGCCGACGAGGCGCGACGCGCGATCGCGATCGCACGCGAGCATTTCGAGAACGTCAACCTGGATCTGATGTACGGGCTGCCCGGGCAGACGCTCGCGATGGCGCGCGCCGACATCGAGGAGGCGGCGCGCAGCGGCGCGCAGCACGTGTCCGCGTACCAGCTCACGATCGAACCGAACACCGCGTTCTGGAGCCGGCCACCGCGACTTCCGGAGCACGACGCCTGCGCCGACATGCAGCTGGCGGCGGAAGAGGTGCTTGCCGGGGCGGGCTACGAACAATACGAAACGTCGGCATTCGCAGCGCCGGGCCGGCGCTGCCGGCACAACCTCAATTACTGGGAGTTCGGCGACTACCTCGGCGTCGGCGCCGGCGCGCACGGGAAGCTCAGCTTCGCCGATCGCGTGACCCGGCACGAGCGCATCAAGCAGCCGCGAGACTATCTGAGCAGGGCGGCGAACACGCTCGCCGCCGAAAACACGATCTCCGCCTCGGAGCTGCCTTTCGAGTTCATGCTGAACGCGCTACGGCTCGTGCAGGGGTTTGAATCGAGCCTGTACAGCGACAGAACCGGGCTGCCTTTGAACACCGTCGAGCCTCAGCTCGCGCGCGCCGAGCGCGACGGGTTGATCGAGCGCGACTGGAGGCGCGTGCGCCCGACGCGGCGCGGACGCCTGTTCCTCAACGAGCTGCTGGAAGGATTCCTCGCCGGCGAAACGCCAGGTCGCGCACCGGATTCCCCAGGCGCAAACCGCGGCTCTCGAACTTCGTGACCGGCCGGGCCGCGCTGCCGGCAGGCGCCTCCTCGAGCAAGGGCTCGGCGCGCAGCACCGCCAGCATGCGCTCGGCGTAATCGGGCCAGTCGGTCGCGGCATGGAGCAAGCCGCCCGGCGCGAGCTTGCGTGCCGCGAGCGCCGCGAAGGCCGGCTGCACGAGCCGGCGCTTGTGGTGGCGCTTCTTCGGCCAGGGGTCGGGAAAGAACAGGTGGATTGCCGCGAGCCCGCCATCCGCAATCATGTGCTCGAGCACCTCGGCCGCGTCGTGCCGGACGACGCGCAAGTTGGTCAGCCCGGCGGCGGCGATCCGGTTCAACAGGCTGCCGACGCCCGGGCCGTGGACTTCGACCGCGATGAAATCGCGTTGCGGCTGCGTGGCGGCGATCTCCGCCGTGGTCTCGCCCATGCCCGAGCCGATCTCGAGCACGAGCGGGGCGCGCCTGCCGAACACCGCCGCCGAGTCGATCGGCCGCGCCGAAAAGGGTAATCCGTACTTCGGGAAAAGCCCGTCGAGCGCGCGTCGCTGCGCGGGCGTTGTCCTGCCCTGGCGCAGGACGTAGCTTCGGATCGGCCGGCTCAAGCCGCCTTTGACTTGGTCGGGGAAATCGTCCCCCCGGCGGGCGAGCTCGGCGCCGCCGCATAGAGCTTCTTCGCCATGCGCCCGGCGAGGTAGGCTTCGCGCCCCGCCTCGACGGCCTTCTTCATCGCTCCCGCCATGCGCACCGGATCCTTTGCCGCCGCGATCGCCGTGTTCATCAGCACGCCGTCGCAGCCGAGCTCCATCGCGATCGCCGCGTCGGAGGCCGTGCCGACGCCGGCGTCGACCAGCACCGGGACCTTCGCCTTCTCGAGCACCAACTGCAGGTTCCAGGGATTCAGAATGCCCATGCCCGAGCCGATCAGCGAGGCGAGCGGCATCACCGCGACGCAGCCGGCGTCCTCCAGCATCTTCGCCTGGATGGGGTCGTCCGAGCAGTACACCATCACCTTGAAGCCCTCGCGCACGAGCTCGGCGGCCGCCTTCAGCGTCTCGGGCATGTTCGGGTACAGCGTATGCGCGTCGCCCAGCACCTCGAGCTTGACGAGGTCGTGGCCGTCGAGAAGCTCGCGCGCGAGGCGCAGCGTGCGCACCGCGTCCCGGGCGCTGTAGCAGCCCGCCGTATTCGGCAGGATCGTGTACTTCGACGGCGGCAGCGCCTCGAGCAGGCTAGGCTCGTTCGCGTTCTGGCCGATGTTGGTGCGGCGGATCGCCACCGTCACGATCTCGGCGCCCGAGGCCTCGACTGCGGCGCGCGTCTCGGCAAAATCGCGGTACTTGCCGGTGCCGACGAGCAGCCGCGACGAATAGCTCTTTCCGGCGATGACCAGCGCGTCGCCCACCTCAGCCTCCGCCGACGGCCACCACGATCTCGAGCCGGTCGCCGTCGTCGACGCGGGTGGCGGCGTGGGCGCTGCGCGGCAGGATCTCGCCGTTTCTTTCGACCGCGACCTTCTTGCCCGCGAGCTCGAGCCGGCGCAGCAGACCGGCCACGTCGAGCGGCTGCTCGAAGCGGTGCGGCGCGCCGTTCACAGTCACTTGAATCATAGAGCGAATGATACAATTTTCACGATCAGGCGGGTGTAGTTCAATGGCAGAACATCAGCTTCCCAAGCTGAATACGTGGGTTCGATTCCCATCACCCGCTCCATGAGAGGCCGGGCCGTGCCCTATTCGGTCGAAGGCAAGCTGGTCGTCGCGATCTCTTCGCGGGCGCTGTTCGACTTCGAGGAGGAGAACCGGGTGTTCGAGCGCGACGGCGAGGCCGCCTACATCGCGCTGCAATACTCGCGCCTCGAGGTGCCGGCCAAGGAAGGCGTTGCGTTTCCGCTGGTGAAGAAGCTGCTTGCATTCAATACGGCGGATGCGCAGCGCGTCGAGGTCGTGATGCTGTCGAAGAACGACCCGGTGAGCGGTCTGCGGCTGTTCAAGTCCGCCGAGCGGGCGGGATTGAAGCTCGAGCGCGGGGTATTCACCCGCGGTCGGCATCCGTGGCGCTACCTCGATTCGCTGAAGGCCAACCTGTTCCTGTCCGCCAACGAATCCGACGTGATGAGCGCACTGCAGGCGCGCATTCCCGCGGCGCGGGTCTATCCCGAGTCCTCGCTCGACGCGAGCCGCCACGCCGACGAGGTGAGGATCGCGTTCGACGGCGACGCGGTGCTGTTTTCCGACGAGGCGGAGAGGATCTATCAGAGCGACGGCTTGGACGCGTTCACCCGCCACGAGACCGTGCATGCGCTCAAGCCGCTGCCGCCCGGCCCGTTCAAGCCGCTGCTCGAAGCGCTGCACCGGCTGCAGGCGGCCGCCGGCACCGAGGTGCCGATGCGGCTGAGAACCGCCCTGGTGACCGCGCGCAGCGCCCCGGCCCACGAGCGGGCGGTGAGGACGCTGATGGACTGGAACATCGCGGTCGACGAGGCGATGTTCCTGGGGGGCCTGGACAAGGGCAGCTTCCTGAAAGCCTTCGAGCCCGATTTTTTCTTCGACGACCAGCGCGGCCACGTCGAATCCGCGCGCCGCCACGTCGCCACCGGACACGTGCCGTTCGGCGTCACGAACCTGACTGCGGGGAAACGATGAAGATCCTCAGATATGCCGTTTATTCGGCGGGCGCCCTGGCGCTGCTCCTGGTCGCGGCGATCGTGGCCGTCCTCGTCATCGTCGACGGCAATTTCGTCAAGTCGCGGCTGGAGCGCGAGATGAAGGCGGAGCACAACCGCGTGCTGAGGATCGAGGGCGAGCCGCGGTTGACGCTGTTTCCTGTCGCCAGCCTGGCGATCGGCAGGAGCTCGCTCACCGAGCCAGGAAGCGATCGCATGTTCGTCGCGCTCGAGTCGGCGGAGGTCGCGGTGCGGGTGATGCCGCTGCTTTCCGGCGAGCTGGCCGTCGAGACGTTCAGGGTTGCCGGGCTGCGGGCCAATCTCGTGCGCGCGAAGGACGGGCGCATGAATTTCGACGATTTGCTCAAGCGCGGCGAACGACCGAAGGCAGAGGCACCCGCGGGACGGGCGGAGGTCCCCAGGCTGCGAATCGCGGGCCTGGGAATCGAGCGCGCGGCGCTCAACTACCGCGACGAGGCAAGCGGGCGCGAGGTGAACGTCGCCGACCTGAACCTGAAGACCGGAAGGATCGAGGCCGATGCGCCGAGCGAGATCTCGGTATCTGCGCGCGTGACCGGCAGGAAGCCCGAGCTCGACGTGGCGCTGGAGGGCAAGGGAGCGGCCCGCATCGACCTGGCGAAGCAGGTGTTCGCCGTATCGGGTCTTTCGCTGCAGGCAAAGGGCCGCGTGGACCGCGATACGCTCGCCGCGTCGCTCAGCGCTCCCGAGGTCTCGGTGACGCCCGAGAAGGCCTCGGGCTCGGCGGTGAGCGCGACATTGCAGCTGAAGGGGCCGCAGCGCAACGTGGAGGCGAGGCTCAAGATCGCCGCGGTCGAGGGCACGGCTTCGGCGCTCTCGGTTCCCGGTCTCGCGCTCGATGTGACGGCCGCCGCCGGAGGCGACGCGCTGAAAGCCCAGTTGAGCACGCCGCTCAAGGCGAATCTCGCGGCGCAGACCTGGGAAGCGCCGAAGATCGCCGCGAGCGTCACTCTGACCAGCCCGAGCATCCCGCAGAAGACGCTGGCCCTCACGATCGCCGGCTCGCTGCGCGCCGACCTGGACAAGCCGAGCCTCGCCGCGGAGCTGGCGACCAGGCTCGACGAATCGACGATCCAGGCAAAACTCGGTGCCTCGCGTTTCGCACCCCTGGTGGCGACCTTCGAGGTGTCGATCGACCGTCTGAACGCCGACCGCTACCTGCCGCAGCGCAAGGAGGCGAAATCCGACGAGCGGATCGACCTCTCGGGGCTGAAAGGGATCACGGCGAAAGGCAGGCTGCAGGCGGGCTCGCTGGTGGTGAAGCGCGTGAAGCTCGAGAACGTCAGGGCGGAGGTCAAGCTCGCCGACGGCAAGCTCGAGGTCGATCCGCACTCCGCGTCGCTGTACGGCGGCACGCTCGCCGGGAGCCTCAGCGCCGACGCGAACGGCAACCGCTTCGCGCTCAAGGAGACCGGGAAGAACGTACAGATCGGAGCACTGCTGCGGGATGCGGCGCAGAAGGACGTGCTCGAAGGGCGCGGCAATGTGACCCTCGACCTGACCGCGGCGGGCGCGAGCGTACCGGCGCTCAAGAGATCGCTCGCCGGCAAGGCGCGCGTCGAGATGGCCGAGGGCGCGGTGAAAGGGGTCAATCTCGCCGAGGCCTACCGCGACGTGAGATCGGCGCTGCGCGCTGGCTCGGTGCAGAAGGCGGACATGAGCAAGAAGACCGATTTTTCCGAGGCGAGCGCGAGCTTCGCGATCAAGCAGGGCGTGGCGCGCAACGACGATTTGACCGCCAAGTCTCCGTTCATCCGCCTGGGCGGGGCGGGCGATATCGACATCGGCGCCTCCACCATCAACTACCTCGCCAAGGCCTCGCTGGTGGCCACCTCGAAGGGGCAGGGCGGGCAGGATCTTTCCCGCCTCGCCAATGTCACCGTTCCGGTGAAGCTGACGGGCCCCCTGGAAAAACCGAATGTCGAGGTCGACTACGGGGCTCTTGCAGCCGCGGCAGGCATCGGCGCGGTCCAGGAGAAAATCGGCGGCACGATCAAGGAAAAGATCGGCGAGCGGCTGAAGGGACTGTTCGGCCGCTAGGCCTCACATGAAGAACTCGCGCGGGTCGACCTGGAGCCTGGTCTGCTCCAGGGTGCGGCGGATGCGGTAGGGCTCGTCCGGGCGCACCTTCGGGTCCTTGTCGAGGTCGAGGATCCTTTGCGGGCGCATCGGGTTGCCCTGCGCGTCGAGCACCACCATCACGCGCGGCTTGAGCCGCCGCACCAGGTTCTGCGTGATCACGATCCCGACCTCGGCGGAATTGAGCTCGACCACGCTGCCGACGGGGAACACGCCGACGCACTGGATGAACTGCTCGACCAGGTCGGCGTGGTATCCGTGGCCGCGCTCCTTGTACAGGTAGCTGAGCGCCGCCGAGGGCGACAGCGGCTCGCCGTAAGGCCGCGCCGCGGTCAGGCCGTCGAAGGTGTCGGCGATCGCGGCCATCGAGCCGTACAGCCCGATCTGGTCGCCCTTCAGCCCCTTGGGGTAGCCGGTGCCGTCCTGGCGCTCGTGGTGCAGCAGGGCGAGCGGCGGAAGGCGCGGCGGAAGTCCGGGCGTCTCCTTCAGGATCTCGAAGGAGTATTCGACGTGCTTCCTGGCCACCTCCAGCTCCTCCGGCGTGAGCGGGCCTTTCTTCTCCAGCAGGCCGGCGGGCAGCCTGGTCTTGCCGACGTCCTGCAGCAGGCCGAGCAGGCCGAGCAGCTCCAGCTCCTCGCGCGCGAGCTCCAGGTACCGGGCGAAGACGATCATGTACACCGACACCTCGAGCGCGCGGGCGTGCGCCTCCGCGCTCTTCTCGCGCAGCCGCGACACCAGCAGCAGCGCGTCGGGATTGCGCACCACGCTGTCGGTGAGGCGCGTCACCGACTCCTTGACCTGCGCGCCGTCGAGCACGCCTCTGGGCTTGGCGGCGGGGCGCAGCAGCTCGCCCACCTTGGCGACGCTTTCCGTATAGACGACGCGCGCATGCGTGAACTCGGTCTCGACGTTCGCCTTCTCGGGGTAGGCCGTGTTGCCCTTGATCTTGAACCGCGCCGTGGGCGGGCGATGTGCCACGCCGGTCCGCGCCGCTTCGGGCGGCTCGCTTTTCTCGAAGTCGACGAAGACGTGCTTGCAGTACTTCTTGAGCGCGTCGAGCTGCTGCTCGGTGCGCAGCACGAACCCCTGGAACATGAACGGCGTCTCCGTCCAGGGGCGGTCGAGCTCGGCCACGAACATGCCGAACTGCAATTGATCGACGGGGAGCTGCTTTTTTTCCACTGCGGTCGCTATTTTAGCGGCAACGAATCCTCGACCAGCGCGGCGAGGTAGCCGGCGCCGAGCGGAATGACCTCGTCGTTGAAATCGTAGCTCGAATTGTGCAGGAAGCAGCCGCCCGGGCCGCCGCCCTGGCCGAGCCAGACGTAGGCGCCGGGGCGCTCGAGCAGCATGTAGGAGAAATCCTCGCCGCCCATCGTCGGCTCGGCATCGGTGACCACGTTGCCCTTGCCGAAGACGCGCTCGCCCACGCGCGCTGCGAATGCCGCCTCGCGGGCGCTGTTGACGGTCGCAGGATAGCCGCGCCGGAACTCGATCTCGGCGCTTGCGCCGAGCGCCCGCGCGATAAGCTCGACGATCTCCCTCACGCGGGCCTCGGCGAGACTGCGAGTCTCGGGCCTGAAGCTGCGCACCGTCCCGGTGAGCCGCACGGCGTCGGGAATGATGTTGTAAGCGCCGAGCTGGCTGGTCTGCATCGAGCACGCGCTCACCACGACCGAGTCCACCGGGTTGACATTGCGGCTCGCCACCGTCTGCAGCGCCGCGATGATGTGCGCGGTCGCGACCACCGGATCCACCGCGAGGTGCGGCATCGCGGCATGGCCGCCGCGCCCGCGCACCGTGATCTCGATCTCGTCCGTCGCGGCCATCATGGGACCTGCGCGCACCGCGATCTTTCCGGGTGGCAGGCCCGGCCAGTTGTGCAGCGCGTAGACCTCGTTCGCCGGAAAGCGCTCGAACAGGCCTTGTTCCACCATCACGCGGCCGCCGCCGCCGCCTTCCTCGGCCGGCTGGAAGATGAGATAAGCGGTGCCGTCGAAATTGCGCGTCTCGGCGAGGTAGCGCGCAGCGCCGAGCAGCATGGTCGTGTGACCGTCGTGCCCGCACGCGTGCATGCGCCCCTCGTGGCGCGAACGGTACGGCACTTCGCCCGTCTCGTGCATCGGCAGGCAGTCCATGTCGGCGCGCACGCCCACGGCGCGGCCGCTCGCGCTCTTGCGACCCCGCACGACGCCGACCACGCCGGTCTTGGCCAGCCCGCGGTGAACTTCGATTCCCCAGGCGGCGAGCTTCTCGGCGACGATCGCCGCAGTGCGCGCCTCCTCGAAGCCGAGCTCCGGGTGCGCGTGCAGATCGTGCCGGATGTCCTTGAGCTCGGCGTGGTGATTGCGGATGTGCTCGACGGGGCTGCTCACGGGCTGAATTAGAATTCGGCGTGCCCGATTTCGCAAGCACGCTCGTCGCCTGGCAGCGCCGCCACGGCCGGCACGACCTGCCGTGGCAGCGCACGCGCGATCCGTACCGCATCTGGCTCGCCGAGGTGATGCTGCAGCAGACGCAGGTGTCGACCGCGACGCCCTACTACGAGCGCTTCCTGCGCCGATTCCCGGGCGTCGAATCGCTCGCGGCGGCGTCCGAGGAAGAGGTGCTGCGGCTCTGGAGCGGCCTCGGCTACTACGCGCGCGGCAGAAACCTGCACCGCGCGGCGCGCGAGATCGTCGAGCGCCACGGTGGCCGGTTTCCGCGCCAACCCGAGTCGCTCGATGCGCTGCCCGGCGTCGGACGCTCCACCGCGGCGGCGATCGCGGCGTTCGCCTTCGGCAAGCGCGCCGCGATCCTTGACGGGAATGCGAGGCGCGTTCTTGCGCGCAGCTTCGCGGCGGAGGGCGAGAAAGATCTCTGGCGGCTCGCCGAGCGACTGCTGCCGAAGCGCAACATCGAGAGCTACACCCAGGCGCTGATGGATCTCGGCGCCACGATCTGCACCAGGCTCGATCCGCGCTGCGATGCCTGTCCGGTACGCAAACGATGCGTCGCGCTTCGGCAAGGCCGGATTTCCGCGCTGCCCGCGCCGCGCGCGCGCCGGCCGCGGCCGCTCAGATCGGTCACCTGGCTCGTTCTCCTGCGCGGTGCCCAGGTGCTGCTCGAGCGCAGGCCGGGCGCCGGCCTGTGGGGCGGGCTGTGGGCTTTTCCGGAAGCCGAAAGGAAGCATGTCGCCGCACATTGCCGCAACGTCCTGGGTTGCGAGCTTGCGGGCACCCGCGAGCTCGAACCGTTCGAGCACGGATTCTCGCATTTCCGGCTGAGCGTTCAGCCCGTGCTGTGCGAGGTGGCGAGGGCGACGCCGCGCGCCGAGGCGCCGGGACGCCTCTGGGTGGATCTCGCCGATGCGGGCGAGGCTGCAGTGCCGCAGCCGGTGAAGAAGCTCCTCGTCGGGCTGTCAGGCGCCCAGGGGAGCTGAGATCATCCTCACTCGCTCGAGCCTTCCCTCGCGAGCGCGCGATGCCGCACCAGCACGCTCCAGTCCGGGCGGAAGGCCGCGGCGAGCTGCTCCGCGAGATACACCGAGCGGTGCCGCCCACCGGTGCAGCCAATCGCCACCGTCACCGAGCTGCGGTTCTCCTTGACGATCTCCGGGAGCCAGCGCGCAAGAAGGGCGCGCACGTCCTCGAGCAGCCGGGCGACCGGGTCCTGGCCCTCGAGAAACTCCACCACCGCGGTGTCGCGACCGGTGAGCGCTCGCAGCCGCGGCTCGTAGTGCGGATTGGGGAGCATTCTCGCGTCGATCACCCAATCGGCCTCGAGCGGAATGCCGTCCCTGAACGCGAACGATTCGAACAACAGCGTGAGCGAGCCGCTTCCAAGGCCGAGCAGGTCCTTGATCCAGCTCTGCAGCACCTTCGGCTGCAGCTCGCTCGTGTCGATGCGATGGCCAAGCGCGGCGACGCCGGCGAGCAGCAAGCGCTCGCGCTCGATCGCCTCGGCGAGCGTGAACCCGCCGCCGGCGAGCGGGTGCCGGCGACGCGTCTCGGAGAATCGTCGGATGAGCGTCTGCGAGCCCGCCTCCAGGAAAAGCAGCCGGCAATCGATCCCGCGCGTGCCGAGCTGCGCGAGGCGCTCGGGCAGCGCGGAGAGCGCGGCGCTCCTCGCATCCACGCTCACCGCCACGCGCTCGTGCCCCGCCTCGGCGAGGAAGTCCGCCACGCCGAGGAGCAGCGTCGCCGGCAGGTTGTCCACGCAATAGTAGCCGCCGTCCTCGAGCACGTTGAGCGCGATGCTCTTCCCCGAACCGGAAAGGCCGCTGACCAGGACGAGCTGCACTAGTCCTCGTCGTCGAGCGCCTTTTTGTGCCGCGCCTGGAACTCGGCCATCGAGTCGATGCCGCGCAGCTGCAGGATGCAGTTGCGCACCGCGGCCTCGACCAGCACCGCGAGGTTGCGGCCCGGAGCGACCGGGATCACCACTTTGCGCACCGTGACGCCGAGGATCTCCTCGAGCTGCTCGGCGAGCGGCAGGCGCTCGAGCGTGTCGGCGCCGCCGGGCGGGAGCTTGTCGAGCCGCGCGATGAGCTTGAGCTTCATCCTCGGGCGCACCGCGGTCTCGCCGAAGATGGTGCGGATGTTGAGCAGCCCCAGGCCGCGCACTTCCAGAAAGTCCTTGAGCATCGGCGGGCAGCGGCCTTCGAGCGTGCTCGCGGCGATGCGCGAGACCTCGACCACGTCGTCGGCGACCAGGCCGTGCCCCCGGCTGATCAGCTCCAGGCCGAGCTCGCTCTTGCCGACGCCGGAATCCCCGGTGATCAGCACCCCGAGTCCGAGCACGTCCATGAACACGCCGTGCAGCTCGGTGGTCTCGGCGAGCGCCTTGGCGAGGTAGCGCGCGAGCTTTTGGATCACGCGCGCCGCAGAGACCGCGGTGGCGAAGACCGCGGTTTCGCCGCGCTCCGCGGCCTGCACCAGCTCGGCGAAGGGCTGCACCGCATCGGCGAACACGACGGCCGCAGGGCCGGCGGCGATCAGGCGCGCGGCGAAATCGGCGCGCCTCGCGGCGTCGTAGCGCCCGGCGAGCGCCGCCTCGTCGGCGCCGATCACCTGGATGCTGTTGGGGTGGGTGAGGTTAAGGTGGCCGATCAGCTCGGCCTCGACCGCGGCCTCGCGCCGCACCGCGGCTGCGCTCTCGCGCCCGGCGATCCACGCGAGCGAGAGCGCCTCGCGGTTGTCCTCATGCAGCCGCGCGACGCTGACCTGAAGCATCCTGGCGCCACGACGCGACGAGCTCGTGCAGCGCGCCCGCGTCGGCCGCGCGCGCCATTGCCTCGCGCAGCGCCCGGTCGCTGAACATCTGCGCCAGCTCGGAGAGGATCTGCAGGTGCTTCTCGGTCGCCTGCTCCGGGACGAGCAGCACGAACACCAGGCTCACCGGGCTGCCGTCCGGGGCGTCGAAAGCCACCGGCTGCGCGAGCCGCACGAACGCGCCCAGCGCCTCCTTCAGCCCCTTGATCCGGCCGTGCGGGATCGCGACGCCCTGTCCCAGCCCCGTCGAGCCGAGCCGCTCGCGCGCGAGCAGGCTCTCGAAGACGACGCTCTTCGCGATACCGTGCCGGTTCTCGAACAACAGCCCCACCTGCTCGAACAGGCGCTTCTTGCTCGACGCCGCGAGGTCGAGCATCACGTTGGACGGGGGAAGCAGCTTGGCGACGAGGCTCACCGAATGACGAGGCTCACTTGCGAAGGGCGCGGATTATAGCCCGGCAAGCGGCCCGGGGCGCGTCAGCAACTGTCACGAGCGGGTCGCCCGGTGCTTGAGCGCTTCGTGGGGTCTTTCCTGGCGCGTTTCCTTGTACTTGAGCACCTGCCGGTCCAGCTTGTCCGCAAGCAGGTCGATCGCGGCGTAGAGGTCCTGTTCCTCGCTCTTGCAGTGCAGGTCCTTGCCGCGCACGTGCAGCGTCACCTCTGCCTTCTGCCCGAGCTTGTTCACCGACAGGATCACATGCACGTCGATCACGTGGTCGAAGTGCCGCGTGACGCGATGCAGCTTCGCCTGCACGTAGCTGCGGATCGCACGGGTCACTTCGATTTGATGGCCGCTCACGCTGAGGTTCATGAAGGCCTCCGCTACAGGCTCTTGCGCTGGTTGACCGACGGGATCTGCAGAGATTCCCGGTATTTCGCGATGGTGCGCCGCGCCACGACGATGCCCTGCTGCCCGAGGATCTGCGAGATGCGCGCATCCGAAAGCGGCGTGCTCGCGTTCTCGGCCGCGACCAGCTGCTTGATGAGGGCGCGGATGGCGGTGGAGGATGCCGCTCCGCCGGTCTCGGTCGCCACGTGGCTGCCGAAGAAGTACTTGAGCTCGAAGGTGCCGCGCGGGGAGGCCATGAATTTCTGCGTCGTGACGCGCGAGATCGTGCTCTCGTGCAGCCCGAGGGCCCCGGCGATCTCGCGCAGCACCAGCGGTCGCATCGCGACCTCGCCGTGCTCGAAAAAATAGCGCTGGCGGTCGACGATCGCCTGCGACACCCGCAGGATGGTGTCGAAGCGCTGCCGCACGTTCTTGATGAGCCAGCGCGCCTCCTGCAACTGCGAGGCGAGGGCATTGGCGCTGCGCGAGCCGGAGGCGAGCTCGGCATACAGACGGTTGATGCGCAGCCGCGGCATCGCCTCGGAATTCAGGCTCGCGCGCCAGACGCTGCGCAGCTTGCGCACGATCACGTCGGGGATCACGTAGCGCGCCTCGACCTTGGCGAAGGCCGACCCGGGTCGGGGATTGAGCCCGAGGATGAGGCGCTGCGCGGCGCGCAGCTCGTCTTCGCTCGCGCCGGTGGCGGCCTTGAGCCGGCCGTAGTCGCGGCTCGCGAGCAGCTCCAGGTGCTTGCCGGCGATTCGCAGCGCGAGATCGCGGCACGGCGTCTGGGCGGTCGCCGTCAGCTGCAGCGCCAGGCACTCGCCGGGAGAGCGCGCGCCCACTCCGGCGGGCTCGAAATTCTGCAGGTGCTTGAGCGCGATCGCGAACTCCTCGAGACCGGCCTCGGCCTCCGGCGCAAACAGCGCCGCGATCTCCTCGAGGCTTTGAGTGAGGTAGCCGTCCTCGTCCAGCGCATCGATCAGCGCCGCGACCAGCGCGCGGTCGCGCTCACCGAGGTTGGTGAGCGACAACTGAGTGTACAGATGGTCGCGCAGGGTGGGAGTGTCGGGCGCCGCGAAGCTTCGGTCGCCCTCGTCGTCGTCTTCTGCACCGCGCCAGGGGGCGGCGAGCGGCTCGCCCCAACCGTCAAGCTCGGTGGGCGCGGCCGCTTCGGTCTCCGGGACGCTCGAGGTGGCGCCGCCGCCCGACAGCGGGGCCGCGGGCGCGGGCGGCGCCTCGCCGGGCTCGTCCTGCTCCTCGCGCTCCAGGACCGGGTTCTCCATCAGGAGCCGGTCGATCTCCTGGTTGAGCTCGACGGTCGAGAGCTGCAGCAGCCGGATCGACTGCTGCAGTTGCGGCGTGAGCGTCAGGTGCTGCGACAGCCGGAACTGCAGGGAGGGTTTCATCAGGACTACATGCGGAAGTGCTCGCCCAGATACACGCGGCGCACGCTTTCATTATAAACAATCTCCTCGGGTTTTCCCGAGGCGAGCACGGCGCCCTCGTTGATGATGTAGGCGCGGTCGCAGATGCCCAGTGTCTCGCGCACGTTGTGGTCGGTGATCAGCACGCCGATCGAGCGCTCCTTCAGGAACTTGATGATGCGCTGGATGTCGACCACCGCCAGCGGGTCGATGCCCGCGAAGGGCTCGTCGAGCAGGATAAACACCGGCCGCGTCGCGAGCGCACGAGCGATCTCCAGGCGGCGCCGCTCGCCGCCCGAGAGCGCGATCGCGCCGTGCTTGCGCAGATGCGCGATGTTGAGGTCGGCAAGCAGTTCCGAGAGCCTCGGCTCGATCTCGCCGGGGCCGTGGCCCTGCAGCTCCAGGATCGCCTGCACGTTTTCCTCGACGGTGAGGCGCCGGAACACGGAATTCTCCTGCGGAAGATAGGAGATCCCCAGCCGCGCCCGGCGGTGCATCGGCATGTGCGTGAGCTCGGCCTCGTCGAGATGGATGCGTCCCGCGTCAGCCGGGATCAGGCCGACGATCATGTAGAAGCAGGTGGTCTTCCCGGCGCCGTTCGGCCCGAGCAGCCCGACCACCTCGCCGCTAGAGACCTCGAGCGAGACGTCCTGCACCACCGCGCGGGCCTTGTAGCGCTTGCGCAGCCGGTCGACGCGCAGCCGGCTCATTTCGAGGGTTCGGGCGTCGCCTTGGGCTGGATCACCGCGCGCACCCGGCTGCCGGGCGCCGACTGGCCGCCGCTTACCGAGAAGAAATCCGAGCGCTGGTCGACGAAGATGTAATTGCCGGCTACCTCGTCGCCGTCGCGCGTCACCCGGGCGTTGTCGAACAGCTCGATCTTCGAGTCGCGGTCGTCGATCTCGATGCGCAGCGCCTCGCCGTCCACCCACGCGCCTTCCTTGTCGCCCTTGGGATCCTGCCGCTGCCGGAAGCGCACCGGCTTGCCGGTGGCGGTGGTGTGCCGGAAGCCGTCCGCGTCCTGGCGCACGACGATGCGCTCGGCGCGCACCGTGATGGAGCCCTTGGTGAGCACCACGCCGCCCTCGAAAATGTTCAGCCGTTTGGCGTCGTCCGCGCTCATCCGGTTCGCCTCGATCTGGGTCGGCTTGTTGCGATCGGCCTTTTCGGCGGCCGCGCTCGCGCAGGCGAGCGCGAGCGCGGCCGCCCCGAGCGCGATGCAGGGGCGCGGCGTCACGGCTCCACGTCTTTCGGCTCGAAGCGGCCGCGCACCTGCGCGCGCAGATCGAGCCGCCGCGCCTCATTGTCGTATTCCATTCCGCGTCCGCTGAGAGAGCGGTTGTCCTCGACGATCGTCACTTCCCGGTCGGTGCGCGCGAGCGACCTGCCGCGCAGCATGTGCAGGAAGCTCGTGGTCATGCGCGCCTCCGGGCGCCCGGCCGAGCTTTCGCGCACCAGCACCACGTCGCCGTAGAGAAAGATCTCCTCCCCGTCCCGCGACAGCGAGCCGCGGTTCGCGGTCACCGTCATGCGCGGCTCGCCCGGCTTGGTCTGCACCAGGCGGGGCGCGACGAGATCCGTGGTGTCGTCGTCCGGGTAATGTAGCATTTTCGCCGCGAACAGCATCGATTCGGCGGCGCCGTCGCGCGCGTACGTGGTGAGGCGGAAATCTTCCACGGTCCAGTCCGGGTCGTGGCGGCGCAGCGACGGGTGCAGCTCCTCCTCGCGCACCGCGCGCTCCAGCCAGAGCGTGAGCAGCGCGAGCACGAACATCAGCGCGAGGGGAAACAGCCGGCTCGCCGAAAGCCTCACGCCAGGTCGGCCCGCAGCGCCGTCTCAAGCGTTCCCTGCGCGCGCATCACGAGCTCGCAGACCTCGCGCACCGCGCCGCGGCCGGCGGGCGCTTGCGCCACGTAGTGCACGCGGCCGGTCACGGCCGGCGGGGCGCCGGGCGGCGAGCAGGCGAACCCGCAGCGCTCGAGCACCGGCAGATCGACCACGTCGTCGCCCATGTAGCCCGCGGCCTCGGGGCCGATGCCGAGGCGCGCGAGCAGCGACTCGAACGCTGCGCGCTTGTCGAGCGCGCCCTGCAGCACCTGCTCGATGCCGAGCTCCGCCGCCCGCACCGAAACCGCGCGCGAGCTGCGCCCGGAGAGAATCGCGACCTTTACCCCGCTTGCCCCGAGCATCCTGACGCCGTGGCCGTCGAGCGAGTGAAAGGCCTTCAATGTCTCGCCCCGCGGGCCGTACCAGAGCGTGCCGTCGGTGAGCACGCCGTCTACGTCGAAAATCATCACCTTCACCCGCCGCGCGCGCGCGAGGGCGTCCTGCGACGGCGCCGCCATATCCTCAGAGCACTTTTGCGCGGAACAGGTCGTGGATGTTGAGCGCGCCCACCAGCCGCCCCGCCTCGTCCACGACCGGCATCTGCGTGCTCTTGCAGCGTTCCATGGTCTCGACCGCCTCGACGGCGAGCGCCTCCGGGCGGATGGTGCGCGGGCCGCGGGTCATGACCGATTCGATTCGCGTGCCGCGCAAATCCGCGCCGCGCTCCAGGCTGCGGCGCAAGTCCCCGTCAGTGAAGATGCCCACCACGCGCCGCTCCGCGTCCACCACGGCAGTCATGCCCATGCCTTTCTTGGTGATTTCGAATATCGCGTCGTGCAGCGTCGCATCCCGGGTGATCGACGGCACCGCGTCGCCGGTGCGCATCACGTCGGCGACGTACGTGAGCAGCTTCCTGCCGAGCGCGCCGCCGGGGTGCGAGCGTGCGAAGTCCTCGGCGGTGAAGCCGCGCGCATCGAGCAGCGCCACCGCAAGCGCGTCGCCGAGCGCGAGCGCCGCGGTCGTGCTGGCAGTCGGCGAAAGATTCAGCGGGCAGGCTTCCTGCTCGACGCTCGTATCGAGGTGGATATCGGCCTCGCGCGCGAGCGTCGATCGAGCGTCTCCGGTCATCGCGATCAGCTTCGCGCCCTGGCGCTTGAGGAGCGGGACGATGTCGAGCAGCTCCTCGCTCTCGCCCGACTGCGACAGCGCGAGGAATACGTCCTCGGGCCTGATCATGCCGAGATCGCCGTGGCCCGCTTCCGCGGCGTGCACGAAGTACGCCGGAGTGCCGGTGCTCGCCAGGGTGGAGGCGATCTTGCGCGCGATGTGGCCCGATTTTCCGATGCCGCTCACGATCACGCGGCCGCGCCGCTCGAGGATCAGCGCCACCGCGGCGAGGAAGCGCTCGTCGAGGCGATCGATCAGCGCGCGCACCGCGTCGGCCTCGATCGCGAGCACGCGGCGCGCCAGCTCGAGCGCGGCGCGCGGCGCGCCGCTGCGATCGCGTCCCACGCTTTGCGCCGCCTGTCGCGCGGCCTTTATCATGGCGGGAAGTATAGCCCAACCGATCCCGCTCACCGCGATGGAATCCGCCGCGACGGCGCTGCAACCGATCCTCGTGCTGCTCGCATCGAGCGTGCTCGCGGTCGTCGCGTGCAGGAGCCTGCGGCTGCCGCCGATCATCGGCTATCTGGCGACCGGGATCTTCGTCGGCCCCTATACGCCCGGCCTGACCGTCGACCCCGAGCAGACGCGTCGGCTTGCCGAATTCGGGGTGGTGTTCCTGATGTTCTCGATCGGGCTCGAGTTCAGCCTGCCGAAGATCGCGGTGATGCGGCGCGCGGTGTTCGGCCTCGGATTCATGCAGGTCGCGCTCACCATCGGCCTGGCCACGGCCGGGGCGCTGGCAATGGGAGGGCGCGCCGGTGGCTGGCAGGCGGGTCTCGCGCTCGGCGCCGTGGTGGCCATGTCCTCGACCGCGGTCGTCTCGAAGCTGCTCGCCGAGCGCCTCGAGCTCGACACGCCGCACGGGCGCCAGGTGATCGGCGTGCTGCTCGCCCAGGACCTGGCCGTGGTGCCGCTGATCATCCTGATCCCGGCGCTCGGGCAGCCGGCGGAGGAGATCGGGCTCGCGGTGGCGGCGGCGCTGGGCAAGGCGGCGGCTGCGCTCGCGCTGGTCGTGTTCGGAGGGCCGAAGCTGATGCGCGCCTGGCTCGGCGTGGTGGCGCGGCGCCGCTCCACGGAGCTCTTCGTGCTCAACGTGCTGCTCATCACGCTGCTGCTCGCGTTCGTCACCGGCCTCGCCGGCCTCTCGCTCGCGCTCGGCGCGTTCCTCGCTGGAATGCTCATTTCGGAGACCGAATACCGCTACCAGGTCGAAGACGACATCCGGCCGTTCCGCGACGTGTTCCTCGGGCTGTTCTTCGTGAGCGTCGGCATGATGCTCGACGTGCCGCTCGTGCTCGGCAGGCCCGCGCTGGTGCTCGCGCTGCTCGCGCTGCTGGTGGGCGCGAAATTCGTGCTGATCGCGCTTCTCGCGCGCGCCTTCGGTGCCGCGCCGGGCACGGCGCTGCGCACCGGGATCGCGCTCGCGCAGGGAGGCGAGTTCGGTTTCGTGCTGCTCGCGCTCGCGCGCGACGCCGACCTTGCGTCGGCGCCGATCCTGCAGTCGCTGCTCGCCGCGATGATCCTGTCGATGTTCGCCACCCCGTTCCTGATCGCGGCGAGCGACCGCATCGTGCTGCGGCTCGCGCGCTCGGAGTGGATGCAGCGCTCGCTCGAGGTGCACCGCGTCGCGGTGCAGTCGCTGCAGGCCGAGCGGCACGTGATCATCCTCGGCTACGGCAGGAACGGCCAGCGCCTGGCGCGGCTGCTCGAAGCCGAGGGCGTGCGCTACGTCGCGCTCGATCTCGACCCCGAGCGCGTGCGCGAGGCCGCGCTCGCGGGCGACACGGTGGTGTTCGCCGACAGCTCGCGGCGCGAGGCGCTGATCGCGGCCGGGATCGCGCGCGCCGCGGCGGTGGTGGTGACCTTCGCCGACGCGCAAGCGGCGGTGCGCGTGCTCGCGCACATCCACGGCCTGAATCCCGCGGTGCCGGTGATCGTGCGCGCGCGCGAGGAGCGCGACATCGCGACGCTCACGGCAGCGGGAGCCTCCGAGGTGGTGCCGGAGGCGTTCGAGTCGGGCCTGATGCTCGCTTCGCACGCGCTGGTGTGGGTCGGCGTTCCGCTCGCGCGCGTGATGCGCCGCGTGAGCCAGATGCGCGACCAGCATTACGGACTGCTGCAGGGGCTTTTTCGCGGTCCGAGCGACCAACCGCAGGCGGGGGAATCGACCCAGGCGCGCCTGCATTCGGTGATGCTCGATGCGACCGCTTATGCCGTCGGAAAAGACTTCGCCGAGTTGGGACTGGAGGATATCGGCGTGCAGGTGAGGGCGGTGCGGCGCCCGGGGGAGAAAGCGAAGCTCGGCGCCGCCGAGGCCGGCCCGCTCCGGCCCGGCGACGTGGTGGTGCTGCTCGGCGCGCCCGAGCTGCTCGCGGCCGCCGAGCTGCGGCTGCTGCGCGGATAAGGGGCGAAAAAAAGCCGGCGCGAGGCCGGCTTTTTAACTTCGTGGAAGTCGCCGCTTACATCGAGCGGCAGAGAACGTAGACGTTGGTCCCGGTTTCCGCGTAGGCCGCCTGCGGCGTGTTGTCGAGGTTCGGGTTCGGCGCTGCCTGCAGATCGCCGCGGACCGTGCCGGTGCTCGGCACGCCATCGTCCATCTGCGTGTCCATCGCGATCGCAATCTTGTCGGGCAGGTTCGCCGAGCAAAGGATGAGCCCGCTGAATCCGCCCATGATCGGCCCGCCGGCGTTGTCCCCGGTCTGCACCCCGAGCAGTCCAGTGACCGCGTTGAACGGCTGCGTGGGGCCCGAGCCCGAAACGAAACCCGAGCGGCGCAGATGGTCCCACCAGCTGCAGGCCTCGACGGCTGCCGTGCACACTGCGCCGCCGTTGTTGTAGGTTCCGGCGACTACGCCGTTGCCGTTGCCCTGGGTAGCGGCGGGCGCCGTCGCCCAGCGCGTATTCGCGTTGGGGTCGTCCCCGGGAATCGCGCGGTAGCGGTCCTGGTAGCCGTGGTAGGCGGCCGACACGCCGCTGAAATCGGCGATCGCGTTCTTGATCTTCGCCTGGGTGATCATCTCCTGGCCCTTCAGGATGCCGCCGAGCAGCAGCCCGATGATCACGAGCACGATCGCGATCTCGACCAGGGTGAAGCCTTTTTGCATCGTCTTCATAACGCGTCTCCTTGCGGAGGGAGTTGAGCAGATTAGGCTCCGCAATATGTGTGCCATTGTAAGAGCGCAGAAAAATTCAGTCAAATCAAAGGGGTAATTACCAGCTGGGCGTTGAAACCCCGACATTGCGTCGAAACCTCGACGCTATCGCCCCCGCGGGCCGGCGATGCGCGCCTCGAGCTCCTCGAGCCGCTGGCGAAGGAACTGCACCTCGGCCGGGTCGCGGATGCGGCCGCTCTCGAGCAGGCCGCCGAGCATGATCTTCGCCGCCTCGAGCTCGTTCAGATCCTCGAGGATGAAGATCTGCATCTGTTTCGCCCACAGCGGGACATTTCCCGCCGTGGTGTAGCGATCGACCGCGGCCGCATAGCGGCGCGC
>MERQ01000080.1 GCA_001770655.1 Betaproteobacteria bacterium RIFCSPLOWO2_12_FULL_68_20
CTTCGTGTTCTTCCTGTCGGTCTGGGGCGAGCTCTCGCCGCCGACCTCGCTCACGGCGGCCGTGTCGGCGCGCATCGCCAATGCCTCGTTCATGCGCACCATGTGGGAGGCGCTGAAGATCTGCCTGCCGATCACGCTCATGACATTCGCGATCTTCACCCGCTCGGCGATGGCGGTGACGCCCGGCTGGGCGCAGGTCGGCGACGTCCTGGTGGTGACCGTAGGCACCTGCGGCGTCGCATTCGCGATGTTCGGGCGCTGCTTCGAGGGCACGGCGGGCGATGTCGCCGCGCGCCTGCTCATCGCGGCGCTCGCGTTCACCACCCTCTTCCACCCGAACGACACGCTGGTCTGGGGGACCGCCGCGATCACCCTCGCCGCCCTGATCTGGGGCATCCGGCGCCACAGCCTGATCGCGCCGCCGAAGGACCTGCGCGAGGCCGAAACCGCCGCGGTCGAAGCGGCGCGGCCCGAAGATCTCGCCCGCGTGGTCGCCGAGGCGCGGCGCGACATCGGCTAGGCCGCGGTCGCGAGGCGTTTCAGCGGTACGCCCGTCAGGCGCTGCAGCTCTTCGAAAGAAAGCCCATCCACGGTCTCGACGACATGCAGCCCGTCCGGCTTCACGTCGATGACAGCGAGGTCGGTGTAGACGCGGTTCACGCAGCGCGCGCCGGTGAGCGGATAGGTACAACGCTCGACAATCTTGCTCTCGCCCGCTTTCGTCAGGTGCTCCATCATCACCAGCACCTGCTTCGCCCCGACCGCGAGGTCCATCGCTCCGCCCACCGCCGGAATCGCATCCGGGGCGCCGGTATTCCAGTTGGCGAGATCGCCGACGACCGAGACCTGGAACGCGCCGAGCACGCAGAAATCGAGGTGCCGTCCGCGGATCATGCCGAACGAGTCGGCGTGATGGAAGAAGGACGCGCCCTTGATCAGCGTGACCGGTTCCTTGCCGGCATTGATCAGGTCCTCGTCCTCCTCGCCCGGCGCGGGCCTCGGGCCGACGCCGAGCACGCCGTTCTCGCTGTGAATCACGATCTCGCGGCCGGCCGGGAGGTGGTTCGCCACCAGCGTCGGCAGCCCGACGCCGAGATTCACGATCGAGCCGTCGGGAATGTCGCGCGCGACGCGCGCGGCGAGCTGGTTGCGGTCGAGCTTCTTCATCAATGCACGCGCACCACGCGCTGCACGAAGATTCCGGGCGTCACGATCGCTTCCGGATCGAGCGCGCCGAGCTCCACGGTCTCGCGCACCTGCACCACGGTGCACTTGGCCGCCGCGGCCATGATCGGCCCGAAATTGCGCGCGGTCTTGCGGTAGACGAGGTTGCCCCAGCGGTCGGCGCGGTCCGCCTTGACGAGCGCGTAGTCCGCATGGATCGGGTGCTCGAGCACGTGATCGCGATCGCCGATGCGGCGCGTCTCTTTGCCTTCGGCGAGCTTCGTGCCGTAGGCGGTCGGGGTGTAGAAGGCGCCGATCCCCGCGCCCGCCGCGCGGATGCGCTCGGCGAGCGTGCCTTGCGGCACCAGCTCGAGCTCGATCTCGCCCGCACGGTACAGCGCGTCGAAATGCCACGAATCCGGCTGGCGCGGGAACGAGCAGGTGATCTTGCGCACGCGCTTCGCCTTCATGAGTGCGGCGAGCCCGGTGTCGCCGTTGCCGGCGTTGTTGTTGATGATGGTGAGCTCGCGCGCTCCCTGCGCGATCAGCGCGTCGATGAGCGCAACCGGCATGCCGGCGTTGCCGAAGCCGCTGAGCATGATGGTCGCGCCGTCGGGGATGTCGGCCACCGCGGCCTGCGGGCTGGCGACGAGCTTGTCGATCATCGCAGCGAATCTAGTGCCCGGTTTTCGGCGCTGTCAAGGGTAAACTCGCCCGACACCGATGGCCGACGCCCATGTCTTTCCCGCCGGGCCGCTCGCGCGCGCGATCGAGGCGATCGTCGCCGCGGGCGGGAGCGAGCCGCGCGAGGCGCGCCTCGTGGCCGCGAACCTCGTCGCCGCCAACCTCGCCGGGCACGACTCGCACGGCATCGGCATGGTCCCGCGCTATGTCGGTGCGCTGCTCGAGGGCGGACTGCGCGCCAACCAGCGCGCGGAAGTGAGGCTCGACGCCGGCGCGCTTCTTGCGCTCGACGGGCACAGCGGCTACGGCCAGGTGGTCGGTGTCGAAGCCATGGAGCTGGCGAACCAGCGCGCCAAGCGCCTGGGCTCCTGCATCATGGCGCTCGCCAACGCGCATCATCTCGGGCGCATCGGCCACTTCGCCGAGATGGCGCTCGCCGAAGGCCTGGTGTCGATCCACTTCGTGAACGTGCGCGCCTTCGCGCGCGTGGCGCCGTACGGCGGAGCCGACGGGCGCTTCGGCACCAACCCGGTCTGCATCGGCGTACCGCTCGGGAACGAGCCGCCGTTCGTGCTCGACATGGCGACGAGCGCGGTCGCGCAGGGCAAGCTTCGCGTCGCTTACAACAAGGGCGAGAAAGTGCCGCCGGGCCGCGTCATCGACGACCAGGGAAACCCGACCGACGACCCGCGCTGGGCGGTGGTGCCGCCGTTCGGCGCCATGCTCTGCTTCGGCGAGCACAAGGGCTACGGGCTCGCCGTGGCCTGCGAGCTGCTGGGGGGCGCGCTCACCGGCGGCGGCACCTGGCATTTTCCGAACAGTCCCCATAGCGACGTGCTGAACGGCATGCTGTCGATCCTGATCGATCCGCAGCGCCTGGGCACTGCCGAGGCGCTCGCGCGCGAGGCGCGCGCCTACGTCGACTGGGTGCGCGCTTCGCCGCCCGCGCCCGGCTTCGACCGGGTGCGCATCGCCGGCGAGCCGGAGCGCGAAGCGCGCGCCAGGCGCGAGAAGGAAGGGATCCCCGTGGATGCCGAGACCTGGGCGGAGATCCTGGAAGGCGCGCGGAGGCTGAAGCTCGCGGCACGGACAGTCGAGCGGCTCGCGCGCGGCGCGTGAGCCCGATCAGAGCGGCGCCACACCCAGCTCGCGCGCCAGCTTGTCCAGATCGGCGAGCACGCCCGCCCCGAGCGGTATCCCTTCGCGCATGCGCTTTTCCGCGCTGAGGCGCTCGGGCTCTCCGGGCGCGAGCGGCGGGCGCGCCGCATCGGCCGGCTCTTCGGCCCGGATCTCGCGCAGCAGCAGGTCGATCTGCGACCTGAACCCCGCCGGGTCGGTGAAGCGCGCGATGTCGATCGCGAGCATGAAGTGCCCGAGGTTCCTCGGCTTGTCGAGCTCGCCGTACATCTTCGCCACGTGCGTGCCGAACGGCACGCCGGTGAGATGCGCGCACAGCACCTCGATCATCAGCGCGAGCGCGTAGCCCTTCGCTCCGCCCATCGGTGCGAGCCCTACGACCTTCGCCGGGTCGGTGGTCGGCTTGCCGCTCGCGTCGACGCCCCAGTCGGGCGGGATCGAGCGGCCTTCCTCCTTCGCGACGATCACCTTTCCCAGCGCGACGTGCGTCGTCGCCAGGTCCACCACCACCGGCGGGCCTGCAGCGCCCGGCGCGGCGAAAGCGATCGGATTCGAGCCGAGGAAGATCCGTTTCATTCCCGTCGGCACCATGATCGGATCGGAGTGGGTGAGCGCGATGCCGATCATGCCTGCGCGCGCCGCGAGCTCGGCGTAGTAAGCACACGCGCCGCAGTGCGAGCTGTTCTTCGCGCCGACCGCGCCCGCGCCCGCTTCGCGCGCAAGCTCGATCGCTTCCTTCATCGCCCGGACAGCGACCAGCTGACCCATGCCGGCGCCGCCGTCCACCATCGCCGTCGCCGGGCCGGTGCGCTGCACGCGCATCGAGGGCTTCGGGTTGATCGTGCCGTTGCGCAGCCGAGTCGCGTAGTGGGGCAGGCGCACTACGCCGTGGCTGTCCACGCCGCGCAGGTTGCTCGTCACCAGCGTGTCGCCGACCAGCCGGGCATCATCAGGCGCGAGCCCCAGCCTCTCCAGGCAGCGGGCGGTGAATTCCGAGAGCTTCAGCTGCGGGATCAGCCGGTCGGTCATAGGGTGTTTCTAAGAACCCACTTTCATTTTAACCAATATCCTGTTGATTCGAAGCAAGTTTTTATTTCAAGAATTTGCGTTGCAATTCGATCCTAAGTCTTTGTCGTTCCTGGAAAAAATGCCAGGAGAACCTTGACCGGAGAGCCCTTTTTCCCCTAGAGTGGTAAAAGGTAGAAAAAAGTGGAAAAACGAAACGGGACCAAAGGGGAATGGGCGAGACGTTTCACGGGGCTGCGGTCATCACGCTCGACGCGAAGGGCCGCGTCGCTATTCCGACGCGTCATCGCGAGTCCTTGCTCGACGGCGGTCGTTCCCTCGTGCTGACCGCGCACCCCGACGGCTGCGTGCTGATCTATCCCGAATCCGCGTGGGAGCCGGTGCGCGCCAGGGTCGAAGGCTTCCCGAGCTTCAACCCGCAGGCGAGCTGGTGGAAGCGCCTGCTGCTCGGCTTCGAGGAGCACGTCGCTCCCGACGGCTCGGGCCGCGTCCTGCTTTCGCTCGCGCTGCGGCTGCACGCGAAGCTCGAGCGCGAGGCGATGATGGTCGGCCAGGGCCGCTACTTCGAGCTCTGGGATTCGGGCGTGTGGAGCGCGAAGCTCGGCCAGGCGCTTTCCGGTCCCGCCGCGCCGCCCCCCGGCATGGAGGATTTCTCCCTGTGAGGGAGGCCCATGCACCGACCGGTCCTGCTCCGCGAGGCCCTCGACGCGCTCGCCCTCCGTCCCGAGGGCGTCTACGTGGACGGCACCTTCGGCCGCGGCGGGCACAGCCGGGCGATCCTCGAACGGCTCGGCCCGCAAGGCCGGCTCGTGGCACTGGACCGCGATCCCCAGGCCGCCGGCGTTGCGCGCGAGATTCCGGATCCCAGGTTCACATTCGTCAGGAAGAATTTCGGCGCACTGTCCGCCGCGCTCGATGCCTGCGGCGTGCGTCTCGCTCAGGGGATGCTGTTCGACCTGGGCGCTTCCTCCCCGCAATTCGACGACCCTTCGCGGGGCTTCTCGTTCCGCGCCGACGGGCCGCTCGACATGCGCATGGACCCGACCGAAGGGACATCGGCCGCCGACTGGCTGGCGGCGGCGTCCGAAAAAGAAATCGCGGAGGTCATCAGGGGGTATGGGGAAGAACGGTTTGCTAAACAGATTGCAAAGGCGATTGTTGCTGCTCGCGGCCGCGAGCCCCTCGCACGCACCCGCCAACTGGCCGATCTCGTGGCAAAGGCGGTCCGCACACGCGAACCGGGCCAGGACCCGGCGACGCGCACCTTTCAGGCTCTACGGATTCACGTCAATCGGGAGCTTGAGGAGGTGTCGCTGATGCTGCCGCAGGCGCTGGAGCGCCTCGCCCCGGGAGGGCGCCTGGCGGTGATCAGCTTCCACTCGCTGGAGGACCGCATCGTCAAGCGCTTCATGCGCGACGCGGCGCAGCCCGCGCTGCCCCGGGAATTGCCGCTCACCGCCAGCGAGATGCCACAAGCTCCCGCCAAGCTCATCGGCCGTGCCATCCGTCCCGCGGCAGACGAGATCGCGGCCAACCCGCGCGCGCGCAGCGCCACGCTTCGCGTGGCCGAGCGCACCGCGGCCCCCTATCAATCGTTGCAGAACATCCGAATCGAGCCCGGCGCGCGGTGGCGAAACTGAACCTCCTCCTCCTCGCGGTTCTCGTCGCCTGCGCGCTCGGGCTCGTCACCTCACAGCACAAGGCGCGGAAGCTCTTCTCCGACCTGGAGCGCGAGCAGGTTCGCTCGCGCGATCTCGACGTGGAGTACGGGCGCCTGCAGCTCGAGGCGAGCACCTGGGGCCTGCACGCTCGCGTCGAGAAGGTCGCCTCCGGCACGCTCGGCATGCGCTCGCCCGATCCCCGGCGCGTGCGGGTAGTGCCGCGTCCCGGAGCGCCTGCACAGTGACCGCGGCGGCGGCGCAGGGCCTGGTTCGCCTGCCGGTGTGGCGCGCGCGCGTCGTGCTCGTCGCCTTCGGCGCCGCCTTCCTCGTGCTCGCGGCGCGCTCGCTCTACCTGCAGGCGCTCAGGACCGAGTTTCTCCAGGAGAAGGGCGAGGCTCGCTATTCGCGCGTGCTCGAGGTACCGGCGACGCGCGGGCGCATCCTCGACCGCAACGGCGAGGCGCTCGCGGTCTCGACGCCGGTCAAGTCGGTGTGGGCAATCGCGGGCGACGTCGAGGCCGATGCGGCGCAGCGCCGGCGCCTGGCGCAGCTGCTCGCGCTCGAGCCGCGCGAGCTGGAGCGCAGGCTCGCCGATCCGGGCCGCGATTTCGTCTACCTCAAGCGCCAGATCCCCCCCGAGACCGCCGGGCAGGTGCAGGCGCTGCGCCTGCGCGGCGTCTACCAGCACCCCGAGTACCGGCGCTACTACCCGGGCGGAGAAGTCACCGCGCATCTCGTCGGCTTCACCGGGGTCGACGACGCCGGGCAGGAGGGCATCGAGCTCGCGTTCCAGGCGACGCTCGGCGGCAAGCCCGGCAGCCGGCGCGTGATCAAGGACCGGCTCGGGGGCGTGGTCGAGGACGTCGAATCGATCCGCGCGGCGCAGGACGGGCGCGACCTCGTGCTCTCGGTCGACGGCAAGATCCAGAGCCTCGCGTACGGCGCGCTGAAGAGCGCGGTCGAGCAGCACCGCGCCAGGGCGGGAGCGATCGTCGCGCTCGACGTGCGCTCGGGCGAAGTGCTCGCGCTCTCCAACGTCCCTTCCTACAATCCCAACAGCCGCGCCCGCCTCACCGGGGCGCAGCTGCGCAACCGCGTCATCACCGACACGTTCGAGCCGGGCTCGACGCTCAAGCCCTTCACGATCGCGGCCGCGCTCGAATCCGGGCGCGTGACGCCGGCGACGCTGGTGCCGACCGCGCCGGGCCAGCTGACCATCGCCGGCTACACGATCCACGACGCGCACCCGCAGGGCGCGCTGAGCGTCGCGCAGGTGCTGCAGAAATCGTCCAACGTCGGCGCGGCGAAGCTCGCGCTCGCTCTGGCGCCGAAGACGATGTGGGACCTGTTCAAGCGCGTGGGCTTCGGCGCGCCGCCGCAGCTCGGCTTTCCCGGCGAGGCGCAGGGCAGGCTGCGTGCCTGGCGCAGCTGGCGCCCGGTCGAACAGGCCACGATGGCCTATGGAAACGGGCTCTCGCTCAGCCTCATCCAGCTCGCGCGCGCCTACACCGTGTTCGCGCGCGACGGGGAGCTGGTGCCGCTGTCGCTGGTCAAGACCGGCGCCGCCGCGAGCGGCGAGAAAGTGCTATCCACCGAAACGGCGCGCGCGGTGCGCGCGATGCTCGAGCTGGCCGTGCAACCGGGCGGCACCGGCCCGCGCGCGCGCATCATGGGCTGGCGCGTCGCAGGCAAGACCGGCACCGCGCGCAAGCTGGTAGACGGGAGCTACGCGCCGGGCAAGTACATCGCGTCGTTCGTCGGCTTCGCTCCCGCCTCCGACCCGCGGCTCGTGGTCGCGGTGATGATCGACGAACCCTCGGCGGGGCAGTACTACGGCGGCAGCGTCGCGGCGCCCGTGTTCGCACAAGTCACGCAAGGGGCGCTGCGGCTGCTCGGCGTCGCGCACGACGCCCCGCTCGAGCCGGTCGAGCTGCCCGGCGAGGGCGAGCAGGCGAGGGAGAGCACCTGATGGGCTGGCCGCCACCGTGGAAACCCGGGAGCTGTTCAAGCGACTTCGCGCGCAGGGGGCGATGATCGAGCGGCTCTCGCCGGACAGCCGCCGCTGCGCCCCCGGCGTCGCCTTCTTCGCATTTCCCGGCGATGCCGCGGACGGCCGCGCCCACATCCCTGAGGCGCTCGCGCGCGGCGCGGCCGCGGTGCTCTGGGAAGAGGACGGGTTCTCGTGGCGCCAGGAGTGGCGCGTACCGAACGCCGCGGTGAGGGGTCTCAGGCAGCAGGCGGGGCGCCTCGCGCACGAGTTCTACGGCCGTCCCTCCGCCGATCTATGGGTGTGCGGAGTGACCGGCACCAACGGCAAGACCTCGTGCACGCAATGGCTCGCCGCGGCGCTCGGCGCGCGGGGCGAGAAGACGGGCGTCATCGGCACGCTCGGCGGGGGCTTCCCCGGGGCGCTCGCCGAGCTGGCCACCACCACGCCCGATGCGCTCGAGCTGCACCGCATGCTCGCCGACATGCGGCACGCCGGAGCGCGCGCGGTCGCGATGGAGGTTTCGTCGCACGCACTGGTGCAGGGGCGCGTGAACGGGGTCGCGTTCGCTTGCGCGCTGTTCACGAATCTGTCGCACGAGCATCTCGACTACCACGGCTCCATGGAGGCCTACGCCGAGGCGAAGGCGCGGCTTTTCGACGCGCCCGGCGCTGCGGTGCTGAATCTGGACGATGTGCTCGGGGTGCGGCTCGCGCAGCGGCTTGCCGCGCGCGGCTTGCGTACCATCGGCTACTCGCTGTCTGCGGGAGCGGTGGCGCCGGGCAGCGTGCGCGAGTACGTCGCGGCGCGCGCGATCGAGGCCGGTGCCGACGCAACGCGTGTCGCCCTCGAGTCCAGTTGGGGCGCCGCCGAGTTTTCCTTGAGCCAGCTCGGCCGCTACAGCGCAGCGAACGCGCTCGGCGTGCTCGGCTGCCTGCTCGCCCACGGGGTGCCCTTCGCTCAAGGCGTCGCGGCGCTCGAGTCGCTTCCCCAGGTGCCCGGGCGCATGCAGCGCGTCGGCGGTGCGGGAGAGCCGCTGGTGGTCATCGATTACGCGCACACGCCCGACGCGCTGGAGAAGGTGCTGCAGGCGCTGCGGCCGGTCGCGGTGGCGCGCGGCGGCCGGCTGGTCGCGGTGTTCGGCGCAGGGGGCGACCGCGATCGCTCGAAGCGCTCGCCGATGGGCGCGGTGGCGGCGCGCCTCGCCGATCGCGTCGTGCTCACCTCCGACAACCCGAGAAGCGAGGATCCGCGCGCGATCCTCGAGGCGATCCGCGTCGGCGTGCCGGGCCCCTGCGAGCTCGAGCCGGATCGGGCCCGCGCGATCGAGCGCGCGCTGACGCAGGCCGCGGCCGCGGACGTGCTGCTCCTCGCCGGCAAGGGCCACGAGACCTGGCAGGAAATCGCGGGCGAGCGCCTGCCGTTCTCGGACGCGCAGGCGGCGCGCGCGGCGCTCGAGCGCCGGAGACAGAGGTGATGGGCATTGTCGAAGCAGCGGCCGCGCTGGGCGCCCGGGCGAGCGGCCACGACGTGCGCTTCACCGGCGTTTCCTCCGACAGCCGGAGCGTGCGACCCGGGGAGCTCTTCATCGCCCTGCGCGGCGAGCGCTTCGACGGCCATGACTTCCTCGTCGCCGCCAGGGCCGCCGGGGCGGCCTGCGCGATGGTGGACGAGCGCCACGCCGGGGCGCTTGCTCTTCCCGCGCTCGTGGTCGCCGACACCAGGCGCGCGCTCGGCGATCTCGCGCGCCACTGGCGCGCGCGCTTTTCTCCGGCGCTCGCCGCGGTCACCGGCTCGAACGGCAAGACCACGGTCAAGGAGATGCTCGCCGCAATCCTGCGCCGCCATGCGGGCGATGCGCAGGTGCTCGCGACCGCGGGCAACCTCAACAACGACATCGGCGTTCCGCTCACGCTGCTCGGCCTGCGCGAGGAACATCGCTACTGCGCGATCGAGCTCGGCATGAACCACCGGGGCGAGATCGCCTACCTCGCCGGAATCGCGCGCCCGAGCATCGGCCTGGTGAACAACGCCCAGCGCGAGCACCTCGAGTTCATGCGCTCGGTCGACGAGGTGGCGGCCGAGAACTCGAGCGTCTACGCGGCCCTTCCAGCGGACGGCATCGCCGTCGTGAACGCCGACGACCCGCACGCCGACACCTTTCGGCGCGCGGCCGACGCGCGGCGGGTCGTGGACTTCGGTCTGCAGGCAAAGGCGGCGGTGACCGCGGGCTACGCGCTGAAGGGCCTCGCGAGCGAGATCCGCCTGCGCACGCCGCTGGGCGAGGCGCGCGCGACGCTCGCCATCGCCGGGCTGCACAACGTGCGCAACGCGCTCGCCGCAGCGGCCTGCGCGCACGCCGCGGGAGTTCCGCCTGCCGCGATCGGCGAGGGGCTCGCCGCGTTCCGTCCCTACACCGGGCGCATGCAAGTGAAGGCGGCGGCCGGCGGCGCCACGCTGATCGACGACAGCTACAACGCCAACCCCGACTCGGTGCGCGCCGCGATCGACGTGCTCGCCTGCTGCGCCGCGCCGACCGTGCTGGTGCTGGGCGACATGGGCGAGGTCGGCGAGCACGGCTCCGGGTTTCACCGCGAGGTCGGCGCCTACGCGCGGCAGCAGGGCGTCACCAGCCTGCTTGCGATCGGCGAAGCTGCGCGCGGGGCGGTCGAGGCGTTCGGCGAGGGCGCGCGCCACTTCGACTCGATCGAGGCGATTGCCGCGGCGGCGCGCGGCGCGGCCACTGTCCTGGTCAAGGGCTCGCGCTTCATGAGGATGGAGCGCGTCGTCGCCGCGCTCGCCGGCGAAGCCCCCGGGGGCCACTGATGCTGCTCGAGCTCGCGCAGTGGCTGGCGAAGGACGTGCGGCTGTTCAACGTGTTCGGCTACATCACGCTGCGCGCGGTGCTCGCCTGCCTGACCGCGCTCGCCATCTCTCTCATCCTCGGCCCCTTCGTGATCCGCAAGCTCACGGCCTACAAGATCGGACAGTCGGTGCGCGACGACGGGCCGCGCTCGCATCTCACCAAGGCCGGCACGCCGACCATGGGCGGGGCGCTGATCCTGCTCTCGATCGCGATCACCACGCTGCTGTGGGGCGATTTTGCGAACCGGTTCGTGTGGATCGTGCTTGCGGTGACGCTCGGTTTCGGCGCGATCGGCTGGATCGACGATTACCGCAAGGTGGTGCAGCGCGATCCGAAAGGTCTCTCGGCGAAGGCGAAATTCTTCTGGCAATCGCTGATCGGGCTCGGGGCCGCGGGCACCCTGGCGTGGATGGCGCAGGGCATCCCGCCGCTCAACGAGCTCATCGTGCCGTTCTTCAAGTTCATCGCCTACCCGCTCGGCACGGTGGGCTTCATCGTGCTGACGTATTTCGTGATCGTCGGCACGTCGAACGCGGTCAACCTCACCGACGGCCTGGACGGCCTCGCCATCATGCCGACGGTGATGGTCGGCGGCGCGCTCGGCGTGTTCGCCTACGTCGCCGGCAACGCGGTGTTCTCCAAGTACCTCGGGCTTCCGTACATCCCGGGCGCGGGCGAGCTGGCGGTGTTCAGCGGCGCGCTCGCCGGCGCGGGGCTGGGGTTCCTGTGGTTCAACGCCTATCCGGCGGAGGTATTCATGGGCGACGTCGGCGCGCTCGCGCTCGGCGCCGCGCTCGGCACCATCGCAGTGATCGTGCGCCAGGAGATCGTGCTTTTCATCATGGGCGGGGTGTTCGTCGCCGAAACGCTCTCGGTGATGATCCAGGTCATCTACTTCAAGGCGAGCGGCGGCAAGCGCATTTTCCGCATGGCGCCGCTGCACCACCACTACGAGCTGGAAGGCTGGAAGGAATCCCAGGTCGTGGTGCGCTTCTGGATCATCACCATGATGCTGGTGCTGTTCGGGCTTTCCACCCTGAAGCTGAGGTGACCGTGGCGATGCCCGAGCCGGTGTTCCAGCTGCTCCCCCGCCCCCGGCCGATGCCGCTCGAGGGCAAGCGCGTGCTGGTGCTCGGCCTGGGCGACACCGGGTTGGCGGCTGCGCGCTGGATCGCGCGCAAGGGCGGGATAGCGCGCGTCGCCGACACGCGCGCGTCGCCGCCCCGGGCGAAGGATTTCCCCGGCGAGCTGCGCACCGGGCCGTTCGATGCGGCGCTGCTCGAGGGCGCGCAGCTCCTGTGTGTCAGCCCGGGGCTCGCCCTCAGCGAGCCGGTGGTGCAGGAGGCGCTCGCGCGCGGCATTCCCGTCGCGGGCGACATCGAGCTGTTCGCCTGGCACGTGCGCGCCAACGGGCCGAGCAGGGTGTTGGCGGTCACCGGCACCAACGGCAAGAGCACGGTGACGGCGTTGGTTGGTCATCTGCTCCGCGCGGCCGGAGTGGATTGCGCAGTCGCCGGCAACATCGGCCCTCCGGCGCTCGAGGCGTTGATGAACCGCGTCGTGATGCCGGCGGCCTGGGTCCTCGAGCTGTCGAGCTTCCAGCTCGAGACCACCTGGTCGCTCGAGCCGGACGCGGCCGCGATGCTCAACCTGAGCGAGGACCATCTCGACCGCTACGCGGGAATCGCCGAGTACGCCGCCGCGAAGGCGCGAGTCTTCATGGGAAGCGGCGCGCAGGTGCTCAACCGCGACGATCCGCGCTCGATGGCGCTCGCGCAAGCCGGCCGGCGGCGCATCACCTTCGGTCTCGACGCCCCCTCCGGAGCGGAGGATTTCGGCCTGGTTTCGGTCGGCGGCGCCCGGTGCCTCGCGCAGGGCGGCAACGTCGTTCTCGAGGCCGCGGCGCTGCCCCTCCACGGGCGCCACAACGCCGCCAACGCGCTCGCGGCGTGCGCGCTTGCCCGCACGCTTGGCGCCTCCTACGAGGCGCTCGCCGAGGGCTTGCGAACCTTCAAAGGGCTGCCGCACCGGCTGGAGCACGTCGCGACCCGCCGCGGCGTCGAGTGGTACGACGACTCGAAGGGCACCAACGTCGGAGCGGCGGTCGCCGCGCTGCGCGGCCTCGGGCGCCGCGCCGTGCTGATCGCCGGCGGCGAGGGCAAGGGACAGGACTTCTCGCCGCTCGCGCCGGTGGTCGCCGAGTGCGCCTCGCGCGTGCTGCTGATCGGCTGCGATGCGCCCCGCATCGCGCAAGCGCTCGCCCCGAGCGGCGTGCCGCTCGAGCGCTGCCGCACGCTCGAGGAGGCGGTCGGCGAGGCGGCGCGTCACGCGCGGCCGGGCGAAGCGGTGCTGCTCTCGCCTGCCTGCGCGAGCTTCGACATGTTTCGCGACTACCGGCACCGCGGCGAAGCCTTCGCTCTGGCGGTGAAGGGGCTCGGCGAATGAGCAGGACCTACGTGTTCGCGAGAAACGCCCCGAGCGCGGAATACGACCGCTCGCTCGCCTGGGCGGCGCTGCTGCTCGCGGCGACCGGCCTGGTGATGGTGTACTCGGCCTCGATCGCCACCGCGGAGGCGAGCCGTTACACCGGCAACAGCCCGGCGTGGTACCTGGGTCGACACGCGCTTTTCCTCGGCGTCGCGCTGGCGGCGGCGATCGCGGTGTTCCTCGCGCCAGCCCTGTGGTGGCAGAAAGCGGCGCCGTGGCTGTTCATGGGAGGCGTCGCGCTGCTCGCGCTCGTGCTCGCGCCGGGATTCGGCCGCGAGGTGAACGGCGCGCGCCGCTGGCTCGATATTCCGTTCGCGAGCGTTCAGCCCTCGGAGCTGATGAAGCTCGCCGCGGTGCTCTACGCCGCCGACTACACCGCGCGCAAGCACGCCGTGCTGAAAAGCTTCAAACGCGGCCTGCTGCCGATGCTCGCGGTGATGCTGCTCGTCTCGTGGCTCTTGCTGCGCGAGCCGGACTTCGGCGCGCTGGTGGTGATCGCGGTGACCGCGTTCGGCATCCTGTTCCTCGGCGGCATGAACGGCAGGCATTTCGCCGCGCTGGTGGCGATGCTCGGCACGGGGTTCGCGCTGCTCGTGCTGTCGTCGCCCTACCGCATGCAGCGCATCTTCGGCTTCATGGATCCCTGGTCGGACCCGTTCGGCCGCGGCTACCAGCTCTCGCACGCCCTGATCGCGTTCGGGCGCGGCGAGTGGCTCGGCGTCGGGCTGGGCGCGAGCGTCGAGAAGCTCTTTTACCTGCCCGAGGCGCACACCGATTTCCTGCTCGCGGTGATCGCCGAGGAGCTCGGCTTCGCCGGAGTCGCGCTGGTCATCGGGCTGTTTGCCTGGATCGTTGCGCGCGCGTTCGCGATCGGGCGCCAGGCGGCGCTGCACGAGCGCCATTTCGCCGCCCTCGCCGCGCAGGGCTTCGGCATCTGGATCGGCTTCCAGGCGACGATCAACATGGGCGTGAACATGGGCCTGCTGCCGACCAAGGGCCTCACGCTTCCGCTCATGAGCTACGGCGGCACGGGGCTGCTGGCGAACCTCGTCGCGCTCGCGATCCTGCTGCGCATCGACTGGGAGAACCGCCAGCTATCGAGAGGACTCAATGCGTAACGGCAGAGGTTTGCCCGCATGAGCGGGACCATCCTCATCATGGCGGGCGGCACCGGGGGGCACATCTTTCCCGGCCTCGCGGTCGCCGAGCAGATGCGCGCGGCCGGGTGGGACGTGGTGTGGATGGGAGCGCGCGGCGGAATGGAGGAGCGCCTGGTGCCGCCGCGCGGCTACCGCACCGCCTGGATCCGCGCCCGCGCGGCGCGCGGCAAGGGCCTGCTCGCGAAGCTGCTGCTTCCCGCGAACCTGCTTTATTCGTTCTGGGAGAGCGCGTGCGCGATCCGCAAGCTCGGCCCCGACGTGGTGCTCGGCCTGGGCGGCTACGTCGCCTTTCCCGGCGGGATGATGGCTTCGCTCCTGGCCCGGCCGCTCGCTGTGCACGAGCAAAACGCGATCCCCGGCATCGCCAACCGCGTCCTGGCGCGCCTCGCCGACAAGGTGATGGTGGCGTTCCCGGCCACGCTCGCGAACGCCGAATGGACCGGGAACCCGGTGCGCGCGGAGATCGCGGCGATCGCGGCGCCCGAGCAGCGCTTCGCGGGGCGCGGCGGGCCGCTCAGGCTGCTCGTGGTCGGCGGAAGCCTCGGGGCGCGCGCGCTGAACGAGGCGCTGCCGCGGGCGCTCGCGCTGCTTCCCGCGCCCGAGCGGCCCACGGTGGTGCACCAGTCCGGCGAGCAGCATCTCGAGGCGCTGCGCGCGAGCTACGCGACCGCCGGGGTCCCGGGCGAGCTCGTCGCCTTCATCGAGGACATGGCGCGGCGCTACGCCGAGGCCGACCTGGTCGTGTGCCGCGCCGGCGCGGTGACGATCGCCGAGCTCTCGGCCGGAGGCGTGGCGAGCATCCTCGTGCCGTTCCCTCACGCGGTGGACGACCACCAGACCGCGAATGCGAGGTTCCTCGCCGATCGGGGCGCCGCCATCCTGCTGCCGCAGCAGGATCTGACGCCGCACAAGCTCTCGTCGCTCATCGGCTCGCTGGATCGGGCCCGCCTGCTCGAATTGGCGCGCAATGCGCGGGCGCTTGGAAAGCCGGAAGCCGCGCGCCTGGTCGCCGAGCGCTGCATGGAGCTGGCGCGATGAGACACAAGGTCCGCCACATCCATTTTGTCGGCATCGGCGGCTCGGGGATGAGCGGCATCGCCGAGGTGCTGCTCAACCTCGGCTACCAGGTGAGCGGCTCGGACCTCGCCGAGAATGCCGCGACCAGGCGCCTCGCGAAGCTCGGCGCCCGCGTGTCGGCGGCGCACGCCGCCGCGAACGTGAACGGCGCCGACGCGGTGGTGGTTTCCAGCGCGGTGCACGCCGACAACGCCGAGGTGATCGCCGCGCGCGAGCGGCGCATCCCGGTGGTGCCGCGCGCGCTGATGCTCGCGGAGCTGATGCGCCTCAAGCAGGGCGTCGCCATCGCGGGCACGCACGGCAAGACGACGACCACCAGCCTGGTGGCGAGCGTGCTCGCCGAGGGCGGGATCGATCCGACCTTCGTGATCGGCGGGCGGCTGAACGCCGCCGGCTCGAACGCGCGGCTCGGCGCGGGCGATTTCATCGTCGCCGAGGCGGACGAATCGGACCGGTCGTTCCTGCACCTGCAGCCGGTGATCGCGGTGGTCACCAACATCGACGCCGACCACATGGACACCTACGGGCAGGACTTCGAGCGCCTGAAGCATGCGTTTGTGGAATTTCTGCAGAACCTGCCGTTCTACGGGGCGGCGATCCTGTGCGCCGACGACGCGCACGTGCGCGAGATCCTGCCCTTCGTCTCCAAGCCGGTAGTCACCTACGGCACGGCTTCCGGCGCCGCGGTGCGCGCGAGCGAGCTGGTTCCCGATGCGGGCCGCATGCGCTTCCGCGTGTGGCGCGAGAAGGCCGGCGCGCTGGACATGACGCTCAACCTGCCCGGCCGGCACAACGTGCTGAATGCGCTGGCGGCGATCGCCGTCGGCATGGAAATCGGCGTGGCCGATGCGGCGATGCAAAAGGCGCTCGCTGACTTCCACGGCGTCGGCCGGCGCTTCCAGAACCACGGCGGCATCGCCGTGGCGGGCGGCGGGCGGGCCACGCTGATCGACGACTACGGCCACCATCCGGCGGAGATGGCCGCGACGCTCGAAGCGGCGCGCGGCGCGTTTCCCGGGCGGCGCATCGTGCTCGCGTTCCAGCCGCACCGCTATACGCGCACCCGCGACCTGTTCGAGGACTTCGTGCGCTCGCTCTCGGCCGCCGACGCGCTGATCCTCACCGAGGTGTACCCGGCGGGCGAGCCTCCGATCGTCGCCGCGGACGGCAGATCGCTCGCGCGCGCGGTGCGCGTCGCGGGCAAGGTCGAGCCGGTGTTCGTGGACGACATCGCCGAGCTGCCCGGGGCGATCCGGCGGGTGGCGCGCGACGGCGACGTGGTGGTGACGATGGGCGCAGGCTCGATCGGCAACGTTTCCTCGCAGCTGACATGAACATGGCCGAACCGCTGCAACTCGAAGGGCTGCGCGGCGAGCTGCGGCGCGACGAGCCGATGCGGCGGCACGTCAGCTGGCGGGCGGGCGGGCGCGCGGCGCGCTTCTACGTCCCCGCCGACCTCGACGACCTTGCGGCGTTCCTGCGCCGGCTGCCGGCGGCGGAGCCGGTGCTGTTCGTCGGCCTGGGCTCGAATCTGCTGGTGCGCGACGGCGGGTGGCGGGGGACCGTGGTGCTGACGCATGCCGCGTCGAAGCGCCCGGCGCTCGCCGGCGAAGGCCTGGTCTACGCGGAGGCGGGCGTGGCCAGCCCGAAGGTGGCGCGCTTGGCGGCGCTGCAAGGCTTGGCGGGCGCGGAGTTCCTCGCCGGCATCCCCGGCACGGTGGGCGGAGCGCTGGCGATGAACGCCGGCTGCTTCGGCGCGGAGTGCTGGGACATCGTGGAGCGCGCGGTGACCATCGATCGAAGCGGCGATGTGCGGGAGCGACCGAAGCAGGACTTCGAGATCGGCTACCGGCACTGCGCGCTCAAGGGCGGCGGCGAGGAATGGTTCGCGGCGGCGTACTTCCGGCTGCAGAGGGGCGACGGTGCCGCCTCGCGCGCGAGGATCGCCGAGCTGCTGGCGAGGCGCATCGCCACCCAGCCGCTGCAGCTTCCCAACGCCGGAAGCGTGTTCCGCAATCCCGCCGGCGATCACGCGGCGCGGCTGATCGAGGCCTGCGGCCTCAAGGGCCTCGCGCGCGGCGCGGCGCGCGTCTCGGAGAAGCACGCCAACTTCATCGTCAACCCGAAGGGCGCGGCGAGCGCCGCCGACATCGAGTGGCTGATCGACACCGTGCGCTCGACCGTGCGCGAGAAGCTCGGCGTCGCTCTGGTGCCCGAAGTCCGCATCGTGGGGGATGCGGCGTGAAGGGCCGCTTCGGCAAGGTCGCCGTCCTGCTCGGGGGGAAATCCGCCGAGCGCGAGGTATCGCTGAAGAGCGGCTCGATGGTGCTCGCCGCGCTCAGAAGGCGCGGCGTGGACGCGCATGCGTTCGATCCGGCCGAGTGTGGCCTCGACGCGCTGATCGAGGAGCGCTTCGAGCGCGCGTTCATCGTGCTGCACGGGCGCTTCGGCGAGGACGGGACGATCCAGGGCATCCTCGACTGGCTCGGCATCCCGTACACCGGGAGCGGCGTGCTCGGCTCCGCGCTCGCGATGGACAAGGTGCGCGCGAAGCTGCTGTGGCAGGCGAGCGGGCTCCCCACGCCGCCCTACGAGGTGCTCGGGGCGGGGGGCGATTTCGGCGCCGTCGCCGCGCGCCTCGGTCTGCCGCTCATGGTGAAGCCGGTGAGCGAGGGATCCTCGATCGGCATGAGCAAGGTGCGCGCCGCCGCCGCGCTCGACCAGGCGTACGCGCTCGCCGTCAATTACGACCGCTCGGTGATCGCCGAGAAGTTCATCGAGGGCGCCGAGCTCACCGCCGGGATTGTCGGCGAGGAACCGCTGCCGCTCATTCGCCTGGAGACGCCCCGGGACTTCTACGACTACGAAGCGAAGTACGTCGCGGGCGACACGCGCTACCTCATCCCCTGCGGGCTGCAGCCGGCGAAGGAGCGCGAGCTGCAGGAGCTGTGCGTGCAGGCCTTCCGCGCGCTCGGCTGCCGCGGCTGGGGGCGCGTGGACCTGATGCTCGACCGCGTCGAGGAGCCGTTCCTGCTCGAGGTGAACACCGCGCCGGGAATGACCGACCACTCGCTGGTGCCGATGGCGGCGCGCGCGGCGGGGCTCGGCTACGAGGACCTGTGCGTGAGGATCCTGGAGGGCGCCCGTGTGGGATAACCCGCGGCTGCTGAACGGCGTGGCGGGATTCCTGACCGGGATCGCGGCGCTCGCGCTTGCGCTCATTGCGTTGCAGCTGCTGCTCGGCTCGCCGCTGTTCCCGCTGCGCGAAATCACGGTGAGCGGCGCATTGGAGAGGGTCTCGCGCGCCGATGTCGAAGCCGCGACCCGCGAGCGCGTGCGCGGAAACTTCTTCGCGGTGCGGCTCGCCGAGGTGCGCGCCGGGCTGGAGACCCTGCCCTGGGTGCGCAGCGTGGACGTGCGCCGCGTCTGGCCCGACCGGCTGGACATCGGCCTGGAAGAGCACGTCGCGCTCGCGCGCTGGGGCGATCGGGACCTGGTCAGCATCCACGGCGAGCGCTTCGCGGCGCAGACCGACAGGAAGCTGCCTCGATTCGCCGGGCCCGAGGGCAGCGAGCGCGAGGTGACGCGGCGCTACCGGCGCTTCGCCGGGATCGTCGCGCCGCTCGGCGCAGGCATCGAGCGCGTGGTGCTTACGCCGCGGCTCGCCTGGCAGCTCAGGCTGGAGAACGGCCTGTTCCTCGTCCTGGGGCGCGATTCGCCTGCCGAGCCGGTGGAGGCAAGGCTCGAGCGCTTCGTCGCCGCGTACCCGGCGACGCTGGCGAAGATCGCGCGCCGGCACGAATACGTGGACCTGCGCTACCCGAACGGCTTCGCGCTGCGCATCCGGGACCTGGAAGGCTGATGCGCATGGCCAAGGAGAACAAGAACCTGATCGTGGCGCTCGACATCGGCACCTCGAAAGTCGCCTGCCTGGTGGCGGAGGTGCGGCCCGACGGCGCGCTCGAGATCCTCGGCATGGGCAACCACGAATCGAAGGGACTGAAAAAGGGCGTGGTGGTGAACATCGAAGCGACCGTCAGCGCGGTGCAGCGCGCGCTCGAGGAAGCGGAGCTGATGGCCGATTGCAAGATCGCCTCGGCGTTCGTCGGCATCGCCGGCAGCCACATCAAGAGCTTCAACTCGACGGGGATGGTGGCGATCAAGGACCGCGAGGTGAGCGGGCCGGACGTGGAGCGCGCGATCGACACCGCTCGCGCGGTCAGCATTCCCACCGACCAGCAAATTCTCCATGTCCTTCGCCAGGAGTTCATCATCGACGGGCAGGAGGACGTGAGGGAGCCGATCGGCATGTCGGGCGTGCGCCTGGAAGTGAAGGTGCACATCGTGACGGGTGCCGTGTCCGCCGCGCAGAACATCGTCAAGTGCGTGCGCCGCTGCGGGCTGGAGGTGAACGACCTGATCCTGCAGCCGCTCGCCTCCTCGCGCGCGGTGCTCTCGGAGGACGAGAAGGACCTCGGCGTGTGCCTGCTGGACATCGGCGGCGGCACCACCGACATCGCGGTGTTCACGCACGGCGCGATCCGTCACACCGCGGTCATCCCGATCGCCGGCGACCAGGTCACGAATGACATCGCGATGGCGCTCCGGACGCCGACCGCCGAGGCGGAAAGCATCAAGATCCGGCACGGCGTGGCGCTGCGGCAGCTTGCCGACCCGAACGAGATGATCGAAGTGCCGGGAATCGGCGAGCGCGCACCAAGGTCGCTGTCGCGCCAGACGCTCGCCGAGGTGATCGAGCCGCGCGTCGAGGAGCTCTACTCGCTCGTGCAGCAGGTGCTGCGCGAGTCCGGGTTCGAGGAGCTGCTCTCCTCCGGCGTGGTGCTCGCCGGCGGCTCGGCGGTGATGCAGGGCATGGTCGAGCTCGGCGAGGAGATCTTCCACATGCCGGTGCGCGTCGGCCTGCCGCGCTACGCCGGCGGGCTCTCCGAAGTGGTGCGCACGCCGCGCTGCGCGACGGGCGTGGGGCTGCTGCTCGAGGGCGTCGCGCAGCTGCAGCACGGGCAGTTGTCGCGCCAGAGCGGCTCGTTCCGGGCCGTGCTGGCGCGGATGCGCGAATGGTTCCAGCGGAATTTCTGATGCGAAGGGTTGGGTGCGAGGGGATTTTTTGGACGTTTGACCTAGGCAAGGAGGAAACATGTTCGAGATCGTAGACAGTCAGGCAACGGGGCCGGTCATCAAGGTGATCGGGGTGGGCGGCGCGGGCGGCAACGCCGTCAACCACATGATCGAGCACGACGTGCAGGGCGTCGAGTTCATCGCCGTCAACACCGACGCGCAGGTGCTCTCGCGCAACAACGCGCGAAATCAGCTGCAGCTCGGCTCGAGCGGCCTGGGCGCGGGCGCCAAGCCCGAGGAGGCGAGGGCGGTGGCGCTCGCCGAGCGCGACCGGATCGAGGAAGCGGTCGCCGGAGCCCACATGGTGTTCATCACCGCCGGGATGGGCGGCGGCACCGGCACCGGCGCGGGCCCGGTCATCGCCGAGGTGGCGCGCTCGCTCGGCATCCTCACCGTGGCGGTGGTCACCAAGCCCTTCACCTTCGAGGGCTCCAAGCGCATGAAGATCGCCGAGCAGGGCCTGGAGGAGATGGCCCCGCACGTGGATTCGCTCATCGTCATCCTCAACGACAAGCTCGAGGAGGTGCTGGGAGAGGACGTGACGCAGGAAGACGCGTTCAAGGCGGCCGACGACGTGCTCAACAACGCGGTCGCCGGGATCGCCGAGATCATCAACCTGCCCGGGCTGGTGAACGTGGATTTCCAGGACGTGCGCACCGTGATGTCCGAGCAGGGCATGGCGATGATGGGATCGGCGACGGCGAACGGCATCGACCGCGCGCGCATCGCCGCCGAGCAGGCGATCGCCTGCCCGCTGCTCGAGGGGGTCAACCTCGCCGGCGCGCGCGGGGTTCTGGTCAACATCACCGCTTCGCGCCCGAGCCTGAAGCTGCGCGAGACCAAGGAGGTGATGAACATCATCCGCGCCTTCGCGGCGGAGGACGCGACCATCATCTACGGCGGCGTCTACGACGACGCCCTCGGCGACGACCTGCGCGTCACGGTGGTCGCCACCGGCCTGGGCATGGCGATGGCGTCGCGCTCGCCCAAGCCGCAGCTGGTGGTGTCGCAGAAGACCGGCACCGACAATCAGCCGCTCTCCGGATCGGTCGATTATCACCAGCTCGACTCGGTGCCCGCGGTGATCCGCCGCAACCGGGCCACGACGGTGGAAGCGCTGCAGCAGTCCGGTGTCGACAAGTACGACATCCCGGCGTTCCTGAGGAAGCAGGCCGACTAGAGCGGCCGGCGCGAAGCAGGTCACCCCCTTCCTTGCCCGGGGGTGGCCTGCATCGCCTTGCTACAATCCGCCTCTCGCCATGCTGCGCCAGCGCACCCTGAAATCGCTTGTCCGCGCCACCGGCGTGGGCCTGCACACGGGGCGCAAGGTGTCGATGGCGCTGCGCCCCGCGCCGGCCGACACCGGCGTCGTTTTCCGCCGCGTCGATTTCGCCGCGCCGCTCGACATCCCGGCGCGCGCGCACCTCGTCGGCGACACCCGTCTTTCGTCTTGTCTCGTCCTGGGCGAGGCGAAGGTGTACACCGTCGAGCACCTGATGTCGGCGCTCGGCGGCCTGGGCGTGGACAACCTGTACGTGGATCTCGACGGGCCGGAAGTGCCGATCATGGACGGCAGCGCCGCGCCGTTCGCGCTGCTGGTGCAGCAGGCGGGCGTCGAGGAGCAGGGCGCGCCGAAGCGCTTCCTGCGCGTCGCCCGGGCGGTCGAGGTGCGCGACGGCGACAAGTGGGCGCGCCTCGAGCCTTACGCCGGATTCCGGCTTTCGTTCTCGATCGATTTCAATCACCCGGTGATCGACCGCTCCACGCAGGCGGTCACGGTGGACTTCGCCGAAACCTCGTATCTGAAGGAAATCGCGCGCGCGCGCACCTTCGGCTTCATGCACGAGGTCGAGAATCTGCGCGACGTAGGCCTCGCGCTCGGCGGCGGCCTCGACAACGCGGTGATGCTGGACGAGAACCGCGTGCTGAACGCCGAGGGCCTGCGCTTCGCCGACGAGTTCATCCGCCACAAGCTGCTCGATGCGATCGGCGATCTGTACCTGCTCGGCGGCCCGCTGCTCGGCGCGTTCAGCGCGCACAAATCGGGCCACGCGCTCAACAACCGGCTGCTGCGCGCCGCAATCGCCGATCAGGCGCTGCAGACGGTGAGCTTCGAGCGCGCCGAGGAAACCCCGGCGGCGGTCGCGCGCCTGGTCGGCCAGCTCGCCTAGCCCGGCGTGATCTTCGTCCGGGTGATCGGACTCGCGGTCGCGATCGCGATCGGCGTGGCGGTGCTGCTATGGCTCACGACCGGCGAGCGCAAATGGCTGCGCATCGCGTGGCAGATCTTCAAGGTCGCGCTTTTCGCCGTGCTGCTGATCCTGGTCCTGTTTGCCGCCGAGCAGATCCTGTCGCAGGCGTAGCGGGCGCGGCGTGGCGCTCGAGCAGGGCGCGCAGCGCCTCCCGGGCGGGCGAATCGCGCATCTTCTGATGCAGGGCATGCAGCTCGGCGAGGGTGCTGGCGGACAGACGGGCTGTTTTGTGCATTGCAACATCCGGTGCCCGTGATCGATTGGGTTGCACCCGTATAGAAACTGCACTAACCTGCCAGCGCTGCTTCAATAAAAAGCCGCTCAGGGGTCCGGACAGCAACCTCAGCTTGGCCGCAGCAGCAGAGGTCGCGGCCAGGAGAACCAGCTTGCCGTCCCTGAGATTGGCCGCCTTGACCTGACGGGCCAGGTCGGGGGGGAGAAAACCATCAACCAGCCTGGCGAGCGCGCGGATTTCGCGCGCCTTCGTCACGAGGGGCTGCAGGTCGGCCTCGGCCGCGAGCAAACGGTCGAGTTTGGGGAGGGACACGGGGGACGCGTACAAGGAGGAGGGGTACGTGCAGATTATCGTCATCTCCGACCGGCTGGCAAAGGCGCGGACCGTCAGCGTGTCGTTGCGCCACGTGCTCGCCTCGGCGCTCGCCGGCCTGACATTGCTCACGGCCTCGACGCTGGGGCTTTACTGGCTGACGCTGCGCTTCGCCTCGGACGTGAAGATCCCGCTGGTCGAGCAGCTGGTGCTCGCCGCGCAGCAAACCGAGTCGGAGCGCTCGCGCGAGTTCATGCAGCAGAACCTGAACGCGATGGCGGTGAAGCTGGGCGAGATGCAGGCGCAGCTCACGCGTCTCGACGCGCTCGGCGAGCGGCTGTCCGGGCTCGCCGGCATCCGTCCTCAGGAATTCCGCTTTTCCGAGTCGCCGGGGCTGGGGGGCGCCGCGCCGACGCTGCTGCCGCCGCAGAACCTGACGTTCGCCGAGTTCAGCGACAAGGTTTTCCAGCTCTCGCGCGTCATGGAGAGCCGCACCGACATGCTCGGCGTGCTCGAGACGGAGCTGTTCGAGCAGGCAGTGAGAAAGAAGCTGATGCCTACGATGCGGCCGGTGCCGTCGCCGTACAACGTCTCCAGCTTCGGGCGCCGCATCGATCCGTTCACCGGCCAGTGGGCGATGCACGAGGGGATCGACTTCGTCGCGGACATCGGCACGCCGGTGGTGGCGGCCGCCGGCGGCGTGGTGCAGTTCGCGGGCCTTCACCCGCAATACGGCAACATGATCGACATCGACCACGGCAACGATCTCCTCACGCGCTACGCGCATCTGTCGAAGCTGCTGGTGAAAGAGGGCGACCTGCTGCAGCGTGGCCGCAACATCGCGCTGTCCGGCAACACCGGGCGCACCACCGGACCGCACATGCATTTCGAGGTGCGCTACCGCGGCACGGCGCAGAATCCGCTCAAGTTCCTCGCTGCGTCGAACCCGCCGCTGCTGACGCAGTCGAAATAGCGCGCCGGCACGGCCGCTGCGCCGGAACATTCGTTCCGGCGTGATAGCATCGTGAATTTTTCAGGGGTTGCCGCGTCTAAATCCCCGCGCTGATGATTGCCAGGATCCTGCATTTCCTGCGCCAGGTGCTCGAAGTTCTCTGGCGCATCCCCACGCAGCTATTCGGCAGCCGCAACGAGCGGCTGCTCAAGCAGTATTCCCATGGCGTGGCGCAGATCAATGCGCTCGAGCCTCGAATCGCCGCGCTTTCCGACGCCGCGCTCGCCGGCAAGACCGACGAGCTGAAAAAGCGCTGCGCCGACGGAGCGACGCTCGATGAGCTGCTGCCGGAGGCTTTTGCGGTGGTGCGCGAGGCCGCGAAGCGCACGCTGCGCATGCGGCACTTCGACGCGCAGCTCCTGGGTGCAATGGCGCTGCATCACGGCAAGATCGCCGAGATGAAGACCGGCGAAGGCAAGACGCTGGCCGCGACGCTTCCCGCCTACCTCAACGCGCTCACCGGCCGCGGCGTGCACATCGTCACGGTGAACGACTACCTGGCGAACCGCGACGCGGAGTGGATGGGCAAGATCTACAAGTTCCTCGGCCTGACCGTCGGCGTCAACCTGCCCTATCATGAGCTGGAGCTCGAGGAGCGCAACGCCGCCAAACGCGCCGCCTACGCCGCCGACATCACCTACGGCACCAATAACGAATTCGGCTTCGACTACCTGCGCGACAACATGGCGATGCACGTCGAGGAGCGTTTCCAGCGCGGGCTGCACTACGCCATCGTCGACGAGGTGGACTCGATCCTGATCGACGAGGCGAGGACCCCTCTCATCATCTCCGGGCAGGCCGAGGACCGCACCGAGCTCTACTACAGGATGAACGAAGTCGCGCCGCTCCTCACCCGCCAGAAGGAGGAGAAGAAGCAGGACCAGCCCGAGCCTCCGGGGGACTTCTTCGTCGACGAGAAGAACCACCAGATCAGCCTGTCGGAGGCGGGGCATGAGAACGCCGAGCAGATCCTCGCGCGCGTCGGCCTGCTGCCGGCGGGGGCGAGCCTGTACGAGCCGGCGTACATCAACCTCGTACACCAGCTCTACGCGGCGCTGCGCGCACACAACCTGTTCCACCGCGACCAGCACTACGTGGTGCAGAACGGGGAGGTCGTCATTGTCGACGAGTTCACCGGGCGGCTGATGCAAGGGCGGCGCTGGTCCGACGGCCTGCACCAGGCGGTCGAGGCGAAGGAGAACGTGCAAATCCAGAACGAGAACCAGACGCTCGCCTCGATCACGTTCCAGAACTACTTCCGCATGTATGGAAAGCTCGCCGGCATGACCGGCACGGCGGACACCGAGGCCTACGAGTTCCAGGAGATCTACGGCCTGGAAGTGGTGGTGATCCCGACGCACATGCCGATGATCCGCGAGGACCGGCACGACCAGGTCTACCGCACCGCCAAGGAGAAGTACCAGGCGGTGATCCTGGACATCAAGGAGTGCTACGAGCGCAGCCGGCCGGTGCTGGTCGGCACCACCTCGATCGAGAATTCGGAGCTCCTCTCGGGGCAGCTCACGAAGGAGAAGCTCCCGCACCAGGTGCTGAACGCAAAGCAGCACGCGCGCGAGGCCGAGATCGTGGCCCAGGCGGGCCGCCCGAAGATGGTCACCATCGCCACCAACATGGCGGGGCGCGGCACCGACATCGTGCTCGGCGGCAACGTCGAGAAGCAGTGCGACCTGATCGAGGCGACCGAGAACTTGTCGCCGGAGGAGAAGAAAAAGCGCATCGACACGCTGCGCGGCGAATGGCAGGAGCTGCACAACCGGGTGGTCGAGGCCGGGGGCCTGCACATCATCGGCACCGAGCGCCACGAGTCGCGGCGCGTCGACAACCAGCTGCGCGGACGCTCCGGGCGCCAGGGCGACGCGGGCTCCTCGCGCTTCTACATGTCGCTCGAGGACCCGCTGCTCAGGATCTTCGCCGGCGACCGCATCAACCGCATCATGGTGATGCTGAAAATGCCCGAGGGCGAGGCGATCGAGCACTCGATGGTGACGCGCTCGATCGAGAGCGCGCAGAGCAAGGTCGAAGCGCGCAACTTCGACATCCGCAAGCAGCTGCTCGAGTACGACGACGTCGCCAACGACCAGCGCAAGGAGATCTACGCCCAGCGCAACGAGATCCTCGAGGCGAGCGACATCTCGCCGCTGGTGGCGCGCTTGCGCGCCGGCGTGATCACGGACCTGTTCCGCCAGTTCGTGCCCGAGGAAAGCGTCGAGGAGCAGTGGGACATCGCCGGCCTGGAGACCGCGCTCAAGGCCGAGCTCAATCTCGAGGTGCCGGCCAGGCGCTGGCTGGAGTCCGAGCCCGAGCTTCAGGAGGAGACCCTGCTCGAGCGCATGGTCGGGCGGGCGGACGAAGCCTACGCGGCCAAGATCCCGGCCGGGGCCGAGTCCTCGTTCCGGCAGTACGAGCGCTACGTCATGCTGCAGATCCTGGACGCGCACTGGCGCGAGCACCTGGCGGCGCTCGATCACCTGCGCCAGGGCATCCACCTGCGCGGCTACGCGCAGAAGAATCCGAAACAGGAATACAAGCGCGAGGCCTTCGAGCTGTTCGGCGCGATGCTCGAGGCGGTGAAGCTCGAGGCGACGAAGACGCTCACCGCGGTCGAGATCCGCGCGCGCGAGGAGATCCCGCCGCCGGACGAGGCGCAGCACGTCGAGAACATCAGGCCGCTGCATCCGAGCCTCGGCGGCATGGCGGAGGCCGAGCCGGAGGAAGGCGGTGGCGACGGCGACGTGGCGCTCGCGGAAGCGGCGACGAAGAGGAAGATCCAGCCGATGGTGCGCCATACGCAGAAGGTCGGCCGCAACGACCCGTGCCCGTGCGGCTCGGGCAAGAAATACAAGCATTGCCACGGCAAATTGACCTGATGGCGGTGAATCTCGCGCCGCCGGATCCGCACAGCATTCATCCCGTCGCCGGCATCGAGCTGGGCGTGGCGATGGCGGGAATCAAGAAGCCGGAGCGGAAAGACCTGCTGGTGCTGCGCCTCGCGCCGGGCGCCTCGGTCGCCGGCGTGTTCACGAAAAACCGCTTCTGCGCCGCCCCCGTGAGGGTCGCGAAAGAGCACCTGCGCAACGAGATCCGGGCCCTGGTGGTGAACACCGGGAACGCCAACGCGGGGACCGGGAAGGAGGGCGTGGAGGCGGCGCTCCGGGTCTGCGCAGCCCTCGCCAGGGAGCTTGGTTGCGAGCCTCGCCAGATCCTTCCGTTCTCGACCGGCGTGATCATGGAGCCGTTGCCGGTCGAACGGATCGTTTCTGCCCTGGCGGCGGCGATTCGAGATTTCAGGCCGGAGAACTGGATCTCTGCGGCCGAGGCGATCATGACCACCGACACGGTGCCGAAGGCGAGCTCGCGCAAAGTCCGCCTATCCGGCGGCGAAGCGGTCGTCACTGGCATCGCCAAGGGAGCGGGAATGATCCGCCCCGACATGGCGACGATGCTGGCGTTCGTGGCGACGGATGCCAAAGTCGCGCGTCCGGCGCTGCAGCGAATGATGCGCGCGGCCGCGAGCCGCTCGTTCAACGCCATCACGGTGGACGGGGACACTTCGACGAACGACGCATTCGCGTGTCTCGCGACCGGCCGGGGGCCGGCCGCGAGATCGGGGAAAGACCTGAAAACCCTCGCGGATGCGATTGTCGAAGTATCCGGGGAGCTCGCGCAGGCGATCATCCGGGACGGGGAAGGGGCGACCAAGTTCGTGACGGTGCGCATCGAGCGCGGCCGCTCGGAGGCCGAGTGCCGCCGCGTCGCCTACGCAATCGCGCATTCGCCGCTCGTGAAGACGGCGTTCTTCGCCTCGGACCCGAACCTCGGCCGGATTCTCGCCGCGATCGGCAATTCGGGCATCAGGGATCTCGACACGGCGAAGGTGGACCTGTACCTGGACGAAGTGCGAGTGGCGAAGGGCGGCGGGAGGGACGCCGGCTACCGGGAAGAGCGGGGCATGGCCGCGATGAAGAAGCCGGAATTCACGGTGCGCGCGGTGCTCAACCGCGGCCGGGCCTCGGCCACGATCTGGACTTGCGATCTCTCCTTCGATTACGTCAAGATCAACGCCGAGTACCGGACATGAGCAAGGAACTGGAGAAAATCCTGGCGCGGCTCGAGGAGCTGCTGCCGCCGCCGCCCCCGCCGACCGACTGGACGGCGAGCGTGGCGTTGCGCTGGCGCACCACCGGGCGGGGCGGCGCCACGGGGTGGCTGCAGCCGGTGCGCCACGTGCACCGCATCCGGCTCTCCGATCTGCGCGGCATCGACCGGCAGATCGCGCGCGTCGAGCAGAACACGCTGCAGTTCCTCGAGGGCAGGCCGGCGAACAACGTGCTGCTGACCGGCGCGCGCGGCACCGGCAAGTCCTCGATCGTGAAGGGGCTGCTGAACAAGTACTCCAGGCGGGGCCTGCGCCTGATCGAGGTGGAGAAGAGCGACCTGGTGGACCTGCCCTACATCGTGGACCGGGTGGCGGAGCGTCGCGAGCGCTTCCTGCTGTTCTGCGACGACCTCAGCTTCCACGGCGCCGAGGAGGGCTACATCGCGCTCAAGGTCGCGCTCGACGGCTCGATCTCGACCACCTCCGAGAACATGCTCATCTACGCCACCTCGAACCGCCGGCACCTGATGCCCGAGTACATGGCCGAGAACCTGGAGACCCGGTACGTCGGCGAGGAGATCCATCCGGGCGAGACGGTCGAGGAGAAGATCTCGCTCTCCGAGCGCTTCGGCCTGTGGGTGACTTTCTATCCGTTCGACCAGGACGAGTACCTCGAAATCGTGGCGCACTGGCTCAAGACCTTCGGCTGCGGCGCACGAGAGGCCCAGGCGGCCCGGGAAGAGTCGCTGCAGTGGTCGCTGCAGCGCGGATCGAGGAGCGGCCGCGTCGCCTACCAGTTCGCCAGGGATTGGGCGGGCCGGCACGCCAAGAAGAAGTGATCGGGGTCGCGGCGGCCGTCATCCAGCGCGCCGACGGCTCGTTCCTGCTGGCGCAGCGCCCCGCGGGCAAGGTCTACGCGGGCTGGTGGGAGTTTCCCGGCGGCAAGATTCACGAGGGCGAATCGGCCGAAGGCGCGCTCGCGCGCGAGCTGCACGAGGAGCTCGGCATCGACGTGCGCCGCGCCTATCCATGGATCACGCGCGTGTACGCCTACGAGCACGCCACCGTGCGGTTGAATTTCTTTCGCGTGGTCGAATGGCTGGGCGAGCCGCACTCGAAGGAGAACCAGGCGATCGCCTGGCAGCGCCTTGGCGCTCCGATGGCCGAGCCGATGCTGCCCGCCAACGCCCCGGTGCTCGCCTCGCTCGCGCTGCCGTGGGAATACGCGATCACAAACGCTGCAACGGTGGGCGTCCCGGCGATGCTCGAGCGCCTGGAGCGGCGGCTCGCCGGGGGGCTCAGGCTCGTGCAGGTGCGCGAGCCGGGCATGGCCGACGGCGAGCGCGCGGCGTTCACCGCGCAGACAATCGATCTTGCGCACCGGCACGGCGCAACAGTCCTGGTGAAGTCGCCGTTTCCCGGCGCCGACGGGCTGCACCTGACGGCCTCGGAGCTGGTGAAGCTCAGGGCAAGACCCGAGCATGGGCTCGTCGCGGCCTCGTGCCACACGCGCGAGGAGCTCGAACGCGCCACGCGGCTCGAGCTCGACTTCGCCGTGCTCGGCCCGGTCGGGCCGAGCGATTCGCACGCCGGCGGACCGGTCCTCGGCTGGGAGCGCTTCGCGGCGCTCGCGCGAGGGGCGAGCCTCCCGGTCTACGCCATCGGCGGTCTCGCCCGCCACGACCTGGAGGACGCCTGGCGCGCCGGGGCGCACGGCCTGGCGATGATCAGGGGGAGCTGGAAGTAGGATCGTCGTCCGGCGGCGGCTCGCCGGGCACCGGGACCCGGTAGCGCTCCGCGGCCCAGTCGCCGAGGTCGATCATCTTGCAACGCTCGCTGCAGAACGGGCGCCACCGGTTCTCCGCGCCGAACGGCGCGGGTGCCCCGCAGCGCGGGCAGGGGACGGTTTTTACAGGTTGCAAAAGGTGAGCTCGAAGCCGACGTCCCAGTCGGCGGTGCGCGGCCTGGGATCCTCGCCGTTCTGGGCGAGGAAGCGGATGTTGAGCACGTACTTGTTGGCGCTGATCTCCGGCACGCAGGGCGTGTCCACATCGAGGCGCACGCGCAGCATCTGCGCGATCTTGCCGCCGAGCATCTGCTGGTAGGTGCCGAGCGGGGCGTGCAGCGTGTGGGGCTTGCCGGACTCGCGCAGGATCCTGAGGATGATCGCCGAGCCGTCGCGCAGCGGGTACAGCGGCCCGGTCCAGGCGGCGAGCTGCCCGGTGCGCTCCTCGGCCGGGCGGTGCAGCCAGTAGTGGTAGGAGGGCAGGTCGAACTCGCACGCGCCTCCCGGGATGCCGGTGCGCTGCTTGATCGCCATCAGCCACTCGTTCTCGCGCAGGTACTGGCCGATCTTGCCGGTCATCGAGAACAGCGCGGCCGAGGCCTGCTCGATGTCGCGCAGCACGCCCGAGAGCGCGTCCTCCGAGATCTCGGGATTGTTGCGGAACGCGAGCAGCACCTGCCTCTGGCGCTCCAGCTCCTGCAGCAGGTCGGACTTGAGATCGGCGCGGCTCGAGACCTCCAGGATCTCGAACAGCGTCAGCAGCGCCATGTGGTGGTCGTGCGGGTCGCTGCGCCCGATGAAATGCCGCGAGCGCTCGAACAGGTCCTCCAGGCGCAGCAGCGTCCGGATGCGTTCGTTCAGGGGATACTCGTAGGTGATCACGGCGTCGCGTTGCGCGGCCAGCGCCACGTCCCTCGGCCGATTGTCGGGGATTTGCGCACGCAGCACAACCTAAGTCCTTTTGCCTGCTGCGAGTTCCAGGTAGCGCCGGTGCAGCTCGGCGACCCTTTTGCGCAGCGCATCAAGCGATCCGCTGTTGTCGACGACGTCGTCGGCGGCGGCCAGACGCTCGGCCCGGGTGGCCTGGGTGCGCATGATCGCGCGCACCTCGTCCTCGGTGAGGCCGCGGTGGCGAATGACCCGCTCCACCTGGGTCTGCTCGGGACAGTCCACGACGAGCACGCGATCGACGCGCTCCCGGTAGTCGCGCGACTCGACGAGCAGCGGCACGACGTGCACCACGTAAGGCCCTGCGGCGGCGGCGATACGCCGGCGCGACTCCTCGCGGATCAACGGATGCAGCAATGCCTCGAGCTTCTTCCTCGAGCCGGAGTCGCCGAAGACGCGATCGCGCACCTTGCCGCGATCCATGGCGCCGCTCGGGTCGAGGAACTCCGCGCCGAACAGCCTGCGCACCTCGGGGATCGCGGCCCCGCCGGGCGCCGTGAGCTCGCGCGCGATGGCGTCGGTATCCACGACCGCGGCGCCCAGCCGCGCGAACTCGTCGGCGACGGCGCTCTTTCCGCTGCCGATGCCGCCGGTGAGGCCGACCACGAGCTTCACAGCTTGTTCAGGTACCAGCGCACCATCGGCTCGCCCCAGTAGAGCGCGATCACCGCGGCGATCGCGAGGTAAGGTCCGAAGTGGAACCGAAAGCCCGCATCCCAGCGGCGCCTGGCCGCGAACATCTGCAGCACCCCGAACGCGAGCCCGACCAGCGAGGAGATCAGGATGACGAGCGGCAGCATCTTCCAGCCGAGGAAGGCGCCCGCCGCGGCGTTCATCTTGAAGTCGCCGTAGCCCATGCCCTCCTTGCCGGTGGCGAGCCTGAAGCACCAGTAGACGAGCCACAGCGACAGGTAGCCGGCGGCGGCGCCGATCACGGCCTCGGCGAGCGGCACGAAGGTGCCCCCGATGTTGAGCAGGATTCCGGCCCACATCAGCGGCAGGGTCAGGTCGTCGGGCAGAAATCCGGTCTCCTGGTCGATTGCGGCGAGCGCGATCGTCGTCCAGACGAACAGCGCCGCGCCGAGCGCGGCGAGGCTGAAGCCGAAGCGCCACGCCGAGTAGCCGCCCGCGATCCCGGCGACCAGCTCGACCAGCGGGTATCTCAGCGCGATGCGCGTGCCGCAGGCCGAGCACCTGCCTTTGAGCGCCAGCCAGCTGATCAGCGGGATGTTTTCCCACGCGCGGATCCAGTGGCCGCACCCCGGGCACTGCGAGCGCGGCACCACCAGGTTGTAGCGCTCGCGCGCAGGTGGCGCCTCGCCGGCGAGCTCGGCGCACTGCTCGCGCCACTCGCGCTCCATCATCTTCGGCAGACGATGAATGACGACGTTCAGGAAGGAGCCGACGCAGAGCCCGAAGGCCGCCGCGACCCAGGGAAAGACGGCTGGCTGAACGAGCCAGCCGAGCGAGGTCATCCCCTCAGACCGCTCCGCCGAGCTTGAAGATCGGCAGGTACATGGCCACCACCATGCCGCCGATCAGAGTGCCGAGAACCACCATGATCATCGGCTCCATCAGCGAGGAGAGCGCCTCCACCGCGTCGTCGACCTCGGCTTCGTAGAAATCCGCGATCTTGCCGAGCATGGCGTCGAGCGCGCCCGTCTCCTCGCCGATCGAGGCCATCTGGATCACCATGGCGGGGAAGACGTTGGCGTTCTGCATCGCCACGGTGAGCGAGGTGCCGGTCGAGACCTCGTTCTGGATCTGCTTGGTGGCGACCAGGTAGACGTAATTGCCCGATGCGCCGCCCACGGAATCGAGCGCCTCGACCAGCGGCACGCCGGCGGCGAACATGGTGGCGAGCGTGCGCGTCCAGCGCGCGATGGTGGACTTGCGGATCACGTCGCCGAACACCGGCAGCTTCAGGCTCAGCCGGTCCATGAAGATCTGCACCGCGAGCGAGCGCTTCCACGCCTCGAGGAATCCCCAGATGCCGCCGATCATCGCCGGGAAGATGATGTACCAGTTGCCGACGAACCAGTCCGAGATCGCCATCACCACCAGCGTCGGCGCGGGCAGGTCGGCGCCGAAGCTCGAGAACACAGACTTGAACGCGGGAATGACGAAGATCATGATCACCGCGGTGATGATGATGGCCACCGCGACGATCGACACCGGGTAGAAGAGCGCGCTCTTGATCTTCGACTTGATGGCGAGGATTTTCTCCTTGTAGGTCGCGAGGCGATCGAGCAGGGTCTCGAGGATCCCTGCCGCCTCGCCCGCCTGCACCAGGTTGCAGAACAGCTGGTCGAAATAAAGCGGGTACTTGCGGAACGCCGCGGCGAGCGAGGAGCCGGTCTCGACCTCGGTCTTGAGCTCGAGAACAAGCCTCGCGACCGCCGGGTTGGATGCGCCCTTGCCCACGATTTCAAAAGACTGAAGCAGGGGCACGCCCGCTTTCATCATGGTGGCGAGCTGGCGGGTGAAGAGCGAGATGTCCTTATCGGTGACTTTGCCGCCACGGCCCATCCGCTGCTTCTTGACCTTGGTGACCACGACCCCCTGGCGACGCAGCGTGGCATTGACCAGGGCCTCTCCGTGCGCGCGCATCTCGCCGCGGATGACCTTTCCGGCCTTGTCCTTGCCTTCCCAGAGGAAAGTGAATTCCTTGGGACCTTTCGCTGCCGCCGCTGCGGTTGCCATGGAGCCGACTCCCTCGTCCCGTTTGCCGCGAGCATAGCGCCACGGGGCGATTTTTGTAAAGCCTGAAGTTCCGGCTCTAAGCTTCTGAGGTCGCGACTTTTTCCTCGGGTTCGACCGGCCGGAAAATGCGCACCGTCTTCACCGCCCGGCCGGCCGCGTGAACTATTTCCATGGGCACTCCGGCGATCTTGATGGAGACGTCGGCCTCGGGGATGTCCTGCAGGTGCTCGAGGATGAGGCCGTTCAGCGTCTTCGGCCCTTCGGTGGGCAGATCGAGTCCCAGGGCGCGGTTCACCTCGCGCACCGGCATCGCGCCGTCGGCGTTGGCGGTGCCGTCCTCGTCCCAGGCGAGCGCCGGAGCAGCCGAAGGCAGCGTGGTGGTGAACTTGCCGATGATCTCCTCGACGATGTCCTCGAGCGTCGCCAGGCCCATCAGCTCGCCGTACTCGTCGACCACCAGCGCCACGCGCTCGCGGTTCTCCTGGAAGTACTGCATCTGCGCCAGCACCGGCGTCGAGGCGGGAACGAAGTAGGGCTCGGCGACGAGCGACTCGAGCGACGCCTTGTCCAGCGCCCCGGCGTGCAGCGGCGCGAGCACCTTGCGCAAATGCAATACGCCGACCACCTCGCCGAGCGCGTCGCGGAACACCGGCAGGCGCATGTGGTAGCTGGTGGCGAGCTGCTGCGCGATCGTCTCCATGTCGTCGTCCAGCTTGACCGACTCGATTTTCGCGCGCGGCACCATCACGTCCTGCACCGTGACGTTGGCGAGCTCGAACAGGTTCAGCAGGATCGAGACGTGCTTCTTCGGCATGAAGCTCGAGGACTCGAGCACCAGCGTGCGGATCTCCTCGGGGGAGAGCTTCTGCACCTCGGTGTTCTGCTCCGGCCGGATGCCGGCCAGCAGCAGCAGCGGCTGCACGAACAGGTTCACGAACCACACGCCCGGCTGCAGCAGCCACTGGATCGGGCCGAGCACGTAGGCGAGCGGCGGCGCGATTTTCTCGGGGTAGGTGGCGCCGATGACCTTCGGCGTGATCTCGGCGAACACGATGATCAGGAAGGCGATCGCGACGGTGCTGATGCCGTAAGCCCACCTACCCTCGCCGACCAGGCGCACGGCGATCAGGCTCGAAAGCGTCGCCGCGGCCGCATTCACGAGGTTGTTCCCGATCAGCACCGCCCCGAGCAGCCTGTCGGTGCGCTTGAGGAGCAAGTCGACGCGCAGCGCGCCGCCGTGGCCCTGCGCCACCAGATGCTTCAACCGGTAGCGGTTGATCGCCATCATGCTGGTCTCGGCGATGGAGAAAAATCCCGAGACCACCAGCAGCACGACGAGCGCGCCGAATTCCCAGGAGAGCGGGATGTCGTCGTCCACCGCGGCTCAGCCCCGGCCCAGGATCACTTCGAGCACGAAGCGGCTGCCGACGTAGGCGAGCACCAGCAGCACGAAGCCGGTGAGCGTCCAGCGCAGCGCCGTGCGCCCGCGCCAGCCGTACAGCCAGCGCCCGGCAAGGAGCCCGCCGAAGGCGAGCCAGGACAGCACCGCGAACACCGTCTTGTGGTCGAAGCGCACGGCGCGGCCGAACAGCGTCTCGGAGAACGCCATTCCGGTGACGAGCGTGAGCGTGAGGAACACGAACGCCGCGCCGATGACGCGAAACAGCAGCCGCTCGAGCGTGAGCAGCGGGGGCAGATTGGTGATCAGCGACGCGCCCTTGCGGTGCAGCTGCCGCTCGGCGAGCGCCATCAGCGTGGCGTGCAGGATCGCGATCACGAACAGGCTGTAGGCGATCATCGCGAGCGCGAGGTGCAGCTTGAATTCGAGCGCGCCCGAGTGCAGCGCGGTCGAGGCGAGGCCGGGAAACAGCAGCGGCAGCGGCACCGCGAGCGCCGCGAGCGGGAGCACCAGCGGCTCCATGCCCTCGAGGCTGTAGAACAGGCTCTCGAACCAGTACAGCGCGACCCCGAGCCACAGCATCACCGAGAGCGCCTGCGCGAAGCCGAAGCGCAGCTGCGGCGCGGCGAAGACGTCGAAGTACAGGAGCCAGCCGTGGATCGCGAAGGGCGCGAGGATGGCGGCGCGCTCCCAGGGCTTCAGGCCTCGCGGCGAGGGCGCCTTGCGGCGCCAGCGCGTGCTCCAGAAATGCCACGCCAGGCCTGCGTAGCCGGCGGACGCGACGCCGTGAATTACAATGTCCGGCACGCTTTCAGTTTATCACCCGTGCTCGACAACCTGACCGCGCGGCTCGCGCAAATCGCCAAGCGCATCCGCGGCGAGGCGCGGCTCACCGAAGCCAACATTTCCGACGCGCTGCGCGAGGTGCGCGTGGCGCTGCTGGAAGCCGACGTCGCGCTGCCGGTGGCGAAGCATTTCATCGAATCGGTGCGCGCCAAGGCGCTCGGCGAGGAGGTGGTCGGCAGCCTCACGCCGGGGCAGGCGCTGGTCGGGGTGGTGCACCGCGAGCTCGCCGCGCTGATGGGCGAGGCGAATGTCGGTCTCGATCTCGCCGTGCAGCCGCCTGCGGTGATTCTCGTCGCCGGTTTGCAGGGCTCCGGGAAAACCACCACCTGCGGGAAGCTTGCGAAGCTGCTGCTCGGCGAGAAGAAAAAAGTGCTGCTCGTCTCCTGCGACGTGTACCGGCCGGCGGCGATCGAGCAGCTGAAGGTCGTCGCCGCGCAGGCCGGCGCGGACTTCTTCCCCTCGGCGGTCGGCGAAAAGCCCGTGGACATCTCGCGGCGCGCGCTGGAGCACGCGAGGACGCATTATCACGACGTGCTGATCGCCGACTCGGCCGGAAGGCTCGCGATCGACGAGGAGATGATGCGCGAGATCGCGGATCTCCACGGCGTATTGATGCCGATCGAGACGCTGTTCATCGTGGACGCGATGCAGGGGCAGGACGCGGTAAACGTCGCGAAGGCGTTCAACGAGCGGCTGCCGTTGACCGGGGTCATCCTCACCAAGCTCGACGGCGATGCGCGCGGCGGCGCCGCGCTCTCGGTGCGGCACGTCACCGGAAAGCCGATCAAGTTCGCGGGCGTGAGCGAGAAGCTCGGCGGCATCGAGCCGTTTCACCCCGAGCGCATGGCCTCGCGCATCCTCGGCATGGGCGACATCCTGTCGCTGGTCGAGGAGGCGCACGCCAAGGTCGACCTCGAGGAAGCCAAGCGCATCGCCGAGAAGGTGAAGAAGGGCAAGGGCTTCGACCTCGAGGACTTCAAGCAGCAGATCGCGCAGATGAACAAGATGGGCGGCGTTGCCTCGATGCTCGACAAGCTCCCCGCCCGGCTCGCCGGCCAGATCGACCCGGCGAAGCTTCAGGACGACAGGCAGTTCCGCCGCATCGTCGGCATCATCAACTCCATGACCCCGCAGGAACGGCGCAAGCCCGAGCTCATCAAGGCCTCACGCAAGCGCCGCATCGCCGCGGGCGCGGGCGTTCCGGTTCAGGAGGTGAACCGGCTGCTCAACCAGTTCGAGCAGATGCAGAAGATGATGAAGATGATGAAGGGCGGGAATCTCCAGCGGATGATGCGCGGGATGAAGGGGATGCTCCCCGGGATGCGCTAGTTCTACAGTCCCGCCCCCGCCGCCATCTCCCGCCAGCGCTTCGCCTCGCCGACCATGTAGCGCCCGAACTCGGCGCCGGTCAGGTCCTCGCTCAGCTCGTAGCCGAGGTCCGCGATGCGCTTCCTGAACTCGGGATGCTTCTTCAGCGCGACGACCTCCCGCGTCAGCCGCGCGATCGCCTCGGCCGGAGTCCCGACCGGCGCCCAGGTGCCGAGGATCGGCCCGAGCGCGAAGTCCTTCACCCCGGCCTCCTCCATCGTCGGTACGTCGGGAATCATCGGCACGCGGATCGTGCCGGTGATCCCCAGGCCGCGCGCTTTTCCGGACTTGATGTGCCCCGCCGAGGTGACCGCCCCGGCGAACATCATCTCGATCTGGCCGGAAATCAAGTCGTTGATCCCCGCGCCGCCGCCCTTGTAGGGCACGTGCACGATGTCGATCTTGAAGGTCTGCTTCAGCTTCTCGCCGATGATGTGCGGGTTGCTGCCGATCCCCGGCGAGGCGTAGCGGATCTTGCCGGGGTTGGCGCGCGCGAGCTCGATCAGCTCCTTGACCGTGTTCGCCTTGACCGAGGGATGGACGATGATGACGTTCGGCGCGCGCGCGATGAGCGCGATCGGCGCGAGGTCCTTCTCCGGGTTGTAGTTGAGTCGCTTCGCGTCGGTGTTGGTCATGCCGTAACCCTCGAGCGAGCCGAGGAGCATGGTGTAGCCGTCGGGCGTCGAGCGCGCGGCGGCCTCGGTGCCTACCGTTCCGCCGCCGCCGCCGCGGTTTTCCACCACCACCGGCTGGCCGAGCCGCTCGCCGAGGTACACGGCGACCACGCGCCCGAGGCCGTCGGTGAGCCCGCCCGCGGCGAAGGGGACGATCATTCGGACGGGTCGCTGCGGATAACCCTGCGCATGCGCAGAGAGCGACGCGAATGTGAACAGGCCCACCACGAGGGCGCGAAGCGCTAGTGTGGTTTTCATTGGCTCTCCTCCTAATGGTGAGCGAATTGTATCCCGGTCAACGCGACCGCCGCGCGAGCCTGAGGGTCGTTACGCTTGAGGATAAAGTGATCATCCACAACGCCTTTCCCGACCGGCGGTTCAAGCCATGAAGCTGAACTACTATCCCGAGACCGATTCGCTCTACATCGATCTCTCCGAGCGGCCGAGCGTGGAGAGCCGGGAGGTTTCCGAGGGCGTGGTGCTGGACTACGACGCGCAGGGAAATCTCGTGGGCATCGACATCGACAACGCGAGCAAGAAGGTGCAACTGAAGGAGCTCATCCTGAGCAAGCTGCCCGGGAAGGTCCAGACGATCGCCGCCTGGCGCATTGCGACATGAAGCGTAAGGTCGGATACGTCTTCGACGGCATGAGAGCCGAGTACGACTTCGACTACTCGAAGGGTGTGCGCGGCAAGGCCAGCCCGCGCTCCGGCCGTCGTCGTCCCGCCGCCTAGTAGATCTACCGTCCGCCCTGGCGCCCCATCGTGCGTCTGCCGCGCGTGCGTTGCGGATGCCGTTGCGCGTCGCGCTGCGAGGGCCGGGATTGCGCCGGCCGGCCCGCTTGCAACGTCGGGCGCTGGACCGCGCGGCTGCCCAGCGCCTGAACCCGCTTGATGGCGAGATTCAAGGCGTCGAGGTTCGCCGGGACCTGCTCGGATTGCGCGGCATCCTGAAGCCGTTTGAGGGCATAGCTGCGCGAGGCCTCTAGCCCCGTATCGCGCTCCATCTCCTGCCGGTGCATCTCGATGCTGCCGATGAGGTCGATGACGTCGTCCGACGGGGCTTGTGCCAAGACCATTCACCTCGGCTCGAGCTGCTCGTTCGAAAGGCGCGCCTGCCAGTCGGCCAGCTGCCTCTCGGCATCGTCCCCGCTGATGCCGTACGCATCCCGGATCCTGCCCGCGAGCAGCATTCGCCTGCCGGCGACCGCGCTGAGCTGCTCTTCGGTGAGCTTGGTCCAGCGCAGCTTGGCGTTGACCTTGAATCGCCTCCAGTCGCCCTCGATCCGATCCCAGTTCATCCTACTCCTTGAGTCGCTTGACCATCAATTCCGGTCGAATGCCGGCCATATTCCTGAATGGGTGGACGCCCTGGTACCCGCGACCTCGATGGCGACGCGCCGATCGGGTTGCAGGCAGGCGATGACTTGCGCGCTCCTGCCGCCGATGCATTCGCCTGGCTTGGTGACGGGCTGCGCGACGCCTCGGCCTTCGGCGCGCACGCGCTCGGGCTCGATGCCCTTGCCGACCAGATACGCTTTGACCGCTTCGGCGCGGTCTTCGGAGAGGATCTGGTTGTAGGCTTCGGATCCCAGGCGATCGGCGTGGCCGACGGCGCGGATCATCCCAAGGGTCGCGCCCTTGAGCCTGCCTACGAAGTCATCCAGCGCGGCGCGGCCCTCGGGGCGCAGCTCATGGGTGTCGAAAGCGAACAGCGCGCTGGCATCCAAGGTCACTTTTTCGATCGCGGTTTCGGGCGCGCGCCGCGGCGACGCCGCTGTGGGCGTAGCGAGCGGCGTTAACGTCGGCGGGAACTGTCGCTTTGACAGCGTTTCGTCCAGCAGGGTCTGTGCGAGAGGCGACCCGGACACCAAGCCGATCGCCAAGGCGCAGGCGGCGGCACGTCCGATCCGCTTTGCGGTGCAAATCGTCGTCACGCATCCCTCCCCGAACGGTGGTTACGCCTGGCCGCTGTTGCGCCATCTTCGACTGCCAGCACGGGCGAGGATACTGACCAGCCACTACCAGAAGACGTGCTACGATACTGACCGGTAACTCACAAGTCAAGCGGAACAACATTGGAATGGCCAGAAAACGCAACAGCGACCGACCGAGCGCCCGCGAGCGCATCTTCGACACCGCTTCCGAGCTGTTTTATCGGAAGGGAATTCGCGCGGTGGGCGTCGAGACCATCGCCGCCCGGGCCGACACCACCAAGATGAGCCTGTACCGGAGCTTTCCTTCCAAGGATGAGCTGGTGGCCGAGTGGCTGCGCGACCACGACGTGAAATTCTGGCTGACGTGGGATTCGATGGCGCGGAAATTTCCCGGCGAGCCCCGCAAGCAGCTCCAGGCGTCGTTCGCATTGCTTGCCAAGCATGTATCCGATCCGCGTGCTCGAGGCTGCCCGATGGCGAATGCGGCGGTGGAGATCACGGAGCGGGATCACCCGGCCAGGAGGGTGATCGAGTCCCACAAGGCGAAGCTGCGCGCGCGTCTTGCCGGGCTGTGCGAACTAGCTGGCGCCCGCGAGCCGGCGCTGCTGGCCGACGAGCTTTTCCTCCTCATGGAGGGCGCGCAGGTCAGCACCATCCTGGGGGTCCGCATGCCGGCGCGGAACGTCTCTCACGCCGCCGGAGCGCTGATCGATGCTCAGCTTCAAGGCAGGCGCCGCGCTTAGCCGGACAACGCGTCGGACTCCTCCATCGCGCAGAACGCTCCCGATCCATCTTGGGGCTTCTTCAGTTTGAGGTGGCCACCGAGGGGGCGAGCGATGCGCACACCGGGGAAACGCGGATGACGCAGAACAAGACAGTCACCGTATGTATCACGTCCTACGAAAGATTCGACTTGCTCAAACAAACCATCGATAGTTTCATGTCACTCAATACCTATGCGATTGAGAGATTCATTGTCGCGGAAGATTCCGCGAGACCGGAAATGAGAGACCGGATTTCCGAAGAGTATGGCGACACCATTGACCTGATATACAACGAAGTCAATCTCGGGCAGCCGCGCTCAATAGACAAAGCTTACAAAACGATAACCACCGACTACATTTTTCATACCGAGGACGACTATCTGTATTCTGGCAATGCCGACTTCATTCAGGATTCCATTTGCATTCTGGAAGAAAGAAGCGATGTACATCAAGTCTGGTTGCGGCATTTGGAAGACTATCTGGTCAGTCATGGTCCGGCGGCGCTATATGGTGAAGAGGGGACAAGGTTCTTTGAGGATGAGGTGCTCTTCACGTCGACACAAGTACCGTACAGAATGCTGAGGTTGCCGCACTGGGGTTCCTGGTGTGGATTCAGCTGGAACCCCGGCCTGCGCAGAACCAGCGACTACCACAAGTTCTTTCCCGACGGCTATGCAGTTCATGTGCAACCAGGCGACGTTGGATACCAGGCGGAATTCCGCTGCAACGTTCATGCAATGGTGAATGGGTATCGAGCCGCATTTCTGGTCAATGGCGCCTGCAACAATATGGGCAATGAAGCTTCAACTTTCACCTATTGATCGATTGATCGTGTGCTGCAGAACCGGCCAAGTCCAAAGATCCGCAACAGAACCAACTAACAGTGTCTTACGAGCGTAAGAATGGAGGTGCAATTGTCCATACTCAAATCCTTCTTGCTCGATTTGATCTCTGGCAGAAAACCCGCTTCTGACATGTCCCAAGCACATCAGACTTTGGCGGCGGTAGACCAACGATTCGACATCTATCACGACCTCCACCATCACCAACTTGTCGATCAGGAGGACGCCAATCGCCGTTCCGCGCACATAGTATTGTCCGGATTGTTCGGCCTGTATCGGCCAAAGTCCATACTCGATGTGGGCTGCGGGATCGGCACCTGGCTTGCCTGTGCGCGTGACCTCGGAGTCCAGGACGTTTTCGGCATCGACGGGGAGTGGCTGGATATCAAGCTCGCGAAGGTTCCTGCGAATTTTCTTGCAACCCTCGACCTTGAACAATCATTCGATCTGGGCAGAAGATTCGATCTGGTGATTTGCCTCGAAGTTGCCGAGCATTTGAGCCGCGATGCGGCGGTCCGGTTTATTGAGTCGTTGACTTCTCATGCCGACGTCATTCTATTTTCCGCGGCGATACCATTCCAGGGCGGGCATCATCATGTGAACGAACAGTTTCCAGGCTACTGGAAGAAAATTTTTCAGGCGCGCGGATTTCAACCGGTTGACTGTATTCGCCGCACGATCTGGGACGACGCTGACGTAATGTGGTGGCTCCGGCAAAACATCATGATTTTCGCTAAACCCGAGTTTGCGACCGGGGGCGGTCCGTTCGCTGGACGCGTCGACTTCGGGCCACTGTCTATCGTTCACCCGGACGTGTATATGGCAAGGGTTGGCTTTGCTCAGAAATTGTTAGAGGAACACAATAAGCTCCTCGAGGTGCTGGGATCGGGAAAACCTGTAACGGTGGAACGCGGAGCAAATGGTGAGCTTCGGGTCTATTGCAAGGATCAGCAATGACTGCGACACGGCATAAGCGCGGATCTGCAGTAAAGCTACCAGGCGGGCGCCGCGCATAGCTTTCCAATTCCCTGATTTCTCCCGTATAATCCGCGCCTTTTCGCGGTCTGGCGGGGTTCCGAAATGGTGGTGATTCGACTGGCGCGCGGCGGCGCGAACAAGCGGCCCTTCTTCAGCCTGGTCGTGGCGGACTCGCGCCGCGCGGCGAAGGGCAAGTTCATCGAGCGCGTCGGCTTCTACGACCCGAAGGCGCCCGAGGGGCGCGAGTCGCTGCGCGTGAACATGGAACGCCTGAAGCACTGGAAGGCGAAGGGCGCGCAGCTCTCGCCGACCGCGGCGCGGCTCGTGAAGCAGTTTGCCAAGAAGGCCGCCTGATCGCCTGGTCGAGGTGGGCCGCGTCGCCGGGTCGTACGGCCTGCGCGGCTGGGTGAAGGTGGATCCCGAGGGCGCCGAGCGCGACGCGCTCACCGGGGCCAGGGAATGGACCATCGGCGCCAGGGCGTACGGCGTCGAGGAAGCGAAGCTTCACGGCGCCACGGTGCTGGCGAAGCTCGCCGGGATCGAGTCCCGCGAGCAGGCGCTGAAGCTGAAGGGAAAGAACGTGGCGGTGCCGCGCGCGGCGCTGCCGGAGCCGGAAGACGGGCATTACTACCTCGGGGACCTGGTGGGCCTCGAGGTGGTGAACGGCCAAGGCGTGAAGCTCGGGATGGTGAAGCGGCTGTTCTGGAGCGGCGCGCACGACGTGATGGAGGTGGCGGGCGAGCGAAGCCGCCTCATCCCGTGGGTGCCGGCGGTGGTCCTGAACGTCGATCTGGCGAAGCGCCGGATCGAGGTGGAGTGGGGAGCCGACTGGTGATCCGCTTTCACGTCGTGACGCTGTTCCCCGAGATGTTCGCCGCGGTGACCGAAAGCGGAATCACCAGCCGCGCGCTGCTCGCGGGGCTGTGGCGCCTCGCGCTGTGGAATCCGCGCGAGTTCACGGCGGACAACTATCGGACGGTGGACGACCGTCCGTACGGCGGCGGACCGGGCATGGTGATGCTCGCCGAGCCCTTGGAAAAGGCGCTGGACGCGGCGAAGAATGAAGGCGGAGGACGAGTGATCTACCTCTCGCCGCAGGGTAAACGGCTCGATCACCGCAAGGTGCTCGAGCTGGCGAAGGAAAGCGCGCTCACGCTGCTGTGCGGCCGCTACGAGGGCGTGGACGAGCGGCTGCTGCGGCGACGCGTGGACGAGGAGCTCTCGCTCGGGGATTTCGTGCTCTCGGGCGGGGAGCTCGCGGCGATGGCGCTGATCGACGCCGTGGTGCGGCAGCTCCCCGGCGCGCTCGGCGACGAGCTGTCTGCGCTCGAGGAGTCGTTCGCCGACGGGCTGCTCGATTGCCCGCAGTACACTCGGCCCGAGACGTACCGGGGCGAGAAGGTGCCCGAGGTGCTGCTCTCGGGGCACCACGCGAACATCCGGCGCTGGCGGCTCAAGCAGGCGCTGGGGCGGACCTGGCTGAAGCGGCCCGATCTGCTCGCGGCGAGGAAGCTGAGCGACGAAGAAAGGAAGCTGCTGGAGGAATTCCAGCGAGACACGAGGAGCTGAACATGGACCTGATCCGGCAAATCGAGCAGGAAGAGATCAAGAGGCTCGGCAAGACCATCCCCGATTTCTCTCCGGGCGACACGGTGGTGGTGAACGTGAACGTGGTCGAGGGCGAGAGAAAGCGCGTGCAGGCGTTCGAGGGCATGGTGGTCGGCAAGAAGAACCGCGGCCTCAACTCCTCCTTCATCGTGCGCAAGATTTCCTCGGGCGAGGGCGTCGAGCGCACCTTCCAGACCTACTCCCCGCTCGTCGCCTCGATCGAGGTGAAGAGAAAAGGCGACGTGCGCCGCGCCAAGCTCTATTACCTGCGCGCGCGCTCGGGCAAGTCGGCGCGCATCCGCGAGAAGACCGGCGGGGGCGAGGCCGAGGTGCCGGGAGAAGGCGAATAGGCGATCGCGAATCCGGCCGCAAACGGGGCGCAGGACGCCCCGTTTTTGTCTCATAATCCCGCCATGCGCAGAGAGAACGCCGCCATCTCGCCGATCACGGAGATCATTTCCGCGATCCGCGCCGGCGACATCGTGATCCTGGTGGACGACGAGGACCGCGAGAACGAAGGCGACCTGGTGTTCGCTGCGGACTTCGTCACGCCGGAGAAGGTGAATTTCCTGGCGCGCCACGGACGCGGCCTGGTCTGCATGCCGATCGTCGAGGAGCACGCGCAGCGCCTGGGCCTGCGGCCGATGGTGGAGCAGAACCGCTCGCGCCACGGCACCAACTTCACGGTGTCGATCGAGGCCGCCGAAGGCATCGCGACCGGCATCTCGGCGCACGACCGCGCGCTCACCATCAAGGTCGCCGCCGCGCGCGACGCGAAGCCCGAGGAGATCGTGCAGCCGGGACACGTGTTTCCGCTCATCGCGCAGCCCGGCGGCGTGCTGGTGCGCGCGGGGCACACCGAGGCCTGCTGCGATCTTGCGCGTCTCGCCGGGCTGACGCCCGCCGCGGTGCTGTGCGAGATCATGCGCGACGACGGCACCATGGCGCGGCTCGACGACCTGGTGAACCTCGCCGCCGCGCACGGCCTGAAAATCGGCACCATCGCCGGCCTGATCGAGCACCGCAGCCGCACCGAGTCGCTGGTGCGAAGGGCCTCGGAGCGCGAAATCGACACCGCGTGGGGGCGCTTCCGGCTGGTCGCCTACCGCGACCTGCCGACGCATTCGTTTCATCTCGCGCTCGTGCAAGGCAAGCCCGCGCCCGACCGGGAGACGCTGGTGCGCGTGCACGAGCCGCTCTCGGTGCTGGACGTGCTCGACTCGGCCCGCGGCACGCACTCCTGGGGCGTGGGCGAGGCGCTCACCGCGATCGCAGGATCGGAGGCCGGTGTGATGGTGCTCCTGCACTGCACGCAGTCCGAGGAGGCGCTGGAGGCGCGCCTCGCGGAGACGCGGCCGCAGCGCGCCGCGCGCGGAATGGATCTGCGCACCTACGGCATCGGCGCGCAGATCCTGCGCGATCTCGGCGTCGGCCGCATGCGGCTGATGGCTGCGCCGCGCAAGATGCCGAGCATGGCGGGCTTCGGGCTCGAGATCTCCGCCTACGCCGAGCTGCCCGGGCGCTGAGCGGGGTGCGCCGTGCGCCTCGGCATCGTCGCGAGCCGCTTCAACGAGGACATAGCCGCGAAGCTGCTCGAGCGCGCGAAGGCCGAGGCGGCCAAGCTCGGCGCGCTCGAGGTCACGGTGGAAAGCGTGCCTGGCGCGCTCGAGATCCCGCTCGCGCTGCAATGGCTCGCGCAGTCCGGGCGCTTCGACGCCCTGGTCGCGATCGGCGCGGTGATCCGCGGCGAGACGCTTCATTTCGAGTTGGTAGCGAACGAGTCGGCGCGAGGCGTCATGGACGTGGCGCTCGACTTCGGCATTCCCGTCGCGAACGGCATCCTCACGACCGAGGACGAGAAGCAGGCGCTGGCGCGGCTCGACAAGGGCGCCGAGGCGGTGCGCGTAGCGGTGGAGATGGCGCGGCTGAAGGCGAGGCTGCATGAAAACCGCTAGGCGCCGGGCGCGGGAAGAGGCGCTCCAGGCGCTATACGCCTGGCAGCTTTCGGGAAGCGATCCGAAGGAGCAGGCGCGCACGCTGGAAGATGTCACCAAGGGCGACGCGCCCTTCGCCGAGGCGATCCTGCGGGGCGTCACGAGCCGCGCGGCCGAGCTCGAGGCGCTCATCACTCCTCATCTGGAGCGTGAATTCAGCAGGCTCTCGCCGGTCGAGCGCGCGATCCTCTACATCGGAACCTTCGAGCTCCAGGCGCACCGCGAGACGCCGTTCAAGGTGGTGATCAACGAGGCCGTCGAGCTCGGCAAGAGCTACGGCGGTGCCGAGGGCCACCGCCTGGTGAACGGCGTGCTCGAGAAGGTGGCCGCCGCGCTGCGACCCGAGGAGGTCGCGCGCGAGAGAAAGATCGCCTGAACGAGTTCGAGATCATCCGCCGCTATTTCACCCGGGCACCGAGGCGCTCGCTCACCGGGGTGGGCGACGACTGCGCGCTGGTGCAGCCCGACGCCGGCATGGAGCTCGCGATCTCGACCGACATGCTGATCGAGAGCCGCCATTTCCTTCCCGGCGCCGAGCCGCGCTCGCTCGGTCACAAGGCGCTCGCGGTGAACCTCTCCGACATGGCCGCATGCGGCGCCACTCCGCGCTGGGCCACGCTCGCGATCGCCCTCAAGGAGGCGGACGAACGCTGGCTCGGGGCGTTCGCGGAGGGCCTGTTCGCCCTCGCCGACCGTTACCGGGTGGACCTGGTCGGCGGCGACACCACGCGCGGCCCGCTCGTCACCATCAACATGACGATCTTCGGCGAGGTGCCGGCGGGGCTCGCGCACCACCGCGCCGGCGCGCGGCCCGGCGACGACATCTGGGTCTCCGGCGAGCTGGGCGCGGCGGCGCTCGCCCTGAAACGTCCCGACATCGCCGCGGCGGCGAAGCGCCTGCACGAGCCCGAGCCGCGCGTCGAGCTCGGCGAGCGGCTGCGGGGCGTCGCGACGAGCGCGATCGACGTTTCCGACGGGCTTGCCGGGGATCTCGGCCACATCCTCGAGCGCTCGGAGGCGGGCGCGCTGGTCTACTACGAGAGGCTGCCGAAGCACGGCGCGTTCTCCGGATTGAACGATCCCGCGCTGGAGCGCGATTGCGTACTCTCGGGCGGCGACGATTACGAGCTGCTCTTCACCGCCCCGCAGAGCGCGCGCCCCGAAATCGAGGCACTGGCGCGCGAGCTCGCGCTGCCGCTCGCGCGGGTCGGCTCGATCCAGGCCGGCGAGGCGAAGCTCACCGTCCTCGACGCGTCGGGAAAGCCGGTGCCGACCCGCGGCGGCTTCGATCATTTCGTGCCGTGATCGTCTTTCGCCCCGGCGCCGCGTTCGCGTTCTCCCACCCGGCGCACTTCATCGCCTTCGGCTTCGGCGCGGGACTCGTCCCGCGGGCGCCGGGCACCGCCGGCGCCCTGCTCGCGATCCCGATCTGGTGGCTGATCGGCCCGGCCTATGCGCCGCTGGTGCTGCTCGCACTCATCGGGCTGCTGTTCGCGCTGGGCGTCTGGGCGTGCGAGGTGACCGGCCGCCACCTCGGCATCCCCGATCACGGCGCGATGGTGTGGGACGAGACCGTGGCGTTCCTGCTCGTGCTCGCGATCGTTCCGCGCGAATTTCCGTGGCAGGCGGCCGGTTTCCTGCTGTTCCGCTTGTTGGACGTGGTGAAACCCGCACCGATCCGGAGCATCGAACGGCGCTTCAAGGGCGGTTTCGGCGTGATGTTCGACGACCTGGTTGCCGCCGGCCTCGCGCTGGTCGTGCTGGCGACTGTCAAGAGGCTGTTTTTTTGAGCGAAGTCGACGCGCTCGCGGCGCAAGTGGGCGCCCGCCTCAAGGCGGCCGGCGCGATGCTCGTCACCGCCGAATCGTGCACCGGCGGCGGGGTAGCGCAGGCGATCACGTCGGTGCCGGGCTCCTCCGACTGGTTCGAGCGCGGCTTCGTCGCCTACTCGAACGACTCCAAGCGCGAGCTGCTCGGCGTGAGGCCAGAGACGCTGCTGCGCCACGGCGCGGTCAGCCAGGAAACCGCGCGCGAGATGGCGCTCGGCGCGCTCGAGCGCGGCAAGGGCACGATTGCGCTGGCGGTCACGGGCGTCGCGGGACCCTCGGGGGGCACCGCGGCGAAGCCAGTCGGAACGGTGTGCCTTGCCTGGGCAGCCGACGGCCGTTCCGTGCGCAGCGAGACGCGCCATTTTTCCGGGGACCGCGAAGCCGTGCGCCGCCAGGCGGTCGTCCGGGCGCTCGAGGGAGCCATCGAAGGCCTTGACGCCGCCTGACGGCGGACATACATAGGAGCATGGCCGCAATCCGACCCGCCGCAGTCGCCGGGATGTTCTATCCGGGCGAGGCGCGCGCGCTCGCCGCCGAGGTGCAGGAGCTTCTCGGCGGGGTGGAGCACCTCGCGCCGCGGCTCGGCTTTCCCAAGGTCCTGATCGTCCCGCACGCCGGCTACATCTACTCCGGCCCGGTGGCGGCGCGCGCCTACGACGAGCTTGGGCCGGCGCGCGGCATCGTCAAGCGCGTGGTCCTGCTCGGACCGGTGCACCGCGTACCGGTACGCGGCCTCGCGTTTCCCGGCTGGGACGGCTTCGCCACGCCGCTCGGTGTGGTGCCACTCGATCGGGCGGCGCTCGCCGCCGTGCAGGGCCTGCCGCAGGTGGTGAAAAGCGACCCGGCGCACGCGCTCGAGCACTCGCTCGAGGTGCAGTTGCCGTTCCTGCAGAAGGTTCTCGGCGACTTCTCGCTTGCGCCGTTCGCGGTCGGCTCGGCGAGCGTGGACGAGGTCGCCGAGGTGATCGAGCGGCTGTGGGGCGGACCCGAGACGCTGATCGTGATCTCGACCGACTTGTCGCACTATCACGCGTACGACGACGCCAGGCGCATCGACGGCTCGACCGTCTCGCGCATCTCGGGCCTCGTCACCGACCTCGACCACGAGGAGGCATGCGGCGCGACGCCGCTCAACGGCCTGCTCGCGGCGGCGAAACGCCGCGAGCTCTCGATCCGGCTGCTCGCCGCGTGCAACTCCGGTGATACCGCGGGCGGCAAGGACCGGGTGGTCGGCTACTCCTCGTTCGCGCTCGACGAAGGCGGCGCTGTGTCGCACGATGAGGCGGGCGGCACGCTCGTATCGATCGCGCGCGGCTCGATCGCCCACGCGCTGGGGCTGGGCGAGGCGCCCGGGCGCGGCGGCGCGCCGTGGCTCGCGCAGGCGGGCGCGACCTTCGTCACGCTCACGCGGGAGGGGCGTCTGCGCGGCTGCATCGGCAGCCTCGAGCCGGCGCGCGCGCTCGGCACGGACGTCGCCGAGAACGCGCTCGGCGCGGCGTTCCGCGACCCGCGTTTCCCGGCGCTCGCGCGCGACGAATGGCCCCTCTGCCGGGTCGAGGTGTCGCTGCTCTCGGCGCCGAAGCCCATCCGCTTCGCCGACGAGGGCGATCTTCTCGAGCAGATCCGCGCCGGCGAGGACGGCATCATTCTCGAGCACGAGGGAAGGCGCGCGACGTACCTGCCGCAGGTGTGGGAAAGCCTGCCCGACAAGCGCCGCTTCCTCGAGGAGCTGAAACGCAAGGCCGGCATCGCGTCGGAGGCGCGCCTTGCGCGCTGCCGGCTGTCGCGCTACCGGGTGGTGAAATGGACGCAAAGCGGCCCCAACTAGAGACCTCGCATCCCGGGCGCTGGTGGCATGCGCTCGGCGACGGCCGCATCCAGTGCGACCTGTGTCCGCGCGACTGCCGGCTGCACGAGGGCCAGCGCGGCCTGTGCTTCGTGCGCAAGATGGAAAACGGCCGCATGGTGCTCACCACCTACGGCCGCTCCTCGGGCTTCTGCGTGGATCCGGTCGAGAAGAAACCGCTCAACCACTTCTATCCCGGCACCTCGATCCTCTCCTTCGGCACCGCGGGCTGCAACCTGGCGTGCAAGTTCTGCCAGAACTGGGACATCTCCAAGTCGCGCGAGATGGACCGGCTGATGGACCAGGCGAGCCCCGAGACGATCGCCGCCGCGGCGGTGAAGCTCGGCTGCAAGTCGGTGGCCTTCACCTACAACGATCCGGTGATCTTCGCCGAATACGCGATGGACATCGCGGACGCCTGCCACGCGAAGGGCGTGAAGACGGTGGCGGTGACCGCCGGCTACATCCACGAGGCGGCGCGGCGCGAGTTCTACGCCAAGATGGACGCGGCCAACGTCGACCTGAAAGCGTTCACCGACGATTTCTACTTCAGGATCTGCGGCGGGCGGCTGCAGCCGGTGCTGGATACGCTCGTCTACCTGGTGAAGGAGACCGAGGTCTGGACCGAGATCACGACGCTGCTGATCCCGGGCAAGAACGATTCCGAGGCCGAGATCGAGGCCGAGTGCAAGTGGATCATGGAGAATCTCGGTGCCGACGTGCCGCTGCATTTCACCGCGTTCCATCCCGACTGGAAGATGACCGAAGTGCACGCGACCCCTGCGGCGACGCTGACGCGCGCGCGGGAAATCGCGCTGCGCCACGGACTGCGCTACGTCTACACCGGCAACGTGCACGATGAAACCGGCGGCTCGACCTACTGCCCGTCGTGCAACAATGCGGTCATCGTGCGCGACTGGTACGACATCCGCGGCTACCGCCTGACCGAAGCCGGCGCCTGCGCTTCCTGCGGCGCGAGGATCGCCGGCCGCTTCCAGACGTTCGGCCGCCCCTTCGGGCCGCGCCGCATCCCGGTCCGCCTCGCGCACGCGGCAGCTTGAGCTCGCCCGGCTCGGGCGGCTGGCTCGCGTGGCTGTGCGCGAGCCGCGTGCTGTCGGCGGCCTGGTTCGTGGCGTACTCGGCGGTGCTGCCGCTGGTGCGCGAGGCCTGGGGACTGTCGGCGCGCGAGGCCGGCATGATCCAGGGCTCGTTCCATCTCGGCTACCTGGTGTCGCTGTTCGTGGTCGGCTTCCTGGCCGATCACTTCGGTGCCAAGCGCGCGTTCCTCGTCACCGGCGTGGCGGGGTTCCTCACTCCGATCCTGTTCGTCGTGTTCGTCGAAGACTTCTGGTCGGCGCTGTGGCTGCATGCGCTCACGGGGCTTACGCAGGGCGGCTACTACACGCCGGTGCTGGCGATGGTGAACGACAACGTCGAGCGCCAGCGGCGCGGGCGCGCGATGGGCTTCCTGATCGCGGCTTCGAGCGCGGGTTACGCGCTCGCGCTCGGCACGGCGGGCCTCGTGCTGACCTTCGCCGGATGGCGCAGCGCGCTCTGGGTGCTCGCGGTGATGCCCGCGCTCGCCTGGGCGATCGCCGTGGTGGCGCTGCGTGGCACGCCGAACACCGTGCATCCGCGGCCGGCGGGGCACACCGTTCTCGCCTCGATCCCAGCGGTGCTGAAAAACAGAAACGGCATGCTCTCAGTGTGGGGTTACACCTTCCACAGCTGGGAGCTGCTCGGGCTTTGGGCGTGGCTGCCAGCGTTCCTCACCGCCTCGTTCGTCGCCGGCGGCATGAGCCCGGCCCAGGCCGCGGCGGCCGGAATCTCGCTCGGCGCGCTCACCTACGTCGCCAACATCGGCGGCAGCATTCTGGGGGGCGTCATGGCCGACCGCTGGGGGCGCACCCAGACCATCCTGCTGTGGTCCTCGGCGAGCCTCGCGCTTTCGTTCTCGATCGGCTGGCTGATCGCGCTCCCGGCCGGGCTGCTGGTCGCGCTGGCGTGCCTGTACAACCTCGCCGGGATCGCCGACTCCTCGGTGCACTCGACCGTGATCGCGGAGAGCGTGCCGCCGCACATATTGGGCGCGGCCTACGCGGTGCGCTCGGTGCTCGGCTTCGGCACCGGCGTGGTGAGCCCGGTGGTGTTCGGCTGGGCGCTCGACCTCGCGGGCGCGGGCGAGGCCCCGGCCGATGCCTTTGCTTGGGGCGTCGCCTGGTCGACGCTCGGGCTGGGCGGGCTGCTGGGGCCGCTCGCCACCTGGCGGCTGCAGCGCGCATCGGCGCCGCGTCCGTCGGGCTGAGGCTACGCGCCGGATCGTGCCGGGCAGATTAATCGAGCACTTGCGACGGGTACGGGAATTGCATCGGTCGCGCCGAGCGTCGCGATGCGATCACGAGCCTGCGTTGCCGTATTTCTCGCCGCCCTGTCCGCAGGCTGCGCGCAGGCCCCGAAGCCGCCGCCGGCGGCGCCCGCGCCTGCCGTTGCAGCTCCGCCTCCTTCTGAATCGCCGCTGCCGGTGCTGACGCTCGACGGCTACAAGAAGCTGTTCGCGACCCGCGTCGCGCAGTCCAATCCGGAGCTGCTGGCCGATTCGCTTCCGCAAATGCTCAAGTCGGTGGTGGTGCTCGACATCAGCATCGACCGCGACGGCGGACTCGCTCGCGTGTCGGTGCGCCGCTCGAACGGCTTCACTGCGCTCGAGAAACGCGCGATGGACAGCGTGCGCCGCGCCGCGCCGTTCGCCGCGCCCAACCTTCTCGTGCGCCGCGGCGAGAGCTCGCTCAGGTTTCTCGAGACGTTCCTGTTCCGCGACGACGGCCGATTCCAGGTGCGCAGCCTGGTCGAGAACTAAGAAATGGGGTCAGATCAACATTTCGGACGCGGTTCGTTCCCCGGTGTCCTCGGCGGTCTTCCCCGATTTCAGCGGTCGACCGCGTCTTGGTGGCCTGACCGAGCGGCCGAGGATCCGCTCAATTTCGTTCACGAAGCGCTCGCTGCCGAGCGCCCATCCCGTTTTTGTGAAGGCTCGTATCTTCGCGAGCTCCTCTTGCGCCAAGCTGTCTTGGAACATCGCTCTGAACTGGGCGCGACGCTCAGGGGCGTCCGGAGCGAGTGCAATGAACCGGCCATGCTCCGTGACCAGCGGATCGGGAACGCCATGAGCGTAGTGTCGGTGGCTCGACCATGGGTAGGCGCCTGGATCGTCGACCATGCCTGCGCGTACCGGATTGAGTTCGATATAGCGGTGGCAGGTGAAGAGATATGAATCGCTATCGATCAGCGACGCTTTGAATCGTCCTTCCCAGAGAGTGCCCGTTCGCTGGTGGATCTCATTGAATATCCGCACATAGCGTCTTCCGACTTCCTGCATCATGTGCGATACCGCCCCGGAAGCGAGCGGGGTCACGAGAAGGTGCACATGATTGGTCATCAGAACGTACGCGTGGACCTGGCATAGGCACCGCCGAGATGCCTTGCGCAGGCATGACAGATACAGGCGATAGTCGCCATGCGCCCCGAAACAGGCGCACCGATTGTTGCCGCGCTGCACTACGTGCCGAGCTACGCCCGGCAAATCTAGCCGCGGTCGCCGGGCCATTGGGGCATGACTTTCCACGCCGTCATGCCACCAAAACGCACAACTCGGGAAAAAGTTGATCTGACCCCAATTAATCCTTCGCAAGAAGGTGCATGAGGCTGGAGGTGTCCCAGCGGCTGCCGCCGCGCGCCTGGATCTGCGCGTAGAACTGGTCCACCAGCGCCGTCACCGGCAGCCGCGCGCCGTTCTTCTTCGCCTCCTCCAGGCAGATGCCGAGATCCTTCCTCATCCAGTCCACGGCGAAGCCGAAGCCGTCGAACTTGACCTCGTTCATCTGCTTCCAGCGGTTCTCCATCTGCCAGGACTGCGCCGCGCCCTTGGAGATCACCGAGAACACCCTGTCCATGTCGAGGCCGGCGCGCTTGCCGAAGTTGATGCCTTCGGCAAGCCCCTGCACCAGCCCGGCGATCACGATCTGGTTCACCATCTTGGTAAGCTGCCCCGCCCCGGGACCGCCGATCAGCGCGCAGCTCTTGGCATACAGATCGAGGGCCGGCTTGACCTTGTCGAAATCGGGCTGCTCGCCGCCGCACATGATGCCGAGCTGCCCGTTCTGCGCGCCCGCCTGCCCGCCCGAGACAGGTGCGTCCACGAAGCCGATGCCCTTTTCCTTCGCCTTGGCGTGGACTTCGCGCGCCACGATCGCCGAGGCGGTGGTGTGGTCCACCAGGATCGCGCCCTTCTTCATCCCCGCCAAGGCTCCGTTGTCGCCGTAGACCACCGAGCGCACGTCGCTGTCGTTGCCGACGCACATCATGACGAAATCGCAGTCCTTCGCCGCCTCGCGCGGGGTGGGGGCGGAATTGCCGTCGTGCTCCTTCGCCCACTGCTGGACCTTGGCCGCGGTGCGGTTGTATACGGTGACGTCGTGCCCCCCCTTTTTCAGCAGGTGGCCCGCCATCGGGTAGCCCATCACGCCCAGACCGAGAAATGCGAGCTTTGCCATGTGCGTCTCCAAGGGTTTGTTCTGATTCGGGAAAACCGGAATTTACCACCGTCGGGTTGACAGCCAGCCGTCAACCCTTACAATACCTGGACGTTTATACAGTATCCGGTGCCGGCCCGGGCCCCGCCCGCCGCAGATGCCGACGTCAAAAGAAGAGGTACAGCATGGATGACAACAAATCGAAGGCCTTGGCGGCCGCCCTGTCGCAGATCGAGAAGCAGTTCGGCAAGGGCTCGATCATGAAGCTGGACGCCGAGGCGGCGAAGGACGTGCCGGTGGTCTCCACCGGCTCGCTCGGCCTGGACATCGGCCTGGGCGTCGGCGGGCTGCCGCGCGGCCGGGTGTGCGAGGTGTACGGCCCCGAGTCCTCGGGCAAGACCACGCTCACGCTGCAGGTGATCGCCGAGGTGCAGAAGACGGGCGGCACCGCCGCCTTCATCGACGCGGAGAACGCGCTCGACGTCTCCTACGCCGCCAAGCTCGGCGTGAAGACCGACGACCTGCTCATCTCCCAGCCCGATACAGGGGAGCAGGCGCTCGAGATCGCCGATATGCTGGTGCGCTCCGGGGCGGTGGACGTGATCGTGATCGACTCGGTGGCGGCGCTCACGCCCAAGGCGGAGATCGAGGGCGAGATGGGCGAGCCGCAGATGGGCCTGCAGGCGCGCCTGATGAGCCAGGCGCTCCGCAAGCTCACCGCCAACATCAAGCGCACCAACACGCTGGTCATCTTCATCAACCAGATCCGCATGAAGATCGGCGTCATGTTCGGCAACCCGGAGACCACCACCGGAGGCAACGCCCTCAAGTTCTATGCTTCGGTCAGGATCGACATCCGCCGCATCGGCTCGATCAAGAAGGGCGACGAGGTGATCGGCGCCGAGACCCGGGTGAAGATCGTGAAGAACAAGGTCGCGCCGCCGTTCAGGCAGGCCGAATTCGACATTCTTTACGGGGAGGGTATTTCGCGCGAGGGCGAGGTGCTGGAGATCGGCGTGAACCTCGGCGTGCTGGAGAAATCGGGCGCCTGGTACATCTACAACGGCGACCGGCTCGGCCAGGGCAAGGACAACTCGCGCGACTTCCTCAAGGAGAACCCGGCGCTCGCCCGCGAGATCGAGCTGAAGATTCGCGAGAAGGCGGGCGTGGCGGCTCCGGTGCCCGCGGCCGCAGTCGAGACGGGCAACGAGGACAACAAAGTCGAGCGGCTGCCGGCGCGCAAGAAAGGGTGAAACCGAAGGCTCCTTATTCGCCTGCGGAGCTCAAGGCGCGGGCGCTCAGGCACCTGGTGCGGCGCGAGCATTCGCGGGCGGAGCTCGCCCGCAAGCTCGCACCGCACGCGGAGTCACCCGAGGCGCTCGAGGCCTTGCTCGATCAGCTTCTTTCCAGGAAGCACTTGTCGGATGAGCGTTACGCGGAAGAGCGCGCACGCACACTGTCGCGCAAGTACGGCGCGGCGAAGATCCGCCGGGATCTGAAGGCCAAAGGCGTGCCCGACGAGCTTGTCGATCGCGTTTCCTCGGAAGGCGAGCTCGAGCGGGCGCGTGCCATCCTGAGCCGCAAGTACCGCGGCCCCGCCACAGCGCGCGAGGAGCGCGCCAGGCGCGCGCGCTTCCTGCAGGGCCGCGGTTTTTCGTACGACACCATCCGGCGCGCGCTTGGCGCGTCATCCGAAGACACTGTATAGACGTTCATCTTCGTACGCCGCGTCATTCGCCGCGGCGTGGAAAGGGGGTGATCGGCATGAATCCAGCACAGGCACTCGAGCTGGTGCGCGCGCTCGCCAACGGGGTCGACCCGGACTCGGGCGAAGTGTTCCCGCCGGGGTCGCCGTACCAGCGGCCCCAGGTGGTGCGCGCGCTCTACGAGGCGGCCTCCGCCCTGGAGCGCAGCGCGCGCTTCGAGACCCGCAAGGCGCAGCTGCCGCCGAAGACCGGCGAGCCGTGGACGGAGGACGAGGACCGCAAGCTCCTCGCCTCGTTCGACGCCGGCCGCGCGCTGCAGGAGCTCGCAGCCGCGCATGAGCGCACCATGAACGGCGTGCGCGCGCGGCTCGTGAAATACGGGCGGCTCGCCGCGTGAGCCTCGAGGATGGCTGCGGGGCGGCGTCGTTCCGCAGCCATCCTTTACAATTGGCTCGATGAAGAGCGCCGAGATCCGCTCGAGCTTCCTCGAGTATTTCCGCTCCCAGGGTCACACCCTCGTGCCCTCGAGCTCGCTCGTGCCGGCGGCCGATCCGACGCTGCTGTTCGTCAACTCGGGCATGGTGCAGTTCAAGGACGTGTTCCTCGGCAGGGAGAAACGCCCCTACACGCGCGCCGTCACGTCACAGCGCTCGCTGCGCGCCGGAGGCAAGCACAACGACCTCGAGAACGTCGGCTACACCGCGCGCCACCACACGTTTTTCGAGATGCTCGGCAATTTCTCCTTCGGCGACTACTTCAAGAAGGATGCGATCCGTTTCGCCTGGGAGCTGCTCACGAAGATCTACGGGCTGCCGGCCGAGCGGCTCTGGATCACGGTGTACCAGACCGACGACGAGGCCTACGACGTCTGGACCAAGGGCATCCGCGTTCCCGGGGAGCGCTGCATCCGCGTCGGCGACAAGCCGGGCGGGCACAAGTACCAGTCGGACAATTTCTGGCAGATGGCCGACACCGGGCCGTGCGGGCCGTGCAGCGAGATCTTCTACGACCACGGCCCGGGCATCGAGGGCGGCCCGCCCGGATCCCCGGAAGCCGAGGGCGACCGTTACGTCGAGATCTGGAACCTCGTGTTCATGCAGTTCAACCGCGACGACAAGGGCGTGCTGCACCCGCTGCCCAAGCCCTCGGTCGACACGGGGATGGGCCTGGAGCGAATCGCCACGGTGCTGCAGGGCAAGCACTCCAACTACGACATCGATCTGTTCCAGGATCTCATCCGGGCTGCGGCGCGCGAAACCGGGCAGAAGCAGCTGAAAAATCCCTCGCTCAACGTGATCGCCGACCACGTCCGCGCCTGCAGCTTCCTCATCGTGGACGGCGTGATTCCGGGAAACGAGGGCCGGGGGTACGTGCTGCGCCGGATCATCCGGCGCGCGATCCGCCACGGCTACAAGCTGGGGCAGAAGCGGCCGTTCTTTCATCGCATCGTCGAGGACCTGGACAAGGCGATGGGCGACGCTTACCCGGAGCTGCGCAACGACAGGCAGCGCGTCGCGGGGGTGCTCAGGCAGGAAGAGGAGCGCTTCGCGGAAACGCTGGAAAACGGGATGAGCGTGCTCGAATCGGCGCTCGCCTCGGGCGAGAAGCTGCTCGACGGCGACACCGTGTTCCGCCTCTACGACACCTTCGGCTTTCCGGTCGACCTCACCGCCGACATCTGCCGCGAGCGGGGGGTGAGAATCGACATGGCGGGATTCGAAGCGGCGATGGACGGCCAGCGCGAGCGGGGGCGCGCCGCCTCGAGGTTCTCGATGGCCGCCGGGCTCGAGTACTCGGGCGGCAAGACGGAGTTCCGCGGCTACGAGACGCTCGCCGCGCGCGGCAAGGTGCTCGCCCTGTACCGGGAAGGCACGCCGGTCGCGGAGCTGGGCACGGGCGAGACCGGAGTGGTGGTGCTCGATCGAACGCCCTTTTACGCCGAATCGGGCGGCCAGGTCGGCGATCGCGGCGAGCTCGCGGGGCCCGCAGGATCGTTCGCAGTCGAGGACACGCAGAAGATCCAGGCCGAGGTGTTCGGCCACCGCGGCACGCAGAAGACCGGCGTACTGCGCGCGGGCGAGGAGGCCGGCGCCCAGGTGGACGCAGTGTCGCGCCGCCGCACCATGTGGAATCACTCGGCGACGCACCTCATGCACTCGGCGCTGCGCCGGGTGCTCGGCAAGCACGTGCAGCAAAGGGGCTCGCTGGTGGACGCGGAGCGCACGCGCTTCGATTTTTCGCATACGCAGCCGATGACCGAAGACGAGATCCGCAAGGTCGAGGCGCTGGTGAACGGCGCAATCCAGCGCAACTACGAGGTGACGGCGCGCATCATGAAGTACGAGGAGGCGATCCGCGCCGGCGCGCTTGCGTTCTTCGGCGACAAGTACGGCGACGAGGTGCGCGTGCTGTCGATGGGGGACTTTTCCACCGAGCTGTGCGGCGGCACGCATGTCGCGCGCACCGGCGACATCGGCTTCTTCAAGATCGTGTCGGAGTCGGGCGTGGCGGCGGGAGTGCGCCGCGTCGAGGCGCTGACCGGCGAAGGCGCGCTCGCCTGGGTGCAGCAGCAGGAGGCGAAGCTCGCCGAGGCCGCCGCGGTGCTCAAGGCACCGGTCGGGGAGGTGAGCGCGAAGATCGCCCAGGTTCTCGACAACGCCAGGTCGCTCGAGCGCGAGCTCGCGCGGCTCAAGTCCAGGCTCGCCTCCTCGCAGGGCGAGGACCTCGCCGCGCAGGCGGTCGAGGTGAAGGGGACGAAGGTGCTCGCGGCGGCGCTGGAGGGGGCGGACGCGCGGACGCTGCGCGAGACGATGGACCAGCTCAAGGAGCGCCTCAAATCGGCGGCGATCGTGCTCGGCGCGGTGAGCGACGGGAAGGTGGCGCTCGTCGCAGGCGTGACCCCCGACCTTACCGCCAGGGTGAAGGCCGGCGAGCTCGTCAACTATGTCGCGCAGCAGGTCGGCGGCAGGGGCGGCGGGCGGCCCGACATGGCGCAGGCCGGCGGCACCGACGCGGCGAAGCTGCCCGCCGCGCTGCGCTCGGTGAGCTCGTGGGTCTCGGAACGGCTCTGAGCGGCTAGAAGCCGATCCTCTGCCTCTTGCCGCGCGGGTCCTGAATGTCCGCGGGCTCGATCTGGTCGCGCCCGGCGAGCTTGGCGTTGCCGAAAGCCGATTGAATCGCCCGCCGCATCTCGCGCAGCGAAAGCGCCGCGAGCTTCTCGAGCGCCGCTTGCGAAGGGGCATGCGGAAGTCGCCTGCCCCAGTCGTGGGCGTTGCGGATCTCGCGGTAGATCGCGCTAGCGATGCGCGCCGAACCTTCCTCGCCTGGCGGCTCGATCTCGTAGACGTTCAGCCGGTCGAGCAGCGGCTCGGGGATGCGCGATGCGTCGTTCGCGGTCGCGATCCACACCGCGCCCGAGGTGTCGATCGGCACCTCGGCGAATTCGTCGACGAAGCGCGTCGCCGTGTCGGCCTCGAGCAGCTCATAGAGCGCGCCGAGCGGATCGTACTGGCTCTCTGCGCTCGCCTTGTCGAGCTCGTCCACGGCGATGACCGGGTTGGCGTACTCGCCGTTCAGGAACGTGTCGAATACCTTGCCGGGCTTGGCGTTCCTCCATTGCGAGGAGGCCCCGGAAAGGATCCAGCCCGCGGTCAGCGAGCTCATCGGCACGAAGCCGAAGCCGGTGCCGAGGAGCCGGGAGACCCTGCGCGCGAAAAAGGTCTTGCCGATGCCCGGCTCGCCGAGCAGCAGCATCGGCGGCAGCTCGACCGAGTCGGCGGAGTCGACGCACAGCGCGAGCTGCTTGCGGATGTCCTCGAGGACTTCGGTGAAGTTGGGCAGATCCTCGAACAGGTCCTGCATCGGAGGCAGCGCCGAGGGCTTGACGGTGAAACGCTGCCCGCCGAGCCGCACCATCTTCTCGTACAGCGCGCGCAGCGCCTCGTTGGCTGCGGGAGAAAGCTCCTGCAGGGCTTTCTCGACGCCCGAGACGTCGTAGACGTCCTTGAAGCCCGCGACCGGAATAGCGACGTTCGACGACATTGTTACCTCCTGGCTGCTTTTTTTCGCCGGAACTGCTTTCCCAACGAAAACCTAGCATGCCCCCTGTGCCGGAGCAAATTGCGCGCCCGGCAGCGGACCCGCGCGAGTGCTGACCGGTAGAATCCGGCCCGCCATGAACGAGAAAACGTCCGGCATTCGTCCGGGGATGACAACTGAGCAGTTCAGGGCGTTCGGCGCGCGCCACCTGCCGGGGCTGCTCGGGGTCGAGATCGTGTCGGTCTCGGAAGGGAGCGTCGAGAGCCGGCTCGAGGTGCGCCAGGACGTGATGGCGCCGAACGGCTACCTGCATGCGGCGACGGTGATCGCGCTCGCCGACACGAGCTGCGGCTACGGCTGCGTGCGCCGGCTGCCTCAGGGCGCGAGCGGCTTCACGACCATCGAGCTGAAGGCGAGCTTCCTCGGCACAGTGCGCGAGGGCGCGATCCGGTGCCGCGCGACGCCGCTGCATCTGGGGCGCACCACCCAGGTGTGGGACGCGGTGGTGAGCGTCGAGGCGACTGCGGCGAAGATCGCGCAGTTCCGCTGCACCCAGATGGTCCTCTGGCCCAAGTAGACAAGGCGCGGGAAATCATGCTTGAATCCGGACCCATGAGCCGCCGGTTCTTCGGCTTTTACTTTTTCTTCCCGCGCCTGCTGGCGGAAGGGACCGGCTAAGCTCACCCCGACGAGTCCAAGAGAACCGCCAGCGCCGCAAGCCTGGCGGTTTTTTTTTGCACAGGGAGCAACCATGACGACACCCACCGACGGCTACCTGGGCCTGGTCCCCGACGACAGGACCTCGCTCACCGACGACGAGCGCATCGAGAACATCGTTCCGCTGCCGCCGCCCGAGCACCTGATACGCTTCTTCCCGATCCAGGGCACGCCGGTCGAGACCCTGATCGCCGAAACGCGGCGCAAGGTGCGACAGATCCTGCACGGGCGCTCCGACCGGCTGCTGGTGGTGATGGGGCCCTGCTCGATCCACGACCCGCAGGCGGCCCTCGCCTATGCCGAAAAGCTCGCCGCCGAGCGGCAGCGGCACGGGGCGGAACTCGAGCTCCTGATGCGGATGTATTTCGAGAAGCCGCGCACCACGGTGGGATGGAAGGGACTGATCAACGATCCGTATCTCAACGGCAGCTTCCGCATCAACGAGGGGCTGAGGATCGCGCGCGACCTGCTGGTGCGCATCAACCGCGCCGGCGTTCCGGCCGGCTGCGAGTTCCTCGACGTGATCTCGCCGCAGTACATCGGCGACCTCGTCTCCTGGGGCGCCATCGGGGCGCGCACCACCGAGAGCCAGGTGCACCGCGAGCTCGCCTCCGGGCTCTCGGCGCCGGTCGGGTTCAAGAACGGCACCGACGGCAACGTGAGGATCGCCGTGGACGCCATCCTGGCGGCGCGCCAGAAGCACCACTTCCTCTCGGTGCACAAGAGCGGGCAGGTGGCGATCGTCGAGACCCGCGGCAACGACGACTGCCACATCATCCTGCGCGGCGGCAGGACCCCGAACTACGACGCGGCGAGCGTGAGGGAGGCCTGCGCCGAGCTCGAGCGCGCCAAGCTCCCCGAGCGGCTGATGATCGACTGCTCGCACGCCAACGCGTCCAAGCAGTACCGGCGCCAGGTCGAAGTCGCGCGCGAGGTCGCGGCGCAGGTCTCCGGCGGCGATCGCCGCATCGTCGGGGTGATGGTCGAGTCGCACTTGCTCGAAGGGCGCCAGGACCTGCACCCCGGCAAGCCACTGAAATTCGGCCAGAGCATCACCGATCCCTGCCTGGGCTGGGAGGACTCGGCCGAGGTGATCGAAACCCTCGCCGACGCGGTGAAAAAGCGCCGCAAGCAGCGCAAGTAGGCGATGAAGCACCGCGCGCGCGGCAGGTAAGCGATAATCGCGGGCGCCATGGCAGATCGCCCGCAATCTCTCGCGCACCTGGAGTTCCTCGGCGACGCGACGGGATTCGCCGCGCAGATGCACGCGCTCATCCCGAAGTGCGCGCTGCTGGAGAACTTCTCGCCGGCCGAGGTGCGGCTGCTCGCGCATTTCATGGACGTGTACCGTGCCGAGCCGGGTGCCGAGATCATCCACGAGGGCGAGGGCGGCGACTTCATGCTGATGATCGTCGAAGGCAGGGTCGAAGTGCGCAAGCGCGATCGCTGGAACACCCCCCAGGTCATCGCGACGGTCGAGGCCGGGCGCACGCTGGGCGAGATGTCGATGATCGATGGCGAGCCGCGTTTCGCCACCTGCGTGGCGATCGAGCCGACGCTCGCCGCGGTGCTCGACCGGGAGGCCCTGGCGCGAATCATCGTCGAGCAGCCGATGCTCGGCGCCAAGATCCTGATGGAGCTGGTGCTGATGCTGTCGCAGCGCCTGCGCGCGACCAGCCTGCGGCTGATGGGATTTCTCGACGAGCAGGCGCAGCGCGCGACCGGTACGCTTTGAGCGCGCCGCATCCGGAATAGCGCGCCCGCCGTAGCTGTTTTAACGCTGTAAGCCCCGGGCGCCGGCCCCGACTGACGACCATGCACGCGACGCTTCCCCTGATGCGGCAGTACGGTTTTCCGGACCTGCGGCGCTCGCGCCTGGAGACCCTGCAGGTGAACCTGGGCTACAAGTGCAACCAGGCCTGCCTGCACTGCCACGTCAACGCGAGCCCCGAGCGCAAGGAGATGATGTCGCGCGAGACGATCTCGGACGTGCTCGCGTTCCTCGGCTGCAGCGCGGTGCGCAGGCTGGACATCACCGGCGGCGCCCCCGAGCTCAACCCGCACTTTCGCCGGCTGGTCGCGCGCGCACGCGAGCTCGGCGTGCATGTCCTGGACCGCTGCAACCTGACCATCCTGGAGGAGCCCGGGCAGGAGGATCTGGCTGAGTTCCTCGCCGCCGAGCGCGTCGAGGTGATCGCATCGCTGCCGTGCTACCTGGAGGAAAACGTGGCGCGCCAGCGCGGCAAGGGCGTGTTCGAGAAAAGCATTCGCGCGCTGAGGAGGCTCAACGCCCTCGGCTACGGCCGCCCGTCGAGCGGCCTGGAGCTGCACCTCGTCTACAACCCGCAGGGGCCTACGCTGCCCCCGCCGCAGGCGGGTCTGGAGGCGGACTACCGGCGCGTGCTCGGCGAGCACCACGGCGTCGCCTTCAACCGGCTCTACACCATGGCCAACATGCCGATCCAGCGCTTCGGCTCGACGCTCGTCTCGCGCGGCCAGTTCAACGAGTACATGGCGCTGCTGCGCGGCGCGCACCGCGACGAGAATCTGCAAGCGGTGATGTGCAAGACGCTGCTCTCGGTCGACTGGCAGGGCTACGTGTACGACTGCGACTTCAACCAGATGCTCGGCCTGCCGCTCGTCGTCCATGGCCGAAAGCGTACGCATCTTTCGCAGCTGATCGGCAGCGACCTCTCGGGCAACCCGGTCGCCGTGCGCGATCACTGCTACGGCTGCACCGCCGGGCAGGGCTCGTCGTGCGGGGGCGCGCTCGATGGCTGACGCGGTTCCCGGCCGCTTCTGCCCGGTCTCCTACCGCTACCGGGCGGAGGCGCTGCGCGGACCCGCGCAGCTCAGCGTCGAGACGCTCTGGGTCGCAGGCGGCCTGTATGGCAACCCGTTCGCGCTGCAGCGCCTCGCCGAGCTCTACGACCGCGAGCCCGGCGCGAAAGCGCTGATCTTCAACGGCGATTTTCACTGGTTCGACGTCGACGCGGAGGATTTTCGACTGATCGATGAGTCGGTGCTGCGCTACCGCGCGACGCGCGGCAATGTTGAAACCGAGCTCGCGCGGCCGGACGCCGCCGCGGGCTGCGGGTGCGCCTATCCGGAATGGGTGGGCGGGACCACGGTCGAGCACTCCAACCGCATCATCGAGCGGCTGCGATCGACGGCGCGCTCGTTTCCGCGGCTGCTCGAGCGGCTCGCGGCGCTGCCGATGCACCTCGTCGCCGAGGTCGGCGGCGAGCGCGTCGCCGTGGTGCACGGCGACGCCGACTCGCTTGCCGGCTGGGGATTCTCGCAGGAGCGGCTCGCGACCGCGGACGGCGCCGCGGCAGGGGCGGCGGCGCTCGCCGCCGCGAATGCGCGAATCTTCGCTTGCAGCCACACCTGCCTGCCGGTGCTGCAGCGCTTCGCGGGCGGCCGCGCGGTGGCGAACAACGGCGCCGCGGGCATGCCGAATTTCCGCGGCACCTCGTTCGGCCTCGCCACGCGCATCTCGATCGAGCCGAGCCGGCTCGCGCTCTACGCAGTGCGCGCCGGGGACCTGTTCGTCGAGGCCGTGCCGATCGACTACGACGCCGCCGCCTGGAATCGCCGCTTTCTCGCGCAATGGCCGGCCGGCTCCGACGCGCACCGCTCGTATTTCGAGCGCATCGCGGGCGGGCCGTCCTACGCGATGAGCCAGGCGCTGCGTCCCGAAGCCCCGCATACAATCGCCTCTGCGCGCCGCGCCGCGTAGCGCCGGCGGGCAGGGAGGATTCGGTGAACAGATCCCGGTTGCTGGTTCTCGCCGTCGTCGCGGTGCTGGTTGCGGCGTTCTTCGCGGCGGGCGGACATCGCTACCTGACGTTCGAGAACGCGAAGGCGCAGCAGGCCGCGATCCAGTCCTTCTACCGGTCGCATCCGTGGCAGGCCGCGCTCGGCTATTTCGCGGCCTACGTCGCCGTGACCGGGCTCTCGCTGCCCGGCGCGGCGCTGATGACGCTCGTCGGGGGCGGCATCTTCGGGCTCGCCTGGGGAACGCTGATCATCTCCTTCGCCTCCACCATCGGAGCGACGCTCGCGTTTCTCGCCAGCCGCTTCGTGCTGCGCGACTGGGTGCAGCAGCGCTTCGCGCGGCATCTGCGCGCGATCAACCAGGGCTTCGAGAGGGAGGGCGGCTTCTACCTTTTCACGCTGCGCCTGATCCCGGCGGTGCCGTTCTTCGTCATCAACCTGGCGATGGGGCTGACGCCGATGCGCACCTGGACCTTCTACTGGGTGAGCCAGCTCGGGATGCTCGCCGGGACCGTCGTGTACGTGAACGCCGGCACGCAGCTCGCGGCGATCGACTCGCCGGCCGGGATCCTGTCTCCGGGACTGATCGGCGCGTTCGCGCTGCTCGGCGTCTTCCCGCTCGCCGCCAAGAAGGTCGTGGACGCCGCGAAGGCGCGCAAGGTGTACGCGCGCTGGCGGCGGCCGGCGCGGTTCGACCGCAACCTGATCGTGATCGGCGCGGGCTCGGCGGGGCTGGTGTCGGCGTACATCGGCGCCGCGGTGCGCGCCAAGGTGACGCTCGTGGAAAAGCACCGCATGGGCGGGGACTGCCTCAATACCGGCTGCGTGCCCTCGAAAGCGCTCATCAGGTCGGCGCGGCTGCTGGCGCAGATCCGGCGCGCGCGGGACTTCGGTCTGAAGGGCGCGAGCGCCGAATTCGACTTCGCCGAGGTGATGGAGCGCGTGCAGCGCGTGGTGAAGGCGGTCGAGCCGCACGATTCCATCGAGCGCTACACGGCGCTGGGCGTCGAATGCCTCGAGGGCGAAGCGAGGATCGTATCGCCCTGGGAAGTCGAAGTGAAACTGAGGAGCGGGGGCACGCGTCGTCTGGCGACGCGCGCGATCGTGATCGCCGCCGGGGCGCGCCCGTTCGTGCCGCCGATTCCCGGCATCGAGTCGATCGAGGTTCTCACCTCCGACAACGTCTGGGGGCTGCGCCGGCTGCCGGGCCGGCTCGCGGTGCTGGGCGGCGGGCCGATCGGCTCGGAGCTGGCCCAGGCGTTCGCGCGCTTCGGCTCGAAGGTGACGCAGATCGAGATGCTGCCGCGGATCCTCGCGCGCGAGGACCCGGAGGTGTCCGAGATGGTGCGCCGGCGCTTCGAGGAGGAGGGCGTCGACGTGCGGGTCGGTCACCGGGCCCGGCAGGTCCTCGCCGGGAACGGGAGGAAGATTCTCGTCTGCGAGCACGCAGGCGGAGAAGCGAGAATCGAATTCGACGAGCTGTTGTGCGCCGTGGGACGCGTGGCGAACACCTCGGGCTACGGCCTGGAGGAGCTCGGCATCCCGACGACGAAGGCGCGCACCGTGGAGACGAACGAGTACCTGCAGACGATCTATCCCAACATCTACGCCTGCGGCGACGTGGCGGGTCCGTACCAGTTCACGCACACCGCCTCGCACCAGGCCTGGTACGCCTCGGTGAACGCCCTGTTCGCGCCGCTGAGGAGATTCCGCGCCGACTATTCCGCGATCCCCTGGGCGACCTTCACCGAGCCCGAGGTGGCCCGGGTCGGGCTGAACGAGATCGAGGCGAAGGAACGCGACATCCCTTACGAGGTCTCCGTGTACGGGATCGACGACCTCGATCGCGCGATCGCGGACGGCGAAGCGCACGGCATGGTGAAAGTGCTCTCGGTGCCCGGCAAGGACCGCATCCTGGGCGCGACCATCGTCGGCGAGCACGCGGCGGACCTGATCGTGGAGTTCATTTCGGCGATGCGAAACGGCATCGGGTTGAACCGGATCCTGGGCACCATCCACATCTACCCGACGTTCGCCGAAGCGAACAAGTACGCCGCCGGGGCGTGGAAGAGGGCCCACGTGCCGGATTGGCAGCTGCGCACGGCCGAGAGGATCCTGGCCTGGATGCGCGGATGAGGCTCTCGATCGTCGTCCCGACGCTGAACGAAGCGCCGATCATCCGCGCGGCGCTCGAGGCGCTCGCGCCGCTGCGCGCGCGCGGCCACGAGCTGATCGTCGCCGACGGCGCGAGCGACGACGGCACGCCCGAGCTGGCGCAGCCGCTGTGCGATCGGCTGATCCTCGCCGCGCGAGGGCGCGCGACGCAGATGAATGCCGGCGCTCGCGAGGCGAGGGGAGAGGCGCTGCTGTTCCTTCACGCGGACACGCGCCTGCCGCCGGACGCGGACAGGCCGGTCCTCGACGCGCTCGCGAGCCGCGTGTGGGGCCGCTTCGATGTCGCGATCGAAGGCAGACATGCGCTGCTGAAGTGGGTCGGCTGCGCGATGAACCTGCGCTCGCGGCTCAGCGGCATCGCCACCGGCGACCAGGCGATCTTCGTGCGGCGCGAGGCGTTCGCCGGGTTCCCCGAGATCGCGCTCATGGAGGACGTCGCGTTCAGCCGGGCGATGAGGCGCCGCGGTGCGCCCGCCTGCCTGCGCGAGCGCGTCGCGACCTCGGGGCGCCGCTGGGAGTCGCGCGGCGTGCTGCGCACCGTCTGGCTGATGTGGCGGCTGCGGCTCGAATTCGCGCTCGGCGCCGATCCGGCGCGCCTGGCCGAGCGGTACCGGTGAGGCGCGGCGGGATCGCGGTGCTCGTATTCGCGCGCGCTCCGCTTCCCGGCCGCGCCAAGTCGCGCCTCGCGCAGCGGCTGGGCGGCTGGGGCGCGGCGCGGCTGCAAGCCCGGCTCACGCTGCGCGCGCTTCGCACCGCGCTCTCGGCGGGCTGCGGTCCGGTCGAGCTGCACTGCACGCCGCGTTGCCGGCACGCGTTTTTTCGGTACTGCGCGCAGCTCCTTGCGGTGAAGCTCCGCGGCCAGCACGGCGCCGATCTGGGCGAGCGCATGCTGCGCGCGCTCTCGCGCGGCCTGCGCACGCATCGCGCGGCGATCCTGATCGGTGCCGACTGCCCCGAGCTGCGCGCGCGGGACCTGCGGCGGGCGGCGCAGCTGCTCAGGGGAGGGTGCGACGCGGTGCTCGCGCCGGCCGAGGACGGCGGCTATGCGCTGATCGGGCTGCGCCGCGTTTCGCCGCGGCTGTTCGCGGGCCTGGAGTGGGGCGGCCCGCAGGTCTATTCGCGCACCGCGCTCGAGCTGGCGAAGCTCGGCTGGCGCTGGCGCGCGCTGCGCACCGTCTGGGACGTGGACCGGCCGCAGGACCTCGAGCGCCTGCGCGCGAGCCGGCTGCTGGAGCGGCGGTGAGGCGGCGCCGCTTTCTCGGCGCGCTCGCGGCGCTGGGCGCCGCGCCCGGCTTCGCCTCGGAACACACGGTGGAAGCGATGCGGTTCTCGTCGCTCGCTCCTGGGGCGGCGCTGCCGGAGTGGCTGCGCCCCTACGCCTTCGCCAACCGGCCGCGGCTCACCGAGTACTCGCTCGTCGAGGACGATCGCCGCACGGTGCTGCGCGCCCGCGCCGACGCCGCCACGGCCGGATTGATCCGCAGGCTCCGGGTGGATGCGGGCCGCTACCCGATCGTTGGCTGGCGCTGGAAGGTGACGAACCTGCTCGCGAAGAGCGACCTCGCCACGAAGGAGGGCGACGATTACCCGGTGCGGCTCTACGTCGGCTTCGACGTCGATCCGGCCACGCTCCCGGCCGCAGAGCGCTTCAAGCTCGACCTCGCGCGCCTGTTCTGGGGCGAGGATCTGCCGCTCGCCGCGCTGTGCTACGTGTGGGACGCGCGCGCTCCCGCCGGCACCTTCGCCCCGAACGCCTACACCGACCGGGTGCGCATGGTGGTGGTGGAGAGCGGCGCGGCGCGGCTGGGGCGCTGGGTGGCGTACGAGCGCGACGTGGCCGTGGACTACCGCCGCGCATTCGGACCGTCGCGCCCGCCGGTGCCGGCGGTGAACGCGGTCATCGTCTCGACCGACACCGACAACACCGGCGAGCGGGCCGAAGCGTTCTACGGGGACGTCGAATTCAGATCGCGCCGCTCTTCCTGAGCAGCTCGGCCACGCGCTCGGCGACCAGGCGGTAGCCGCTGGCGTTGGGATGGATCTGGTCGGACTTGAGGCTCGAATCCTTGAGCACCGCGCCGATCACATCCTCCTCGTAGGGAATACGGAACTCGCTTGCGATGTTGGCGTAGAACCCGGGCGGGCTGACGGTGAAGCCGGGCTCGGGCGTTCCGATGAGCACCACGTCCACGCCCCGGTCCTTCGCAAGCTTGACCATGGCGCGCACGTTCGCCTCGGCCTGCTCCTTGCCCAGGCGCCTGAGAAAGTCGTTGCCGCCGATCATGAGCAGCAGCAGCCTCGGCGAGTGCTCCTCGAGCGCGGCGGGCAGCCGCGCGAGCGCCTGGGTGGTGACTTCTCCCGGTACGCCCGCGCGCTCGACGCGTCTGCCGATGATGTTCGCCAGCTGCGCCGGGTAGCTTTCCTCTTCGTTCGCGCCGGTACCGTAAGTGAGGCTGTCGCCGAAGGCGAGCACCACGGCGTCGGGAGCAAGCGGCGCGAGCTGCGGCGGCTTGCCGCAGCCCGAGGCGAGGACGGCCAGCAGTGCGAGGAGGAGGATGCGCGGGACTGACATCTGGCGCGGGCCGGCTGCGACGGGCCGCATGTTACACTTTTTGCGCACAAGACCGCGGCACAGCGGCGTGGAGGAGACCGATGGAAATCAGGAATTCGAAGGACTTCTGGGCGGGCCTGATGTTTGTCGTGGTCGGCCTGTTCTTCATGCTGTGGGCGGTCGCGCAATACCAGATGGGAACGGCGGTGCGCATGGGTCCCGCCTACTTCCCCGCGGTTCTCGGCGGAATGCTGGCGAGCCTCGGCGCGGTGATTTTCCTGCGCGCGTTCTTTTCCAGGCTTACCGACAGCGCGGCAGGACGCATCCCGTTCAGTGCGAAGGACCTGGCAATCGGCGTCGCTTCGCTTGCGCTCGCGGCATGGGCAAGCCGCTCGTTCTCCGGCAGCGCCGAATCCGGAATTCTCGCCGCCGCATTCATACTCTCTGTTCTCGCGAACCGTTACCGGTTGAAGGGCGCAAGCGCATCCCTTCGGCTTTCCTTCAATGCGGCGGACTTCGTCATCGGGGTTGTGATCTTCTACGTCGCCGCCCAGCTCAGCTTCCGCTACGCGAGGAATTCCGACTATGGAATGCTCGCGGCGGCGGCGCTGCTGTCGGTCCTCGCCGTGCTGTTCCGGCCCGGCGCGAGGCCGCTGGTGCTGGTCGTTGCCTCCGGCATCGCCTACGGCTACCTGATGAAGCCGCTCGGGCTGATCCTCGCCACCGCGGTGCTGGTGTTCATCAGCGCATTCGGCGGCCATGAGTTCAAGTGGAAGGAGGTGACGATCCTGTACGTGGTGCTGATCGTGTTCTCGATCCTGGTGTTCGTGAAGGCGCTGTCGCTGCCTTTCCCGATCTGCCCCGATTTTATGGACTCCTGCCCGATCCGCTGAGGGGAGTGCGATGGACGTTTTCGGCAACCTCTGGATGGGATTCGGGGTCGCGGTCTCGTGGCTCAACCTCCTGTACGCGTTCATCGGTGTGCTGCTCGGCACGCTGATCGGCGTGCTGCCCGGGGTCGGGCCGGTGGCGACGATCGCCGTGCTGCTGCCGATCACCTTCAACCTGCCCCCGGTGCCGGCGCTCATCATGCTGGCCGGCATCTACTACGGCTCGCAATACGGCGGCTCGACCACATCGATCCTGGTCAACATCCCGGGCGAGGCCGCATCGGTGGTCACCTGCCTCGACGGCTATCAGATGGCGCGCCAGGGGCGCGCCGGGCCGGCGCTCGCGGTTTCGGCGCTCGGCTCGTTCTTCGCCGGCTGCGTCGCGACGCTGGTCATCGCCGTGGCGGCGCCGCCGCTTGCCGAGGTGGCGCTCAAGTTCGGGCCTTCCGAGTATTTCTCGCTGATGGTGTTCGGGCTGATCGGGGCGACCGTGCTCGCCTCCGGCTCGCTCATCAAGGCGATCGCGATGGTGCTGCTCGGGCTGCTGCTCGGCCTGATCGGCACCGACGTCAACTCGGGCGTGCTGCGCTTCACCTTCGATATCCCGGAGCTTTCCGACGGCATCGGCTTCGTGGTGGTGGCGATGGGCATGTTCGGCATCGCCGAGATCGTCGCCAACCTCGAGCACAAGGGCGCGCGCGAGGTGTTCACCGGCAAGGTGACGAACCTCTTTCCCACCAAGGAGGACTTCAAGCGCGCCTGGGCGCCGGTGCTGCGCGGCACCGCGCTCGGATCGTGCCTGGGCATCCTGCCGGGGGGCGGAGCGCTGCTGTCCTCGTTCGCCGCCTACTCGGTGGAGAAAAAGGTCTCCAAGCACCCCGAGCAGTTCGGCAAGGGCGCGATCGAGGGCGTCGCCGGCCCCGAGTCGGCCAACAACGCAGGAGCGCAGACCTCCTTCATCCCGATGCTCACGCTCGGCATCCCGAGCAACCCGGTGATGGCGCTCATGATCGGAGCGCTCATGATCCAGGGCATCGCGCCGGGACCGCAGGTGATGACCGAGAAGCCGGAACTGTTCTGGGGCCTGATTGCCTCGATGTGGGTGGGGAACCTGATGCTGGTGGTCCTCAACCTGCCGCTCATCGGCATGTGGGTGAAGCTGCTGTCGGTGCCCTACCGCTACCTGTATCCGTCGATCCTGGTGTTCATGGCGATCGGCGTGTTCAGCCTGTCGAACAACCCCTTCGACGTGCTGATCATGGCGATCTTCGGCGTGTTCGGCTACATCTGCGTCAAGCTCGAGTGCGAGCCCGCGCCGATGATCCTCGGCTTCATCCTCGGGCCGCTGATGGAGGAGAACCTCAGGCGCGCGATGCTGCTGTCGCGCGGCGACCCGCTGGTGTTCTTCCAGAAGCCGATTTCGGCCGCGTTCCTGGCCGCCTCGCTCTTCCTGCTGGTGATCATCGCCCTTCCCGCGATCCGCAAGAAGCGCGAGGCGGCGTTCGTCGAGCAGCAGGCCTAGGACGCGCGCGCGCGCCGGGTGCGCGCCGCGAGCTGCGCCTTGACGGTCGAGACCAGCTCGGTGCGCTTCACCGGCTTGACCAGGTAGGCGTTCGCTCCGAGCTCGCGCGCGCGGTCCATGCTCGCCTTGTCGGAGAGCACCGAAACCACCACCACCGGGGTCGCCGCATTCGGCGTGCGCTCGCGGATGCGCTCCAGCACCTCGAAGCCGTCGAGCCCGGGCATCAGCAGGTCGAGCAGGATCGCGTCGTAGGCGTAGGTCCCGGCGAGCTTGAGCGCCTGCACGCTGGTGCCGGCGAGCTGCACCTCGGCCTTGAGGTCGCGCGACACCAGGCGCGCGAGCAGCAGCCGCATCGATTCCTCGTCGTCGACGATGAGGACGCGGTAGCGCGTGGTGAGCTCGCTGCGGGGCATCAGCCATTCTAGCGGCTGCGCAGGCGGCGAGCAGGCCGGCGAGGGGGTCGGAGCTCAACGCTTCACGGTTTCTTGCGCTCGTGGCGCCACTGCACATCGCCGCGGCCGGCACGATTGAGCGCGCGCCCGAGGACGAACAGGAGGTCCGAGAGCCGGTTCAGGTACTGGCGCGCCCGCTCGCCGACCGCCTCGCGGCGTCCGAGGGCGACGAGGCTTCTCTCGGCGCGCCGGCAGACCGCGCGCGCGAGGTGGGCGGCGGCCGCCGCGCGTGTGCCGCCCGGCAGAATGAATTCCTTGAGCGCCGGCAAGTTCTTGTTATACGCGTCGAGCAGCGCTTCCAGACGCATCACGTGCGCTTGCGTCATCATCGAATGGCCGGGGATGCACACCTCGCCGCCGAGGTCGAAAAGGTCGTGCTGCACCTGCGAGAGCTCGGCGCGCAGCTTCGCGGGCACCTTCTCGGCGAGCACCACCCCGATCGCGGAATTCAGCTCGTCGATGTCCCCCAGGGCCTGGATGCGGGCGGCGTCCTTCGCCACGCGCGTGCCGTCGCCGAGGCCGGTCTCGCCCGCGTCGCCGGTGCGCGTCGCGATCTTGGTTAGCCGGTGGCCCATGGAGAGCGCAGAATTATAGGCCCCCTCACCAGACGCTCAAGGAGGAACCATGGCCTCGATACGCAAGGCGGACTACTACTCGATGAAAGTGCCGAATCGCGCGGGTGCGGGAGCGAAGCTGCTCGAGGCGCTGAAGGCGGCGAACGTCGACTTGCTCGCGTTCACTGGCTTCCCGGCGGGCGGTGGCGCGCAGGTGGATTTCATCCCGAAGAAACGGGCCGCGTTCCTGAGCGCGGCGCGCAAGGCGGGACTGAGAATCTCGGCGCGCAAGACCGTGTTCCTGGTGCAGGGGGCCGACCGCGTCGGCGCGCTCGCCGGCATCCTCGGCAAGCTCGCCAAGGCGCACATCGGCCTCACTGCGCTCGACGCCGTCACCGCCGGCAGCGGCCGCTTCGGCGCGATCTTCTGGGTCAAGAAAAAGGATGTGGGACGCGCCGCGCGGCTGATCGGCGCGCGCTAGCTGCCCGCTTTCTTCACCTCGCTCTCGAGCCAGCCCTTGGCGAGCGTGGTGCGCAGGCGTTCGCCCTCGCGCACGCGCGCGGCGTCGCGAATGACGTTGCCCACCTGGTCGCGCGTGATGCTGTAGCCGCGCTCCAGCACCGCGCCCGGGTCGAGCCCCGAGAGGCTGGCGCGCAGCCGCCCGATTTCCGCTGCCGCCGCTTCAAGCCGCCTTGCGGCGGCGGTGGAAAGGCGTGCGAGCAGATGCGCCACGCTCTGGCGCGACGCCTGCAGGCGCGCCGCCGGGTGCACCAGCCTCCTCGCGAAGCCGTCCACCGCCTGCATGGCGTACTCGATGCGGCGGCGCGCTTCGCGCGAGAGGCGGCGCGATGCCTCGGCGAGGCGCACGAGCAGCTCGGCGCGCGAGGGCGCGGCCATTTCGGCCGCTGCGGTCGGCGTCGGAGCGCGGCGGTCGGCGGCGAAATCGGCGATCGTGAAGTCGGTCTCGTGCCCGACGCCGACCACCACCGGGATGGCCGAGGCGCGGATCGCGCGCGCCACGCTCTCCTCGTTGAACTGCCACAGGTCCTCGATCGAGCCGCCTCCGCGCACCAGCAGCAGCACGTCGCATTCGGCGCGCGCGCTTGCCGCGGCGAGCATCGCGGCGATGCGCTCGGCGGCGCCTTCGCCCTGCACCGGCACCGGATAGACGATCACCGGGATCGCCGGATTGCGCCGCGCCAGCGTGGTCAGCACGTCGCGCAGAGCCGCCGCGGCGAGCGAGGTGACCACCCCGATGCGGCGCGGCAGCCGGGGCGGCTCGCGCTTGGCTGCGGGATCGAACAGGCCCTCGCGCTCGAGCTTGTCCCTGAGCCGCAGGAAGCGCTCGTAGAGCGGCCCGAGGCCGGCGCGGCGCATCGCTTCGACGTTGAGCTGGAAGCGGCCGCGCGGCTCGTAGAGCGTCGCAAGCGCGCGCACCTCGGCCTGCAGGCCGTTCGCCGGCTCCCAGTCGAGCGCCGCGGCGCGGCCGCGGAACATCACGCAGTCCACCTGCGCCGCGTCGTCCTTGAGCGTGAAATAGCAGTGGCCGGAAGGCGCCCGGCTGAAGTTGGAAAGCTCCCCGCGCACCCACGCGAGGGGGAAGCGCCTCTCCAGCGTGTCGCGCACGCTCCTCAGCAGCTCCGAGACGCTCAGGACGGCCGCCGCGGGGGGCGTAAAGGGGGGCAATTGCTCGTCCGGCTTGGGGTTTGGCGGGTCGCAGCGCGCCTACACTAATCCACATTCGCACCGCTGCGCGTGCGGCGCCGCGCCAACCGCCTCGCGGAACCCGATTCTTTTGCGTAACGTGCTGTTCGGCCGGGGAAAAAGGCTGCTCAAATTTTGATCGCCACCGACTTACCCGGATTCCCGCGTCTATCGAATGCAACTGTTCAGCGATTATCCACAAACTTATCCACAGATTTTTGTGGATATCCGCGGGTCCGTTTGCCGCGCAAGTTTCGCGCACCGCCGATGTTGCCGCTGTGGCGCCTGCAAACGTGGTTTTGATGCGGCGCAGAAACTTGCGGCAGGGCAAGGGTTTGGCTAAAGTCGGCGGCCACAAGAACTAGGGGAAACCGTTGTTCGCCATCATCCAGGCCGCGGGCTGGCCGATCTGGTTCCTGCTGCTCACGTCCGTCATCGCCGTCGCACTGATCATCGAGCGCTCGATCACGCTGCGCGAGGCGAAGATCGTCCCGCCCCGGCTGCTCGAGCAGGTGATGGCCGTCTACCAGCGCCAGGGCGTCTCGGACGATGTCCTCGGCAAGCTGGCGAAGGACTCGCCGCTCGGCGCGGTGCTCGCCGCGGGGATGCGCAACCAGAAGAGCTCGCGCTACGTCATGAAGGAGGCGATCGACGAGACCGGCCGCGGGGTGGCGCGCGAGCTGGAGCGCTTCCTGACCACGCTCGGCACCATCGCCGTGGCCTCGCCGCTGCTGGGCCTGTTCGGCACGGTGATCGGCATGATCGAGATCTTCGGCTCGCAGTCGCCCACCGGCACCAACCCGCAGCAGCTCGCGCACGGCATCTCCGTGGCGCTGTACAACACCGCGTTCGGCATCGCGATCGCCATCCCCTCGCTCATCTTCTATCGGCACTTCAAGAACAAGGTGGACGGCTTCGTGGTGGAGATGGAGCAGCTCGCCTCGAAGCTGGTGGACATCGTGCACGGCGAGCGCCTGGACTTCCAGCCGCCGCCGCACAGAGGCTAGGTGAACTTCCAGCGCGGCAAGGAAAAAGAGCCGCTCGAGATCAACCTCGTGCCGCTCATCGACGTGATGATGGTGATCCTGATCTTCCTCATGATCACCACCACCTACTCCAAGTACACCGAGCTGCAGATCAACCTGCCGACCGCCGACGCCGAGCGGCAGCTCGAGCGGCCGAACGAGATCACGGTGCTGGTGAACGCCCAGGGGCAGTACGTGGTGAACAGGAGCCCGATGACGTTCCGCTCGATCGAGCAGTTCGCCGACGAGCTGAGGCGCGCGGGCGCCGCGCTCAGGGAGCCGATCGTCGTCATCAGCGCCGACGCCGCATCGCCGCACCAGGCCGTGATTCGCGTGATGGAGGCCTCGCGGCTCGCCGGGCTGACGCAGATCACGTTCACCACGCAATCGGCCAAGTAGCGCGGTGAAGCACTGGTATCGCCGCGCGGCGCTCGCCAGGCTGCTGTGGCCGGCAAGCCTCGCGTTCGGGTTCGTCGTCTCGATCCGCAGGCTGCTCTATCGGGCGCGCCTGCTCAAGAGCGCTCACCCGGGGATCCCCGTGATCGTGGTTGGAAATCTCGTCGCCGGCGGCAGCGGCAAGACTCCGCTCGCGCTGTGGATCGCCGAGCTCCTGAGGTCGAAGGGCTGGTCGCCCGCGATCGTCTCGCGCGGCCACGGCGCAAGCGTCGGGGCGCCGCGCGCCGCCACCATCGCCTCGGAGGCCTCCGAGGTGGGCGACGAGCCGATCGTGCTCGCGCGGCGCAGCGGCTGCCCGGTCTGGGTCGGGCCCGAGCGCGTGCGCGTGATCGAGGCGCTGCGCGCCCAGCACCCGGAGGTGAACGTGCTCGTGCTCGACGACGGCCTGCAGCACTACCGCCTGCGCCGCGACCTCGAGATCGCGGTGGTGGACGCGCGCGGCTTCGGCAACGGATTCCTGCTCCCCGCGGGGCCGTTGCGCGAGCCGGTGTCCCGGCTGAAGACGGTCGACGCGGTGGTGGCGCACGGCACCGGCGCGGTGAAGGGATTCTCGATGGTCCTGGAAGGGGAGACGCTTCACCGCATGACCGACTCCCGGGACCGCTGGCCGCTGAAATCGCTCGCCGGCCAGAGCGTGCACGCGGTCGCCGGAATCGGCGACCCGAACCGTTTCTTCATCCAGCTCGGCCGCGCTGGCCTGAAAGTGGTGCCGCACCCGTTTCCCGACCATCACCGGTTCGAGCCGCGCGAGCTCGAGTTCGGCGACGGCGCACCGGTGGTGATGACCGAGAAGGACGCGGTAAAATTGCGCGGCGCCGCCCGGCCCCAGTGGTGGGTGTTTCCCGTGACGGCGAAGCTCGACCCCGCGTTTGGCGATTGGTTGCTGAGGAAGCTCGATGAGCGCCGCCGTCGACCCGAAGCTGCTTGAGATCCTGGTGTGCCCGCTGTGCAAGGGGCCGCTCGCGTACCGCAAGGAGGCGGCCGAGCTGGTGTGCAGGCCCGACCGGCTTGCCTACCCGGTGAAGGACGGCATCCCGGTGATGCTCGAGGAGGAGGCGCGAAAGCTGCCGCCCGAAGAAGAAGTGGCGTGAAGCCGGGCACCCGGTTCAGCGTCGTCATCCCTGCGCGTTACGCCTCCAGCCGTTTTCCCGGCAAGCCGCTCGCCGATCTCGCGGGCAGGCCGATGGTGGTGCGCGTGTGCGAGCGCGCCTTGGCGAGCGGCGCGCGGGCCGTGCACGTCGCGACCGACGACGAGCGGATCGCCGGCGCGGTGCGCGCGCACGGCCATGCGGCGCTCATGACGCGCGCCGACCACGCCTGCGGAACCGACCGGGTCGCCGAGGCGGCGCGCAGCCTCGGCCTCGCCGACGACGAGATCGTCGTCAACGTGCAGGGCGACGAGCCGCTCATCGAGCCCGCGCTGATCGCCGCGGTGGCGGCGCTGCTCGATCAGCGTCGCGATGCGGACGTCTCCACGGCCTGCCACCCGATCCGGGACGCCCAATCGCTCGCGAATCCCAATGTCGTAAAGGTGGTGCTCGACGCCAGGGGCAACGCGCTGTACTTTTCCCGGTCGCAGATCCCGCATCCGCGCGAGCCGGGGGGAAGCTGGTATCGCCACGCGGGCATCTACGGCTGCCGCGCGGGCTTCCTGAAACGCTATGCCGCTCTCGCGCCGTGCGAGCTCGAGCGCGTCGAGGCGCTCGAGCAGCTGCGCGCGCTGTGGCACGGCTGCAGAATCGCGGTGTGCGTGAGCGAATCGGTGATTGCGCCGGGCGTGGACACGCCGCGCGACCTGGACCAGGTGCGCGCCCTGTTCGATCAGGCCCCGCTAGGCGAAGAGCGAAAAGCATAATTTCCACGCACAAAGGGGGACAATCATGCGCCTCATATTGCTCGGCCCGCCCGGCGCGGGGAAGGGCACCCAGGCCGCGTTCGTTACGCAGAAATTCGGCATTCCGCAGATATCCACCGGCGACATGCTGCGCGCGGCGCTCAAGGCAGGCAGCGCGCTCGGCCTGGCGGCGAAAAATGTCATGGACGCCGGACAGCTCGTCCCCGACGAGATCGTGATCGGACTGGTCAGGGAGCGCCTGAAGGCGCCCGATTGCGCGCGCGGCTATCTCTTCGACGGCTTTCCTCGCACCATCCCGCAGGCGCAGGCGCTGAAGGAGGCCGGGGTGGCGATCGATTTCGTGCTCGAGATCGACGTGCCCGATGACGAAATCATCACGCGCATGGGCGGCCGGCGCGTGCACCTCGCCTCGGGCCGCACCTACCACGTCAAGTTCAATCCCCCGAAGGTGGAAGGCCGCGACGACGCGACCGGCGAGCCGCTGGTGCAGCGCGACGACGACAAGGAGCAGACGGTGCGCCAGCGGCTCGAGGTGTACCGCGCCCAGACGCGGCCGCTGGTCGAGTACTACACGCGCTGGGCCGCCTCGGGCGAGGCCGCTGCGCCGCGCGTGCGCAGGTTCCCGGGCCTCGGCTCGGTGGAGGAGATCAAGGCGCGCGCCCTGGCCGCGCTGACCTGATAAGATTTCGCCCTTTCCAGGGAGACCCAGCATGTCCGCAGGCCTCGTCTTCGCGCTCGCTTGCGCGCTCATCGCGATCGTCTACGGCGTGTGGCAGATCGCGCGCATCCTGCGGCTGCCAGACGGCAACGAGCGCATGCGCGAGATTTCCGCCGCGGTGCGCGAGGGGGCGATCGCCTATCTGTGGCGGCAGTACAAGACCATCGCGGTCGTCGGCGCGATCCTGTTCCTCGTCATCGGCTTCGTGCCGGCGCTCGGCTGGGCGACCGCCTGGGGCTTTCTCCTCGGCGCCGTGCTCTCCGGGGCGTCGGGCATCATCGGCATGAATATTTCAGTACGGGCGAACGTCCGTACCGCGGAAGCCGCCCGTACCGGATTGAACGAGGCGCTGCAGGTGGCGTTCAACGGCGGCGCGATCACCGGGCTGCTGGTGGTGGGCCTGGGGCTGCTCGGCGTCGCGGGCTACTTCGCGCTGCTCTACGCCAACGCCGCCAACAAGGCCGAGCTCAGCCGCATCATCCAGCCGCTGATCGGGCTGGGCTTCGGCGGCTCGCTGATCTCGATCTTCGCGCGTCTCGGCGGCGGCATCTTCACCAAGGGGGCGGATGTCGGCGCCGATCTCGTCGGCAAGGTCGAGGCCGGCATCCCCGAAGACGACCCGAGGAATCCCGCGGTGATCGCGGACAACGTCGGCGACAACGTCGGCGACTGCGCCGGCATGGCGGCGGACCTGTTCGAGACCTACGCGGTGACGATCATCGCCACCATGCTGCTCGGCGCGCTCATGATCAAGGCCCCGAACGCGAGTCCGAACGCCCTCATCTATCCGCTCGCGATCGGCGGCTTCGCGATCATCGCGTCGATCATCGGCACCTGGTTCGTGCGCGCCAAGCCCGGCGAGAAGAACGTGATGCCAGCCCTCTACCGCGGGCTGTGGGTCGCCGGGATCCTCGCGCTGATCGCGTTCTGGCCGATCACCCAGGTGATGATGGGGGAGATCGTCGCCGGCGTGCCGTTCGAGGTCGCCGGGGCGATGAAATTCATCACCATCTGGCACCTGTGGGGCGCGGCGGCCGTGGGGCTCGCTCTCACCGGCTTCATGGTGTGGATCACCGAGTACTACACCGGCACGCAGTTCAAGTCGGTGCGGCACATCGCGGAGGCCTCGACGACGGGGCACGCGACCAACATCATCGCCGGGCTCGGCGTGTCGATGAAGGCGACCGCCTGGCCGGTGATCGCGGTGTGCTTCGCGATCCTCGCTTCGTACGCACTGGCCGGCCTTTACGGCATCGCCATCGCCGCGACGGCGATGCTCTCGATGACCGGGATCATCGTCGCGCTGGACGCCTACGGCCCGATCACCGACAACGCTGGCGGCATCGCCCAGATGGCGGATCTTCCCGACTCGGTGCGCGCCATCACCGATCCGCTCGATGCGGTCGGCAACACCACCAAGGCGGTGACGAAAGGCTACGCGATCGGCTCGGCGGGGCTCGCGGCGCTGGTGCTGTTCGCCGACTACACGCACGCGCTCGAGGCCGCGGGCAGGTCGTTGACCTTCGACCTGTCGAACCACATGGTGATCATCGGCCTGTTCATCGGCGGCATGGTGCCGTACCTGTTCGGCGCGATGGCGATGGAAGCGGTGGGCCGGGCCGCGGGCTCGGTGGTGCTCGAGGTGCGGCGGCAATTCAAGGAGATCCCCGGCATCATGGAAGGGCGCGCGAAACCCGAGTACGGGCGCGCGGTGGACATGCTCACGCGCGCGGCGATCAAGGAGATGATGATCCCGTCGCTGCTCCCGGTGCTGGTGCCGATCCTGGTGGGCCTCGTCCTCGGGCCGCAGGCGCTCGGCGGCGTGCTGATGGGAACGATCGTCACGGGTCTCTTCGTCGCCATCTCGATGACCACCGGCGGCGGCGCCTGGGACAACGCGAAGAAGTACATCGAGGACGGCCACCACGGCGGCAAGGGCTCGGACGCGCACAAGGCGGCGATCACCGGCGACACCGTGGGAGATCCCTACAAGGACACCGCCGGCCCCGCGGTGAACCCGCTGATCAAGATCATCAATATCGTCGCGCTGCTGATGGTACCGTTGATGGTGTGATGCGCTTGCGGACCGGTTGGCGCAAAGGGGCGGCTGCGGCCGCCCTTTTTGTTGTTGCCGCGACGGCCTACGCCCATGACGGGGCGCAGCGGTTCATGGTCGCGGCCGCCCACCCGCTCGCCGTCGACGCGGGCGTGTCGGTGCTGAAGCTCGGCGGCACTTCGGTCGACGCGGCGGTCGCGGTGCAGCTGGTGCTTGGCCTGGTCGAGCCGGAATCCTCCGGCATCGGCGGCGGCGCCTTCCTCCTGCACTGGTCGGAAAAGGAGCGCCGGGTGCGCAGCTACGACGGGCGCGAGGCGGCGCCGCTCGCGGCGAGCGCCGATCGGTTCCTGCGCCCGGACGGAATGCCGATGGAATTCCTCGAAGCCGCAGTCGGCGGCAGGTCGGTCGGCGTGCCGGGCGTGATTCGGCTGCTCGAGCTCGCGCACCTCAGGCACGGCCGGCTGCGCTGGGCGGAGCTGTTCCAGTACGCGATCTTCGCCGCGGAAGAGGGTTTCGTCATGACGCCGCGCCTGCACGCGGCGCTCGGGCGCGAGCGATTCCTGCGCGACGACCCCGCGGCGCGGCGGCTCTATTACGGCGAAGACGGCCGGCCGAAGCCGGTCGGCGCGCGCATCGTCAATCCGGAGTACGGTGCGACGCTGCGCGCGATCGCGTTCGGAGGCGCCGAGGCGTTCTACTTCGGGGAGATCGCCGAGGACTTGGTACGCGCGGTGCGCGGGCACGCGAAGCCCGGCGACCTGACGCTGGTGGATCTCGCGCGCTACCGCGCGCTGGAGCGCAAGCCGGTGTGCGCCCGCTACCGTGCGCAACGCGTCTGCGGCATGGGGCCTCCCAGCTCGGGCGGCGTGACGCTGCTGCAGATCCTCGGGGTCCTGGAGCGCACCGATTTTCATCGCGCAGCGCCGAATTCGGCCCGAGCGGCGCATCTTTTCTCGGAGGCCGGGCGGCTCGCCTACGCCGACCGCGCGCGCTACATCGCGGATCCGCGGTACGCGCCGGTCCCGGTGGCGGGGCTGCTCGAGCCGGCGTACCTCGACGCCCGCGCGAAGCTCGTCGGCGAGCGCTCGATCGGAACGGCGCAGCCCGGAACGCCGCGCGGCGCGCTCGCCTGGGCGGACGCGCCGGACCTCGCGCCCACCGGGACCACTCATTTCTCGATCGTCGATGCGCGCGGCGACGCGGTGGCGATGACGAGCAGCATCGAGACGGTATTCGGCAGCCGCATCATGGTGAGAGGTTTTCTGCTGAACAACCAGCTCACCGATTTCGCGTTCACGCCGGAATCCGGCGGCAGGCCGGCGGCGAACCGCGTCGCGCCCGGCAAGCGCCCGAGGAGCAGCATGGCGCCCACGCTCGTACTCGGACCGGACGGGCGCCTCGCCATGGCGATCGGCTCGCCGGGCGGGCCGTCGA
>MERQ01000081.1 GCA_001770655.1 Betaproteobacteria bacterium RIFCSPLOWO2_12_FULL_68_20
TCCAGCCGGCGGTTGAGCTCCCGGACACTTAGTCCCAGCAGCTCGGCGCACTTGGATTCGGAGATGGCGCCTTCGGAGACGGCCCGGTAGCAAAGACGCCTAAATCGCTCGGGCTTCTCCGGCGGAATGGCGCCGGGCTCGGCGTACGGCGGTTTTCGCCAGCCGCGCCGCACGAACTCCTCGTACAGCCGCTTCATCGTCGGCGCGTCGATGATCTCCAGGTCCTTCAACCGGTAGGCAATCGCCTGAATGCTCGTCTTGAAGAGAATTTTCAGCTCGAGCAGCTCGCCGAGCGAGATCGACTCGCGGTGCTTGCCCACTTCCCGCCAGAGCGTTTCTGCGGGCATGAGAAAGGCGCTGGCGAAGCGGTGCGCCAGCTTCTCCCCTCTCGCGCCTTCGGGCGCCTGCAGGACGTGGTGCGCAAGTTCGTGCGCGAGCGTGAAGCGCTGCCGTTCGCCCGTGTCTTCCTGGTTGACGATGACGATGGGGACGTCCGCGCCTTTGCTGCGGTGTGCGAGGCACATCAGCCCCGAAATCCGCTCCCCCAGCTTGAGCGGGATGACCTTGATCCCCCGCTCCTCCAGAAACTCGGTCAGGTCGGGGATGGAGTCGGAACCGAGGTTCCAGGCTGAGCGCAGGCGGCCGGCTGCGAGCTCGGCATCGGCAAGCTCCTCGACGCGATAGGGCGAGCCCTGGGGCCGCGACCAGCTCGCGCTTCCCACGCCGACAAAGTCCTCGATTTCGAGGTAGCGCTCGACTTCGCTCAGCACGGAAGCCTTGATCGAAGCCTCTTCCTTCCTGCTCGTGATCAGGTTCTTGCGGAACTCGACCGATTCGAGCGTGAGGTCGTTCTGGCCGAGCAGGTAGCTCTCGGGCACGCCGAGCGCGCGCGCCAGGGCCGCCAGCACGTCGGAGCCGGGCATCATCTCGTCCCGCTCATATTTACTAAGTGCTTGCGCAGACACCATTTTGTCCAGCTTCGCTTCCAGGTCGCGCAACGACATCCCCGCGGCCGTGCGGGCGAGCTGAAGCCGCTTACCGATCATGGTGAGCTCCTGGGGGTCGGGTTCCGATGGTTGACAATTTTAAGTTTATTATTATCATTTGTAAACCTCGGTGCTGGGCCCTAGGATATCCCGTCCGCCGGCCGCCAGCACCGGGACCCATTAAACAGGAGGCCAGCGATGGCACGCAATCCCAACACCACCTCCGGCGGTGGAAAGTTCGACGACGCGACGATCGAAGCAGTCTGGAAGAAGGGCACCCCGGAGCCGGGTCTCACCAATTATCGTAAGGACACGTGCAGCGCGTCGATGCAGCGGCAGAAATATGGCGAGACTGTGCAGTACGGCTGGGAGATCGATCACATCCAGCCGGTGTCGAAGGGAGGTTCCGACAGTCTCAGCAATCTGCAGCCGCTCCAGTGGGAGAACAACCGGCACAAGGGCGATTCCACGTCGGGCAACTACTGCAAGATTACGACCTGAGGCCGACATGAACAGGTTCGATGACGCGACCCGGCGAGCTGTATTCGCCAAGACCAACGGGCATTGCCATTTGTGCGGCGAACCAATGGCGTTTTCCAACTACGGCAATCACGGCGTGCGCGGCGCCTGGGAAATCGACCATTCGGTTCCGCGATCTAAAGGCGGCACGGATCACTTGAACAACCTCTACGCGGCGCACACCGTCTGCAATCGCGCTAAGCAGGCGCGTTCGAGCGCGAGCGTGAGGAGAGAGAATGGCCACAGCCGCCCGCCGATGTCAGCGGCGGCGATGAAGCAGGTGAAGGCAGACGACGCGTGGACCGGCGCGATTGCTGGAGGGTTGGTCGGCGCGCGCTTCGGGGGCTTTCCCGGGATGCTGATCGGCGCCGCGATCGGCGCACTCGGCGCCTACGCGGTCGACCGGGGGCCCGGCTAGACCAGGGACCAGCGGATCGCGAACAATTCTCTCCGTTCCACTTTCTGGGTGAGCTTGCCTTCGATGTTGCCGATCAGGTCTTCGCGCTGCCGGTCGACCTGGTCCTGCGCGTCGAAGAGCGAGCGCCGCCGATGGTTGCGCTGGGCTTCAAGGGCCTTGATCTTCTTCTGCCCTTCCAGTTTCTCTTCCAGGGTGAGCGAGGTGGTGGTGGCGCGTCGGGCTTCTTTAATTTGCCTGTCGAGCTCCTTGATCTCGCGCTCCAGGCCCAGTTTCAGGTCATCGGCCCAGCCTTCGAGCTTATCGATCTCGGCCTCGAAGATGCGCCCGTTGCGCTCGGATATGCCGCGCTGAATCGCTTCCTGCTTCGCCGCGACGATTCCCTCCAGTGACGAGGCCGGCGAAGCGCCGGCGGGTTGTCCGAGCACCTCGCCCGGCAGGCTGAGAAGGCGCGCGGCGATTTCTATTTGCCATAAGGCCGCTTGTGTACCGGGCTCGCAGCCGCGCCAGGATCGATCATAGCGAGAAGCACCGCTCACCGACCTGAAACACGCCGCAACCCGCGCATTTCGCGGCACGGACGCGAAGGAATTTCCTATCCTTAGAAAAGCCGCAGTTATCAGCGTTACTCCCGCTTGCGTTCCGTAAACACAGGGCCTGCAGACACCCAGGAGCCGCGCGGCACGGAAATCTACTACCGGGGCTTAGCGCGGGCAATGCGAATCCCTGCAGGTGCGCGAGTGACCGCTTCGGGTCCGAAAGCGGTCATCCGCAGAGCCGGTCTCGCGCTAATTCGAGCGGCGGGTTACGCTGCTTTGCATCATTCATCCCCGCACCGGTTACACGAGGAGGCAACAATCATGGAACGCCACGTAGTGCACACGGACAAGGTGCCGCCAGCGAGGGTCCCGCTCTCGCAAGCGATCAAGGTGGGCGAATGGGTCTTCGCCTCAGGCCAACTCGGGATGGACCCGAAAACCGGACGCCTGGCCGATGGCGGGATCAAGGCCGAGACGCGGCAGGTATGCGAAAACCTCAAGGCGGTGCTGGCAGCGGCCGGCTCTTCGCTGGGAAAGGTCGCCAAGGTCACCATCTACATGGCCGACCTCGGGGAGCTCATGGCAATGAACGAGGTCTTCAGCGAGTACTTTCGGCAGGATCCGCCGGCGCGGACAACGTTCCAGGCTGGCGGGCTGATCGCGGGAGCGCGAGTCGAGATCCAGGCTATAGCGACCACATAATTCAGTCCCCGAGCGCACGCGCCCGGCCGACATAAGTCGGCACGATGTCCTCGATCGCCTTCGCCCGGATACCGAGCTCGCTCAAACCCGGCAGCGCCCCGCTCGCCAAATTGTCCCTCCTGAGCAGATCGACCTGGCTGGTGGTGAGCGGCGGGCTGGGCAGAAGCTCGAACAAGCGCGCCTGGACCTCGGCCACGGCGAAGGGCACCGGCACGAGCAAGCGCCGCTTGCCGAGCAGACGCAGCACAAAGCCGACCAGCTCGCGCAGCGTGTACGCGCCGGGGCCGGCGAGCTCATAGGTCTGGCCGGCGCTCCCGCGCTCGGCGAGCACGCGGGCGATCGCCTCCGCCACGTCCTCCACATAAACGGGCTGCACGCGAGTGTGGCCGCCGCCGATCAAAGGCACGACGGGAAACAGGCGGGCGATGTCCGCGAGCGCGCCGAACAGGGCGTCGCCCGGACCGAACATCGCGCCAGGCCGCACGACGGTGGCGCCCGGGAACGCCTGCCTCGCGGCGAGCTCGCCGCGGCCGCGCGCCCGGATGTAGGGGGACGGCGACTGCGGATCGGCGCCGATGCCGGAGACGAGCACGAGCCGTGCTACGCCGGCGGCAAACGCCTCCTGCGCGAGCGTCCTCGCGCCCTGCACGTGAACCGACTCGAAGCTCACGCCCGCCTTCTCTACGTAGGCGGAGACGGCGTTCACGACGGCGTCGGCCCCGGCGACGGCGGCGGCGACCGAGGCCGGGTCGCGCACGTCGGCGCGCAAGACCTGGACATGGTCCGGATCAGGAAGGACGTTCCGCGCCCGCTCGGGAGACCGGACCGCGACGCGCACGCTCGCCCCTTCACCGGCGAGCCGCCGCACGAGCCGCCGGCCGAGGAAGCCCGTGCCGCCGAATACGCAGACGTTAACGATCGACTCTCGTCCGCCAGTAGCCGGGACGGCGGCTTTGGTGCGCGACGACCTCGATGCGCAACACATCGGATGTGGCGCTGTAGTACAGCGTGAAGGGAAAACGGTTCAGGATGAACCTGCGGAGATCGGGATCCGCGGGAGCGCCGATCTCGGGATGCTCGAGCAGAATTTCCGTTGCGCGCCGGACTTCGTCTTCGAAGCGCTCGCCCAAGCCCGGGACCTGAAGTTCGTAATGCGCCGCCGCCTCGATGAGTTCCAGCTCCGCTTCCGGGTGGAACTCGAGCTTCACCGTTTCAGGCGCGCGCGGAGATTCTCAAAGACACGCTCGCCGGGAACGGGCTGCACTTTTCCTTCGACTACCTCTCGATGCCGTCTTTGCGCCTCCTCCAGCCATGCGCGCTCGACGTCGGGGTCGGCCGGACCGTCAAGCTCGGCGATCAATGCGCGGACCAGTTCGGTCTTGTCTTCGAGACTCAATGACCGGATCCTAGACTCGATTTCGGCGACAACGCTCGACATGGCCACCTCCGAAAGTTTCGCTGGCTCCGACAGTTTAGCGCGGCATGTCGTTGACCGGGAAAAGGTGATCAGGCGGCCTTCAGCACTTCGACCTCGCGGTCGAGCTTGCCGGCGATGGCGTCCTTGGCGACTTCCAGATCGTAGTGCGACTGCAGGTTCATCCAGAACTGCGCCTCCATGCCGAAGAACTTGCCAAGCCGCAGCGCGGTGTCGGCCGTGATGGCGCGCTTGCCGAGGACGATCTCGTTGATGCGGCGGGGCGGTACGCCGATGCCCTTGGCGAGGCGGTACTGGCTGATTTCCAGCCCCTTGAGGAAGTCTTCCGCGAGCACCACGCCGGGGTGCACGGGATCGAATTTGCGCTTGGCCATGCCGTTCTCCTTCATAGGCGCCACTGGTCGTTGATGCGAATGCTGTGCTGCCCTGCCCGCCGCGCCGTATTCACCGCCTCTCGGCGGCAGGCGCTACCGTCGCTGGATACTCGGGGCGGATATCGAAGTGCAGCCGGCGATGGGCGATGCGCAGAGCCGTTTCCGCAGCCGCGGGACTCGCTGCTTGGGAAAAGATGAACCCGAGGTAGCTCGCCCCGTCGGGAGGCGGCGCCACGATCTGGCCGGGCTCCGCCGTAATGGCGACGCCGGTGACGCCAGGCACCGACTGCGCGGCGGCGAGGCCTTCGACCCCACGGTAAATGCCGCGCCGTGGAATCGGGATCATCATCACGCCCGCCGCGCCGCCGGTGACGGAGAGCGATGGGACCGATCCGGCCACCGCCTGGCGCAACATCAACTCCTCCAGGCTCATGCCCAGCAGATGGACGAGCGCGCGCCCGCACAGGCCACCGATGGAGCGGGCCGCGACCTCCAGGATCCAGATCCCCTGGTCGTTGACCCGCACTTCGGCGTGCACTGGCCCGGTCACGAGCCCGGCGGCGCCGCAGGCGCGCGCCACCTCCTCATGGATGCGGCCCTGGAGCGGCTGCGGCAGCCGCGACGGCGTGATGTAGAGCGTTTCCTCGAAGTAGGGCCCGTCCAGCGGATCGGGCTTGTCGAACAGGGCGAGGGTGGTCAACTCCCCTCGTTGCAGGCGGCCTTCCAGGGCGTACTCGCGCCCCGGAATGAAGTCCTCGATGATGAGGCCGAGCTCCTCGGCGTCGCGGTCGGCACGGGTCTGGATGGCCCGCACCCAGTTCACGGCCCGCAGCAGCGCTTCGGGATCGTCGGCACGGATCACGCCGCGGCTTGCCGACAGGCGCCGGGCCTTCACCACCACGGGGAGCTGCAGCTCGGGAAGCAGTTTCCGCGGATCTTCTCCGCTCGGCAGGTGATGGAATCCGGGACAGCGGAATTCCCGTTCCCGGAGCAGCCGCCGGAACGCCAGCTTGTCGCGCACCCGGCGCACCGCCTGGGCGGGATTTCCCGGCAGGCCAAGACGCTCCGCAAGCATGGCCGCGAGCTCGACTCCAGAATCGTCCACGGCCAGCACCGCGTCCGGGATGCCTTTCATCTCGCGCAGCACGGTGTCCGCCGCCTGCACCGGCCGGTCGAAATGCAGCGCCATGATCGGAGACAGGCCCCAGGACGGGGCCAACTGGTGACAGTAGTTGGCCGCGGCCACGATTTCCACGCCCAGCTTTCCGGCGGCCGCGAGAAAGTCGTTGTTGCGGTAGCCGGTCGTCGGCAGAAGCAGCAGCACGCGCTTCATGGCTGAAGCTGGGTCTTTCGATCGCGGTAATACCTTTCCATCGCCGCGTTCGCCTCGTGCACTTCGGCAACCCTCTCGAGCACAGCTTCCCATTTGTCGCCGGGAATGGCCACATACATTTCTTCGTCCGGCAGGCCGGTAAATGTCCGGTTGCCTTTGCAGCCGAGCGAAATGGATGTCTGGCGGCTTGCCATTGTCAGTGGAAGGACGGCGCAGGCCGGACGACCCAGCGCGTTCGCAACGGCGCCACCCGCCCCTGCCTTGATGGCGGCTTCGTAGATCAGCATGGCCTGCGCCGGCTTCGCAGCGATCAGCACCAGATCGGGCTTGAAGCCGGCGTTCTCCATCGGGCCGTAGGCCACGGTGCCGGGAGATCGGGCGAGCGTGGGGATGCCCGGCACCTCCGCGGTCTCGACGTAGTGGTTTCGCGCCATGAAAGCGACCGTGTCGTTCAGCTCGTGCGCACGCTCGGCCGGGAGCGCGATGCTGTGGGTATGACTTCCGACGGCGCAGTTGTAGTGATCGGCGGGAACCGTATAGAACGTCTGCCCGTCCATGGCTTTTTTCCAGAACACGCAGCCGGCAGGCACGGGCCCGCCTTCCCAGCGCGGGATGCCCGGAGGCGGCGAGTCGAAAAAGCCTATGGCGACGGCTTTCATGGGCACTCTCAGAAAGACTGGAGCTGCTGCTCGGTCGGCTCGGCGCAGCAGTACCACGGTTCGGACAGGCGCGGGATCGGCGCGCCGAGATCGCCCGCGAGCTTTGGCGCGGGGCGCGCGGCAGCCTCGTGGGCCATGCGCCAGATGGCAGCGAACACCTCGCGGCGCGGAACCGCGCCCTGCTCGCATCGGGCCACCTGCGCCTGCAGGTCCTGCTGCAGGCGATCCACCCGGGGATCGCGATGGATCCAGGGATAGCCGAGGAGCGCGGGGTCGAAGGCGAGGAGCCTTTCCCTGAAGCCGGGCAGCTTGAGGAGCCAGGAGCCTTCGGGAACCAGCAGCCGGATGGTGAGCTGCACCGGCGGCACGCTCTCCACGAGCCGCAGCTCCACGAGCCGCTCGAGCAGCGCGATGGTGCCGTCCAGCGTCGTCCAGGGGGTGAAGGCAACAAAGGTCGGAGCGAGCGCAATGCCGGCTTCGCGCGTGAGCGCCACGGCCCGGTCGAAGTCCCGGCTGGTGTGGTTCTTGTCGAGATGGCGCAGGATGTCGTCGTCCACGGCTTCCACGGCGGAGGTGATGAACAGGCATCCGCTCGCGCGCAGCTCCGGCAACAGCTCCTTGTGATCGATCAGGTGCTGGATCTTGATGGTCGCGTCGAACGTGACGCGGGGGAACGCTTCGTGCAAGGCGCGCGCGAGTCGCAGGCCATGGGTGGGCCCGTTGAAGAAGTCCGGATCGCCGAAGGAGATATGGGTTGCGCCTTCCTTCACCTGCTGGCGGATGTCCTCCATCACCACGTCTGCCGGGACGATGCGGAATTTTCCCTGGTACACCGGCACCACCGGGCAGTGCCGGCACAGGTGCTTGCAGCCCCGGCTGCCCTCGGCGAATCCGGCGACGCGGGTCGAGCCGTCGGGCAGCACCAGGTGGGCGTAGCGCGAGAGCTTCGGCAGGCCGCTGCGGTCGGGTACTTCGAAAGCGATCTTGCTGAGACTGACGACCGGCTCACTTTGGCTCGGATTTCCATTGATCCGCAGTCTCTGGCACAGGGAAAGGAGCGCCGGCTCCACCTCTCCACCCAGCACGGTGTCCACGCCCAGTGCGCGCAGCAGCGCCTCGTTCATGGGGGCGTAGAGCCCATAGACGCAGAGGTGCGCCTTCGGGGCGAGCAGCCTGATGCGCGGCAAGGCCTGCACCGCGATGCGCGTGGCGGTATGCATCCCCACATAGACCGCCACCAGGCTCGCGTGCTCCAGAAGCCCGGCATCGAGCTTCTGCAGCGAAAGATCGAGGCAGCTCACCGCAAAGCCCGCGCGTTTCAGCCACGCGGCAGGCTGCGCCAGGGCAAACGGCTGCCGCCCCAGCTCGTACGGGTTGATCAGGACGACATTAAAGGAGTCAGCTATTTTGATTTTGGCCGCGGCTCGAAAGGCGCGGGGCCCGGCTCGCGGCTCGCCCCGGCCTCCGCCAGGCGCTCGAGGTATTGCCGCCACAGCGTATCGCGGTTCTGGCCCAGCCAGTACAGGTAGTCCCAGGAGTAGATGCCCGTGCTGTGCCCGTCGGAGAACGTCGGCTGCACCGCGTAGCTGCCGCTCGGTTCGAGCGCCGGGATATCCACGTCGCGCTTGCCGACCTGCAGCACCTCCTGGCCGGCTCCGTGCCCGCGCACTTCGGCGGAAGGCGAATACACGCGCAGCAGCTCGTAGCTCAACTCGAAGCGGCTGCCGTCCGAGAACACGAGTTCCATCAGCCGCGACTTCTGACGCAGCTTGATTTCGGTGGGTTGTGGCGTATTGCCGTCCATGCCAATGCCTCAAGTATGCGCGCGCGCTCTGCCTGTTCAAACCACTCGCCGTGTAGGGTTGTGAACATCGTGGCCGTCCGGGTCGTCCTCGCCCCAAACCCGCCGCGCAGTCTCCACGACCAGCCTGAGCTTTCGTTCCTGGTCCGCCGGGGCGATGGCGTTGCCGATCACCGAGCTGGAAAAGCCGCATTGCGGGCTTATCGCCAAACGCTCCAGGGGCATGAAGCGGCTCGCTTCGCGGATACGGCTTTCGAGTTCGTCGATCGGCTCGAGGCGAGAACGCTTGGTGGTGATCAGCCCGAGCACCACCCACTTGTCTTCCGGCACCTCCTTGAGCGGCTCGAACGATCCCGAACGCGCATCGTCGTATTCGAGCAGGAGCCGCTGCGCCCGGACGTGCCGGAAGACGCTCCGCGCGATCCGCTCGTAGCCGCCACTCGCAAGCCAGCGGCTGCCCTGGTTTCCCCGGCACAGGTGCAAGCCGAATGTGACGTCGGGAAAATCCCCCATGACGGCGTTGTCCATCTCGATGCCGCGTTCGAGGTATCGCTCCGCGCTCCAGCCCTGCGATTCGTAAAAGCCGCGCGTCGCCGGATCGAGCAGCAGCGCATAGTGGGGCGCGTCGAGCTGGATATAGGTCGCGCCGAGCTGCACCAGCTCCGCGACTTCCTCGCGCAGGAGGTCCACTACGTCCGCGAGGAAGTTCTCCAAGGTGGGATAGGCCGCGCGGGAGCGCTGCGCAGACCAGAAGTTCGCCCAAAGGCTGGGGCTAGGCAGCGTGATCTTCCGGATGCGTGTCGTGCGCGCACGCAGAAACACGAAATCCTCGACCGACAAATAGCGACTGCATCGAAGCTTCTCGACGACTCCGAGCCCTGCGGGGCGCTCAATCGTCCGATCGCCGACGGCAGAAGAATCTCCGTGCCAATCGCCCCACAGAAACGCGTTCAGGTCCCAGTCGCCCAGGCCGCTCACTGATTCGGCGAACCGGCTTTGAAAGGAAAGCCGCCGCTGCTCGCCGTCGGTGATCACCCGCAAGCCGACGCTCTCCTGGAGCCTGATGGCGTCTTCCACGGCCCGGTCTTCGATGGCCTTGAACCGGGCACGCGAGATCCGGCCTGCGGCGGCCTCTTCCCGCGCCGAAATGAGCTCGGATGGGCGAAGCAGGCTGCCGATATGGTCTGCATGGCAAGCGATCATGGGGCTCGATCAAAACCACGTCCGCTTTCAGGGGTGCACGGAATCGAATTTGCGCTTGGCCATGCCGTTCTCCTTCAGTGGTAGTCCACGATCTCGACCTGGTGGGCGTCGCCGTTTTTCCAGACTAATAGTGTCACGTAAGTGTTTCGTGGCATATTAATCATGTCAACGCCCGAGGCGTTCCCACTGCGCGTGCGGGCCGCGCCCGAGCGAGCGCAACAGCCCTTCCCGGCGCAGGTCGTGCAAGGCGCGGACCAGCGTCCGGTGGCTGATGCCCTTGCACACGCGGGCAAGCTCGCCGATCGTGAAGCGCGGCGCGAGGTGCGCGATGGCGTTCTTGACCAGCTCGCGCTTCGCGCCCTTCGCCGATGAGATCGTGCCGACGCGGGCTTCGAAATCGTTGTAGGCCGCGATCAGCATGCCGAGGAAGTACTCCACCCAGGGACGCAGGTCGTGCCGCCCCTCGTGCCAGCCCTGCGAGCTGCGGTGGAGCGCCTCGTAGTAGGTCTCCTTGCTCTGCTCGACGATGCGCTCCAGGCTGATGTAGCGGCCGACGCCGTAGCCGCACTGATAGAGGAGGAGCAGCGTGAGCAGGCGCCCCACCCGGCCGTTGCCGTCGGCAAACGGATGGACGCACTCGAAATCCAGAACCAGCGCGGCCGCCGCAAGCAAAGGCTCGACCTTGGCCGCCTCCTGCTCCCGCGCATGGAGCTCCACCAGCTTCTTCATGTATTTCGGCGTCGCGAGCGCCGATACCGGACGAAACCGCACTACCTGTTTTCCGTCCGGACGAACCTCCAGGATTGCGTTGTCGGCGCGCTTCCAGCGACCCGCCTTCGGGTCCGCGTAGCGGTACACGCCCCGATGGAAGCCTCGGATCAACTCCGTGGACAGCTTCTGCCGCGCCGGGTCGGCGTGGATCTGCGCGAGCACGTCGCGGTAGCCCGCGACCTCCTGCTCGGCCCGGTCCCGGGGTTTCGCGCGCTTGAGCACGAGCGGATCGATGCGCCCGTCGGCGACCGTCACCCCCTCGATGCGGTTCGACGACTCCACGCTCTGCACGATCGCCGCGCGCCTCAGGGTGTTCAGCACCTCCGGGGATTGGCGCGCGTAGAGTGTTTCGCGCCCGCGGAACTCGCCCAGCAGCCCGACGCTAGCAAGCAGGCCGTGCGATATCGGCATCTCGCGCAGGTAGCCGTGCTCGAAGGACTTCACAGCTTCAGCTCCTCCTGCGGCGCCACGCCGCGCGCGACCACGACATCGGTGACCTCCCTACAGTAATTCTACGCAGACGGTGGTCATGGCATTGCCTGCCGCGTCGCGAACCAGGATGTTCCCTACGGCTTGCGCGAGTAGCGACGCTGGACGTTCGCGGGCGGCTGTTCGCGATACTTCGGGGCGAGCTCGACCTGTTCGCGCAGGAGGATGGAGAGCGGCTGTGCATCGCCCTGCTCCGAAGCCGCACCCATCGCGTCGAGATAGCGCCGGCGCTGCTCGAAAGGAACGATAACCCAGGGATACCCGCCCGCCGCGAAAAGCGCGTTCATCAGAAACCGGCCCGTTCGCCCGTTCCCATCCATGGTGGGATGGATGTACTCGTAGAAAACGTGACCGAGGACGGCGCGCGCTGCCGGCTCTTTCTCGACCTTGATGAGGTTGAACAGCGTTTCCATGCACTCTGGAACGTAATCATGGTGCGGAGGGACATGGCGCGCATCGGTGATGATCACGGCGCTGTTGCGATAGCCGGCGAGGTCCGACAGCTTCACGAGGTTCATCTCCACCGAAGGGCGGAACATTTCCGCGTACCAGAGCTGATGGTCCCGCCTTACGGTGTCGGCCGGATCCGCACCATCGAGAATCTCCGCAATCGATCGCATGACGGCGTCGAAGGCGTGTCGATACCCGCGGGCAGCCAGGGCATCGCGCGTTCGCATGTCCTCCGGGACGTTCCTGGGGTCCCAGTTGCCCATGCGCACTTTCTCGACAAGCTCGGCGGTGACCCTGAAACCCTCGATCGACAGCGAGTTGTAGGCGTCGTGGGTGAACATGTCGCGCGTCGCTGCCAGAAATCTGCTCTTTTCGCTGGCCTTATCCGGCGGCTTGCCGAACGTCTCGATGACAGCTCCACGCATCGATGTCCAGAGCGCTTCAATTCGCAGGGCGTGGGCGGCGCGCTTGGGAACCCACGGGGTCGGCATTTGGAAGTCATCGCCGAAAGGGTTCCGCTCCGTTACCTTGTAGCCGCCAAGGTTCATCAAGCGCAGGAGCTCCGCCGCGTTGTCTTTCAAACCCAGGGTTTTCCACCCTCCGGCGACCCATCCGGCGATGGTCGAGTGTCCGCCGTCGAGCAGTCTGCGAGTCAAGGCCGTCCTGTCCACGGCTCTCAACGCCGTGGCGATGGTCGGAGGATTTCTTTGCACGAACGTCTCGCTTACCCTTGTAAGCGCCTCGGGCAATGCCATGACCCACACCCCTTCGACCTGGATCCGATCCGTTGGAAAGCTCTTCGCGTCTCCATAGATGAGGATGGAGGTGTTTTGCTTCAGGGGCACGGTATAGGTCGTGCTCCGATTGACCATGACCACCACCTGCGGAGGAACCGTCTGGTCGGCGGTCAGCAGGCGCAGTGAGTGCTCTGCGGACAGGCAGTAGTTCTTGCTGAAGCGCTTCTCGAGGTACCGGGAAACAAACGGCCAGAAGTTGGCGTACCACGCGGCGGACTCCCCGGAATACCTGTCCGGGCGCTTGGCAAGCCACCAGCCCTTCATGATCTCGGACAGGTAGCCGGCCCGGATCAAGACCTCGCGCTGCGCGGCTGTCAGGACGCCTGAGGGCACCACGGACGGATGGGGCGCCGTGTCCTGAAACTCCTTGAGTACCGCCAGGGCGCTGGCGAGCTGCCTGGAGATCGCTGGCATAACTATGGTTTGCCAACCAATCACAACTATGTTTTGACGCGATATCGTAACTATGTTTTACTTAACAGTCAAACACTTAGTCCGATAGAGGCCTTCCAGGTTATCGACTTGCCTATCCCCTCCGAGGGGTAGCGGCCATTTAACCCCTATAGGGGATTAAGCAGCCGTTGCGCGTAGCGCGCGATCAGGTCGGCTTCCACGTTCACCCCGGCGCCGGGCTTCAACCGCTGCAGCGTCGTCACCTTCAGCGTATGCGGTATCAGGTTGACCTCGAGCTCCGCCCCGCTCACCCGATTCACCGTCAAGCTCACGCCGTCGATGCAGATCGACCCCTTGGGCGCGACATAACGCGCCACCGCCTTGGGCGCGCGAAACGTATACACGCTCCCCTTCACCCGCAGCAGCGACCCCACCCCATCGACGTGCCCGCTGACCAGATGCCCGCCCAGGCGGTCCGACAAGCGCATCGCCTTCTCCAGATTCACGGCGCCAACCCGATCCAGGCCAGTGGTGCAATCCAGAGTCTCCCGGGAGACGTCGAACGACAGGCGCTTGCCCTTCTTCTTCGTCACCGTAAGGCACGCGCCCTGCACGCACACCGAATCGCCGACGCGCACGCCGCGCGTGCCGAGCCGGCCGGCGTGAACCGTCAGGCGGACTCCGACCGCCGACCGATCCACGCGCACGATCGTACCGACGGCTTGAACGATCCCGGTGAACATCACCGGGAAGCGTACCGCAAAAAAGAAAGATGCCCTCCGCTAGTGCCCGGTGGCGCGGTCGCGCCACCACTTGCCGATGTCCTTGTCGAGCGCCAGCGCCCAACCGGCGAGGAACACCGCAGCCAAGCCGACCACGATCGAGTTCGCTGCCGCAAGCCAGAGCGTGGCGAAGCCAAGCGCAAACGGCGCGACGATCAGCCACAGCCCGGCGGCGAGGACGAAACGTTCTTCCTGGATCGCGTCGAACCCGAGGTCGAGCGCCGAGGCAACCGCGATCAACAGTCCGGCGAGCACGGCGTTGGCGGTCGCCGTCTGCTCGCCGGAATGGCCCAGGAGCCAGGGCGAGACGGCGAGCCACAGCCCGAGCCAGAAGCTCGCCCAGTCCTGCCAGCGCATGGTGGCAAACATGCCGATCCATTAGACCCGCCGGCGGGCGCGCCCGTTCAGGAACAATGGCACACTCCGGCGCTCGCCGCGCTAGGCAGGGCGCGCGAGGAGTCGCAAGTCCTGGCCAAACCGCTCGAGCGAGACCAGGCGCAGGCGCAGCCGCTCCTCGAGCGACTTCACTCCGGGCAGCTCGAGCATGCCCTGCGCCGAGTCGCCGAGAAAGCCCGGATTCAGGTAGATCAGGAATTCGTCGACGCAGCCCTCGCGCGCGAGCGAGCCGTTCAGCCTGAAACCGGCCTCGACGTGAAGCTCGTTGACGCCGCGGCGCGCGAGCTCTTCGAGCATTTTCGCAAGCTCGACCTTGCCCTGGGCGTTCGGGAGCACCACCAGCTCGGCGTTTTGCGGAGCGGTCCCGCCTCGCCCGGAAAAGATCAGCACCTTCTCCCCCTGCAGGATCCGGGCGTTTCCCGGGATCTCGAGCCGGCTGTCCACGATGACGCGCAGCGGCTGGCGCGGCGTCTCCACCTCGCGCACCGTGAGGCGCGGGTCGTCCGCTTTCACGGTGCCGATGCCGGTGAGGATCGCGCAGGCGCGCGCGCGCCAGAGGTGGCCGTCGCGGCGCGCCTCGGGGCCCGTGATCCATTGCGAGCGGCCGTCGGCGAGCGCGGTGCGGCCGTCGAGCGTCGCGGCGATCTTCATGCGCACCCAGGGGCGATTGCGCGTCACGCGGGAAACGAACCCGACATTCAGCTCGCGCGCCTCGTCCTCCATCAGCCCGTGCTCGAAACCGATGCCCGCCGCGGCCAGGCGCTCGCCGCCCCGCGCCGCCTCGGGGTTGGGATCGCGCATCGCCGCAATCACGCGCGCCACGCCCGCCGCGATCAGCGCCTCGGCGCATGGCGGCGTGCGGCCGTGATGGTTGCACGGCTCGAGCGACAGATAGACGGCGGCGCCGCGCGCCGAGCCGCCCGCGGCGCGCAGCGCGATCGCCTCGGCGTGCGGCTCGCCCGCCCGCTCGTGCCAGCCCTCGCCGACGATGCGCTCGCCCTGCGTGATCACGCAGCCCACCCGCGGGTTCGGCGTCGTGGTGTACAGGCCGCGCTCGGCGAGCGCGAGCGCCCTGCGCATCATGGCGTGGTCGAAAGCCGAAAAACGGGTCACTTACCTGCGGCGCCGGCGAGGCGATTTCACTTCCTGCACGGCCTCGCGGAACTCGTCCGGGGACTCGAAGCTGCGGTACACCGAGGCGAAGCGGATGTAGGCGATCTTGTCGAGCTTCGCCAGCTCGCGCATCACCAGGTCGCCGACGCGGCTCGTCGACACCTCGCGGTCGCCGAGCGAGCGCAGCTTCTCCTCGATGCGGTGGGCCGCCGCCTCGACCGCGTCGGTGGCGACCGGGCGCTTGCGCAGCGCGAGCATCATGCTGCCGACCAGCTTGTCGCGGTCGAAGTCGGTGCGGCTGCCGTCCTTCTTGATGAGCCGCGGCATCCTCAGCTCGACGCGCTCGTAGGTGGTGAAGCGCTTGTCGCAGCTCGGACAGCGGCGCCTGCGGCGGATGACGTTGGTGCCGGGGTTCGAGCGCGTATCGACGACCTGGGAGTCTTCGTGCTCGCAGAACGGGCAGCGCATGGCGCGCTCAGGCGTACACCGGGAAGCGGGCGCAGAGCGCCCGCACCTCGTCCGCGACCCGGCGCACGTTAGCCTCGTCGTCGGGACGCTCGAGCACGTCGGCGATCAGATCGGCCAGGATCCCGGCCTCGCCCTCGCGAAAGCCGCGTGTGGTGATCGCCGGGGTGCCGATGCGGATCCCCGAGGCGACGGAGGGCTTCTGCGGATCGTTCGGGATGGCGTTCTTGTTGAGCGTGATGCACGCGCGGCCGAGCGCCTCCTCGGCCTGCTTGCCGGTGATGCGCTTCGCGCGCAGGTCGACGAGGAACAGGTGGCACTCGGTCCTTCCGGAGACGATGCGCAGGCCCCTCCCCTTCAGCGTCTCGGCCATCACGGCGGCGTTTTTCACCACCTGCGCCTGGTAGTCGCGGAACTCCGGCCTGAGCGCCTCTGCGAGCGCCACCGCCTTCGCGGCGATCACGTGCATCAGCGGCCCTCCCTGGATGCCGGGAAAGACCGCCGAGTTGAGCACGCGCTCGTGCTCGGCGCCTGCGAGGATCAGGCCGCCGCGCGGCCCGCGCAGCGTCTTGTGGGTGGTGGCGGTGACGACTTCGGCGATCCCGAGCGGGCTCGGGTAGAGCCCGGTGGCGACCAGGCCGGCGTAATGCGCGATGTCGGCCATGAGGATCGCGTCGACCTCGTCGGCGATGTGACGCAGACGCTGCCAGTCGATGGCGAGCGAGTACGCCGATGCGCCCGCGACGATCACGCGCGGGTTGTGCTCCAGGGCGAGCTTCTCGGCCTCGGCGTAGTCGAGCACCTCGTCGGCGTCAAGTCCGTAGGAAATCGCATGGTAGAGCTTGCCGCTGGAGCTCACCGCCGCGCCGTGCGACAGGTGCCCGCCGTGCGCGAGCGACATGCCGAGGATCGTGTCGCCGGGCTTGAGGAACGCGAGGTACACCGCCTGGTTCGCCTGCGAGCCCGAATGCGGCTGCACGTTGGCATATTCGGCACCGAACAGCTGCTTCGCGCGCTCGATCGCCAGATGCTCGGCGACGTCGACGAAGGCGCAGCCGCCGTAGTAGCGCCTGCCCGGATAGCCCTCGGCATATTTATTGGTCAGCGCCGAGCCTTGCGCCGCCAGCACCGCCGCGCTGGCGTAGTTCTCGGAGGCGATCAGCTCGATGTGCTCCTCCTGCCTCCGGCACTCGAGGCGGATCGCGTTCCACAGCTCGGGGTCGGCCTGCGTGAGCGGATCTGGAGCGTACATGGGGAAGTGTCGAATGTTACCAGCGCGGCGCAGGCCGCCTCAGGCGCTGCGCCGCTCGAGCCGGTAGCGCAGCACGTGATCGCCGTGGCTCGCGGCGGGGCTGCCCAGCCCGATCCAGCCGCGCTCGCCGAGCACCGCCTCGGCCCGGCGCAGCAGCACCTCGTTCGCGTTGTCGGCGAGCAGGAACGTGCCGTTCGAGGACTGGTCGGCGAGCACGAAGTGGCCCTCGCGCGCGAAGATGCGCGCGTGAACGCGCGAGGCGAGGTGGCTCGCCACCACGACCTCGTTCTCCTTGTCGCGCCCGAGACGGATCGCGGCGGTCGGCTCGACGGTGTAGGTCTCGCCCTGGTAGGTGAGCTTGAGCACCCATTGGCCGGGCTGCGTCAGGTCGGTGCGCGTCAGGTTCATCTCGGTGACGTCCGGGTCGACCCGCCACATGACGTCGCACACCGTCACTTCCTCGGCGCGCCCCTTCACCTTGAGCGGATACAGCTGCCGGCAGCGCGTGCGCAGCCCCGGCGAGAGCGCCTCCACCGTCTGCTGCGTGGTCAGCACCTGCGAGGGATTCGCCAGCCCTACCAGCCGCGAGCATACGTTCACCGTGTCGCCGAACACGTCGCCGCCCGAGAGCACCACCGGGCCGTAGGTGAATCCGGTCTTGATCGCGAGCTTGTGCTGTGCCTCCGGCGCGAGGCCGGAGGCGGCGGCGTGCATGTCGCACGCCGCGCGAAACGCGGCGTCGGCATCGGGGAACTGGCACACCATGCCGTCGCCCAGCGTCTTCACCACGGCGCCGCCGCCCGCCGTGACCTTCTGCTGCAGCAGCGCGAACAGGCGATTCACCAGCGCGAGCGCCCGCGAATCTCCGAGCGACTCGTAGATCGCGGTGCTCTCGCACACGTCAGCAAAAAGAACTGCCCGCCGAGCAGTTTCCAGGTTCAATTTTCCCGGCGCCCCCGTGCGCCGATGATACGTCAGATCCGCAGCGGCGGCGCCAGATCGCCGGGCGTATCGATGTCGCGGATCACCCCGGGATCGCCGACCGGAATCTTGACGATTTCTGACTGGTGCGCGGCGAGCAGCCGCTTCGCGCCCTCGTCGCCGGAGAGCCGCTCGAGCTCGGCGCGATAGCGACCGCAGATGCCGACCGGGTGGCCGCGCCGCGCGCGAAAGTACGGCGCGGCGAAAGCCGCGCCCGCGGCGAGCGCGTCGCGCACCGCGGCGATCGAGCTGCGGCGCACGAACGGCATGTCGGCGAGCGCAACCAGGTAGCCCGACGCATCGCCCGACGCGCGCGCCGCGCACGCGAGGCTCGCTCCCATTCCGGCGGCGGCGTTTTCGCACATCGCCACCTCGCAGCCTTCGGCGGCCAGCGCGCGCTCGAGCTCTTCGGCCCCTGGCCGCACCACCGCGATCACGCGTGCGACTTCGGGCTTGAGGTGGCGCGCCGCCTGCACGGCAATCCACACGCCGTGCGGCAGCTTGTGACGCAGCTTGTCGGAGCCGAAGCGGCTGGCCGACCCGGCAGCGAGCAGCAGCCCGACGATGTCCGCGCTCAAGCCTTCGCGGGCGCGGTCTCGCAGGCCGAGGGATCGAAGCGCGATTCCTTCTTCTCGGCCCAGTCCGGCTTGGCGACGCCGTGGCGCACCGCGGTCATCTCGGCGAGGATCGCGACCGCGATCTCGGGCGGCGTCTTCGAGCCGATGTACAGCCCCACCGGCCCGCGCAGCCGGGCGATCTCGTCGGCCGAAAGATCGAACTCGCGCAGCCGCTCGCGGCGCGCGTCGTTGTTCTTCTTCGAGCCGATCGCCCCGACGTAGAAGGCGGCCGACTTGAGCGCCTCCATCAGCGCCAGGTCGTCGAGCTTGGGATCGTGCGTGAGCGCGATCACCGCGCTGTGGCCGTCGAGGTTCATGTCGCGGATCAGGTCGTCGGGCATGCCGCGCTGGAGCGCGACGTTCGGCAGGTCCCAGGCGTCGGCGTACTCCTCGCGCGGGTCGATCACGACCACGTGGTAGTCGAGCATGCGCGCCATCTCGGCGAGGTAGCGCGTGAGCTGCCCGGCGCCGATCAGGAGCAGGCGCCAGCGCGGACCGTGCACGCTGGAGAGCAGCTTGCCGTCGAATTCGAGCGTGTCGCGCCACTTGCCCGGCTCGAGCGTCGCCCGCCCGGACTCCATGTCCAGGCGCCGCCTGACGAGTTGCTGGCCTGCGATGCGCTCCAGCAGCTCGGCGATGCGGCTCTCCTCGCCAAGCGGCTCGAGCACCAGCTGCAGCGTCCCGCCGCACGGCAGGCCCCAGCGCGTCGCCTCTTCGTTGGTGACCCCGTAGGTGATCAGTTGCGGAGCCTTGGCGGCAACCGCCTTCGATTTCACCTTGTCGATCAGGTCGTCCTCGACGCAGCCGCCCGAGACCGAGCCCGAAACCTGGCCGTCGTCGCGGATCGCCACCATCGCGCCGACCGGGCGCGGCGCCGAGCCCCAGGTCTTGATGATGGTGCCCAAGGTTCCCCGCCGGCCCGCCATTCTCCATGCCTCCGCGGTGCGGAGGACTTCGATGTCTACGCTGTCCATGGCCTAAGTGTACTGCTCCGGTTCGTGACAGGACTCCATTTTCGCACCGCACCATTGCCGCGGCAATGGCGCTTGGCTACGATAGGCGCCCCCCGCGAGTAAAACCCCTTCCTGGAGGAGGCAGCATGGCCGTCAAGGTATCCATGAAAGTCAACGGCAAGCCGGTGTCGGCGGAAGTCGAGGAGAGAACGCTCCTCGTCACCTTGATCCGCGAGAACCTCCGGCTCACTGGCACGCACGTCGGCTGCGACACCGCGCAGTGCGGCGCCTGCACCGTGCACATGAACGGAAAAGCGATCAAGAGTTGCTCGATCGTCGCCATGCAGGCCGAGGGCGCCGACATCCTCACCATCGAAGGCGTGGCGAAGGCCGACGGCACGCTGCACCCGATGCAGGCCGCATTCAAGGAAAACCACGGCCTGCAATGCGGCTTCTGCACCCCCGGCATGGTGATGAACGCGCTCGAGTTCGCGAAAGGCCACCCCAACCCGACCGAGCAGGAAGTGCGCGAATCGCTCGAAGGCAACCTGTGCCGCTGCACCGGGTACCACAACATCGTGAAGTCCATCGTGGCCGGCGCCAAAGCAATGGCCGGCGGCCGCTGAGGAGGCGTCATGAACGCTCCGCTGATAGGCGCGCGCATCGCGCGCAAAGAGGACTACCGCTTTCTCACCGGCGCGGGCCAGTACACCGACGACGTCACGCTGCCGCGCCAGACGCACGCCGTGTTCGTGCGCTCGCCGCATGCGCACGCGAAAATCAAGTCGATCCGGAAAGACGCCGCGCTGAAGGCGCCGGGCGTGCTCGCCGTGTACACGGGCGAGGACCTCGCCGCGGCCAAGGTCGGCGGCCTGCCCTGCGGCTGGCTGATCACCGACGTCAACGGCCAGCCGATGAAGGAGCCGCCGCACCCCTGCCTCGCGCAGGGCAAGGCGCGCTACGTCGGCGACCATGTCGCGATCGTGGTGGCGGAAACCGCCGAGCAGGCGCGCGACGCCGCCGACCTGGTGCAGGTGGACTACGAGCCCCTGCCCGCGGTCGTGGACGCCTCGAAGGCGCGCGCCAAGGGCGCGCCGCAGCTGCACGACAACGCGCCCGACAACACCTGCTACGTGTGGGCGCTCGGCGACAAGGCGGCGGTGGACGGCGCGTTCGCCAAGGCGGCGCACGTGACCAGGCTCGAGCTCATCAACAACCGGCTGGTGCCGAACGCGATCGAGCCGCGCGCCGCGAACGGCTCCTACAGCCGCGCCGAGGACAGCTACACGCTGTACGTCGCCAACCAGAACCCGCACGTCGAGCGGCTGCTGATGACCGCGTTCGTGCTCGGGCTTCCCGAGCACAAGGTGCGCGTGGTGGCGGGCGACGTCGGCGGCGGCTTCGGCTCCAAGATCTATCTCTACGCCGAGGACGTGGTCGTCACCTGGGCTTCCCGCCAGCTCGGCCGCCCGGTCAAGTGGACCGCCGAGCGCTCCGAGTCCTACGTTTCCGACGCGCACGGCCGCGACCACCACACCATCGCGGAGCTCGCGCTCGACAAAGACGGCAAGTTCCTCGCCATGCGCGTGCAGACGACGGCGAACATGGGCGCCTATCTCTCCACCTTCGCCTCGTGCATCCCGACCATCCTCTACGCGACGCTCCTCGCCGGCCAGTACACAACGCCCCTGATCCACTGCGAGGTCACGGCGGTGTTCACCAACACGGCGCCGGTGGACGCCTACCGCGGCGCCGGCCGGCCCGAGGCGACCTACGTGGTCGAGCGGCTGGTCGAGACCGCGGCGCGCGAAATGAAGATCGACCCGGCCGACCTGCGGCGCCGGAATTTCATCACCACGTTCCCGTACCAGACGCCGGTCGCGCTGTGCTACGACACCGGCAACTACAACGCCACCATGGATGCGGCGCAGAAGCTGGCCGACGTCGCCGGCTACGCGGCGCGCAAGAAGGACTCGGAAGCGAAGGGCAAGCTGCGCGGCATCGGCTACGCCGCCTACATCGAGGCCTGCGGCATCGCGCCTTCGGCGGTGGCGGGCTCGCTCGGCGCGCGCGCCGGGCTGTTCGAGGCGGGCGAGATCCGCGTCCACCCGACCGGGAGCGTGACGGTGTTCACCGGCTCGCACTCGCACGGCCAGGGCCACGAGACCACCTTCGCCCAGGTGGTCGCCGACCGGCTCGGCATGCCGATCGAGAACGTGGACATCGTGCACGGCGACACCTCGAAGGTCCTGTTCGGCATGGGCACCTACGGCTCGCGCTCAATCGCCGTGGGCGGCACCGCCATCGTGAAGGCCCTGGACAAGATCATCGCCAAGGGCAAGAAGATCGCCGCGCACCTGATGGAAGCCGCCGAGAGCGACGTCGAGTACGACCGGGGCGAATTCAAGGTCGCCGGCACCGACAAGAAGAAGATGTTCGGCGAGGTGGCGTTCGCCGCCTACGTGCCGCACAACTACCCGCACGACAAGCTGGAGCCCGGGCTGAACGAGAACGCGTTCTACGATCCGGCCAACTTCACCTTCCCCGCGGGCACCTACATCTGCGAGGTCGAGGTGGACCGCGACACCGGGCAGGTGAGGATCGACCGCTGGGCCGCGGTGGACGACTTCGGCAAGATCATCAACCCGATGATCGTCGAGGGCCAGGTGCACGGCGGCCTCGTACAGGGCATCGGCCAGGCCCTGACCGAGTGCTGCCGCTACGACGACGAGAGCGGGCAGCTCGTCACCGGATCGTTCATGGACTACTGCATCCCGCGCGCCGACGACGTGCCCTCGTTCAAGGTCGACACGCGCGAGACGCCGTGCACGCACAACCCGCTCGGCGTCAAGGGCTGCGGCGAGGCCGGCGCGATCGGCGCTCCCGCGGCACTCATGAACGCGATCACCGACGCGCTCGGCGTGAAGGACCTCGCAATGCCCGCGACTGCGCAGACCGTGTGGCGCGCGATGCAGAACCGCAAAGCCGCTTAAGGAGAACAATCATGCGTGCATTCAACTACCACCGTCCCTCGTCGCTCAAGGACGCCGCGGCGCTCGCGGCGAAGCAGGCCGAGGCCAAGTACCTCGCCGGCGGCCAGAGCCTGGTGCAGGCGATGAAATTGCGCCTTTCCGCGCCGTCGGACCTCGTGGATCTCAACGCGATCGGCGACCTGAAGGCGCTCAAGGCCGACGGCAGCGGCGTCACCATCGGCGCGATGGTGCGCCACGCCGAGGTCGCGGCTTCCAGCGCGGTGCAGAAGGCGATCCCCGCGCTCGCAGCGCTCGCCGGCACGATCGGCGACCGGCAGGTGCGGCACATGGGAACCATCGGAGGGTCGCTGGCCAACAACGACCCGGCGGCCGATTACCCCGCGGCGGTGCTGGGCCTCGGCGCGACCATCGTCACCAACGCCGGCAAGCACGAGGCCGACAAGTTCTTCAAGGGCCTTTTCGAGACCGCGCTCAAGCCGAACGAGATCATCACCCAGGTGGTGTTCCCGGTGCCGAAACGCGCCGCGTACATGAAGTTCAAGAACCCGGCCTCGCGCTTCGCGATCGTGGGCGTGTTCGTGGCGGACTTCGGCGGCAACGTACGCGTCGCGGTGACGGGCGCCGGGCCGTGCGCGTTCCGCCAGGCCGACATGGAAAAAGCGCTCGCCGCGAAGTTCGCGCCCGAGTCGGTGGCGAACATCAAGGTGAAAGCAGACGGCCTCAACAACGACCTGCACGCGAGCCCCGAGTACCGGGCGCACCTCGTCACCGTGATGGCGAAGCGCGCGGTGGAGGCGGCGCTCAAGTAGGCTCGAGGTCCAGCCTCACCGCCGCGCCTTCCAGGCCGGGCCGCGCGGCGGGGTAGCGCTCGAGCACCAGCGGGTCGTGCCCCGGGACGATGTGCGCCGGGGAGTCGGCGAGCCGGCGCAGCCTGCCGAACGCCTCGAGCATGTCGCCCACGTTGTAGACGATCGGGAACGGCCGCCCCTGCTCCATGTTGGCGTAGAAGTGCGAGGCATCGGAGGCGAGCACCACCCAGCCGCGCCGCGTCCACACGCGCGCGACCTGCAGGCCCATGGTGTGCCCGCCGACGTGGTGCACGCTCAGGCCGGGCGCAATCTCGTCGTCGCCGTCGTGGTACTGCACGCGGCCGGCGAACACGCGCCGCACCATCTCGCACACGTCCTCGGCCTCGAACGCGACGCGCATCGCCGGGTGGCCCATCCAGCGCCCAGTGCAGAACGCCATCTCGCGCTCCTGCAGGTGATAGCGAGCGTTCGGAAACAGCGCGTGGTTGCCGCAGTGGTCGTAGTGCATATGGCTGATGATCACGTCCTGGACCTCGGCGGGATCGATGCCGAGCGCCCTCAGGCCTTCGCCCGGGTCGCGCAGGAATTCGCGCTTGCGCTGCCGCGCCATGTCGGCGCTGAACCCGGTGTCGAGGATGAAGGTCTTGCCCGCGCCCTTGATCGCCCAGACGAAGTAATCGAGCGGCATCGGGCCGTCGTGCGGATCGCCGCCGATGAAATTCTCGCTCGCGCGCCGGTCGTGGTGCGCGTAGCGGATCGCGTAGACCTCGTAGGGTTCCGGGGCCGGCATGGCGAACCTCCGCTGTTCAGCTCTTCGCTTTGACTTCCACGCCCGCCCAGCGCTCGAGGCACTGCACGATGGTGGTGAAGTCCTTGTCCGGCCCGATCTGGCTGTGGGCGAGGTGCCACAGCTGGCGCACCGCGCCGCCGACCCACATCGGGATCCCCATCGCCTCGGCCTCTTCGAGGCAGAGCTTGACGTCCTTGTACATCAGTCCGGTGGTGAAGCCGTAGTCGAAGCTGCGCGTCAGGATGGTGCGCGGGAACTTGTCCTGGGTTGCGGTGTTGCGGCCGCTGCCGGCGTTGATCACGTCGAGCATGAGTTGGGGATCGAGACCGGCCTTGACACCCATCACCATGGCCTCCGAGCTGATCGCCATCGCGGTCGCCGAGAGCAGGTTGTTGGCGAGCTTCATGGTCTGGCCGAGGCCCGGCTTTTCGCCCACGTGAAACACCTTGCCGAAGACTTGCAGCATCGGCTGGAGCTCCGCGAAGCGCGCGGCGTCGCACGACACCATCACCGCGAGCGTCCCTTTCACCGCGCCGCCCACGCCGCCGCTCACCGGCGAGTCCACCGGCGCGATTCCCTTGGCGGCGAGCGCCGCCGCGATTTCCCTGGCGACGCGCGGCCCGGTGGTGGACAGATCGACGAAGGGCTTGACCTTCGTTCCCGCCGAGATTCCCTCGGCGCCGAGCGCAACCTGCTTCACCACATCGGGCGTCGGCAGGCTGACCAGCACCGTGTCCGCCGCGCTCGCGACGGCAGCGGGCGAAGCCGCCGTCTTCGCGCCGCGCGCCGCGAACGGCCGCATCGCGGCTTCGCGCGTATCGAAGACGGTCAACGCGTAGCCCGCGTCGAGCAGGCGCGCGGCCATGGGCGTTCCCATATTGCCGAGACCGATGAAACCGACACGCTTTTCCACGCTTCGATCTCCTCCCGGGTCGATCGTGTGAGAGTAATGCCGCGCTGCAGGATTGGGCAAGCAACATCACGGGCGCATGCTGCAGCAGTGAGCTACCAGCGCTTCGGCGGTTCCTTGTTGATGGTGATCGTCTTGCCCGCCACGGTGATGTAGCCGCCGGTCGAGAGGTCCTTGAGAATGAGGCTCACCATTTCGCGCGAGGCGCCGACTCGGCTCGCGATGTCCTGCTGGGTGAGCTTTTCCGGAATCACTCGGGCGCCGTCCTTTTCCACCGCCAGCTCCAGCAGCAGCCGCGCCACGCGCCCGTAGACGTCGAGCAGCGCGAGGCTCCTCACGTTGCCGGTCAGCGCGCGCGCGCGGTGGATCAGCTTCTTGATCATGCGCAGCATGAAATCCGGCTGCGAAGCGAGGAAGGCGGTGAACGCTTCCTTCGACACCAGCGCGAAGCGCGAAGGCTCGAGCGTCATGATCGAGGCCGAACGCGGGCCTTCGTCGAGCACCATCTCGCCGAAGTACTCGCCGGCGCCCTGCGTGCCGAGCGTGACCTCGTGCCCCTCCTCGTCGGCGACGAACACCTTCACTTTTCCAGAAAGGATGATGTAGAGCGAGTCCGTGCGGTCGCCCTCGTTGACGACCACGGCGTTTTTCGCGAACGAGCGGATCGTCGCGCCGCGCGTCAGCGCCTCCAGCTCGTCCGGACTGAGACCGAAAACGTCGCTCATTCAGTCCGCGCCAGCCGGAACGCGGAGATCGGGCGCTGGAAGCCTTTCAGCACCAGCTCGCCTGCCGGCTCGCAGGCGAAGGCGCCGTCGAGCGCGGCGCTCACTCGCTGCGAAACGAGGATCTCGCCGCCCTTCGCCTCCTGGCACAGGCGCGCGCCGAGGTTGCACACCGGACCCACCGCGCCGTAGTCGAGCCGTCCCTCGAAGCCGATGCCGCCGAGCGTCGCGTAGCCCTGCGCGACGCCGATTGCCATCTGCAGCTCGAAGCCGCGCCTCGCCCAGCCCGCGGCGAGCGCGGCGAACTCGCGCTGCATGACGAGCGCCATGCGCACCGCGCACTGTGCGGGCTCGGGCAGCAGCACTGGATCATTGAAGAAGATCATCATGCCGTCGCCCGCGAAGCGCTCGAGCGTGCCCTCGTGCGCGAGAATCAATTTCCCCATCGAGGCATGGTATTCGCGCAAAACACCCATCACATCCTCGGGATCGGCGGTCTCCGTGAAGGCGGTGTAGCCGCGCAGATCGACGAACACCACCGTGATCTCGCGGCGGTGGCTCCTGAGCGGATCGTCGGTGCCGCCCGCGACGATCAGCTCGGCGAGCTGCGGCGAGAAGAAGCGCTTGAGCCTTCCGAGCCGCTCGACCTGCATCACGCCCTCGGCGACGCGCTGCTCCAGGGTGCGGTTCCAGTCCTGCACCTCGTCGTAGAGCGATTTGATCCTGAGCAGCGACTTCACTCGCGCGAAAAGCTCGGCCTGGTTCACCGGCTTGGTCAGAAAATCGTCGGCGCCTGCCTCCAGGCCCTTGATGCGCTCCTTGTCCGGATCGAGCGCGGTGATGAGCACTACCGGCAGGATTCCGGTGGCCGCATTCGCGCGGATCGCCCGGCACACCTCGTAGCCGGACATGTCGGGCATCATCACGTCGAGCAGCACGAGGTCCGGCCTGTCCTATTCGATTCGCGCCAGCGCCTCTTTTCCGGATGCCGCGGTCGCCACACGGTAGCCCTTCGCCGCGAGCAGGTCGGCGAGCAGCTTGACGTTGGTCGGAACGTCGTCGACGACCAGGATCGTCCGGCTCACGCGGCCCCTTTTGCCTTCGCCAGGTGCCGCTCGACGGTCTCGATGAACTGCTTCACGTTGATCGGCTTGGTGATGTAGGCGTCGAACCCCGAAGCCACGATCTTCTGCTTCTCGTCGGGCATCACCGAGGCCGAGATGGCGATTATCGGCGTGCCGGCGAGAGTCGCATCGGCGCGCAATTGCCTGAGAGCGCTGATGCCGTCGAGATCCGGGAGCTGGATGTCCATCAGGATGAGGTCCGGCTTCGCCTCGCGCGCGAGGCGCACGCCCTCGTTCCCCGTCGTCGCCTCGAGCGTGCGATAGCCCTTGTACCGCAGCACGTCGCGCACGAGCTTGAGGCTCTTTTCGTTGTCTTCGACGATCAGAATCGTGCTCATTGCGGCATGGTCCTTTCGGGAAGCGTGAAGCTGAAGGTCGAGCCCCGTCCGACGGCGCTTTGCAGCCGGATCTCTCCGCCGTGCAGCTCGACAAAGCGCTTGGCGAGTGCAAGGCCCAGCCCGGTGCCCTCGGGGCGCTTGAGATGGTCGCCTCCCGCTTGTCTGAATTCCTCGAACACCAGCGCCCGATCCTCTGGCGCGATACCCGTTCCGGTATCCGAGACCTCGATTTCCACCGCGCCGTTCGCACGCCGCGCGCTCAGTCGCACGCTCCCTCCCTGCGGGGTGAACTTCACCGCATTCGAGAGCAGGTTGAGCAGCACTTGCTTGAACTTCCTCTCGTCCGCGACCCATTCGCCGACGCGGTCTGCGTCGAGCCCGAGCCGCACGCCGTTGCGCGTCGCGCGCTCGCGCACGAGCGTCAGCGCGTTCTCGAGCGCGGCGGAGAGATCGAAGCGCGACAGGTCGAGCTCCATGCGCCCGGCTTCGATCTTCGACAGGTCCAGGATGTCGTTGATGAGCGAGAGCAGGTGCTGGCCGGAGGAGTGGATGTCGCGCAGATATTCGAGCTGCTTTTCGTTCACGTCGCCGAACATCTTTTCCGAAAGCACCTCGGAGAAACCGATGATTGCATTCAGCGGCGTCCTCAGCTCGTGCGACATGTTGGCGAGGAACTCCGATTTGTGCTGGTTGGCAACCGCCAACTCGCGCGTACGCTCCTCGACCTTGCGCTCGAGGTCGGCATACGAGCTCTTCAGTTCCGCGGCCATCTTGTTGAACTGCTCGGCGAGCGACTCGAGCTCGTCTCCGGTGTGCACGTCGAATTTCTGGTCGAGCTCGCCCGCGCCGATCCTCGCTGCGCCGTCCTGCAACGCGCGGATGGGCCGCACCATGCGGCGCGCGAGCGCCAGGCTCGCCGCCACCGAGAGCACGAAACCGACGAACAGCAGCAGCGCCGTGCGGTAGAGCTCTGCAACCAGCGGCGCCAGCGCTTCCCGTAGCGGAACCTCGGTGATGACGAGCCAGCCGAGCGTTTCGATGGGTGCGCTCGAGGTCAGAACTTCCCGGCCGCTCCGGTCCCGCGCGATCACCGCCTCGGGCCGCTCATCAGCCTTCGCCTGTACCCCGCTTCGCGCGGCGACGACCTGCGGCAGCGTCGACCAGTCAAGCTTTTGCAGCACCAGGCTGATGTCCGGGTGAGCGACGAGGTGCCCGTTCGCGTCCACCACATAGGCGAGACCTGCCTTGCCGATGCGGATCTGCGACACCACGTCCCAGACGAACTTGAGATTCACCTCGATCGCGGTCACCCCGCCTTCCTGCCCGCCCGCCGCCCGCGCGATGGTCATGTAGGGCTCGGTCTCCTTGCGGAAGTACACCGGCCCGAAATAGCTGCGGTCCTTGCGCGCCTCGGCAAAGCGCGGGCTCTTCGAGAAGTCCTCGCCGCTGGCTGCCACGTCCATGGCGAGCCGCGATACCTTCAATTGCTCCCGCCCGTCACGATCGATCCATTGCACCTCGGTGACCGCCGGCGCCTGGCGCAGAAGCTTCAAGTACTCGATGCGTCGCTGCTCGAGCGGGCTTGCGCCTTCGCGCACTCGCGGCAGCATGGTCCAGCCGATCTCGTGCTCGATTGAGCGGATGTATTGCTCGATGCGGTACGCGGCCGCGACGGCCTTCTCGCGCTGCAGGGCGGTGAGCGCCGACTTGCTCTCCTGGTAGGAGAACCACAGCCCGATCGCGCTGCTCGCGATCAGCGCGCCCGACACCAGCGCCACGATGAGCGCAAAGTACTTGGTGAACAGGCGCGGGCGGGGCGTCATTCGATCAGCCGGTCATCGCGCCCGCCCCGCCGCGCGTTCGCCTGAAGTGCTCGCGCATTTCCGCGCCACCGGCCGGGGCTGGCAGACGCGCCTGGAGGAGGTGTTGAAGAGGCATGTGGCCAGGCGGCGGCCCAAATCCGCGCGCGCAAGACGCCGCGCGAAATCCCGCTCGATGGGCGCATAGCTCATTCGATCACCCGATCAGCGCGAAGCAGCAGCTGCGACGGGATCGTATGGCCCATTGCACGCGCCGATTTCATGTTGACCGTGAGGTAGATTCGCGTCGTTTGCTCGATCGGCAACTCGCTCGGTTTCGCGCCGCGCAGGATCCTGGCCACGAGCTCGCCGGTACGTTCGCCCAGCTCCACCAGCGTCGAGCCGTACGAAACCAGGCCGCCCGCCTCGGCATACTCCTTGTAGGCATAGACCGCCGGCAGCCGCTGCGCCAGGGCGAAGTCGGCGATCTCCTTGCGGTGGCGGAAGGTGATCGCGTCGGGGTAAACGAGCAGGGCGTCGGGGCGCTCCGCTGTGATCGCGGCAAACGCCTTCTCCATGTCGTCGGAGGAGCGCATCTCGACCGCCCGCACCGCGAGGCCGAGCTGCGGCGCTGCCTTCTGCGTCAGTTCCAGTCCGATCGCTCCCTGGTTGGGGTTGTGCAGGTAGACGACGCGCTTCGCCGCGGGAGCCACCTGCTTCACCAGTTCCAGCCGTTTTGGGCTGAGCTCGGTGGACATGCAGGTGGCGCCGGTGAAGTTGCCGTTCGGCTTGGCATAGCTCGCGACCATCGCGTGCGCGTCGCAAGAGAGCGATACCATCGGCACGCGCGGATTCGCGGCGAGCACGAGCTCTATTAGCTTGTTGCCTATGGTGACGATGACGTCCGCCTTCGCTTGCACCAGCTCGACGGTCAACGGCTGCACGCGGTCAAACCTGCCGTCGGCCCAGCGCCGCTCCAGGACCAGATTCCCGCCTTCTTTGAAGCCGAGGTCGCCAAGACGCCCGACCAGCGTGTTGTTGAGGGGACTCGACAGCGGGTTCGGTATCGAGCTGCCGAAATTCAGCACGCCGACGCGGTAGACGCGCTGCGCTTGCTGCGCCTCCGCTGGAGACAGCGGAACGACGAGCGACAGCAGCAAGGCCAAAACGACGAGCCGGTCCATTTCCCTCCCCCGGGCAGGACTGACCGGGGAAGACTATCACCAGCGCACGATCTGGCGGCAGTCCTCCCCGTCGGTCATTCACTTCTTGAGGGTGTAGGAGCCCCTGCCGCTCCAGCACGCGCCGCTTACCGCCGGGTTCGCTCTCGGGTAGGCGACATCGACCTTCCCGACCCCGGTCCCGCTGATCCCTGCGAATTTCCCGGTGCCGGCGATCCACTTCCATCCGAAGGATTCGCGCGTTCCCGTCGCCACGCTCAGGATCCGGTCGCCGTCGGCATCCACGAAATTGCAGCGGTTGGTGAACTCGAGCCCCGCCTTCGAGGCGGTGAAGATCACGCGGCAGTCGTGCATGGTTTTCTCCGGGAATGGCCCGGGTGAAACTCGATCGGTGCCTCCACGCACGACGGTCATGCCGATCAGCACATCGCCCGCCCTGTCGATGACGGTAGTTTCGCTCGAGTAGCAGCCCTTCAGTTCCACCGGAATCTCCTGCGCCCACGCGGGGACCGCGAAAGCGAGCAGCGCCCCGGTTACAGCGGATTGAATTCTCATGTCCTTCCCCCTGTCGATGCCCCGATCGGGCATGCGCCCAGGCTAGGCGCCCCCCGATGGGGAGTCCGTGAAGTCTTCAGTCCGGAAATTGCGGAAAATTCACGCCCGCCGCTTCACGGCATCTGGCTGCGGCCCGAGCTGTCGGTCACCAGGAAAGGCGAGCCTTCCTCCGCAGGAGCCTGGTCGGCCCACACGGGAAGCGCGAAGGTGAGGGCGGCGAGCACTGCGGCGACTGCGATGCGAAGTTTCATGTCGTTCTCCTCTGGTTGATGCCCATCAGGGCATGCGACCACTGTAGGAGTCGCGACAGGAATGCTCAGCGAAGTCTTGCGGCGCAGGACTGCGGGAAATTCACAATATAATCAACTCGTGGGAACCTTCGCGGTCGCTTGCCGCATCGAGAATGCCGTCCATCGCTTGAGAGGGACGGGAGTCCCGCGCGTTCTCGTCGACACGGGCAGCGAATACACCTGGGTGCCGGCGACAGTCCTGGAGAAGATCGGCGTTGCGCGCGAAAAGAAGGACGTGGAGTTCGTGATGGCGAACGGCCAGCGCGTCACGCGCGCGGTCGGCTTCGCCATCATCCGCGTCGGCAAGGCCTTCACCGTCGACGAAGTGGTGTTTGCAGAAAAAGGGGATCTGCTCCTGCTGGGGGCACGAACGCTGGAGGGTCTCAACTTGAGGGTAGATTCGCGGCACAAGAAACTGGTCGCCGCGGGACCTTTGCTCGCCGCCGGGAGCTCCCGGTAGGAGTTACGCGAACTCTCTCCGCTACCTCTAGTGAAGCGCGCTTCCGGCGGCGTGCTGCTGCTGCCCAAGCGCGTCACCATGGAGCAGCTGGATTCGATCCTCGGCGCGTTCCGCGGCCGCTTCGAGCGGCGCCAGCCGCGCATGCAGAAGCGGCGCTCGCGATGATCTGGCCCCTCGACACGGATACCAGGTTCGGAACCGGGGTAGCGGCGCGCGCCCAAATCCCGGAAAATGCAAGCTTTTCGCGCGCTTCCCGATGCCTAACCCGCTGCCGCCTTCGATCGACGCCACCCAGGAGCTCCTCGCCTCGGCCGACTACGTCGCCGACCGCAGCCTCGCGACCGCGCTCTACCTCTCGCTCACCATGCAGCGCCCGCTTTTCCTGGAGGGCGAGGCGGGGGTGGGCAAGACCGAGATCGCGAAGGTGGTCTCGCAGTCGCTCGGCCGGGAGCTGATCCGCCTGCAGTGCTACGAGGGCCTCGACATCGCGCAGGCGGCCTACGAGTGGAACTACTCGCGCCAGATGATCGAGATCCGGCTCGCGGAGGCCGCGGGGGAAAAATCGAAGGAGAAGCTCGGCGCGGACATCTACTCGGAGCGATTTCTCGTCAGGCGGCCCCTCGCGCGCGCGCTCGAAGGCAAGCCCGGCGCGGCGCCGGTGCTCCTGATCGACGAGCTGGACCGTACCGACGAGCCGTTCGAGGCCTACCTGCTGGAGGTGCTCTCGGACTGGCAGATCACCATTCCCGAGATCGGCACGCTGGCCGCGAAGGAGCCGCCGATCGTGGTCATCACCTCCAACCGCACGCGCGAGATCCACGACGCGGTGAAGCGGCGCTGCTTCTACTACTGGGTGGACTATCCCGACGCGGCGAGGGAGCTGGAGATCCTCCGCCGCAAGGCGCCGAAAGCCGCCGGCGCGCTTTCAAGAGAGGTCGTCGCCTTCGTGCAGCGGCTGAGGAAGGCGGATCTCTTCAAGCTGCCCGGCGTCGCCGAGACGATCGATTGGGCGAACTGCCTGGTCGCCCTCGACAAGATCGCGCTCGACCCGGAGACGGTGAACAACACGCTCGGCGTGCTCCTCAAGTACCGCGACGACATCGAGCGCGTCTCGGGCGAGGAGGCGACGCGCCTGGTCGCCGAGTCGAAAGCCGCGGCGGCCGCCTGACATGATTCCCGCCCTCGACACGGCGGGCGCGCAAGGCAGGCTCGCCGAGAACGTGATGCACTTCGCGCGGCTGCTGCGCGCGGCGGGCATGCGGATCGGCCCCGACCGCGTGCTCGACTGCGTGCGCGCGCTCGAGATCGCCGGCGCCGAGCGGCGCGAGGACTGGTACTGGACCATGTCGGCGGTGCTGCTCTCCAGGGAAGAGCAGCGGCCGATCTTCGACCAGGCGTTCCGCATCTTCTGGCGCGACCCGAATCTAACCGAGCGCATGATGCAGATGCTGCTGCCGCAGACCTACGGCCGCGCGCCCAAGCCCGAGGAGCAGCAGAGCCAGCGGCTCACCGACGCGCTTTTCAGCAAGAGCCGCGAGGAGCGCGAGGACAAGATCGAGCTCGACGCGCGGCTCACCTTCTCCTCGAGCGAGGTGCTGCAGCGCATGGACTTCGACACCATGTCCTCCGCCGAGCTCGCGGAGGCGAAGCGCATGATCGCGGAGCTGCGCCTGCCGCTCCCGGAGATCCGCACGCGCCGCTTCGAGCGCGAGCCCGCCGGGCGGCGCATCGACCTGCGCGCCTCGCTCAGGGAGTCGCTGCGCGAGGGCGGCGACGTGATCCCTCTCGTGCGCGCGGCGCCCGGCAGGCTCCATCCGCCGCTCGTGATTCTGTGCGACATCTCGGGCTCGATGAACCCGTACTCGCGCATGTTCCTGCACTTCATGCACGCCATCACCAACGACCGCGACCGCGTGAGCGTGTTCGTGTTCGGCACGCGCCTCACCAACATCACGCGGCAGCTGCGCCACCGCGACGTGGACGTGGCGATGGCGAAGGTGGCGGATGCGATCCGCGACTGGTCGGGCGGCACGCGCATCGGGGCCTGCCTGCGCGAATTCAACTTCAAGTGGGCGCGGCGCGTGCTCGGGCAGAACGCCTGCGTGCTGCTCGTCTCCGACGGCCTGGACCGCGAGGCGGGCGAGGGGCTTGGCGAGGAGATGGAGCGGCTGGCGAAGTCGTGCCGCTATGTCGTCTGGATGAATCCGCTGCTTCGCTACGACAAGTTCGAGGCCCGGCCCGCGGGCGTGCGCGCGATGCTGCCGCACGTGGACCTGTTCCTGCCGGTGCACAACCTGAAGAGCCTGGTCGAGCTTGCCCGCGTGCTCGACCGGCCGATGCTCCGCAAGAGCGAGGAGATCCGCGCATGGAGATGACCGGCGAGCAGCTGATCCCCGCGTCGCAGCAGGAGACCTGGGAGGCGCTCAACGACCCCGAGGTGCTCAAGGCCTGCGTGCCCGGCTGCGAGTCGATCGACAGGCTCTCCGACACCGAGTACCAGGTGCTGATGGTGGCGCGGGTCGGGCCGGTGAGCGCCAAGTTCAAGGGCAAGCTCGCGCTCTCGGACCTCGATCCGCCGCAGTCCTACTCGATCGCCTTCGAGGGCCAGGGCGGCGCGGCCGGCTTCGCCAAGGGCGGCGCCCGGGTGCGGCTCGCGCCCGAGGGCGCATCGACCAGGCTCTCCTACGACGTGAAGGCGAGCGTCGGCGGCAAGCTCGCGCAGATCGGCTCGCGCCTGGTGGACGCGGCGGCAAGGAAGGTGGCGAACGATTTCTTCGGCGCCTTCAACGAGAGGATGGCGGCGCTGCATGCGCCCGCCGAAGCCGCGCACGAGCGCGAAGAGCACCTTCCCGGGCCGGTGCCGAGGGACCCGGACCTGCCTGCGGTGGCGGATGTGACGCTGGCATTTTTCGCCGCCGGCGTGCTGGTCGTGGTGGCCGTCGGGCTGATTGTCTTCCTCGGGTGACGAATCCACCCGTCGGCGCCGGCAGGCCGCCCGTCACGCGCCGGCGCGCGATCAGGAACTATTTCCTCATGCGCGCCGCGAGCGCCTTCCTATGATCGGCCGGTCCGCTCAACCGGGAGGCGAACGATGGGAGGGATGGTCATGCCGGCGCTGAACGCGCCCGGACGCGCCAGGGCCGAGCGGCGCACCGCGGTGATCCTGTACGCCGAGCTGCGCAACTTCACGGGCATGTCGGAGATGCTCGAGCCCGCGAAAGTGCTGCAGCTCGCGAGCGAGTTCTTCGCGCTCGGGGCGCGCGCGGTGGCCGCGCGCGGCG
>MERQ01000082.1 GCA_001770655.1 Betaproteobacteria bacterium RIFCSPLOWO2_12_FULL_68_20
GAGAAGCTGGATCTCGCCGCCCTTTGCCTCCTCGCCCTTCGCCTCGATCACGCCCTGCGCAAGCAGCGTCCCCGTCTCGCCCTGCACCTTAATCGCGCCGCCCTTCGCCCCACTCGCTTCCACGCGGCTCGTCGCATCGAGCGTCACGTCCTTCACGGCTTTCAGCACGACCTTGCCGCCGTCGCCGATTTCAGCGCGACTGGCGGAAATCACCCCGGAGTTCTTGATCAGCGTGCCATAGATCCCGACGCGCCCGCTGGAGGCGACAACCTGCCCGGCGTTGACCGCCTCGTTCTCGGGCGCGACGAACTCGACGCGGATGTCGGGGGTGCCCGAATTGACCAGCTCGACGCTCTTGCCCGCGGCGATAACGACTTCCCCGCTCGGGCTCTTGATCACCGCGTCGGCCTGGTTCTCGACGTTCGGCGCGACCAGGTAGACGAACCCGCCGCTTGGCGTCGTGATCGTGCCGGCGTTGGTGATCTTTCCTTCCGTGCCGGTGCGCGTCTCGAAACGCATGCGCCCGGCGAGCCAGTCGGAATCCGAAATGTTGAGCGTCGAAGCGGCGAATCCGGCGACGTCGATCACCGCGCCCTTGCCGAACGCGATGCCCGAAGGATTGATGAGAAACACGCGGCCGTTGGAGAGCAGCTGGCCGAGGATGACGGACGGGTCCTGGCCGGTGACGCGGTTCAGCACGCCGCTCGCGGCGTGCTGTTGGATGAAGCGGGTGATCTCGTCCTTGCCGATCGAGAACTGCGCCCAGTTGATGATCGCGCCGGGCGTGTTGGTGATGTTCAGCGTGTTGCCGTTCGCCGCGAACGTCGCGCCGCCGGAAACGACCGACTGGCCGGAAGGGTTTGCGAATGCCGGGAAGCCGGTCGCCGCGAACGCGGCGCCGACCGCAATCGCGGCAACGCGACGCCGCGTGCTGCCGACGGCTGGTTGAGCCGGGATGCCCCTGCGGCGCGAACGCGGCCGCGCGCCTTGATTGCGCATGTCCCTCCCCTCGAACCGTTCCGCCGGACAGCCGTTACTTCAGGAATACTGCCGGAGCAAAGTGATGCTACGCCCCGACACTTTTCCCCATGAGGAACTAGTTCACGTCCCGGATATTACCCGCACAAACTGAGGAATTCACGCAGAAAGCGGTGACAGGCTGTTGATTGAAACCGGGAATCGACTCCATCGCCGGCTCGGTCAGCGTCGCCTGACAGCGACATCTTCGCTTGGGAGCGATGCCGCGGCGCGCAAGCGGCTCAGAAGATGTACGAAAAGCTGAAATGCACCCGCGAATCGCCCTTGGTCTGCTGGCCGCCCTCATTGATCACGCGGCCCGCGTCGACCCGGAACGAGAGATTGTTGCCGCGGGAGAAGCGCAGCCCGACCCCGGTGCTCGCGATGCTCTGGCCGTGGACTTCGCCCGATCCCGGCCGGTTGCGCTGCACGTTGCCCCAATCGACGAACGCGACGCCTCGCGCGCGCGCGCCCGAGAGGCCGGTCCAGCCGCCGAAGTCGGGGGTGTAGAGCTCGACCGTCGCGCGATAGCCCCGGTCGTTGGTGACCTCGCGGTCGGCGAAGCCGCGCACCGAGTCGGCCCCGCCCAGCCCGAACTGCTCGCCGACGACCAGCATGTCGTCGGTGACCTGCCCGTTCACCGCGAAGCGCGCCTGCCAGTCGGCCGGAAGGGCGCGGTTGTGGTTGAGCGCCCAGCGCCAGATCGTGTAGCGGCCGTCGGCGCACTCGAAATGGCCCGACACCGTGCTCGAGCGCGACGCGCAGAAGTCCTGGCCGCGGCCGTCGTTGCCGCCGGGGAAGTTCCTCGAGACGCCGAGCGAGAAGCCGGTCTCGCTGTCCTGGGCGCGCCACAGGCCCGAGTAGAGCAAGGTGACCGGATGCACCACGATGTCGGGGATGAGCTGCACCGTGGCCCCGCCCGCCGGCCGTATGCCCTTGTTCTCGTAGCTGCGATAGTCGACCGACGCGGCAAGGCGGTGCTCGTAGTCGCCGATCCTGTCGAAATTGCGCGTGTAGCGCGCGCCGAGGATCACGCCGCGGCCGGTGATGTTGAACAGCCCTGCGACGGTTCCCGAGTTGACGTTCGAATAGCCGACCGAGAAATCCACCGCGTCGCCGAGGCCGTAGAGCGGAACGCGATAGCCGGCGCCGAGGATCGTCACCTTGCGGCTCGGAATCGGCTGCAGGCGATCGGCTTCGCCGGAAGGCTTGAGGTGGTCCGCATACGGCGCGGTGACGTACTGCAGCGTCAGCACGTCGTCGAACCCGTTCGCGTTCGCGTTCTGGAAGCCGAAGCCCGTGCGCAGCCGGCCGGTCAGCGCGTTGCCGGTGTTGTCCACCGTTACGCTGTAGCGCTTGCGCTCCTCGTCGGTCACCCGCACCACCGCGTCCACGGTGGCTTCCTCCTGGCCGCTCCGGAGCAGCACCGTCACCTGCTTGGCCGGGTTCTCGTTCGCCACGCGCAGGTTGCGCGCGATGCGGTCGATATTGGGCGACTGGCCGGCAACGAGCGAAGGCACGCTCGCGCGGATGTTCGCCTCCTCGAAGAACTTGTTGCCCTCGACGATCACGCGGCCGATCTTCGCCTCGGTGATCTGGAAGCGGATCTCGCCGCGCTCCAGCTCCTGCTCGGGGAGCACCACCTGCACCGCGCTGTAGCCCGCGTCGCTGTAGGTGCGCTCGATCGTCTCGAGCACGCGCTGCACGTCGCCGAACGTGCGCCCCGGCCCCGTGAACTGCCGCGTCGCGGCCTCGAGCTGCTCGCGGGGGATGAGCGTCGCGCCTTCGAAGACGAAGCGCTTGATCTCGAAGCGCGGCTCCTCGGCGGCGGGTTTCTGCGGCGCCTGGGCGAACGCGATCGATGTCACCGCGACGAGCGCCGCGAGCAGCGGTCTGAGCGAGGCCCCCAGCGAAGCCAGACGTCCCCCTTTTGCGCGGCTTTCGCCGCAGTCAACGATTAGATCAGAAAACGCCAAGTGAATCAAAAAATTAGAGTCTATTATTAAGATCTCGGCGCAAGATCATTTCGCCTGCCGCCATTATTTATAATTCGCCCTTTTTTGCAGTCAGTATATCCACGAGAGCACGCGCATGCCGACCCGCCACGCGAGACTCCTCATCCTCGGCTCAGGCCCCGCCGGCTACACCGCCGCGGTCTACGCCGCGCGCGCCAATCTGCGGCCGGTGCTGGTTGCCGGCGTTCCGGAGGGCGGACAGCTGATGACCACCACCGACGTGGACAACTGGCCTGCCGATGCGGGCGGCGTGCAGGGGCCGGAGCTGATGGAGCGCTTCAAGAAACACGCCGAGCGCTTCGAGACCGAGGTGATCGCCGATCACGTGCAGCGCGCGCGGCTCGACGCGCGTCCGTTGGTGCTCGAGGGAGACCTGGCGACCTACATCTGCGACGCGCTCATCATCGCCACCGGTGCGAGCGCGAAATACCTGGGTCTGCCCTCCGAGCGGAAGTTCATGGGCAGGGGCGTGTCCGCCTGCGCCACCTGCGACGGCTTCTTCTTCAAGGGCGAGGACGTGTTGGTGGTCGGCGGCGGCAACACCGCGGTCGAGGAAGCGCTGTATCTCGCCAACATCTGCCGCGGCGTCGCCCTGGTGCACCGGCGCGACAAGTTCCGCGCCGAGAAGATCATGGTGGACAAGCTGATGAAGCGCGTTTCCGAGGGCAGGATCAGGCTGGTGCTCGATTCGGTGCTCGATGAAGTGCTCGGCGACGCGGGCGGCGTCACCGGAGCGCGCGTGAAAAGCGTCAAGACCGGGGCGGCGAGCGAGATCGCCGCGAAGGGGCTGTTCGTCGCCATCGGGCACACGCCGAACACCGGCATCTTCGCCGGCCAGCTCGAGATGAAGAACGGTTACATCGTCACCAGAGGAGGCAGCGCCGGAAACGCCACGGCGACCAGCGTCCCGGGCGTGTTCGCCGCGGGCGACGTGCAGGACCACGTCTACCGCCAGGCGGTGACGAGCGCCGCGAGCGGCTGCATGGCGGCGCTCGACGCGGAGAAGTATCTCGATGAGCAAGCCGGCTGAGAACGAAGATTTCCGGCGGGCGGTCGGCGACGTCGAGCCGCTCGCCGGCGCGCGGCGCCGGGAGCCGCGGCGAGCGAAGCCCGAGCCGGCGCCGCGCCAGAGCCGGGCGGACGAGCGCGCCGCGCTCGCCGAGTCGCTCGCCGCATGGTCCATGGACGACGCGCTCGAGACGGGCGAGGAGCTCGTCTACCTGCGCGATGGCGTGTCGCGCCAGGTGCTGCGCAAGCTCCGGCGCGGGCAGTGGGTGGTCCAGGAAAGCCGCGACCTTCACGGCATGAACCGGCTCGAGGCTGCCGGCAGCGTCGCCGAATTCCTTCGCGACTCGGCGAAGCGGGGATTGCGCTGCGTGCGCATCGTGCACGGCAAGGGCCGCGGCTCGCGCAACCGCGAGCCGGTGCTCAAAGGCAAGCTCAGGAAATGGTTGGTGCTGCGCGACGAGGTGCTGGCATTCTGCCAGGCGCCGGCTGCGCACGGCGGGGGCGGCGCGTTACTGGTCCTGCTTAAGGCGGGACGGCGCTAGCGCGCGCTCGGCGCCGCGCTTGCGCTCCATGGCCGCGCGCGCCTCGGCGAGAAAGCGGTTGAGGTCATCGAGCATCTGCAAACGTTGCTCGGGGGTCAGCGACAAGCAGAAATCGAGATACACCTCGGACTGGTCCGGCTGGAACCAGGGGTCTTGAGGGGTCCTGTCAGTCATCGCGCCTGCGCTTGATTCGCTGCAGTTCCGCGATATCGCGCAGATCCTGATCCCGGTCTGCGTGCTTCTTCATGCGGATCAGATCGTCGATCGAGGCAATGCCCAGCGATTCCCCGAACGCCTCGATCACGTTCCGGCGCTGGTGCATCTCCTCGAACTTCGGCGCTTCCGAAAGCAACACGTCCAGCGTCCCTGGGTGGGGCCCCTCGCGAGACAGGTTGTAGGCAAGCAAGCGTTTGTTTTCGACCCAATCCTGCCGTTTCTCCGGAACCGCGAAGTCGTCCAGGCGCGCGAGCGGCATGCGCGGCTGCAGGCCAAGCGCACGCGCGGCGGCCACGAAGCGAGCGACATTGTCCTGGGAAAGGGAAATCACGATGTCCACATCGCCCGTGGCGCGGACGAAACCCTGCAGGTTGACCGCCACGCCGCCCACGATCACGTAGCGGACCTCATGTTCCGCAAGCGCACGGAACAGGTCCGCGTAAAACACGCCCTGTCAGACCGCCGCCTCGTTGGTCTCGCCGGTGCGGATTCGCACCACGTGCTCGACCGAGGTGACGAAGATCTTGCCGTCGCCGATCTTGCCGGTGCGCGCGGACTTGACGATCGCCTCGATGGCCGGCTCGACCTGGTTGTTCGAGACCACCACCTCGATCTTCACCTTGGGCAGGAAATCGACGACGTACTCGGCGCCGCGGTAGAGCTCGGTATGCCCCTTCTGCCTGCCGAAGCCCTTCACCTCGGTGACGGTCAGTCCCGTCACGCCGACCTCCGAGAGCGCCTCGCGCACCTCGTCGAGCTTGAAGGGTTTGACGATGGCTTCGATCTTTTTCATGGTCGTTCCTCCGCGGCGGCGACTCCATTGTATCCCGGCTCGCGGGCCCCGTAGAATCGGCGCGTGGCGCTTCGCGAGTGCCCGCGAGCGCCCATCCTGCCATGACCGGCCGCCCCGTGGACAGCCTGCGCGTCGTCGAGTCGCTCTCCGGGGTGGACCCGGGCGAGTGGAACGCGCTCGCCGAAGCCTGCGGCGCCGACGCGGGCGGCGTGCCGTTCGTGCGCCACGAGTTCCTGGACGCGCTCATCGAGTCGGGCTGCGCGACGCGGCGCACCGGGTGGCTGCCGCGCATCCTGCTCCTGTACCGCGCCGGCGCGCTCGCCGGGGCGATGCCGCTGTTTCTCAAGTCGCATTCCTACGGCGAGTACGTCTTCGACTGGGCCTGGGCCGATGCCTACGGCCGCCACGGGCTCGACTACTACCCCAAGCTCGCGTGCGCCGTGCCTTTCACGCCTGTGCGCGGCCCGCGCATCCTTGCCTCCGGCCAGCGCGAGCGGCGCGCTCTGCTTGCCGCGGCGCTGGATCTCGCCAAGGAGTCCTCCTCGCTGCACGTCCTGTTCCCGCTCGAGGAGGAGGCGCGGCTGATGCAGGAACACGGGATGCTGCTCAGGCGCACGGTGCAGTTTCACTGGCGCAACGACGGCTACCCGGATTTCGAGGCGTTCCTCGCCAGGCTGTCCCATGCCAGGCGCAAGACCATCCGCCAGGAGCGCCGCCGCGTCGCCCAGGCGGGCATCGCCTGCCGCTGGCTGCGCGGCGCGCAGATCACCCGCGCACACTGGGAGTTCTTCCACCGCTGCTACCGCAACACCTACGCCGAGCACCGCTCGACGCCTTACCTCAACCTCGACTTTTTCCTGCGCCTTGGCACCGGCATGCCCGAGCACACGCTGCTCGTGCTGGCCGAGCGCGACTCGCGGCCGCTCGCGGCGTCTTTCTTTCTCGCCGACCGCCGCGCGCTCTACGGGCGCTACTGGGGAGCGGTCGAGCACGTGCCGCTGCTGCATTTCGAGTGCTGCTACTACCAGGCGATCGAATTCGCCATCGCGCACGGCCTGCGCGCATTCGAGGGCGGCGCGCAGGGCGAGCACAAGCTGTGGCGGGGTCTCTTGCCGGTCGAGACCCTGTCGGCGCACTGGCTGGCGCACCCGAGGTTCGCGCGCGCGATCGAGGATTTCCTCGAGCGCGAGGGCTCGGACATCGCGAACTACGTGAACGAGCTGCGCGAGCACGTCCCGTTCAAGTCCGCACAGGGAGGATGAATGCGACTGAAAGACAAGGTAGCCATCGTGACCGGCGCAGGCTCCGGCTTCGGCGAGGCCATCGCCAGGCGCTTCGCCAAAGAAGGCGCGAAGCTGGTCGTGAACGACATCCAGCCGCGGGGCGGCGAGCGAGTCGCCGGGGAGCTGGGCGCCGCCGCCGTGTACGTCCAGGCGGACGTGACCCGCGGCGCAGACTGGGCGCGGCTGGTGCACGCCGCGACTGCGAAGTTCGGCAAGCTCGACATCGTGGTCAACAACGCCGGCTGGACGCACCGCAAGAAGCCGGTGCTAGAGACCACCGAAGCCGAATTCGACCGGGTCTACGCGACCAACGTGAAAAGCGTATTCCTCTCCGTGCTGTACGCGCTGCCGGCGTTCCTCGAGCAGGGCGGCGGCTGCTTCGTGAACATCGCCTCCACCGCGGGCGTGCGCCCGCGACCGGGTCTCGCGGTCTACAACAGCTCCAAAGCCGCGGTGATCCTGATGAGCAAGTCGCTCGCCGGCGAGCTCGGCCCGCGCAAGGTGCGCATCAACTGCGTCAACCCGGTATTCAGCGCGGTCACCGGGCTGTCCGCCGAGTTCGCCGGCGGCGCCCTCACCGACGAGGTGAAAGCGCAGTACCTCGCGACGATCCCGCTCGGACGCTTCTCGACACCGCTCGACGTCGCGAACGCGTGCCTCTATCTCGCCTCCGACGAGGCGAGCTTCATCAGCGGCACGTGCATCGAGGTGGACGGGGCGCGCAGCGTGTGAGGCTAGGCCGCTCGGTTCGTTTTTCATCGATCTCGTGATTTCCGGCCGCTTTTGCCGGAAATCACGAGACATTGGGGCGATCGCGTCTGCGCGTAGGCCTCCACTATGCGACGGCCTCAATGTCTCGTCATTTCCGCAAAAAGAAAGAACGCGGAAATGACGAGATCGGATAAAACCGAAACCCGCAACTCCCGGACTAGCTTCGCTTGCCCCCGCCCAGAAGAGCGGCCACCTGCCGCTCGCGCCGGCGCGCTGGCTGCAGCTCCGGTTTCTTCTCGGGAACGGCAGCGGGCGCCTGCACGGGCTCGTACGGCTTGGAGAAGATCGGATCGGCGGCGGGCCTGCGCGGCTCGCTCGTCGCGGGACCGCGACGCTCGCCGCGCGCCCTCCGGCTGCCCATCAGCCCCGCCACGGAGCCCGCCCTTGGCTCGAATCCCGGGACGAGGACCCGCTCGATGCGCCGCTTGATCAGGCGCTCGACCGCGGCAAGCGCTTCCGCGTCTTCGGGCGCGACGAGCGAGATCGCCTCTCCGGTGAGGCCGGCGCGCCCGGTGCGGCCGATGCGGTGCACGTAGTCCTCGGGCGAACGCGGAATGTCGAAGTTGATGACCTGGGGCAGGCCCTCGATGTCGAGGCCGCGCGAGGCGACGTCGGTGGCGACGAGCACCGTGGTCTTGCCCGCCTTGAAATCCTCCAGCGCGGCGAGCCGCTCGGCCTGCGTTCGGTCGCCGTGGATCGCGTCGGCGTGGATGTGGTCGCGGCGCAACTGATGAGCCAGCCGGTTGGCGCCGATGCGCGTGCCGGTGAACACCAGCACCTGGCGCAGGCCGCGCGTCTGCACGAGGTAGGCGAGCAGCTCGCGCTTCTTCTCCCGCGCCACCGGGTGCAGCACATGGCTGACGAGCTCCGCCGGGGCGTTGCGCGCGGCGATCTGGATCTCAGCCGGGTCGCGCAGCAGCGTCCTCGCGAGCGTGCGGATCTCCTCGGGAAAGGTCGCCGAGAACATCAGGTTCTGACGCACCGGGGGCAGAAGGGCGAGGATGCGCTTGATGTCGGGCAGGAACCCCATGTCGAGCATGCGGTCGGCCTCGTCCAGAGTGAGCACCGAGACCTGCCCGAACATCACGGTGCGATTGCGCACGTGGTCGAGCAGGCGCCCGGGCGTCGCGACGAGGATCTCGACACCCTTGCGCAATTGCCGGATCTGGGCATCCATGTCCGCGCCGCCGTAGACAACGGCGCTGCGCAGCGGCAGGTGCTTGCCGTAGCCGCGGAAGCTTTCCTCGACCTGGATCGCGAGCTCGCGTGTCGGCGTGAGAATCAGCGCGCGCACCGGGTGGCGCGCCGGCGAGGCGCTCGCGCTCGCGAGGGGAGCGAGCCGCTGCAGGATCGGCAGCGCGAACACCGCGGTCTTCCCGGTGCCGGTCTGCGCGCCCGCCATGAGGTCGCGGCCGGCGAGCACGAGCGGAATACCCTGCTCCTGCACCGGCGTCGGTTTCTCGTAGCCGAGATCCGCGACCGCCGCGAGGAGCGGCGGAATCAGCTGGAGTTGTTCGAATGGCGACCTGTTCAATTGAGCACGCGCGGCTGGCGCTCGCCGCTGTCGCGCGGCTCGGCGCCGGGGAGCTTCAACTCCATCTCCCAGTCGCTCTTCCTGACCGCCGCCTGCAGCAGGCGGCACAGCGAATGCAGCAGCACCGAATCGAAGGTGAGCGTCACCCCCTGATCCCCGGACGGATGCAGCGCGACCACGGGCTGGCCGGTGCGGTCGTGTCCGGTCTGGATGCGCGCGAGCAGCAGCGGCGCCTCGCCGAGCGGCATCGAGCGCTGCGTCTTCTCGTAGGGCCTGGAGAAATCGGCCTTCGCCAGCGCGCGTTCGTGCTCCAGCCCGAGCAGCGCCTTGCGCGCCTCGGGATTCGCCTGAGTGCGGATGCGCGGGCTCGCCTCCTCGGCGAGCTTGACGAGCAGCGGCCAGAGCAGACCGACGAAGCGCCTGGTCAGCCACAGCCTCACTTCGGCGCCTTCGCTGGTCGCAACCAGCATCAGCAGCCGGTCCTGCTCGGGGTCGTACTCCACCTTCAGCTGGTTCAGCTGCACGCGCCAATCATACCGCGCTGCGGTCAGGCCTTCCTGATGCGCTCGATGAGCGCGCTGGTCGAGCGCCGGTGCTCGTACGGAATCGACACCACGCGGCCGCCGCGCGCGAGCACGTCGCGCGCGCCGGCGATGCGATCCACCGGCCAGTCGCCGCCCTTCGCGAGCACTTCCGGCCGGCATTGCGCGACCAGCGCCTCGGGCGTGTCCTCGTCGAACCAGGTCACCGCGTCGACGCAGCCGAGCGCGGCGACGAGCGCGAGCCGATCCTCGAGCGGATTGAGCGGACGCCCGGCGCCCTTGCCGAGCCGCGCCGCGCCGGCGTCGCTGTTCAGCGCGACGAGCAGCGCAGCGCCGAGCGCACGCGCGCGGGCGAGATACGTGACGTGCCCGCGGTGCAGGATGTCGAACACTCCGTTGGTGAACACGAGCGGCCGCGGCAGCTCGCCGATCCAGCGCGCGAGCTGCCCCGGATCGCGGATCCTGGCTTCGAACGCGGGCGGCGCGGCTGGCGTCACGCGCGCGCCCTCAGCCCGCAGGTTTGGGCTTGGGATCCCGGGCCGCGGGCCTGCCGCCGGGGCGGCAGATGTTGTCGGTGGATTTGCAGTATTCGAACACCTTGACCACCTTGCGCACCCCGCCGGTGGTGCGCGCGATCCCGACCGCGTCGTTCGCTTCCTTCTCGGTCACGATTCCCAGCAGGTACACCACGGCGGCCTCGGTCACCACCTTCACGTGCAGCGCGTTGAAACGGCCGGCATCGACGAAGCGGGCCTTGACCTTCCCGGTGATGAACGAGTCGTTGATGCGCGACTGGTCCGACGAGATCTTCGCCACCTGGAGGTCGTTGGTCACGCCGCGCACGCCGGGCACGCCCGCCGCGATCTTCTCGGCCTCGCCGCGCGCCTGCTCGTCCGGCACCTCCCCGCTCAGCAGCACCGCGCGGTTGAACGAAGTCACGCTGACGTGCACCTTGTCGCGGAACCGGTCGCTGATGCGGTTGCCGACGCGCAGCTCGATGCCTTCGTCCTCGATCTGGACGGTCCCTGCGCGCCGGTCCTCGATCGCGGCGACCCCCATCGCGCTGCCCGCGCCGATGATCGCGAGCTCGCATCCCGGCAGCACCGCGCCGCCGAGAGCGATCAGTAGCAGCCAAAGCCTCGTTTTCATGCGCCCGCTCCAAACAATCGGAAATCGATCCCGTCGCACAGGCAGTGCAGCACCAGCAGGTGCACCTCCTGGATGCGCGCCGTGTTCCGGTGCGGCACGCACAGGTGGACGTCCGCGGCGCCGAGCAGCGGCGCCATCGCGCCGCCGCCGCTTCCGCTCAGCGCCACCACGCCGATGCCCGATTCCCGCGCGGCGCGAATCGCCTGCAGCACGCTGGCCGAATTGCCGCTGGTCGAGATCGCGAGCAGCACGTCGCCGCGGCGGCCGAGCGCGCGCAGCTGCTTGGCGAAGACCTGCTCGTAGCCGTAGTCGTTCGCGATCGAGGTGAGCGCGGAGCTGTCGGTGGTGAGAGCCAGGGCCGCGAGCGGCGGGCGCTCGATCTCGAAGCGGTTGACCAGCTCGGCGGCGAAATGCTGCGCGTCGGCGGCCGAGCCGCCGTTGCCGCAGGCGAGGATTTTGCCGCCCGCGCGCAGCGCATCGGCCATCAGGGCGACGGCGCGTGCGATCGGAGCGGCGAGCGATTGCGAGGCGGCCTGCTCGAGCTTCGCCGCCTCGGCGAAGTGCGCGGCCACGCGGGCCGTCAGCGCCGCGTCCTGTTCCGCGTGTCCCATGCCGGCCCGGATTCTACACCGTCACTCGACGTACACCTCGAATTCGATGCGCCGCGCCGGGTTCGGATGCCGCGCCAGGCGGCTGACGCGGGCGCGCAGCCGCTCGCCGCGGTCCAGGCCCCAGGCGAGGGCGGCGTTGTCGCGCCTGGGCACGTAGCCGAGCTTGTGGCCGCGCCACGAAACGCTGACGGCGTTCGCGTCGTGCGCGTTGCCGGCTTCGCGGGCCAGCTCGAGCGCATCGCCGATGCGCAGCTCCTCCCACACCTGCGGTGCCGCGTGGTAGCGGAAACCGGCCAGCGGCGAGCTCTGCACCAGGATGCGAACGCTGCCGCCGCGCTCCCCGGCGAAGGCGACCGCGCACCAGCAAGCGAGCGCCGCGGCGATGACGATCTCACTCCCGGAACGCATCGCGGATCCATTCGATGCGCTCGGGGCCGGCGCCTTGCAGCAGGAGCACGTCGAAGCGGCACGGCGACTCGCGGCGGCCGGCGAGGTACAGCCGGGCGGCCGCGATCAGCCGCGACCGCTTCGCGGCGGTGATGCTCTCGGCCGCACCGCCGAAGCGCGCGCCGCTGCGCATGCGCACCTCGGCGAAAACCAGCGTTCCCCGCTCCTCGGCGATCAGGTCGATCTCGCCGTGGCGACAGCGCCAGTTGCGCTCGAGCACGCGCAGCCCCGCGCGCCGCAGCAGCTCGGCGCAGAGATCCTCGGCTCGCGCACCCGCCCCATTCATGGCAGGCTTAACGTAACTTGCACGCGCCGGGTTGACTTGCATGGGCACCGGGATCCTCTACGTCGTCGCCACCCCGATCGGGAACCTCTCCGACGCGAGCCCGCGCTCGATCGAGGTGCTGCGCGGCGCGGCGATCGTCGCCTGCGAGGACACCCGCACCACGCGCACGCTCCTCGCGCGCCACGGCATCGGCGCCCGCACCATGGCTCTGCACGCGCACAACGAGCGTGCGGCGGCGGCCAAGCTCCTCGCGGCGCTGCGGGACGGAAAATACGTGGCGCTGGTGAGCGATGCGGGCACCCCGGCGCTCTCCGACCCCGGGGCGCTGCTGGTCGAAGCGGCGCACCGCGAAGGCATCCGCGTCGTGCCGGTGCCGGGCCCGAGCGCCGCCGCCGCGGCGTTCTCGGCCGCCGGGTTCGCGGCAGACCGGTTCCTGTTCGCCGGATTCCTTCCGGCCGCGCGCGCGGCGCGCCTCAAGGCGCTCGAGGAGCTCGATCTCCCGTGGCCGGTGATCGTCTACGAGGCTCCGCACCGCATCGCCGAGACGCTCGAGGACCTCGCGCAGCGCTTCGGACCCGAGCGGGAAATCGTGATCGCGCGGGAGCTCACCAAGAAATTCGAGGAGGTTGCGCGCCTGCCGCTGGGCAAGGCGCGCGCCTGGCTGGACGCCGAGCCGCACCGCCGTCAAGGCGAATTCGTGCTGGTGCTCGCGCCGGGCGAGCGCCGGCCGCCCGCGGAGGTCGATGCCGGGCGCGTGCTCGACGCCCTGCTCGAGGCGCTCGCGCCGAGCGAGGCGGCGCGGATCGCCGCGCGCATCACCGGCATCGCGAGAGGCGTCCTTTACCGCAGGGCGCTCGAGCGCCGGAAGTAGAATTGCCCGCGATGGACCGTCTCACGCTCAAGCGCCCCGACGACTGGCACCTGCACCTGCGAGACGGCCCCGAGATGGCCGCGGTGCTCGCCGACACGGCGCGGCGCTTCGCGCGCGCCATCGTGATGCCGAATCTGAATCCGCCGCTCACCACCACGCAGCAGGCGCTCGACTACCGCCAGCGGATTCTCGCGGCGCGGCCGCACGGATCGGACTTCGAGCCGCTGATGACGCTGTATCTCACCGACGACACGCCGCCGGAGGAAATCGCACGCGCGAAGCTCTCGGGCCATGTGCACGGCGTGAAGCTGTACCCGGCCGGGGCGACCACGCACTCCGGGGCGGGCGTGACGCGCATCTCGCGCTGCTTTCACGCCCTGGAGAGAATGCAGGATCTCGGCCTGCCGCTGCTCGTGCACGGCGAATCGACCGACCCCGCCGTGGACGTGTTCGACCGCGAGCGGGCGTTCATCGAGGAAACGCTGGGACCGCTGATGGAGCGCTTCCCGGCGCTCAAGGTGGTGCTCGAGCACATCACGACGCGCGATGCGGTCCATTACGTCGAGGTCACCGGGCCGAACCTCGCCGCCACGATCACCGCGCACCATCTGCTCATGAACCGCAACGCGCTGTTCATGGGCGGCATCCGCCCGCACCATTATTGCCTGCCGGTGCTCAAGCGCGAGGAGCACCGCGAGGCGCTGGTCGAGGCCGCCACCTCGGGCAATCCCAAGTTCTTCCTCGGCACCGACAGCGCCCCCCACCCGCGCGGCGCCAAGGAAGCCGCTTGCGGATGCGCGGGCATCTACACCGCGCACGCGGGGATCGAGCTCTACGCGATCGCGTTCGAGGAGGCGGGCGCGCTCGACAAGCTCGAGGGCTTCGCCGCGGAGTTCGGAGCGCGCTTCTACGGCCTGCCCGGGAATCGCGACCGGATCACGCTCGCGCGCGAGGAGTGGACGGTGCCGGCGCGCGTCGCCTTCGGCTCGGGCGAGCTGGTGCCGCTGCGCGCCGGGGAGACGATCCCCTGGAAATTGATCTGAGCCATCCGGTCTTCGACGCGGTGCGGCCCTGGCACGAGCGGCTCGCGGCCGGCGGGGCGACGCTTGAGGCGCTGAACTCGCTCGTCGAGGCGGCGGGAGTGCGGACCGAAGGCGGCAGGCCGGTGCGCTTCGTGCCGCCCGGCGGCTCGGACGCCTATTACGAGATGCGTGTGTTCGAGACCGGGCGCGTCGAGACCAGGCCGCAGAACCGGCACGACCTCTTCAACGCGCTCGCGTGGCTCGCCTTTCCGAAGACCAAGGCGCGCATCAACGCGATGCACGCGGCCGCGATCCCGCGCGAGCGCGGCCGGCGCGGCCCGCTGCGCGATGCGCTGACGCTGCTCGACGAAGGCGGTGCGATCGTGGAATGCGACGATCGCGAATTGATCCAAATGCTGCGCGGCTTTCGCTGGAAGGAGCTGTTCTGGGGGAATCGTCACCGTGTGCGGCGCGCGATGCGCATCCAGGTGCTCGGCCACGCGGTGCTCGACGCCGCGCTCAAGCCCTGGCCCGGGATCACGTGCAAGGCGATTTTCGTGCAGGACGGCGGCGACGCGGATGCCCAGGCCGCCGCGTGGCTGGCTGCGCTGGGCGAGGACGCGACGCCGCGGGAGCTGGCGCCGCTGCCGATCTTCGGTTATCCGGGATGGTTCCCCGGCAATGACCGCGCCGGGTTTTACGGCGACACGCGTTATTTCCGGCCGTTCAGGAAAACGCCGGATGGCACGGAGGCGGTAGAATTGCGCCCGGGAGTCGGCTAGGCAGCCGCTGCGCGCTCCGCGCGCAGAGGAAAGTCCGGGCTCCGCAGAGCGGGATGCAGGGTAACGCCCTGGCACGGCGACGTGACGAATAGGGCCACAGAGACGAGTCCTCGGTCCCAAGCCGAGGGGTGAAACGCGGCAACCTCCATCCGGAGCAACACCAAATAGGCAAGCGTTCGAGGCCTGCTCGGCCGAGGCTTGCGGGTAGGTGGCAAGAGCCGGGGAGCAATCCCCGGCCCAGAGGAATGGCTGCCACGGCGAGCGCCTTAGTTCAGGTGGCTGCCGACAGAACCCGGCTTATCGGCCGGCTCCCGCTTCTGTCCCGACGCTTTGCGGCGCACAAAAACGCCTGATTTCTTGCGCCCCGCCCATGCGCACGCAATAATTCACGTTTTCGGGGGGGACCCGCGGGCGCCGGGGAGCGTCGCTTCGCGGGCATTGATGCAGGATCGGCTCAACCAGAACGACGTGACCAACCGGGTCAACGTCGAGGACCCGGCTCAGGTCCGCGACGCGGTCATGGCGCTGTTTGCCGCCCGTTATGGAGCCACTTACTTGGCGCCGCTCTCCCGCGCGTTCGACGACTTCCAGGCGCTGTTCGAGGGCCGCTATCCCGGCTACCTCGCCTGCGACACGCTGTACCACGACATGCGGCACACGCTCGACATGACGCTCGCCATGGCGCGGCTGATCGACGGCCACGAGCGCGCGTGCGCGGATGCCGAGCGGCTCGGGCCGCGCCGCGCGGTGCTCGGGGTGATCACCGCGCTGCTGCACGACTCCGGGTACCTGAAGCGCCTCTCCGAGAGCCAGATCGAGAACGGCGCCGTGTTCACCAGGGTGCACGTGAGCCGCAGCGCGGACTTCCTTGCGGCGTACCTGCCGCAGGTCGGGTTCGCGGCCGACGCGCCGGTCGCCGCGCAGCTGGTGCACTTCACCGGTTACGAGATGGAAATCGAAGACATTCGCATGGACGACCCCAAGGACCGGCTGCTCGGCTGCATGGTCGGTACCGCGGACCTGCTCGGCCAGATGTCGGACCGGATGTACCTCGAGAAATGCCGCGAGTTCCTTTACCGCGAGTTCGTGTGGGGCAACATCGCGCGCGAGACGCTGCCCGACGGACGCGAGATCGTGCGCTACGTCTCCGGCGAGGACCTGCTCGTCAAGACGCCGGGCTTCTACGAGTATGTGGCGCGCGCCCGAATCAACAGGAAGCTCGGCGCAGTCGATCGCTACGCCGAAGCGCACTTCGACGGACCGAGCCTGTATCAGGCCGAGATCGACCGCAACATGGCGTTCCTGCGCGACACGGTCGAGACCGCGGAGCTCGCCAGGCTGCGCCGCTTCTGCTATTCGCTCTCGTCGCGCGCGCGCCGCGCCGCCTAGGGCCCGGAATTCGCGATCTTTTTTCGATCTCGGGACTTCCGGCCGCCTTTGCCGGAAGTCCCGAGACATTGGGGCGTGCGCGTTTGCGCGGATGCCCCCGCTATTCGAGGGCACCAGGTGGTCCACGGCGCCGACGGCCGGCTCACCCACTGGGTGCTCGCGTTCGCCGACCGTGACGAGCTGGAACGCCTGCGCGAGGAGCTGCGCCTGCGCGAGGAGCTGCGCCTGCGCAAGTCGCTCGCTGCGGCGCCCTGAAGCCTCAGCCCGCCGCGGCGGCTCGCGCGACGAGCCAGCGAGCGGTGCGCAGCAGCCGCGCGTCGAAATGGCGGCGGCCCACCAGCTGTACTCCGAGCGGCAAACCGTTCGAGCCCTGCAGCAGCGGCAGCGATACCGCGGGCAGCCCGGCAAGCGTCCACAGCGTGCAGAACGAGGGATCGCCGGTCGAGCCGAGACCCTTGGGCGCCGTGCCCGGCGCGGCGGGCGTGAGAATCGCGTCGTAGCGCTGCGTGAACAGCTCCTCGAAGCTCTCCTGCATGGGCGGGATGCGCGACAGCGCGCGCTGGTAGTCGACGGCGCGGATCTCGCGGCCGCGCTCGATCAGCTCGCGCAGCGTCTTGGAGAGCTTGCCGCGGCCGCTTTGCCACTCGCGCTCGAGGTTCGCCGCCATCTCCGCTTCCATGATGGTCTTGTGCCATTCCCAGGCTTCGGCCGCGGACGGGAACAGCTCGACCTCCTCGACGCGATCGCCCAGCGCCTGGACCAGCTCCGCGAACGCCTCCTTGGTTTCTTCCTCCGCGCGCTCCCACATCGGCGTTTTCACGAACGCGATGACCGGAGGAATGGGCGGCTCCTCTGCCGCAATGGCCTGGAAAGGAATCCTCGCGCGCGGCCGCGTGTCGGGATCGCGCTCGTCGTAGCCGGCGAGCTCCTCGGCGGCGAGCGCGAGGTCCTCGAGCGTGCGCGCGAAGACCCCCACGTGATCGAGCGTGCGCGAAAGCGCGAGGATGCCGTGGCGCGAAATCAGCCCGTGCGTCGGCTTGAAGCCGTACGCGCCGCAGAACGCCGCCGGCCGGATCACCGAGCCGTTGGTCTGGCTGCCGAGGGCGAGCGGAACCATGCCCGCGGCGACTGCCGCCGCGGATCCGCTCGAGGAGCCGCCCGGCGTGTGCTCGGGATTGACCGGGTTGCGCGTCTTGCCGGGCGTGAAATACGCGCATTCGGTGGTCACCGTCTTACCCATGATCACTGCGCCGGCCGCGCGCAGGCTTGCGACCACCGTCGCGTCGTGGCGCGGCGTGCGGCCCTTGTGCAGCACGGTGCCGTTTTCGGTCGGCATGTCGCCGGTGTCGATGATGTCCTTTATGCCGACCGGGATGCCGTGCAGCGCGCTCACCGGATGGCCTTCGCGCCGCGCCTCGTCGGCGGCGCGCGCCTGCGCGAGCGCGTGCTCCTCGTCGAGAAAGGTCCAGGCCTGGACTTTCGGCTCCTGCTCGCGGATGCGCTCGAGGCACGCCCCGACCAGCTCTTCCGATGTCAGCGCACCCTCCCGGATGCGCCGCGCCGCCTCGGCCGCCGAGAGAACCGCCAGCGGCTCACCTGCCATAGAGCACGCTCGGCAGCCACAGGCCGAGTTGCGGCCAAGTATAGAGGATGAACATCGCGACGATCTGCCAGCCCATGAACGGCATCATCCCGGCGAAGATCGCGTTGAGCGAGACGTGCGGCGGCGAGACCCCCTTCAGGTAGAACGCCGCCATCGCCACCGGCGGCGACAGGAACGCGGTCTGCAGATTCAACGCCACCAGAATGCCGAAGAACAACGGGTCGACATTGAAGTGCGGCAGCAGCGGGATGAAGATCGGCATGAAGATGATGATGATCTCGGTCCACTCCAGCGGCCAGCCGAGGAGGAAGATGATCACCTGCG
>MERQ01000083.1:0-3737 GCA_001770655.1 Betaproteobacteria bacterium RIFCSPLOWO2_12_FULL_68_20
ATACGCGCAGTATATACGTCAACGCGAACACCTTCAAGCTTCCGTTTTCGCGGCCCCGGGATCGGATCGCGGCGCCGGCCCGGAGAGCGCGAAACACACCACGCCGTCGCGGTTTTCCTCCAGCGCCAGAGCGTAGCCACACTTCTCCGCGTAGCGCGCGGCCTGGTAAAGGCCGATGCCCAGGCCTCCGGCCGAACGTACCGGCGCGCGCAGCAGCTGGGCGGCGATGTCCGCGGGCACTGCGCTGCCGGTGTCGTGCACGCGCAGCTCTGCACCCTTGTCGCACAGCACGGAGACGCGGATCCGGATCTCGGGTTTGGCGGCGCGCTTGGCGATCGCGTTCTGCACCAGGTTGTCGGCGACGCTGTCGAACAGCGCTTTCGGCACCTGCATATCGGATTCCGGGCCGGCGGCAGTGAACTCCACGTTCTGCCCCTGGTAGTGGCGCGCGAACGATTCCCACCATTCGAGCGGCGACACCAGCTTGGACCGCTCGTCGCCGGGACTGTGCAGCTTGTCCAGCGTCGCCGAAAGGCGCTGCGTGATGGCCGGCAGCTGGCGGCGGAGCAGCGCCTGCAGCCCGGGCGTATCCTCCTGGCCCGCGACCGAGCAGAGCACGTTCAGCGACTGCAGCAGGTTCTTGACGTCGTGCGTCAGGCGCGCCCCGGTTTCGTGCACCGCCTGCAGGTAGCTCGCTTGCCGCAGCGACTGCTCGCGCAGCTTGGCCGAATAGAACTCGCCGAGCAGTTGACCCAGCAGATGCATGTGCCATTGCAGCGCTGGGCTGGTCCGGTAGCGCGAAAAGATCGTCAGTTCGAGTTCGGTGCTCTCGTAGACCACCGCGTGGTCGGTGCGCGCGCCGGTCTCGCCCTGCTGCTCGCCCGCATGCCAGGCGGCCCCGGCGATCCAGGGCAGGCGCGCGAGACCCGCCACGCCTTCGGCGAGAAAGCGCTCCGGCCGCGCCTCCACCTGCGAGAGCTCGGCAAGGAAGTAGAGCCATTTCTCCACCGGCAGCCCGATCGAGAAGAGATACCTTGAGAAAAACACGTTCAGGCCCGCAAAGCCGGTGCGCGGGCTCCAGGCGAGGCCGAGCGCGAAGATCGTGCCGGCGGTCAGGAACACCGTCTTGGTGAGCGCCTCCAGGTAAGGGATCCGCTGCAAGGTCATGAACGTGAAGCTGCCGAGGATCACCGTGCCGAGGACCAGCATCAGAAAGATGCTGTAGAAGAAATCGATTACCTGGGGCGCCTCGGGTGCTTCGGGCTCCGCGGGCATCAACGCGAGTGCGATCAACAGCATCGGCAGGCCGTATTCCGCCGCGGCCCGGATTTCCGGGGCGACCGCGCCGCTTGGCGCGATCTGCGGAAGAATTACGATCGCCAGCAGCGCCAGCAGGTAGACCAGGACCACCAGGTAGCAGCGCCGCTGCCAGCGTGCCTGATGCAGGAACACCTTTCCGCCCATGAGTCCGGCGAGCACCACGACCCAGAAAGCGAGCAGCCACCAGCTGATCCAGAACATGACCGCGGTGGCGCCCAGCCCGATGAGCGCCGCTTGCGTCAGGCTGACCCTGTACTCGCCGCGCAGGAACGGCTGCCAGATGAGGAGCAGTCCGAGGTGGGCGAGCAGCAGGGCGCGCGCCCAGTTGTCCGCGGTGCCGCGCAGCACCGCGACGTGCAGCAAGACGAGCATCGCGATGACGACGAAGCGCCAATGTCGCTGGCTGAAGCTCCAGGTGGCGCTCGCAAGCCGCGAATTTGCGGACATTGCCGGGCTCGACGCTTGCATGTGGGATGAGTGGTGACTAGTCTAGCGCACCAGCCATTCCGGCCTTGCCGATGAAGCATTCCGCCACCGTCGCCCGCTATTCGCTGGTCGAAGCCCTGCGCAGCGGCCTGCCCTGGCTTGCGGCCGCCTGCGTGATCGCCGTATTGGGCCTTTCCGGATTTCTCTCCCAGGTCGCCATCACTGAAGCCACGGCGCTCCAGGCGTCCACCGCGGGCGCGCTGCTGCGCGCCTGTGCGGTGTTCCTGACTACGGCGCATGTCGTCATGAGCGTCGCGCGCGAGGCGAACGACAAGGGGCTCGAACTCGCACTGGCGCTGCCGATCTCGCGTCCCGCCTACTACCTCGGCAAGCTGCTCGGCTTCGCCTGCGCCGGCGCACTGCTGGCGACGCTGTTCGCGCTGCCGCTGCTTTTCTGGGCGAAGCCGGCCGACCTCGGCGCCTGGTGGATTTCGCTCGTCGTCGAAACGGCGCTGGCGGCCGCCGCGGCCCTGTTTTTCGCCTCCGCATTGACGCAGACGGTCACCGCGATCGCGGCCGCGGTGGGCCTGTATCTGCTCGGACGCTCGATCGCGGCGATTCAGGCCATTGCCGGCAGCCCGCTCACCGGAGACTCTGTGCCCGCCCAGGCGGCGCGCTGGATCGTGGACGCGCTCAGCCTGCTGCTGCCGCGGCTGGATGCGGTGACGCGCGGCGATTGGCTGCTGTATGGCGCTCCCGCGGCCGGCGAGCTTGCGCATGCGCTGGCGGGGCTCGCGATCTACTTCCTTCTGCTCGCGGCGGCGGGTTTGTTCGACTTCAGCAGGCGAAATCTGTGAAATGAGCGCCCCCTGTGCGTGAGCCGTCCATGAGCAGCCTCGAGCGACCGCTGTCTGCCGTGCCGGGCTGGATCCTGTGGCTGCTCGCGGCGGCGCTCGGTTCACAGCTCGCCTGGCAGGCCGCGCGCCGCACGGGCGCGCCCGCTGCTGCCGACCTTCCACCCGCGCCTTCTGCTCAGGCGCTGCGCCTCGCCAGCCTGGGCGAGCCTGCGGCGCTCGCACGACTGGCGATGGTCTGGCTGCAGGCCTTCGATTCGCGCGGCGACAACACCATCCCCTACCAGCGCCTCGACTATCAACGCCTGATTGCCTGGCTGGGCGCGATCCTCGCCACCGACGCGAAAAGCGAATATCCGCTGTTCGCCGCCGCGCGCGTCTACGGGGAGAACCCGGATCCGGCCAAGATGCGCCTGGTATTCGATTTCGTCTTTGCCGAATTCGCGAGCGATCCGAACCGCCGCTGGCCCGCCCTTGCGCACGCGGCGCTTCTCGCCAAGCACCGCCTCAACGACCTGCCGCTCGCGCGGCAGTACGCGTCCGCGATCCAGCAGCTGACGACCGACGAGTCGGTTCCCCTGTGGGCGCGCCAGATGGAGATCTTCATCCTCGAGGACATGAACGAGCTCGAAGCCGCAAAGGTAATGCTCGGCGGGCTGCTCGCTTCGGGCCGCATCCGCGACCCGCAGGAACAGCGCTTCCTTCAAGGACGGCTTGAGGAGATCGAACGGCGCCTTGCAGGCCCTGGGCAGGCCCCTGCGCGTTGAGAATTCGTCAGAGATGTCGATAATTCGACGACATTCTGAAGAATTCTGACCAAATACGCGGATTTTCGCGGGTTTTGCCCTGGCATAAGGCTTGCGGCTTAGTCACCACTTGGTGTCTCCAAGGAAGGACTAGGACTATGAAAAGCGCACAAAAGGGCTTCACGCTGGTCGAAATCGCGATCGTTCTGGTGATCATCGGCTTGCTGCTGGGCGGCATCCTGAAGGGCCAGGAAATGATCACCCAGGCGAAGATCAAGAACGTGGTCGCGGATTTCTCCGGCGTCTCCGCCGCCTACTACGGCTACCAGGACCGCTACCGCGCCATCCCGGGGGACGATCCGAACGCGGCAACCCGCTGGACGACCGCGCC
>MERQ01000083.1:3846-4939 GCA_001770655.1 Betaproteobacteria bacterium RIFCSPLOWO2_12_FULL_68_20
CCTGATCATCTGCTCGGCGAATCTGCCGGACAAGATCGCGATCGCGGTGGACACGCAGATGGACGATGGAACGCTGATCAGCGGCACCGTCCGCGGTCAGCTCCAGGCCGCTCCTAATCCGAACATCGCTGCCGTCGCGGCCGGGGCTTACGTGGAATCCGGCACCAACGTCTACACGCTCTGCCGCTCGCTGTAAGCGGTCAGCCGCGCAGCTGAACAAGGCCGGCTCGCAGCCGGCCTTTTTCTTTTCAGCCCTGCAGCAGCCGGATCTCGGCGGCGGCGAGCAGGTCCGGCACGCCGAGCAGCACGACGACGTCGCCCTGTTCCAGCTTCCCGATCTCGCCCGGGGCAAAGCGCCGTCCGGTCCCCGGGCGGCGCACCGCCTTCACCCGTACACCGATTTCCTCCAACCCGATCTCGGCGACCGTCTTGCCGACCGCATTGGCGCTGCCGGTGAGGGTCACCGCATGCAACCGGGGTTCGGCCCCTCCGACGGTGTCGGCCTCATCGCTCGCGCCATGGAACAGGCCTCTCAGCAATCCATACTGCTCGTCGCGCACGGTGCGCATGCGGCGCACCACGCGGTTGAGCGGCACACCGACCCACACCAGCGTGTGCGATGCGAGCATCAGCCCGGATTCGAGCGCCTCGGGCACGATTTCTGAGGCCCCCGCTGCAGAAAGCCGGGCGATATCGGCGTCCTCTCTCGCGCGCGCGATCACCGGCACGGACGGATTGAGCGACTGGATGTGCGCGAGCGCGCGCATCGCCGCCGCGGATTCGGCGAAAGTGATCACCACCGCGGCCGCGCGCAGAATCCCGGCCGCGATCAGGGCCTCGCGCCGCGAGCAATCGGCAAAAACCACCGTGTCGCCGGCGAGCGCCGCTTCGCGCACGCGCTCCGGATCGAGATCGAGGGCCATATAAGGCACGCCTTCGGCATCGAGCAGGCGCGCAATATGCTGGCCGTTGCGGCCGTAGCCGAGGATGATGACGTGCCGCTCGGTTTCCAATGAGCGCACCGCGACGCGGTGCATTTCGAGAGAGCGCAGCATCCACTCCGAACTCGCGAACCGGAGCACGATGCGGTCGC
>MERQ01000084.1 GCA_001770655.1 Betaproteobacteria bacterium RIFCSPLOWO2_12_FULL_68_20
TACGGGATCGAGCTGGTGGACGTGCGCATCAAGCGCCTCGATTACGTGGAGAGCGTGCGGGCGAAGGTGTATGCCCGGATGATCTCGGAACGCAAGCGGATCGCCGCGCAGTTCCGCTCCGAGGGCGAGGGCCGGAGCGCAGAAATCCTGGGGACCATGGAGAAGGAGTTGCGCCAGATCCGCTCCACCGCCTATCGGCGGGTCCAGGAAATCCGGGGCAAAGCCGACGCCGAGGCGACGCGCGTGTACGGGGCCGCCTATGGCGGCGATCCCGAGTTCTACGCCTTCTCGCGCACCCTGGAGGCCTACAAGGAGGGGCAGAACAAGAACTCGGTGGTGATCCTCACGACGGACAGCGACTACTACCGTTACCTCAAGCGGTCCGGGGTAACTGCCGCAGGCCGGCCGGCTCGCTGATGCCGTGAGTCGGACGCAACCGCGATGCATGAGCCTTCCCGGCTCTGACGACGTCATCCGCATCGCCGGAGCCGGGCCCGCGGGACTGGCGGCGGCGATCACGCTCGCGCGCGCCGGGGCGAGCGTCGTCGTGCACGAGGCGCAGCGCGAGGTCGGCCACCACTACCGCGGCGACCTGCAGGGGCTGGAGAACTGGACCGAGGAGCAGGACGTGCTCGCCGAGCTCGAGGCCCTCGATCTCACGACCGCATTCGACAAGCTGGCCTGCCGCGAGGGCACTGCCTTCGATGCGCGCGGCCGCGCCTACCCGGTGCGCAGCCGCGCGCCGCTCTTTTACATGGTGGAGCGCGGCCCCGGGCCGGGCTCGCTCGACACGGCGCTGCTCGCGCAGGCGCGCGGCCTGGGCGTGGAGGTGCGCTTCGACGATCGCCTCGCGGCGCTGCCCGGGCGCGGAGTGCTCGCCGCCGGCCCGAAGGCGGCGGACGCCATCGCCGTCGGCTACCACTTCGACACCGCCATGCCCGAGGGTTTCTGGGTGATCTGCGACGACGATCTCGCGCCCAAGGGCTACGCCTATCTGCTGGTGATGCGCGGCAAGGGCACGCTGATGAGCTGCATGTTCCTGGGCTTCAAGCAGGAGCGCCGGTATGTCGAGCGCACGGTCGAGGCGTTCCGCCGCTTGGTGGGCCTGGAAATGAAGAATCCGCGCCTGCACGGCGGGGTCGGCAATTTCCGCCTGCCCGCGAGCGCGCTCGCCGGGACGCACCCGGTGGCCGGAGAGGAGGCCGGGTTCCAGGACGCGCTCCTCGGCTTCGGGATGCGCCACGCCGTGCGCTCGGGAGTGCTCGCCGCGCGCAGCCTGCTCGAGGGACGCGACTACGACGCGCTCTGGCGCGGGATGCTCGCGCCGCACGTGCGCAGCTCCATAGTCAACCGCGCGCTCTACGGCCTGCTCGGCAACGGCGGCTATCGCTGGTTGCTGCATTGGCAGGCGCGCGGCGACGCGCGCGTATTTCTGCATCGGCTGTACCGGCCATCGCGGCTCAAGGACCTGCTCATGCCCCTGGCGCGCCTGCGATACCGGAGCCGGCGGCGGGATGCGAGTTGCGACCACGTGGACTGCCAGTGCATCTGGTGCCGGTGCGGCGGGACGGAGGCGGCGGACGGGCAATGAGCGCGAGGACATTCGCGCTGCCTGGCGGCCCGCTTCTTCGCGTTGTATGGCCCTTGATCTGCGTCAAATTCACCGGCAGGCATTACGCGTAGATTGGTCGCATGCGGGAAAGGACCGTCAGTCGGGCTGGCGGGAAGGCGCGGATCGGGTCGCTGCTGCGCGGCTTCGGCCGGGCAGCTTTCGCCTGCTTGTTCCTTGTCTCCGGCGTTGCGAGTGCATACTGCAGCATCGATCGCGGCCCCTTACCCGTCACCATCGAGCTCGGTGCACCTTTCGCGTGCCTCGATACTGCGGGCTCGCCCGGGGCGCCGCGTGTGGACCAGGCGTGCGAAGTGCCCGATCTCCTGTCGGTTTTGCAGGTCGCGCACGTTCCGAGTCCGGGCGACATCGCGGCGCCGGCCGCTCCGGTCGCGACCTATCCCGACCGCGGGCGCAAGCCTGCGAATGCATCCATCCTTGGTTTTTCCAGCCGGCCTTCGGTTCGCCCGGAGCCGATCTTCCGGCGCGTTCCCCGTCTCCTGATCTGAGCGGCGTTGCTCGAGTTGCCCGGCTGCGGCCGGGCGGACCGGGGCGCGCATGCGCGCGCCCCGCACAGCGACTCAGGCGTGATCAAGGAGGCAGTCATGAAGCTGAACAGCAGGCAAGCCGCGGTTGCGGCCGCTTTGGCCTTGCTCGCCGGCGCGACGCCGGCGGCATGGGGCGACGCCGAAACCGACAAGCTCAGGGCGGAAATCGAGCAGCTCAAACGCGACATGCGCGAGCTGCGCTCCGCGCTGGAGCGCCAGAAGCAGGACACGGCGACCAAGCAGGACGTGCAGGCGGTGCAGAGCGAGGTCGCGCAGGTGCGTTCGAGCGCGGAGAGCTCCAGCATGCTCGGCCGGAACTCGATGGCGCACCTCGCGGGGTACGGCGACTTCGGCTACGCGAGGCGGCGAAGCAGCGATCGTGGGTTCAATCTGGCTTCGTTCAACCCGATCTTTCACTTCCAGTACCAGGACCGCATCTTCTTCGAAACCGAGCTGGAGACGGTGCTGCAGCCCGACGGCACCACCGAAGTGAACCTGGAGTATGCCAACCTGAACTACTTCCTGAACGACTACGTGACACTGTTCGGCGGGAAGTTTCTAAGCCCGATCGGCTACTTCAGGCAGAACCTGCATCCGTCCTGGATCAACAAGTTCGCCTCGGAGCCGCCGGGATTCGGGCACGACGGCGCCGCGCCCAGCTCCGACGTCGGGGCCGGCGCGCGCGGCGGATTCTATCTCGGCTCCATGAAAGCGAAATACGCGCTGTACGCCGGCAACGGACCGCGGCTCGAGCTGAATGGCGCGGGCGACGAGATCGAGGCGATCATGGCCGAGGGCGCCACCAGCAACCCGGCGAAGACCCTGCTTCTGGGCGGGCGGGTCGCGCTGCAGCCGGTGTCGAACCTCGAACTCGGCGTCTCGGCCGGTACCTCGAAGGTCGCGGTAGACATGGGGGGCGTCGTCGAGCCCAAGCGCAGCTACCGCGTGGCGGGCGCCGACATCGGCTTCCAGTGGAAGGGCCTCGATCTGCGCGGCGAGTACATCCGCCAGCGCGTCGGCGCCCTGGAGATGAGCGTCGCGCCGGAGGGCGGCGCCTGGAGCGCGCGGTACGTGCAGGCGGCTTACCGCATCGCGGGCACCGGCTGGGAGCCGGTCGTCAGGTGGGGCAGGTTCATCTCGCCGCATGAGGACCAGAAACAGAAGCAGCTCGGGTTCGGTCTGAACTATTGGGTCGCGTCCAATGCGGTAGCCAAGCTTGGCTACGAGCGCAATCGGGGGCTCGCGGGCACGGCGAATGACGCGAACCGCGTGCTGCTGCAGTTCGCTTACGGATTCTGAGGAGGTCGATATGAAGCTCTCCAAGCTCGTCGTCGCATCGATCGCGACGTTCTCCATCGCCTCGGGCGGCAGCGCGCTCGCGCAGCAGCCCGGCGCGGTCAAGCCGGCCGCCGCGCAACAGGGCGCGGACCCCGCCGCGTTCGCGCGCGGGGCGAAAGCCTGGGCCGGGAATTGCGCCCAGTGCCACAACATGCGCGACCCCAAGGACTTTCGCGACGACCAATGGAAAATCATCATGAGCCACATGCGCATCCGTTCCGGGCTGACCGGGCAGGAGGCGCGCGACATCCTCAGGTTCCTGGAGGCGAGTAACTGACATGCGCACCTTCCGTTCATCGCGTTGCCTCGTCGCCGCCGCGCTCGCGGGCGCGGCGGCGGCGAGCCTCGCCGCGCCCTCCGGCAAGGAAATCTACGAAAGCACCTGCATCGCCTGTCACGGCGCCGATGGAAAGGGCGCGCTTCCCGGGGTGTCCGATCTCGGCTCGAAGAGCGGCCCGATGAAGGCCGGGGACGAGTTGATCCTCAAGCGAATTCGCGACGGATACCAGAGCCCCGGCTCGCCGATGGCGATGCCGCCGAAGGGCGGCAATCCGTCCCTCACCGACGAGGATCTCAAGGCGGTCATCATCTATATGCGAAAGACCTTCGGTCGCTGAAGGCCGGTTTCGTCTTTCGCCCCGCGAACGGGCGGCGCAGCGCGTTTTCGGGACGACTCGGGTCCGGCACAGCCGCTTTCGGACACTGACGGGAGTCCCGAAGATGGCTCGCGAACGTCCCGTGTGCCGGCACTGCGGGATGGAGATCAAAGCCCCGCCGTACCTGCGCGCAGGCGAAGAGTTCTGCTGCGAGGGGTGCTTTCTGATGGCGCGCGAGTTGCACGCCGAAGATTCCCTCGACGCCGAGCACGGCGCGCTCGCCGAAGCGCTTGCCATGGCGCTCGACCTGCGCGAGCGCGAGACCGGCCTGCACTCCAAGCGCGTCGCCTGCCACACGCTGGTGCTGGCGAGGCGCTGCTTGACGCGCGAGCGCGAGCGGCTGCGCCACATCTACTGGGGCGCGCTGCTGCACGACCTCGGCAAGATCGGCGTCCCCGACGCGATCCTGCTCAAGCCCGCGCCGCTCAGCGAAGCCGAGCAGGCGGTCATGCGCAGCCATCCCGAGAAGGGCTACGCGATCCTGAAGGACGTGCCGTTCCTGCGCGAGGCGGCCGAGATCGTGCTCGCGCACGAGGAGCGCTTCGACGGCAGCGGCTATCCGCGCGCGCTCGCCGGCGAGGCGATCCCGCTCGGCGCGCGCCTGTTCGCCGTCATCGACACGCTGGATGCGATGACTTCCGACCGGCCGTATCGCCGCGCGCTGCCGTTCGACGCGGCGAAGGCGGAGATCCTGCGCCTCGCCGGCACGCAGTTCGATCCCGCGGCGGTCGAGGCTTTCGTCGCCGAGGAGCGCGTGCTCCGCGAGATGGTCGCCGTGAAATGCGCTGCCGACTGGACGCCGGCGGCTTGACCGGAGCTCGCTGGCTGGCGGCGCTGGCGCTCGCGCAGGCGACCCAGATCGCGCTCGCGCAGGAGCCGGGCGGCCGCGAGATCGTCGAGCGCGTCGAGAATCTCCTGTGGTCGAAGACCATGCAGGCTGAGCTCGAGATGACGATCGCCACGCCGCGCTGGCAACGGGCGCTCGCGCTGCGCGCCTGGATCGAGCGCCCGCGGCGCTCGTTCATCCGCATCCTCGCCCCGGCGAAGGAGGCGGGCATCGGGTCGCGAGCTGGTCGCTGAAGACGAACCTCGACCTGACGCTCGGCGCGCAGTGGTTCGGCGGCGGCGCCGGGAGCGAATACGACCGCTTGCGGGACCTTTACTTCGCCCAGCTGCAGTGGTTCTTCTGAGCGGCGCCGGTTTGCTTGATGTGAATCAAGCCCGCACAGAACCGCGGTGCGCGATTCTTATCTCACCGTCATGTCGGACACCCGCAAAGCGCACTGGCTGAACGCATTCGCGTTCGGCCTTGCGCTCGCACTGCTTGCGCCGTGGCAGGCCGTGGGCGCGGCGCCGCTCGATACATCTATTTCTGCGCGCTCCGGCGTGGGGCACCACTCGGGGTGCCCGCTTGTTGCCGCGCGCGTGCAGCCGGCCCTCGCGCCGGCGGCGAAGGCGCCGGCGGTCCCGCAGCCCGAGACCGCGGCCGATCGTCCGTGGCGTGCGGAAGAGCATTTCGCGCCCGAACTGCCTGCGCGGAACGGTCCGGCGGCCGCGCCGCCGCCTTCTTCTCGCCCGCTTTACCTCCTCAGCTCGCGCCTGCGCCTCTAGGCGCTCCGATTCGCCGATCGTCGACCCGGCGCGTTTTGCGCCAGGCCGACGCGACACGTTTATTCAACCGTTCCTTACAGGAGATGAGTCATGAATTCCGGATTGAGAGCATTTGCAACGGCCGCCATGGTGGCCGCGACGGGCCTCGCGCTCGCCGCGCCCGACAAGGTGTTCGTCGCCGACGAAGGCGCCGGCACGGTGAGCGTGCTCGACGCGGCGTCGTTCAAGAAAATCGCCGCGGTGCCGGTCGGGCGCGAGCCGCACAACGTGCAGGTGGCGCCGGACGGCAAGCTCGCCTGGGTCACTAACAACGGCGAGCAGACGATGCAGGGCATGGGCAAGGGCGGGCATGCCGCGATGAAGGCCGGCGGCGAAGTGTGGGCGATCGACACCGCTAGCCACGCGGTGGTCGCCAAGGTTCCCGTCGGCAGGCATCCGGCGCACGTGGTGCTCACCCCCGACGGCCGCTTCGCTTACGTCACCAACGGCGGCGAGGACACGGTGAGTGTGGTGGATACCGGTGCGCGCAACGTCGTCGCGACCATCGCGGTCGGCGCTTACCCGCACGGCATCCGCATCAGCCCCGACGGAAAGGAGGCCTACGTCGCCAACCTGAAGGGCGGGACGGTGTCAGTGATCGACACCGCGGCGAGGAAGGAAGTCGCGCAGATCCCGGTGGGCAAAGGCCCCGCGCAGACAGGGTTCGCCCCCGACGGGCGCCTCGCCTTCGTCTCACTTTCGCAGGAGAACAAGGTGGCGCTCATCGACCCGGCCGCGCGCAAGGTGGTGAAGACGATCGCGGTCGGAACGGTGCCGATCCAGGTCTACGCGACGCCCGACAGCAAGACGCTGTTCGTCGCCAATCAGGGCACGAAGCAGAAGCCCGGCAAGACGGTAAGCGTGATCAACCTTCCGGACGCCAAGGTGGTGAAGACCGTGCAGACCGGCCCCGGCGCGCACGGCGTGGTCGTGGACCGCGAAGGCCGCTATGCCTACGTGAGCAACATCTACGAGAACTCAGTGTCGGTTCTAGATGTGAAGTCGGCGAAGGTAGTGGCGAACGTGCGGGTCGGAGAGGGCCCGAACGGCATCAGCGTGACGCCGTAGTCCGTGGCGGCGCGCCGGGCGCGAATACGACCGCTTGCGGGACCTTTACTTCGCCCAGCTGCAGTGGTCTTCTGAGCGGCGCCGGTTTGCTTGAATCAAATCCGCACGGAACCGCGGTGCGCGATTCTTATTGCATGCGGTGAACAAGAGGAGACGGCAATGAAACGATCAACCGTCATCAGCTTTCTGATCCTTCTGCCCTTTTCGTTGATGCTCTCCGACGGGGCGCTGGGCGAGCGCCACGGCGAGCACGGGAAGATGATGGGCGGGCAGACGGCCCGGCGAAGGAGCCGGAGCTCACAACGCCGGATGATCTCGCCAAGGAAATCAGGGCGTTGCGGCAGCGCGTGGCGGAGCTGGAGGCGCTGAAACCCAACTTTACGAACTTCATGCCGAACTTCTCCGAAAGGTTCCACGTCATGCACCGCGCGGGCGATGTCGGCGACTGGGCCGTCGCGGCGCACGAGGTCGATGAGATGCAGCGGCTGACGGGCGTCTCAAAGTACATGGATTCCAAGCTCGGTGAGCTGATGCTGGCCTTCATGGACGGGAATCTGCGCAAGCTGAAGGAGGCGGTCGAGCATGGGAACCCGAAGTCGTTTCAGGCTGCTTTGAAGGACACCGTCGCAAGCTGTAACGGTTGCCATACGGCCAGCGGGAGCACGATAGGGGTGACTCTGAACGTCGACGAAAGTCTGAGCATGCGCCATCCCCACGGTCTCCGGAAGTCGCCGGCACCGAAACAACACATGCATTGACCATGTCCACTTTGCTCATGAGTAAAGTGGACTATAATCCATTCCATGCATGTCGCCCGCTATCTGCAGAGCAGCGTCGCCGACGCACTGAAGAGAAAAATGGTCTTCGTCGGCGGTCCGCGCCAGGTCGGCAAGACGACGTTCGCCCTGAGCTTCCTGGGCAAGGACGCCGATGCCACCCACCCCGCCTACCTGAACTGGGATCATCCCGCCGTCCCGCCGCGTCTGCGGCGGGCGGAGCTCCCGGCCGGAGAGCGGCTGCTGCTGCTCGATGAGATCCACAAGTACGGCCGCTGGAGAAACCTGCTCAAGGGCATCTACGATACGGAAAAATCGAGGCGCAAGATCATCGTCACCGGCTCCGCCCGGCTCGATTACTACCGAAAAGGCGGCGACTCCCTCGCCGGGCGCTACCGGTACTTCCGCCTGCATCCCTTTTCCCTGCGGGAACTGAGCCGCAAGCCATCGCGCTCCGAGCTCGATGCCCTGCTCAAATTCGGCGGCTTTCCGGAACCGCTGTTCGCACAGAACGAGGCGGAGCACCGCATCTGGCGCAGGGACCGCATCTCGAGGGTGATCCGCGAGGACCTGCGCGACCTTGAACACGTACGCGAGATCAGCCTCATCGAGCATTTGACGGACATGCTGCCCGCGAAGGTGGGCTCGCCGCTTTCGGTCAAGAGCCTGCGCGAGGACCTTCAGATCGACCACAAGACCGCGGAGCGCTGGCTGCAGATCCTCGAGAACCTGTACGTCTGCTTCCGGATCTCGCCCTACGGGGCGCCCAGGGTTCGAGCCGTAAAGAAAGAAAGGAAGCTCTACCTCTGGGACTGGTCCAGCGTCGAAGCCGACGGACCGAGGTTCGAGAACATGCTCGCCAGCCAGCTTCTCAAGTACTGCCATTGGGTCGAAGACACGCAGGGCTACTCGATGGAGCTCCGGTACCTGCGGGACACGGACAAGCGCGAGGTGGATTTTGTCGTGCTGCAGGACAGGAAGCCCGTTTTCGCCGTCGAATGCAAGTCCGGCGACAAGGCAATCGGCTCCGCGCTGCGCTATTTCGCCGAGAGAACGCCGATTCCCCGCTTCTACCAGACCCACCTCGGCGAGCGGCACTATTCAACCGGCAAGGTTACGGTTGTGCCCTTTGTCAGGCTTTGCGAGGAGCTCGGGCTTCCCTAGCGGCCCCTCTACTTCGACAGCTCGATCGACTGTTTCGGCGCGAGCGAAGCGATCGGGATGTTGATGCCCATGGAATCGAGCAGCTTGCGCATGTCGGCGACCGTAGGCGCCCCCGGCGCGGGCTTCACGCGGTGGTGGTGGGGGATCAGGGTCTTCAGGTTCGGGCTCTTGCCCGCGACCAGCCTGACCGCCATCCCCGCGTCCAGCGGCTCGCCGCTGGGATGCATGAGGAAAATCATCGCGTCGGGCTTGTAGGCCTCGGCCCACAGCGCCATGTCCTGCGTCGCGGCGGAGCTGCCCATGAAATACACCGTGTAGCCGTTCTCGAAGGTCACGACGAACCCACCCGCCACGCCGCCGTAGATCGGCTTGAATTCCGCTTGCGGGTCGCGCGCCCCCGAACCGTGCACCGAGCCCACGACGCGGATCGTGATGCCTTCCCACGCGAAGCGCCCGCCCGGATTGCGCCGCACGATCTGGGCCTCGGGCACGCCCTGCCCAATCAGCACGGTGCCGAGCTCGAAGGCCGGCGTGACGATCTTCGCGCCGCTCGCCTTGGCGATCGCCACCGCATCGCCCACCTCGTCGCGGTGCGCGTCGGTCACCAGGATCAGGTCCGGCTTGCCGACTTCCTCCAGCTTGATCCCGGCGGCGGCGTCCGGGTTCCCGGTGATGAAGGGGTTGGTGATGATGACTTTGCCGTTGGGCGAGGTGATGCGGAAAAACGACCAGGTCAGCCATTCGAGCTTGACCGGCTTGGTTTGCGCGAGCGCTGTAGAGCTGAAGGGGTTTGCGAGCGCAACGAGCAGTACGAGCGCTACCTTGGCGACGTGCGGCATGGACTCCTCCTTGTCTGTGCCGGTAAACGCGCCGGAGCGCCCGGCTATTCCCTGGCGGGCTGCGCGATGAGCGCTAAGCCGTCACGACGAAGTCGAACCTCGCGTCGCGGCGCCGATCCCTGCGCACGACCCGCATCGTCAGCTCGCGCCGGTAGAGGCCGTCGGAGCGGTTGCCCGGCTCGTCCGGAAAGTACAGTTGCGTCGTCAGCATCCGGCCGCCCGGCGCCTGCACCTTGACGTGAATGTGGCGCGTGCGCCCCGGGTATGCGCCGGGAACGATGGTGTCCAGCTCGAAGCGTCCCTGCGCGTCGGCGAAGACATGCCCGCGATAGCGGTAGCCCCTGTTGTCGTAGTCGCCCGCCTCGTCGCAGTGCCAGAAGTCGAGCAGGGCGCTCGCCACCGGCCTGCACTGCGGCGAGAGGACCAGTCCCGCGAGAAACAGCCGCTCGGCCTTGCTGCCCGGCTCGGCGAGCGAGCCGCGCCGCGGCGAATCGGGGGTGTAGAACGGCCCTGCGGTCTGCGGCGGCGTGCGCTCGGACTTGTCCCCGCAGGAGGGCGTCGGCGGCAGCGCCTCGTCGGCGGCGATCGAAGCGAACGGCAGCGCGAGCGCGGCGCCGAGCAGGCGGCGTCTTTCCATGCCATCTCAGACGGCCGATGTGTCGCATGAGTTCCGCCTTTTCTTCGTCTACAATGCGCGGCCAGGTCCGAACGAAGCCGCGCCACATGAATGCCCGCCGCCCGATCCTGAACCTCGTCTCCGCGGCGCTCTTCGCCCTCGCCGCGCCGGCGCTCGCCGGCAGCGTTCCGCACACCGCGAACGGCGACCCGGCGCGCGCCGACGTGCAACTGGAAAAGGTGTTCGCCACGCTGCGCTCGAGCGGGATCAATGCCGCGCTCGCCGAGGTGAACGGCATTCTCGCGCGCTATCCGAATTTCAGGCTCGCGCACCTGGTGCATGGGGATCTCCTGCTCGCGCGCGCGCGCCCGATCGCGGCGCTCGGCAACACCAAGCACGTCAACCCGGAGCGGCTCGAAGAGCTGCGCACCGAGGCGCTCGCGCGCCTGCGCGCGAGGCAGGCGCATCCGGCCCAGAACATGGTGCCGCGCTACCTGCTGCGCGTCGCGCCGCAGACGCGCAACGCCATCGTGATCGACGCCGGGCGCTCGCGCGTGTACGTCTTCGAGAACGCGAACGGCGGCTTCCGCATGGTGGACGACTACTACACCACGATCGGCAAGCGCGGCTTCGCCAAGGAGCGCGAAGGCGACAAGAAGACGCCGATCGGCGTGTACCGCGTGGTGTCCTACATCCCCGGCAAGAAGCTCCCGGACCTGTACGGCTGGGGCGCGTTTCCGATCGATTACCCGAACGAATGGGATCGCCTGCGCGGTCGCACCGGATACGGCATCTGGCTGCACGGCGTGCCTTCCGACACCTACGCGCGCGCGCCGCAGGCGAGCGACGGCTGCGTGGCGCTCGCCAATCCGGACATCGCGGTGCTTTCCAAGCTGGTGCAGACCGGCGAGACCCCGGTGGTCATCGCCGACCGCATCGAGTGGGTGCCGCAGGAGAGGCTGGCGAGCGAACGCGACGCGTTCCTGAAGAGCCTCGAGGCGTGGCGGACCGACTGGGAAAGCCGGGACGCCGGGCGCTATCTCGCGAATTACGCGAAGGAGTTCCGCTCGGCCGGCATGGACCTCGCCGCCTGGAGCGCGCACAAGCGCCGCGTGAACGCGGGCAAGGCGTGGATCAAGGTGTCGATCGAGAACCTCGACGTATTCCGCAGCCCGGGGGCGCCGGACCTGATCTCGGTCAGCTTCGAGCAGGATTACCGCTCCAGCAACCTGTCGCAGCGCACGCGCAAGCGGCAGTACTGGGTGATGGAGGACGGGCGCTGGAAGATCGCCTACGAAGCGCCGGCCAAGGTCCGCAAGCTCGCCCTGCCCGAATCGTTCCCCGGCAAGCGAAGCTGATGCGTTCGTGATCCCGGAGCTCGGCCACTTCGCCCTCGCCCTCGCGCTCGCCCTCGCGCTCGCGCAGGGGACTCTGCCGATCGTGGGCGCCGCGCGCGGCAATGCGCTGTGGATGGGGCTCGCGCGACCCGCCGCGCAGGCGCAGTTCCTGTGCCTCGCGTTGGCCTTCGCCGCGCTCGCCTACTCGTTCGTGGCGAGCGATTTTTCGGTGCTGAATGTCGCCAACAACTCGAATTCGCGCCTGCCGGCCGTCTACCGCTTCGCCGCCACCTGGGGCTCGCACGAAGGCTCGCTGATGCTCTGGATGCTGATGTACGGCGCCTGGATGCTCGCCGTATCGGCGTTCAGCCGCAACCTTCCCGACGCGATGGCCGCGCGCGTGCTGGGGGTGATGGGACTGGTGGGCGCGGGTTTTCTCCTTTTCATCCTGACCACCTCGAACCCGTTCGAGCGGCTCGATCCGGCCGCGGCCGAGGGCCGCGATCTCAATCCGCTGCTGCAGGATCCCGGCATGGCGATCCATCCGCCGCTCCTCTACATGGGCTACGTCGGCTTCGCCGTGGCGTTCTCCTTCGCGATCGCGGCGCTGATCGGCGGCAAGCTCGATGCCGCGTGGGCGCGCTGGTCGCGTCCGTGGACCACCGCCGCCTGGTGCTTCCTCACCGCCGGGATCGCCCTCGGGAGCTGGTGGGCCTACTACGAGCTGGGCTGGGGCGGCTGGTGGTTCTGGGACCCGGTCGAAAACGCCTCCTTCATGCCCTGGCTCGCCGGCACCGCGCTCATCCACTCGCTCGCGGTCACCGAGAAGCGCGGCGGCTTCCGCAACTGGACGGTGCTGCTCGCGATCCTCACCTTCAGCCTGAGCCTGCTCGGCACCTTCCTGGTGCGCTCGGGCGTGCTCACCTCCGTGCACGCGTTCGCCACCGACCCGGCGCGCGGTGTGTTCATTCTCTCGTTCCTGGTGCTGGTGATCGGCGGCTCGCTCGCGCTGTTCGCCTGGCGCGCCGGGCGCGTGGGCCTCGGCGGCGCCTTCGAGCTGGTGTCGCGCGAGTCGTTCCTGCTCGCGAACAACGTGCTGCTGCTGGTCGCCGCCGGCTCGGTGCTGCTCGGCACGCTGTATCCGCTGTTTCTCGACGCGCTCGGGCTGGGCAAGATCTCGGTGGGGCCGCCTTATTTCGAGACCGTGTTCGTTCCGCTCATGGCGCCTGCGGTGTTTCTCATGGGCATCGGCCCGCTCGCGCGCTGGAAGGAGGCCAAGCTCCCGGACCTGGCGGTGCGGCTGCGCTGGGCGGCTGCGGTGTCGCTCGTTTCGGCCTTGCTCGTCCCGGCGCTCGCCGGGGACTGGTCGCTCGCCGTTGCCTTCGGGCTCGCACTCGGGTTCTGGATCCTCGCCGCATCGGCCGCCGGTCTGTACGAGCGCGCCGGCGGCTTTGGCGCAGGGCTGGCCGCGCGGCTGCACGCGCAGCCGCGCGGCTACTACGGGATGCTCATTGCCCACTGCGGCGTGGCCGTGCTGATCATCGGCGTGACGCTGGTGAGAGGCTTCGAAGTGGAACGCGACTTGCGCATGGCGGTCAACGATAGCGTGACGGTCGGCGCCTACACGTTCCGCTTCGCGGGGGTGGAGAAAGCGCGCGGGCCCAACTACGTCGCCGAGCGCGGGACGTTCGAAGTCGCGCGCGAAGGCGCCCGCACAAGGACGCTTCAACCCGAGAAGCGCACCTACCTCGCCCAGCCTTCCAACCCGATGACCGAGGCAGCGATCGCGACCGGCCTCGCGGGCGATGTCTACGTCACGCTCGGCGAGCCGCTCGAGGGCGGGGCGTGGCTGGTGCGCATCTACCTGAAGCCCTTCGTGACCTGGATCTGGGGCGGCGCTTTCCTGATGATGCTCGGCGGCTTCCTCGCGCTCTCGGATCGTCGCTACCGCCTCGCCGCGCGACGCAGCCGCACCGCGCCGGGCGGCGTCGCGGTCGCGCCTTAGCCGCGCGGGGTCTCGCCTGAAGCGGTACCTGATTCCGCTTGCGGTGTTCCTCGTGGTCGCGGTGTTCCTCGCCATCGGCCTCAGGCTCAACCCGCGCGAAGTGCCTTCACCTTTCGTCGGCAAGCCGGTGCCTGCGTTCGATGCGCCGCTGCTCAGGGAGCCGCAGAAGAGGTTCACACAGAAGGAGATGCTCGGAAAAGTGTGGCTGCTCAATTTCTGGGCCACCTGGTGCCCGCCCTGCCGCGAGGAGCACCCGCTGCTCGTGGAGCTGGCGCAAAAGGAGCGCGTGGCGATCGTCGGCATCAACTACAAGGACGACCCGGCGCGCGCGATGCAGTGGCTGAAGGAATTGGGCGATCCGTATGTCGCGACGCTCACCGATTTCGAAGGGCGCGTGGGCATCGACTTCGGCGTGTACGGCATGCCCGAGACCTTCGTCATCGATCGCAAGGGCGTGATCCGCTACAAGCGCATCGGCGTCATCGACCGTGCGCGCCTGGAGGGGGAGATTCTGCCGCTCCTCAAGGAGCTGAGGCGACCATGAGAACGGCTCTGGCGCTGCTGATGCTCGCGCTCGCCCAGCCCGCCTGGGCGGACTCGCACCGGGAGCTCGACCGGCGCGCCAAGGCGCTTGCCTCGCAGCTGCGCTGCCTGGTGTGCCAGAACCAGACCATCGCCGAATCGAACGCGCCGCTCGCCGCCGACCTGAGGCGCCTGGTGAGCGAGCAGCTCGCCGAAGGGCGCAGCGACCGGGAGATCATCGACTTCATGGTCGCGCGCTACGGCGACTTCGTGCTCTACAAGCCGCCGCTCAAGGCGGCGACGCTGCTGCTGTGGTTCGGCCCGGCGCTGCTGCTCGCCGGCGGCGCGGCGACCCTGTTCATTGTCCTGCGGCGCCGCCGCGCGCGGCTCGAGGTGCGCGAGCTCACCGAGGAGGAGCACCGGCGCGTGCGCTCGCTGCTCGAAGGCGCTGGCGACCGGGAAGCGCCGTGATGAACTTGCGCGCGGGATGAGACTCCAACCGGCAATGCGGGGGGCGGCTACGGGGCGGGCTTCGATGCGACTGCGGCGGGTGCTGCGCGCGCTGCTGGTGTTGGCCGTCGTGGGCTCCGTCTCACCTTTCCATCAGGTGCTCGCGGCACCCACGCTAGAGCCGGAAACCGCGGGATGCGGCGACGCGGCGCAGCCGGCCGCGACCTGCGCCGCGATTTGCCAGCCCTCCCAATCCTCGACCCTGGAGCATGCGCAGACGCCGGTTGCCGCCTGCGCCGCGGCCGCGCCGTTTCGCGCCGAGCCCGCGCCGGCATCAAGTGCCGGTCCGATCCGACATCAGGACGCTCGCGCGCATCGCGCCGCATTCCTGCGTTTTCACCGCTTCCTCCTCTGAGCTGCCGCGTCAGGCGACGCGATCGGCGCGCAGGAAGTGCGCGCCGGATGGCCGCGTTTCGAGCGCGGCGAGCATAGGAGATCACGCATGACGGTGAAGCAGGCAGGCATCGATCGCAGGGAATTTCTTGGCGCCGGCGCGGCGCTCGCCGGGCTCGCGGCGTTGCCGTCGCTCGCGGGCGGGCAGGAGCGCACCCTGCGCGCGAGGGTGTCGCGAGCGTCGCTGGTCGGCGCCGCCCACCCGCAGACCGAGGTGTGGACCTACGACGGCGCCGTGCCCGGCCCCGAGCTGCGCTTCAGGCAGGGCGAGCGGCTGCGGGTGGAACTCGAGAACCTGCTTCCCGGGGACACCACGGTGCACTGGCACGGCGTCCGCGTGCCGAATGGGATGGACGGCGTGCCCGGCCTCACGCAGCCGCCGATCAAGGCGAACGGCGGGCGGTTCGTCTACGAGTTCGCGCTGCCCGACGCGGGCACCTACTGGTACCACCCGCACCTGGACAGCTCCAACCAGGTGGGACGGGGCGTGTATGCGCCGCTGATCGTCGAGGAGCCCGAGCCGCCGCGGGTGGACCGCGACGTGGTGTGGATGCTCGGCGACTGGCGGCTCGACCGGCAGGCGAGGATCGTCGCCGACTTCGGCAATTTCATGGACGCGAGCCACGCCGGCCGCATCGGCAACACCGTGACGGTGAACGGCGCGGTCCGCGAGGCCTTCGAGCTTCGCGCGGGCGAGCGCGTGCGGCTACGCCTTGTGAACGCGGCCAACGCGCGCATCTTCGCGCTCGACTTCCGCGGCCATGACCCGCTCGTAATCGCGCTCGACGGCCAACCGGTCGAGCCGCACCGCCCGGAGGGCAAACGGGTGGTGCTGGGCCCGTCGATGCGCATCGATGTGCTGCTCGATGCAACCGGCGAGCCAGGCAGTTCGTACGCGGTCGTGGACGATTTCTATCCGCGGCAAGCGTATCGGCTGCTCGATCTGCGCTACTCGAAGGAACGAGTGCGCGGTGCGGCCGGCGCAGCGATGCCCAAGCTCGCGCCGAACCCGCTGGCCGAGCCGGATCTCGGGCGCGCCGAGCGGCACACCATCGAGTTCGGCGGCGGCATGATGGGCAATGCGCCGATGATGGGGATGATGCGCGGCATGGCGTGGACCGTGAACGGAAGACAGATCGGCGAGCACGACATGGATCCGATCCTCAAGCTCGGGCTCGGGCGCTCGTACGCGTTCGAGCTTGTGAACGACACGCAGTGGCACCACCCGATCCATCTGCACGGGCACGTCTTCCGCGTGCTGACTCGCGACGGAAAGCCGACGCGGCACCGCGAATGGCTCGACACGGTGCTGATGCCGCCGCGCTCGCGCGCCGGGATCGCGTTCGTCGCCGACAACCCGGGCGACTGGATGATCCACTGCCACATCCTCGAGCACGCGGAGTCGGGGATGATGGCGGTGATCCGCGTCGCCTGACGCATGAACGTGAAAGGAGACGCCATGAGAGCAAAAAGATGGATGATCGGGATTGCCGCGGTGCTGCTCGCGACGCTCGCCGGAGCTGTGCTTGCGCAGCGCGGCATGATGGATGGAGGGGGAATGATGGGCGGAGGGGGAATGATGGGTGGCAGCGGCATGATGGGCGGTAGCGGGATGATGGGGGGCGGCGGAATGATGGGCGGCGGCGGCATGGACGGTCGTGTGCCGAACGAGCAGTGGCGCGGGCGCGACGCGCATCCGCCGTCCGGTGCGGAGCGCGCAGCGCCCCGCAAACCGAAGCCGGATTCCCGGACGGACTCGGGGCGCGATGCGCGCCGATGAGCCGGCTCTGGCGCATCGGCCTGGTCAGCGTCGTGATCGTGCTGGCAGCCTGCGGAGAGACGCCGGCGCCGGGCGACGACCCGCGCGCCGATCCGCGCGATGCGGCGAGAGTCGCGCTCGGAGCCAAAGTGTACGCGCGCGAGTGCGCCGCCTGCCACGGCGCGAAACTCGAAGGCCAGGCCGACTGGCGCAAGCGGCTGCCGAATGGGCGGCTTCCCGCGCCGCCGCACGACGAAAGCGGCCACAGCTGGCACCACCCCGACCACGTGCTCTTCGCGATCACCAAGAACGGCGTGGTGCCGCCGTACGCGCCGAAGGACTACCAGAGCGACATGCCGGCTTTCGGCGCCAAGCTCTCGGACGATGAGATCTGGGCGGTGATCGCCAACCTGAAAAGCCATTGGCGCACGAAGGAAGTGCTGGACGCGCGCGCCGAGATGACCCGGCAGGCGAGGCCGCGATGACTGTGCGGCGCATCGTGGTTCTGGCCGCCGGCGCGGCGCTGGTCGCGGCAGGGGCGCTCGCCGGATACGCGACCTTCGCGCCCGGGGAGCGCAGGTTCGAGGCGACCGATGTGACGGGCGTACCGTGGGGCAAGGGCTTCGCGCTGACCGATCACCACGGCAAGCCGCGCACGCTCGCCGATTTCCGCGGCAAGGTGGTGACGCTCTTCTTCGGCTTCACGAACTGTCCCGACGTTTGTCCGACCACGATGGCGATGCTCGGCGAGACGATGCGCCGCTTGGGCGGCGATGCCGCGCACGTGCAGGGGCTGTTCGTCACTGTGGATCCCGGGCGCGACACGCCGCAGGTGCTCGCGCAGTACGTTCCGGCGTTCCACCCCTCGTTCCTCGGCCTGTACGGCGACGAGGACGCCATTGCGCGAACGGCGCAGGAGTTCAAGATCTATTACAAGGCGCATGCGCCGGACCATCGCGGTGCGTATGCGGTGGATCATTCGGGGCAGGTGTTCGTCTTCGACAAGGCGGGGCGGCTGCGCTTACTTGTCAGCCGGTCCTCGGAGGCGACGCCTGACTCGGTGGCGCACGATTTGCGCGTGCTGATCGAGGAGCCGGCCGCGTGATCGCGCGCGCGGCTGCGGCGCTGCTCGCTGCGACCTTCGCGGCGCCGAGCCTCGCCGCGGGCGACGCCGCGCGCGGCGCAGCCGCCTTCCGCGCCTGCCTCGCCTGCCACGCGCTGGAGCCGGATCGCAATCTCACCGGTCCGAGCCTTGGCGGCCTGTGGGGCCGCAAGGCCGGCACGCTTGCGAGCTACCGCCGCTACTCCGATGCGCTGAAGCGCTCGGGCGCGCTGTGGAACGAAAGCACGCTCGACGCCTGGCTGCGCAGCCCGCAGACGATGGCGCCGGGCAACACCATGCAGTTCGCCGGCATTGCGGACGAGCGCGCACGCGCCGACCTCATCGCCTATCTGCGCGCAGTGTCGGAAGGAAAAGACGTGCCGCGCCCGAAAGCGCCCGCTCTGCCTGACCTGAAAAAGGCGCCCAAGGATTCGGTGATCGCCTCGATCCGGCGCTGTGGGGATTCCTATTTCGTGACCAACACCAAGGGCGAAACACTGCCGTTCTGGGAGTTCAATCTGCGTTTCAAGACCGACACCAGCGCCACCGGTCCGGCGCCGGGGCGGCCGGTCGTGGTGGGCCAGGGCATGCAGGGCGACCGGGCGCAGATCGTGTTCGCGGACCCGGGCGAGATCTCGAAATTCGTTCGCGAGGATTGCAGGGAGTAAGGAGAAATCGAATGGCTGCTCGAAAACGCTTCCGTATCCTGTGGCATACCACATTGGCCGCGCTGCTCGTCGCGGGCACGGGCGTGCTGCGCGCCGAGCCGGTCATCCACCATGCGCACGGCCTCGCCTTCAGCGCGGACGGCAAGTCGCTGCTGGTGCCGGCGCACGTCGGGGTCGCGGTCTATCGCGACGGGCGCTGGTCGCGCGCGCCTGGGCCAGCGCACGACTTCATGGGGTTCTCGGCCGCGCACATTGCGATGTACTCGAGCGGCCACCCGGCGCCCGGCTCGCCGCTCCGGAATCCGCTCGGGTTGGTCAAGAGCACCGACGGCGGCGCCACCTGGCAGCAGCTCGCGCTTTCGGGCGAGGCCGATTTCCACGTCATGGCCGCGGGCGCGGTCAGCAACGCCGTGTACGTCGTCAACCACGCGCCGAACTCGAAGATGTCGCAGCCGGGGCTCCATTCGACTCGCGACGACGGCAAGACCTGGATCTACGCGCCTGCGGCGGGGGTGGACTCGCAGATCCTCGCGCTCGCCGTGCATCCGAAGGACCCGGCCACGCTCGCGGCCGGGACGCTGCGCGGCGGCGCGATGCTCTCGCGCGACGGCGGCAAGAGCTTCAGCGCGCTCGGCGGTCATCAGCCGGTAACGGCGATCGTCTTCGAGCGCGACGGGAAGGCGATCCTTTACGCTCAAGCCGAGCCCGCGGCGCTGGTCCGCAGGTCCCTTGGTCGCGACTCGAACCAGCAAATCAAGCTGCCGCAGCTCGACAAGGACTTCATCGCCTTCGTGGCGCAGAACCCGGCGAATTCGAAGGAGCTCGCGTTTGTCACGCGCAATCGCAACGTGTTCCTGTCGAAGGATGGCGGCTCGTCGTGGGCCCAGATCGCAAAGGAGGGCGAAGCGAAGTGAGGCTCCTGCTCACGGCCTTGCTCGCGCTCGCAACCGCGCCGGCGCTCGCCCAGCTCGCGCCCGCGCCGGCGGACGAACTGCTCGATCCGGAAAAGGCATTCCGCATCTCGGCGCGCGCGCTCGACGAGCGCAACCTCGAGGTGGAGTTCAAGATCGCGCCGGGCTACTACATGTACCGCGACCGCTTCAGCTTTGCCACCGAGTCGGGCAAGCCGCTAGCCGACGTGGACATGCCGCGCGGCAAGCTGAAGGAGGACCAGTTCTTCGGCAAGTCGGAAACCTTCCGGGATCTGGTGCGCATCCGTGTGCCGCTCTCGCCCGAGGACGCGGCCAAGGGACGAGTCAACCTCAAGGTCATCTCCCAGGGCTGCGCGGACAGCGGCGTGTGCTACGTGCCGCTCGAACAGATCGTGAAAGTGGCGCTGCCGGGAGCGTCCACGGCCATCGCCGAGGACGCGCTCGCCGCGTTCTCCGGCCTGGGAGCGAAGGCTTCGCGAGGCGTCGATGCGCTGCGGGCCGGCGCGGCGCGCCTCTCGTGGGCGGCGTTTGCGGCGTCGCTCGCGGCGGGGCTCGCGCTCGGCTGGGCCTCGGCGGGAGCGCCGCTCCGCTGGCGCGGCGCCGTGCGCGCCCTGCGGCTGCAAGGATTCAGCGCCTGGGCCTGGTCCGTCGCGCTTGCAGCGGCCGGAGGAACTTTCGCCTGGCTCGGTTCGACCATTGCGGGTCGCGCCGAGAACCCCTGGGTCGCCGCGCCGCTTGCCGCGGCGTACGTGGCGGCAGCGGCGCTGTGGTTCCGCTGGTCGCTGCGAGGAACGACGCATTCGTCGGGAATGTTGCCGAACGTTCTCCTGTTCGCCGCAGTGTTGCTCTTCAGCGCGCATCGCGGCGACATCGCGCTCGGCGCGGCGGCGATGCTCGGTGCCGGGCTCGCCGCGGGACTGCTGCCGAAAGGCCGGCCGGGCGCGGAGCAGGAACTTGCGCTACAGTGCGTGGCGCTTGCCATGTTCGGCGCGGCGGTGTGGGTGGCGGGGCCGCTTCTGCCCGACGGACTGCGCATGCTCGCGTGGTCGGCACTGCTGTTCGTCGCAGCCGGGCTGCTGCGCGCGATCGATCCGCTTCCGGAGCGGGCGCCGCCCGCGCTGCGAGTGGCGAAGATCGCGGGTGTGATCTTCTTGGTCTGGGCAATCGCGGTGTTGATTGGCGCCGCATCGGGTGCGCGAGATCCGTTGCAGCCGTTTGCCGCGTGGCGCGCGGCGCCGGCGGTCGGAATCACGGGGACGGGAAGATGATGCAGAACATGAAGCGGGTTTTCGCGGCGCTCGCGCTGCTCGGCGTCGCGCTCGCCGCGAGCGCCGACGAGGCAGCGGTGCGCCGCATGATGCAGGGCAAGCTGCGCGACACCGGCACGATCGAGAGCGTGCAGAAAGCGCCGTGGGGCGACCTGTACGAGGTCATCGTCCGCGGCCCCGACGGGCCGCAGATCCTGTACGTCGACGGCGCCGCGAGCGTGATCATTGCTGGCCAGGTTATCGAGGCGAAGAGCGGCAACAATCTCACCGAGGAGCGCAAGCGCAAGCTCACCGCGATCAAGTGGGAGTCGCTTCCGTTCGAATGGGCGATCACCTCGGTGCGCGGCACCGGACGGCGCAAGATCGCCGTCCTCTCCGACCCGAACTGCCCGTTCTGCAAGCGCTTCGAGACCGATCTGCAGAAGCTCGACGACATCACGGTGCACATCCTGCCCTACGCGGTGATCAGGCCCGAGTCGGTGCGCCAGTCCAAGGCGGTGTGGTGCTCGAAGGACCGCGTCAAGGCCTGGAACGACCTCATGTTCAATCGCGTCGAGCCGCAGGCGGGCACCAGTTGCGACAATCCCATCGACAAGCTGATCGCGTTCGGGCGCAAGCTCGGCGCGAATTCGACGCCGACCTGGTTCCTGGAGACGGGCGAGCGCTACACCGGCGCGCTGCCGCTCGAAGACACGAGGAAGCTCCTCGATCAGGCCTCGCCGCCGAAGCGCTGAGCGAGCGCCGCGCCCCGGTATCTGGAGCGCATGTCATGCGCTGGACGTAAGGAATCCGCGGTTCGGCGCGACTCGTACAGGACCTGGCATGCTGATTAGGCGTCCGAGCGACATTTCACCCTCCGAAATCACGCCGCGCCGTTGCTACGAGGGTCGGCGCGAGTTCATCAAGCTCGCCGCCGCCGGCTCAGTCCTGGGCGCGGCCGGGCTGTTCGCGCGCGGCGCCGCGGCGCAGGAGAAGACGCTCGGCCTGCAAAAGCTCGCGAGCGTCGCGAAGAGCGCCCTGAGCACGGGCGAGCCGCCGACCGCCTACAAGCACGTCACCAGCTACAACAACTACTACGAGTTCGGCACCGAGAAGGACGACCCGGCGCGCTACGCGTCGCGCCTGAAGCTGCGGCCCTGGACGGTCGCCGTCGAGGGCGAGGTGATGAAGCCGCGCAGCTTCGGCATCGAGGAGCTGCTCAAGTTTCCGCTCGAGGAGCGCGTCTATCGCCTGCGCTGCGTCGAGGCCTGGTCGATGGTGATCCCGTGGATCGGCTTCGAGTTCAACCGGCTCGCCAGGCTGGTCGAGCCGACCTCGAAGGCGAAGTTCGTCGAGTTCGTCACCGCGCTGCAGCCCGAGACCATGCCCGGCGTGCGCCTGCCGGTGCTCGACTGGCCCTATGTCGAGGGCCTGCGGATCGACGAGGCGATGCATCCGCTCACGATCCTCTGCGTCGGGCTCTACGGCGAGGTGCTGCCCAACCAGAACGGCGCTCCGGTGCGCCTGGTCGTGCCGTGGAAGTACGGCTTCAAGTCCGCAAAATCCATCGTGCGCATCCGCTTCGTCGAAAGACAGCCGAAGATCGCCTGGGAGAAGGCCAATCCGAGCGAGTACGGCTTTTACTCCAATGTGAATCCCAATGTCGATCATCCGCGCTGGAGCCAGAGCCGCGAGCGGCGCATCCCGGACTTCTTCGCGCGGCGCCCGACCGTGATCTTCAACGGCTACGGCGAGCGGGTCGCGGGCCTTTACGCCGGCATGGACCTGAAGAAGCTCTACTGATGCAGCCTTCGCCGAAGACAATCGCTGCGCTCAAGGCGGCGGTATTCGCGCTGGCGCTCGTTCCGCTCGGCGAGCTTGCCGCGGGCGCGCTCTTCTTTCCCGATTGGCTGGGAGCGAACCCCGGAGAGTTCATCGACCGCGCCACCGGCCGCTGGACGCTGCGCCTGCTGCTCATCACCCTGTGCGTGACGCCGCTGCGCGCGATCACCGGCTGGAACTGGCTGCTGAGATTCCGGCGCATGCTGGGGCTGTTCACTTTCTTCTACGGCGTGATGCATCTTTCCAGCTACGTCACGTTCCGCCGTGTGTTCGACGCGGAGGAGATCGCCCGGGATATCGTCGAGAGGCCTTTCATGACGGTGGGATTTGCCGCGCTGGTGCTCATGATCCCGCTCGCCGCCACCTCGACCAACGCCATGGTGCGGCGCGTTGGCGCGCGGCGCTGGCAGATGCTGCACCGGCTCGTGTACCTGATCGCGCCGCTCGGGGTGCTTCACTACTGGTTCATGGTGAAGCGCGACATCACCCAGCCGGCCATCTACGCGGCGATCCTCGCGGTGCTGCTCGGCTACCGGATCGTCGCCGGGCTCGCCGCAGCACCTTCGGCGCGTAAGGTTTCTACAGGACAGACGGTCTAATGGGAGCGATGGAAGACATCGCCCATCCCGCGCTGGACGCGATCGGCGAGCTGCTCGGCACGTTCCGGCTGAGCGCGACCGTGTTCTCCCACGCGAGCTACTGCGGGAGCTGGAACCTGAACACCTCCGGCACGCGCAAATGCGCGTTTCACCTGGTCGCGCGCGGCACCTGCTGGATGCACCTCAAGGAAACCCCGCCGGCGCGCCTCGAGGAGGGCGACCTGGTGATGTTTCCGCGCGACGCCTGGCACAACCTCACCGGCAGCGCGAATCCGGCGCTGACCCATTCGGACGCCGACGTGAGCATCACCTGCGGCTACTTCGAATTCCGCGAGGCGCGCAACAACGCGGTGCTCGATGCGCTGCCGGACATCGTCATCGTGCGCAGCCGCGAGCAGGCCGATGGACGCCTGGCGGGGCTGATCCGGCTTCTCACCGCGGAAGCCGATGCCAAGGCGGCCGCGGGCGCCTTCGTGCTGGACAAGCTCGCCGAGGCGCTGTTCGCGATGGTGCTGCGCGCGCACCTCGAATCCGCCGAGGAAAAGCGCGGCCTGATCGCAGCGCTCGCCGACGCGCGCCTCGGCCGCGCGCTCGCGGCGATGCATCGCGAGCCCGACCGCGACTGGCGCCTGAACCGTCTCGCCGCGCTCGCCGGCATGTCGCGCACCGCCTTCGCCGAGGCGTTCGCCGCGCTGGTCGGCGTGCCGCCGATGCAGTATCTCTCGGAGTGGCGCATGCGCCGGGCCGCGGGCCTGCTCAAGGACCCCAGGATATCGGTCGCCGGGATCGCGGCGCGCCTCGGCTACCGGTCGGAAGCGGCGTTCCGGCGCGCGTTCAAGCGCTTGCAAGGGAAGAGCCCCGGCGCGCTGCGGCGCGAGGCCAAGGCCTGAAACAAGGCCTGAAAAAGAAACGGCGGGATTGCCCCCGCCGTTTCGCACTGCATCGCCCCGTTCAGCGGGCGTAGGACTCGGGAAACGTCCAGGTGTTGATCGTCATCCGGGCGTCGCTGTCGGCCGGCGCCTTGATCACCACGTAGGGCGGGATGCGGTCGAACTCGGTGGCCTCGAACGGCGCCGAGACGTCCGCCGCGAAGGCCTGGGACGAAGCAAGCGCCGCCGCAGCGAGCGCGATTTTCAGTGTCTTTCTCATGGTCAAACTCCTTTTCACATCGGTTGGGGTCACCCGAATCGGGCGTACCTGCGCATAGGTACGATTCGGGCGCCCGCGATTAGCCACCGGACGTCCGCGATTCATTGCCGAGTGTCCCGGGCGTGACTTTTTTCCGTTCGCCGCCGCGCCACTGTAAGGAAAACGGGGCGCGCGCGGTCTCATGCAGTGATGCTCGGTTCCAGACAAGCGGCGTTTGAAGCCGCGGTGGGCGACTGCCTCGAGGACCTGTACCGCTACGCGTACTGGCTGTGCCGCGACCGCTGGCAGGCCGAGGACCTCGCGCAGGAGACGGTGCTGCGCGCCTGGCGCGGCTGGCCGGGCCTGCGCGAGCACCGCGCGGTGAAGGGCTGGCTGTTCACGATCCTCTACCGCGAATTCGCGCGCGGGACCGGGCGCAGGCGGCTGCACGTCGTTCCGGACGACGAATTGCACATCGAGCCGCAGGACCACGCCGATCCGGCGCTCGCGATCGATGTCGATCGCGCCCTGCGCGCGCTCGGCGAGGAGTCGCGGCACGCGCTGCTCATGCAGGTGCTGGGCGGATTCAGCTGCGCCGAGATCGCGTCCGCGCTCGGAGCATCCGAGGGCGCGGTGATGACGCGGCTGACGCGCGCGCGGCAGGCGCTGAGGCGCACGCTGCAGCCCGATGCCGGCAGGGAGGCGAAAGAAGGATGAACTGTCTCGAATTCAGGAGAGTCGCGCTCGCCGAGCCGCGCCGGCTCGAGGCCGAGGCGGCCCGGCACGCGGAGCAGTGCGACGCGTGCAAGGAATTCCTGGTGCGCGCGCTGGAAGACGAGGCGCGGCTCGCCCGGGCGCTGCGCGTGCGCGCGCCTGAAGGGCTGCGGGCGCGGCTTCTCGATCGCACCGCCGCGGCGCGCCGCTCGCGCGGCATCCTCGCGCTCGCCGCGAGCCTGCTCGCCGCCGTGGCGATCGCCCTGGTCCTCGCCTGGCCGCGCAACGACCCGCTCGCGCTCGCCGGCATCGACTTCGTGGTGTTCGAGGAGGCGCAGGCGATCCTCGAGGCCAAGCCCGCCGATCCCGGCGAGCTGCGCCGGGTGGCGGCGCAGCTCGGCGTCGCGCTGCCGGCGCAGCTCGGCGAGCTGCGCTACATTGGGCCCTGCCCGTTCCAGGGATCGACCGGCCAGCACGCGGTGGTGAAGACCGCCTTCGGCAAGGCGACCCTGATGCTGCTCCCGGACCGGCCGCTTGCCTCGCGCGCGGTCGCCTCGGCGCACGGGCTGGAGGCGGTAGTGGTGCCGGCTGCCGGCGGCAGCGTCGCCATCATTTCCGGATCTTCACGCAGCCTCGAGCATATCGAGATGCTGCTGAAGTCGAGCTGAACACCAAGGAGGAGAGAATGAACCTGAAACTTCGACCGATCGTCGCATCCATGGCGTCCTCCGGGCTGCTGCTCGGCGCGCCGCTCGTGTCGGCGCAGAACCCTTGCAGCCCGTGCTCGGCACGCAGCCGCACGCGCCTGCATCTGGCGCAGAACCCGTGTGCCGCGAAGAAGAACCCCTGTGCCGCCAAGGCGAACCCCTGCGCGGCGAAGAACCCTTGTGCCGCGAAGAATCCGTGCGCTGCGAAGAAGGGCCCGTGCGGCGCAGGCGCGGGGGTGGACCGCAAGCTGGTGACCCGGCCGAAGGGCTCCAAGCCCTACTCGGCACCGCGCGCCGAGCTGGTGGAGGCGGGCGAGAAACTCTGGAGCGACACCAAGCTCAGCAGCAACGGCATGTCGTGCATGACCTGCCACAAGGACAACGCCGCGTTCAACCCGACCTTCGCCAAGCCCTACCCGCACCGGGTGGCGATGGCCGAGGCGCAGTCGAAGCTCAAGTCGATCACGCTGGAGCAGATGGTGCAGTTCTGCATGGTCGTGCCGATGGCGGCGAAGCCGCTGCCCTGGGATTCCAAGGAACTCGCCGCGCTCACCGCATACACCGCGGACGTGCAGAAGAGCTACATCAAGACCGCGGCGAAGAACCCGTGCGCGGCGAAGAAGAGCCCGTGTGCGGCCAAGAATCCGTGCGCGGCGAAGAACCCCTGCGCGGTAAGGAATCCGTGTGCCGCGAAGACCAAGTAGTCACGTCACTTAACCGAAGGAGATCGCATGTATTCCAGGATCCGTCCCGTCGTCGCTTCCGTAGTGTCTTCCGGCCTGATGCTCGGCGCGCCGCTCGCCGCCGCCAACCCCTGCAACCCGTGCGCGCCGCGCGCCCGCGTGCGGACTGCGCAGGCCAATCCCTGCGCGGCCAAGAACCCCTGCGCGGCGAAGAAGAAGATGAATCCCTGCGCGGCGAAGAAGAAAAATCCGTGCGCATCGGCCAATCCTTGCGCGGCGAAGAATCCCTGCGCCGCCAAGAACCCCTGCGCGGCCAAGAAGAACTAGCCGAGGCGCCACCCATGGGCGCCCCGCTCGCGCTCCCGGCCGCAGCCGAGCCTGCGCTCGCCGCGCCGCGGCTCGACTCGCTGCCCAGGCCGCAGCTCGAAGCGATGCTCGCGGCGGGGCTGGAGATCGTCGAGTGCCAGCGCGTGCTGCACAAGGCCGGCCTCAACGTGGTGGGCGAGGTGTTGCGCGGGCAGGGCAAGTTCTACGAGTACGACCACTACCCCGAGAACGACGTCCACGACGCCGACTCGCAGGCGCAGTACTACTACCACGCGCACCGGTCGCTCACGGGCGAGCACGGGCATTTCCACACCTTCCTGCGCCGCGCGGGGATGCCCGCGGACGCGGCGCCGCTCGAGCTGCCGCATGAGGAGCCCTGGCCCTCGGGCGACGAGGCGCTGGCTCACCTGATCGCGATCTCGATGGACGCCTACGGCACGCCGATCGGCCTGTTCGCGCCGAACCGCTGGGTCGCGGGCGACACCTGGTATCCCGCGCGCGACGTGATCGCGATGCTCGAGCGCTTTCGCATCGACCACGCCTGGCCCTCGTGGCCGGTGAACCGCTGGCTCGGCGCGATGTTGGTGCTGTTCCGCCCGCACATCGAGCAGCTGTTGCTCCAGCGCGACCACGTGATCGGCGCCTGGAGGGAAAGATTCCCCGGCGTGGACGTGCTCGAGCTGCGCGAGCTCGACATCCTCGCTCATACGTGGATCTCGGTGGATCAGACGATCGCCGGAGTGCGCGCCGCGCTCGGCGGTCGACGACTGAGGAAACGATCATGAAGAGTCCAATGCCTCTCGCTGCGCTGGTCCTGGCGTTTCACGTCGTTCCCGGCGTCGCCCAGACAAAGGTGATCGAGCTGACCCAGATGCCGTGCCAGTTCCTGGAGAGCGAGGGCGGCAAGGACCGCGGCTTCAAGTCGGCCAAGGCCGCCGACTGCGAGGCGGTGAACGAGAGGACCAGCAAGCAGCGGCTCGCCGGGGCGAAGACGCTCGAGTTGAAGCCTGGTAAGTACATTTTCCGGGTCGCGAACAAGAACGTTCCCTACGAGCTGGGCTTCTGGCTGCGCGGCGACTCGCTCCTCGACCGGGCGCGCCTGCCGAGCGTCTCGGGCGGCGGCCTCGCGACCGGGAAAACGCAGGACTACGAAATCGAGCTCAAGCCCGGGAACTACGTCTACTCCTGCCCGCTCAATCCGACGCCCGACTACAGGTTGGTGGTGAAATGAAGGACGTCCTTCGTTGGCCGGCGCTCCTGCTGGCGGCATTGATCGTCGCACCAGCGGCCGCGCAATCGCCGCTTCCGGGGACGGTAACGCTCAAGACGCCGCATCGGTTCGACACCCTGGTTGCGCGCGTGGAGAAGGCGGTTGCCGACAACAAAATGGGGCTGGTCGCGCAGGCAAGCGCGAGCCGCGGCGCCGCCGCGCGCGGCGTGAAAATCCCCGGCAACGCGGTGCTGATGGTGTTCCGCAATGACTACGCGGTGCGCATGCTCGCTGCGAGCGTTCCAGCCGGAATCGAGGCGCCGCTGCGCATCTACGTGACCGAGAATCCGGACGGCTCGACCACCCTGACGTATCGCAAGCCGAGCGCGGTGTTCGCGCCCTATGGCAGCGCGGACCTGGAGCGCATGGCGCGCGAGCTCGATCCGATTCTCGACAAAATCGTCAAGGATGCAGCAGGCGGCTGACGCGGCGCGCGTCCCGGCGCCCCAGCCCGGGGCGCTGGCGGCCGCGGCGGCGCTGGCCTTGCTTCTCGTCGCGGCAAGCGTGCCGCAGGGCGGACGCATGGTCGCGCTCGCCGCACTCGGCGTGCTCATGGGGCTGACGCTGTACCACGCCGCGTTCGGCTTCGCCTCGGCGTTCCGCGCGCTCATCGAGCGCCGCAGCACGCGGGGCGTGCGCGCGCAGCTCCTGATGCTCGCCGCGGCGACGCTGCTGTTCGCCCCCGCGCTCGCCGGCGGATCGCTGTTCGGCCGCGAGTTGGTCGGCGCGATCGCGCCCGCAGGCTTCCAGGTCGCCGCCGGCGCGCTTCTCTTCGGCATCGGCATGCAGCTCGCCGGCGGTTGCGGCTCGGGCACGCTCTACACGGTCGGCGGCGGGAGCGCGCGCATGCTGCTCGTGCTCGCTGCGTTCTGCGCGGGAGGGTTCTGGGCGAGCCTGCACATGGACGCGTGGGCGCAGCTGCCCGCGCCCGAAGCGATTGCGCTCGGCGAGACGTACGGCTGGACCGCGGCAGTCGTGCTGCAACTCGCGGTGCTCGGTGCGCTGTGGGCTTTGTTGAAGCGGCCGCGCTGGGCGGATGCCGACCGGCCGCTGCCCGCGCACGCGGATCTCGCGCGCTTCGTTAAAGGGCCTTGGCCGCTCGCCGCCGGGGCGCTTGCGCTCGCGCTGCTCAATTTCGCGACGCTCGCGCTCGCCGGACACCCCTGGAGCATCACCTGGGCGTTCACGCTTTGGGGCGCGAAGGCCGCGCGGCTGCTCGGTTGGAGCCCCGAAGGGGATGCGTTCTGGAGCGCGGATTTCCAGCGCGCAGCGCTCGATTCGAGCGTGTTCGCCGACGTCACCTCGGTGATGGACTTCGGCATCGTGCTCGGCGCGTTCGCCGCCGCGGGGCTCGCCGGGCGCTTTCGCCCGCGCGGCGCGCTTTCCGCCGGCGCGGCTGCGGCAGCGCTTATCGGCGGGCTCGCCATGGGCTACGGCGCGAGGATTGGCTTCGGCTGCAACATTGGCGCTTTTTTCTCCGGGGTAGCGAGCACGAGCCTGCATGGCTGGCTGTGGATCGCTCTGGCGCTTCCGGGAAGCTGGGTTGGCCTCAAAGCGCGGCCGCTCTTCGGCCTGCACTGACCGCGTGCGGCTACTTCGGCAGCGTGACGCTCAAGGTCTTTCCGTCGTAGCCCTTCGGCTTGTGGCGCGCGCGCACTATGACGCGCTCGATTCCCGCGGGAATCTTCACGCCGTAAAGGTCGCGCGTGAACGGCTGCTCGGTCTCGTGCGGATGCAGCAGAATCCTTCGGCCGAGGAGCTTCCCGTCGGGCGCGAGCACTTCGAAGGCATCGGCGTAATACTCCCAGCCCTTGTCGACGCTTTTCACCGTGATATCGAAATCGTACGTCCCGGGCGCGCTTCGCCGCGCCTTGACGTCGATCACATCGGCTTCGCCGGCCCACGCGCCTGAGCAGGCGAGCGCGATGCCGAACAAGAACCACCTCACCGGCTCAAGCCCCCACCAGCGCCGGCAGCTCGGCGAGCGACCTGATCTCGCGGTCGGGCTTGCCGGGCAGGCGCTCGGGCCGCTGGCCGTAACGGTTGCACCAGACGACGCGCATGCCGAAGGCCGAGGCAGCGTAGGCGTCCCAGGCGTTCGAGGACTGGTAGGAAATCGCCGCAGGCTCGATACCGAGCTGCTCGGCGGCGAGCCCGTAGACCCTGGGGTGCGGCTTGTAGACGCCCACGTCCTCGACCGAGAGCACCGCATCGAGCAAATCGGCGATTTTCGCGTTCTCGACCGCCGCGGAAAGCATCCGCGGCGAGCCGTTGGAGAGGATGGCGGTCTTGAGTCCGGCCGCCTTCAGGCGCCGGAGCATGTCGGGCACCTCGGGAAAGGCGTCGAGCGACAGGTACAACCGCATCAGCCGCTCGCGCAGGGCCGGATCGGCGATGCCGAGCGTCTCCATGGCGAAGTCGAGCGCGTCGCCGGTCACCTGCCAGAAGTCGGCATGCCGGGCTTGAAGCGCGCGCAGCCAGGTGTACTGCAGCTGCTTTTCGCGCCAGAGCGCGGTCAGCCGCTCGAACTTGTCGCCCAGCACGTCGCGGCAGCGCGCGGCGGCCGAGGCGTAGTCGAAGAGCGTGCCGTAGGCGTCGAAGACGCAGGCCCTAATGCCTTCCAGGGGAGTCTGGCTCATCGTCGTCAGTTCAGTCGATCCGGGACGACCAAGCTTACTGGATCGAGGAGGGAAGTCATGCGGCTCGCGCGGGCGATTCTCGCGGTGGGGCTCCAGCTCGCGGCCGGCCTCGCCCTCGCGCAAAGCGCCGAGGACCGGCGCGAGTGGCCGAGGACGGATTTCTCCAAGCGCACCGTGGACTTGGCCGAAATCGAATCGGGCGGGCCTCCGAAGGACGGCATCCCGGCGATCGACCGGCCGAAGTTCGTGCCGACGGCCTCGGCGCGGGCGTGGCTGAATCCCAAGGAGCCGGTGATCGTGCTGCGGCTCGGGGCCGAGGCGCGCGCCTACCCGCTCCAGATCCTGATGTTCCACGAGATCGTGAACGACACGGTCGCGGGCACGCCGGTGGCGGTGACCTTCTGCCCGCTATGCAACGCCTCGATCGTATTCGACCGCCGTGTCAGCGGCCGTACGCTGGAGTTCGGCACCACCGGGCGGCTGCGCTATTCCGACCTCGTCATGTACGACCGCCAGAGCGAGTCCTGGTGGCAGCAGTTCACCGGCAAGGGGATCGTGGGGGACTATTCCGGCAGCACTCTCAAGCAGCTCAATTCCGAGATCGTCGCGTACGAGGATTTCGAGCGCGCGCACCCGAACGGGCAGGTACTCTCGCGCGTGACCGGCCACGCGCGGCCCTACGGCCGCAATCCCTACGTCGGCTACGACCGCATCGACCAGCCGCCGTTCCTATTCACCGGCAAGACCGACGCGCGCCTGCCGCCGATGGAACGGGTGCTCGCCGTCTCGGCCGCGGGGAAGCATCGGCTCTATCCGCTCACGCTGCTGGAAAAGCACCCGGTGGCCAATCGCGAGTCCGGCGGCGTGCCCTACGTGGTGTTCGCCAAAGGCGGCATGCTCTCGGCGCTCGACGCCGAGCGGATCGCCGCAGGCCGGCAAATTCCCGCCGCGAGCGCTTACGATCGCAGGCTCGAAGGGCGCGTGCTCGAATTCGCGCTGCGCGACGGGAAATATCTTGACACGACGACGCGCTCCGAGTGGAACGTGCTCGGCGAGGCGGTGGCGGGGGCGCTCAAGGGCAGGCGGCTCGCGCCGCTCTCGAGCGGCGTGCATTTCGCATTTGCCTGGCTCGCCTTCAACCCGGCGAGCGAGATCGTGAAGTCCCTGCCCGACTGACAAAGGAGACCGCATGACTGCGACCGAGTACAACTACAGCGTGTTCGACGGCTCGGCGGAAGAGTTCCGGGAATTCGCCGTGCACGCGCCCAAGGCCACCATGCGCGCGCCTTCGCTCCCGCTCGAGGACCTGGCCACGGGCAGGATCGTCGAGATGAGCGAGCTGTGGCGAAGCGAGGTGGCGCTGATCGAGTTCGGCTCGTTCACCTGACCGTTCTGCGCGCTGGCCGCCGAGCCGATGGAAGAGCTTGCCGGCCGCTACGCGAACCGGGCCGTGCGCTCGGTTTTCATCTACACCCGCGAGGCGCATCCGGGCGAGAACTACCGCCATCACGAATCGCTGGAGGACAAGCGGCAGAACGCGCGCGCCTTCGTCGCGCACTCGAAGCTGCGCCGCCAGGTGCTGCTCGACGACCTCGAAGGCACCGCGCACTGCGCCTACGGCATGCTGCCCAACATGACCTGGATCGTCGGGCGCAGCGGCATGATCCATTACAAGTCCGCCTGGACGAGCGTCGCGGACGTTGAGGATGCGCTCGAGCGCGTGCTCGATTTCCAGGCGAACCGCGCCAAGCGCCAGTGGGTGGCGTTCTACAGCGAGCGCAGCGCGTGGAGCACGCGCGACTACAAGGGGTTCATGGCGGGCCTGGAACGCAACGGCCCACAGGCGGTCGCCGACTACCAGCGGATGCTCGAGCGCAACAAAGCCGCGCGGGAGGCGCCTTCCGAGGACGTCGGGCCGCGCGTCCCGGGCAACTACTACGAGCCGGAGGGCGGCACGGGCGCTTGACTCCGTAGCGAGGTACGGGGTTCAAGATGGTGCCTCGCATGAGCGGCGCCGCGATTTCCGGTCTCGATTCCCGGCTGTGGAGCGAAGAGCCCGCCGGCCGGCCCGACCGCGCACGCATCCGCACGCGCATCGGCGGCATGCACTGCTCGCTTTGCACGAGCACCATCGAAAAGGCGCTCGGCGGCATGCCGGGCGTGCACAAGGTCGCGGTCAGCCTCACGCACGAGCAGGCGCTCGTCGAGTACGACCCGGTGCGCGCGCGGCCCGAGGAGCTGCTCGCGACGCTGCGCGAGATGGGCTACACGATCTCCGATCCGCGCAAGCTGCGCGCCTACGAGGAGGAGGAGCGCGAGCTGGTGCGCGAGGGCCGACGGTTTCTGGCCGCCACCTGCTTCAGCGTCGCGGCGATCGCGCTGATCGCCAACCCCGCGAGCGCCTGGCTCGTGGCGCTCGATGCGGTGGTGGTCGCGAGCCTTGCCGCGTTCGTGTTCCTGGTGCTGCGCTCCGGCGGCCTCGCGCGCGCGGTAGCGGGCGCGTGCGCCGTGGCCGCGCTCGCGGCGGCGCTGCTGTGGGGCCGGCAAGCGGCCGCCTTTGTGCCCTCGATTCCCTGGATCGTCGCGGCGCTCGCGCTGGTGCAGGTCCTCGGCGTCGCGCGCCACATCCTCGCGATGGCCGCGCAGGCGCTCGCGCGCGGCATTCTGAACCAGCACGTGCTGCTCGAGGCGGGTGCGTTTGCAGGGCTCGCCGGGGGAGCGCTCGGACTGATGCTCCAGCGGCCGGACTATCCGACTGCGCCCTTCTTCGCCGTGGCGATCCTGGTGAGCAACTACCACCTGTTCTCTGAGTGGCTCTCGCTCATAGTCAAGACGCGCAGCTCGCAGGCGGTGAAGCGGCTGCTTGAGCTGCAGCCCGAGACCGCGCGCGTGGTGGAGGACGGCGTAGAGCGCGAAATTCGGATCGAGGAAGTGCAGCTCGGCGACCTGGTGCGCGTGCGCCCGGGCGAGCGCATTCCCGTGGACGGCACGGTCGAGAGCGGCCACTCCTCCGTCGACCAGTCGCTCGTCACGGGCGAAGCCATCCCCGTGGAAAGGCGCGCGGGTGATGCGGTGATCGGCGGCTCGATGAACGGCAACGGAACTCTGCTCGTGCGCGCCAGCGCAGTCGGCGAGGCGAGCTTTCTCGCGCGAATCGCGCGCGAGGTCGAGGATGCGCGCGCGCTCAAGCCAGGCATCCTGCACCTGGTCGATCGCGTGCTCGTCGTCTATGCGCCTGCGGTGCTCGCGCTTGCCGCGCTCGCCTTTCTCGGCTGGCTCGCCGGCTCGTGGTGGATCGACGGAGCGGCGAGCCTCGAGCGCGCGGCGTTTGCGGGCTTGAGCGTGCTGGTGATGGGCTATCCGTGCGCGGTGGGGATTTCCGCGCCACTCTCCATCGTGCGCGGCGCGGGTGAAGCCGCCGAGCGCGGCATTCTCATGCGCACCGGCGAGGCGTTCCAGGGGTTTCGGCTGGTGAAGACGATGATTTTCGACAAGACCGGCACGCTCACCGAGGGGCGCCCCGAGCTGCGCGAGATGGTGAGCGGCGGCGTGCCCGAAGCGGAGCTGCTCGCCCTCGCCGCCGCGGCGGAATCGGCATCGGAGCATCCGCTCGCGCAGGCGACCGGGCGCGCCGCGTTCGAGCGCCGAATCCGCGTGCCCGAGGTCGAATGGTTCGAAGCCTTCCCCGGCCGCGGCGTCGGCGCGCGCATCGGCGGCGAGAGCGTGCTGGTCGGAAGCCCCTCGTTCGTCGGCGCCTCGGTGCCGATTCCCGAGGCGATCGCCGCGCACATCGCGCGGCTGGAGGGCGAGGGGCGCACAGCGATCGCGGTGGCGCGCGCCGGGCGCTTCTGCGGCGCGCTTGCCTTCGGCGACGCGCTGCGCTCCGAGGCGATCGAGGCCGTCGCCAGACTGAAGCGCGAAGGCGTGCGCGTCGCGCTCGTCACGGGCGACAACGAGCGCGCGGCGGCGCGCATCGCCGCTGCGGTCGGAATCGGCGAAGTGCACGCGGCCGTGCTGCCCGGCGGAAAAGCCGAAATCGTTCGCCGGCTGCAGGCCGCAGGCCGGGTCGCGATGGTCGGCGACGGCATCAACGACGCGCCGGCGCTGATGCAGGCCGACGTGGGCGTGGCGATGGGCGGCGGCACCGACATCGCGATCGAGTCGGCGGACATCATCGTGCTCTCCAATCGCCTCGATGCGGTGCCCGTGGCGCGCGAGGTGAGCCGCAGGAGCTACCGCAACATGCTGCAGAACGTGACGCTCGCGTTCCTCTTCAACGGCATCGGGATCCCGCTCGCCGCGACCGGGCTCGTCTACCCGGTGTGGGCGATGGCGGCGATGGCGGTGAGCGTCACCGCGATCTTCCTCAACTCGCTATGGGGACGGCCGCGGCTTTTCTTCGACGCGATCCTGAGCGTCGGGCGCGGCGCGGCCTAGGCTTGCGCGCGCGCGACGCGGCTCGCCTGCACCGGCGGGCAGGGCAGGCTGCCGTAGGAGCAGAACACGCAGCAGTCGCCGGGCCTGGGTTTCAGGTGCGCGCCGCAGCCCGGGCAGTCGTAGAAGAAGAGGCAGGCGTCGGTCGGCATCGTCTCGACCTGCGCATGTGCGCACACCGGACAGGTGAGAGTGCTTTCGAGAACGGCGGCGCTCATCACTTCACCGTCGCGGGAAAGCCGGCGTTGGTCACGGCGTCGGCGAGCTGCTGCGGGGAGACGCTGTCCGGGTCGTACCGGACTTCGGCCTGCTTGGTTGCGAGATCGGCTTTCGCGTCGAGCACTCCCGGCGTGCGCTCGAGCGCCTTGCGCACGCTCACCGGGCAGAGCGAGCAGGACATGGTCGGCACGTCGAGCAGCACGACTTTCGGCTCGCCTGCGTGCACCAGACCAAGAGCGAGGAGCGCGGCAGCGGCGAGCTCAGCCCGCAAGCGCGCCATACACGATGGGAGAAAGAACGAGAGCCTTGGCACTGAGGAAGGTTGCCCAAAACGCGATGCGGTAGCGCCGGCGCGTTTCAGGCGTCGCGCACGCGCCGCCGGGCTCGCAGGGCGCGGGGCGCAGGTACAGGCGGTAGAACGCGTAGCCGAAGGCCGCGAGCGCGAGCCCGATGAACAGCCACTGGAAGCGCTCGAGCGCGCGCAGCTGCGCGATCCAGGCGCCGCCGAGGCCCGCCGACACGAGCGCGAGCGGCAGCACGCAGCAGGTGGTGGCGCCGAGCGCCGAGGCGGCGCCGGCGGCGATCGAGGCGGACTCGGTGCTCGCCCGGAACATGAGCCACGAAGAATACACTCCGTAGTCCGGTACGGAGTCAAGGCGGGAGAAGGCGCGATGGATGCCATGACGATCGGCGCGCTGGCCAAGGCGGCCGGCGTGCACCTGGAGACGATCCGCTACTACCGGCGGCGCGGGCTGCTCGGCGAGCCGCAGCGTCCCCTGGGCGGTATCCGCCGCTACAACGCGGAAGACGCCGCGCGCCTGCGCTTCATCAAGCGGGCGCAGGACATCGGTTTCACGCTCGAGGAAATCCGCGAGCTGCTTCGTCTCGAGCGTGTGCCCGGCTGCCGCGACGCTCGCTCGCTCGCCGCGGCCAAGCTGGCTGCGGTCGAAGGCCGTATCGACGACCTCAAGCGCGTGCGCGGCACGCTCAAGCGCCTGGTCGCGCAGTGCGACGCCGGCGACGAGCGCAGTTGCCCGATCATCGCGAGCCTGGCCGAGCCTAGGCCCGCAGCACCATCTCCTCGCGCGCTCGGCCGATGACGCTGCCGCCGCCCGCGGTCCGGCCCGAGGTTGCCCCATCGAAGGCCGGATGGGTGAAGCTCTCTGCGTTCCTGCTCGCCGTGCTCGCGCTGGTCGCGGTCTATTGGGCGCTGCGCGAAACCGGGGTGCTCGGCACCATCGTCGACGAGCAAAGATTGCGCGCGCGGATCGAGGACCTGGGCGCCTGGGGGCCGCTTGCGGTCGTCCTGCTGATGACGCTCGCCATCCTCGTGAGCCCGATCCCGAGCGCCCCGATCGCCATGGCCGCCGGCGCCGCCTACGGTCACACCTCGGGCACGCTGTTCGTCCTCGCGGGAGCCGAGGCGGGCGCGCTGGCGGCGTTCGGTCTGGCGCGCGTGCTGGGACGCGCCGCGCTCGAGCGCTGGCTCGGCGACCGCCTGCCGGCCGGGCTGAGCGGCTCGCAGAACGCCCTGATGGGAATCGTCTTTGTCAGCCGGCTGCTGCCGTTCATCTCCTTCGATCTGATCAGCTACGCGGCGGGCCTCACCGGGCTGTCGCTGTGGCGCTTCGCGCTCGCCACGCTCGCCGGGATCGTTCCGGCGAGCTTTTTCCTCGCCCACCTGGGGCTGGAATTGGCGAGCGGCGAGGCGGAACGGTTTATGTACACGGCGCTGGCGCTCGGCCTGATCACGGCGATTCCGATCGCGGTGGCGCTGGTGCGCGATCGCATGCGGAGGCGAGACGGGTGATTCAGGCGAGAGCCGGCACGCCGTAATTCCCCGGCGCGTGGACGTGCTTCATCGCTCGCGGCCGAGCTCGACGCGGGCATGACCGATGACGGCGGAGCCCGAGACCAGGCCCAGCGAGGCGAGGAGCGCAGCGACCGCGACATCGGGCCACACCGTTCCCGTGCCGAGCACGCCGGCGGCCGCCGCGAGCACCGCCAGATTGCCGATCACGTCGTTGCGGGTGCACAGCCACACCGAGCGCATGTTGGCGTCGCCCTCCCGATAGCGAAACAGCAGCGCCGCGACGCTGAAGTTGACCCCGAGCGCAGCGAATGCCACCGCGCCCATGGTGTAGGGCTCGGGCGGCACGCCGGCGAGCGCACGCCAGGCGGCGTAGGCAAGCACCCCCGTGCCGTAGAGCGCCATGGTCCAGCCCTTCGCGAGCGCCGCCCGGGACATCCACGCGCCGCCCGCCGCGAGCGCGCCGAGCGATAACGCGTAATTGCCCGTGTCGCCGAGGAAATCGGCCGCGTCCGCCGCAAGCGCCGAGGAGCCCGAGTACGCGCTCGCGGCGAGCTCGACGAAGAACATCGCCGCGTTGGCGAACAGCGCGACCCACAGGATCCGCTCGTAGCGGCGGTCCGCGCCCGGCGGGCTCGGTGCGCAACATTGCTCGCTCATGGCTGTCCCATTGCAGACCCTGAAGCTACTATAGGGTCAAGATGCCGCAATTCGGGAGACCGTCATGCACACAGGTGAACTTGCACGCCGCGCGGGCGTCGACGCGCAGACGGTGCGGTACTACGAGCGCGAGAAACTGCTCGACACCCCCGCGCGCACGGCTTCGGGCTACCGCATCTACGGCCCGGCGCACCTCGAGCGGCTCAATTTCGTGCGCCACTGCCGCTCGCTCGACATGCCGCTTGCGGACGTGAGGCGCCTGCTCGAGCTCTCGGGCGAGCGCGGCCTTTCCTGCGACGACGTGAACGAGCTGGTGCAGGCGCACCTCGAGCGCGTGCGCGCCAAGATCGCGGCGCTCGACGCGCTGGAGAAGCAGCTCGCCGCGCTGCGCGCGCAGTGCGATTCGCGCCACCGCGTCGCCGACTGCGGCATCCTCGAGGAGTTGATCCACGCGGCGCAGGGCGAAGCCTGCGCATGCCATCGCGGCAGGGACCGCACGTGAACGCGCTCGCCTCGGCATTCGGCCTGTTCGTGGTCACCGCCGCGGCGGAGATCGGCGGCTGCTACCTCGTCTACCTGTGGCTGCGGCAGGGAAAGAGCGCGTGGCTGCTCGCGCCGGCGGCGGCGAGCCTCGCGCTGTTCGCGTTCCTGCTCACGCTGCATCCGGCCGCGGCGGGACGCACCTACGCCGCGTACGGCAGCGTGTACATCGCGCTCGCGATCGGCTGGCTGTGGGCGATCGAGGGGATCCGGCCGAGCGCATGGGACATCGCCGGCGCGGCGGTGGCGCTCGGCGGCATGGCAATCATCGTATTGCAGCCTCGCGCTTAGCTGCTGCAGCGGCGAGGAACGCGCCGAGAGGAACGCGCGCCGGCAGCCATGCTTCGACGCTGCGCGCCGCGGCGTTTCCGGAGGGCAGAAATACGGCATAGCGGATTTCGGGGTCGGCGAACGGCAGGCCCTCGAACAGCGAGTGCGCTTCGCGCGCGGTGTGCCAGTGCGCGCCGCGATAGGCGCCGCTGCTGCCGCCGCGGTTTTTCTGGAGGTACAGCAGGCTCCTCCGGTTGAGAAGTCCGAGCGCGACGCCGCGCCGGCTCACGCGCGCCAATTCGGCGAGCGCCGCGCGTTCCTCGGGCACGAAGCATAGCGCGGTGACCGAAACGCAATAGTCGAACGACCGGTCGGGAAACGGCAGCTCGCGCATGTCGCCCAGCAAGTATTCCTCCGGCCCGGCGCGATGCGCGCGCGCATACGCGAGCATGGCCGGGTCGCGGTCGAGGCCGGTCACGCGCCCGCCCGCCGCGGCAAAACGGCGCGTGAAGTAGCCGGTGCCGCAGCCGGCGTCGAGGAGGCTCGCGCCCGGCTCGGGCCGAAGCATTTCGTGGAGCAGCCGGAACTCGGACTCGCCGATCCAGGCGCCGCGCGGGGTGCGATACCAGGCGTCGTATTGCTCGGGGTCCAACGGCCAGCAGGATCCGCCGCTGGCCACCGCTGCGCTTGATCTGGATCAAGTGGGCCGCGCGCCGGGGTTGACGGGGGGTGCTGTCTGCCATATTCTACTATTCAACTTATTAGTTGATTATCGACCTTGGACCTCACTGAAAGGAGATCGTCATGGAACGCAGAAGCAAGATCGCACTCGGTGTCGTTGCAGCCTTGTCGCTCGGACTCGCCGCCGCGGTGGTGGGCGCGCAACCCGGTGGGTATGGGCCCGGCGGGTACGGCCCCGGTTGGGGCATGGGTGGCGGCATGGGGATGGGGATGATGGGCGGCGGGATGATGGGTGGCAACGGGTACGGCCCCGGAATGATGGGCGCCGATAGCTACGGGATCGAAGAGCGCCTTGCGGCCCAGAAGGCGGCGCTGAGAATCGCCCCCGATCAGGAAAGCGCCTGGCAGGCCTATGCCAAGGTCGTGAAAGCGCAGGCCGACCTGAACGCCAAGCTCGCGAAGGAGCGCTTCGAGCGGTTCGAGGCCGTGAACACGGCCACCAAGAACCTGTACGGAGCGCTGACTCCCGAGCAGCGCGCGTTCGCGGGCCGGGGCATGGGATGGGGCTGGCGCTAGCGCGGCGCTTCACACGGACGGCCGCCTTTGGGCGGCCTTCTCTTGAGCGCCGCTCTCGTGCCGGGGTTGACAGAACCGGCCGGGCGCCTTATTCTGCTAATCAACTAATCAGTTGAATAAATGAAATACCTGTTCATCCTCAACGACCCGCCCTACGGCACCGAGCGCAGCTACAACGGCCTGCGCCTCGCGCGCGAGCTGCTCAAGGATGCCGCGGCGGGAAACGAGGCGAAGGTGTTCCTCATCGGCGACGCGGCCTCGTGCGCGAAGGGCGGGCAGAAGGTGCCGCCGGGCTACTACAGCATCGAGGGGCTGCTGCAGGGTGTCACCGCGCGCGGCGGCGAGGTCGGCGTGTGCGGCACCTGTATGGACGCGAGGGGCCTCGAAGACGCCGAGCTCGCGAAGGGCTGCAAACGGGGCAGCATGGCCGGGCTTGCAGACTGGACCGCCTGGGCCGACAAGGCGCTGGTGTTCTGAGCGCGCCATGAGCCGCAGCGTCCTGATTCTCGGTGCGGGGCTGGGGGGCGTGGTCGCCGCCGAGGCCCTGCGCAAGCTCCTGCCCGCCGAGGACCGCGTCACCGTGGTCGATCGGGCGGAGAGCCATCTGTTCCCGCCCTCGCTCCTCTGGCTCATGGTCGGCACGCGCGCCGCCGGGGATTTCTCGCGCCCGATCGCGCGGCTCGCCGGGCGCGGGATCGAGGTCCTGCGGGGAGAGGTGACGCGCATCGATCCGCAGGCCGTGGCCGCCGAGATCGACGCAAAGAAGATTTCCGCAGACGCGATGGTGATCGCGCTGGGCGCCGCCTATGCGCCCGAGGCGATCCCCGGGCTTGCCGAGGCCGGACTTTCCTTCTACACGCTCGAAGGCGCAGCAGCGATCCATGCCGAGCTGGAAAAATTCTCCGGCGGCCGCCTCGTCGTTCTCACCGCCGCCCCGCAATACAAGTGCCCCGCGGGCCCGTACGAAGCGGCGCTTCTCGCCGAGGATTTCCTCGCGCGCAAAGGCGTGCGCGGCAGCACCGAGATCGACTTCTACGCGGCCGAGCCCGCGCCGATGGTGGTCGCCGGTCCGGAGATGGGGCGCGCGGTGCGCGGCCTGATCGAGGGGCGCGGCATCCGCTACCACCCCGAGCATCAGGTGGCGAGCGTGGAAGCGGCAAGCCGCACGCTTCGCTTCGCCAACGGCGCAACCGCGCAGTTCGACCTGCTCCTTTACGTTCCGCCGCACCGCGCACCCGCGCCGGTGCGCGAGGCGGGGCTCACCAACGAGCTCGGCTGGGTCCCGGTCGATCGCCACACTCTGCAAACCCGCTTTGCGAACGTGTACGCGATCGGCGACGTGGTCAGCATTCCGCTCAAGATGGGCCGCCCGCTGCCGAAGGCGGGCGTGTTCGCGCACGGCGAAGCCGAGGTGGTCGCGCACAACATCGCGCACGCCTGGACCGGCAAAGGCGCGCCGCGGCGCTTCGACGGCAGCGGCATGTGCTTCATCGAGGCGGGCGGCGGGCGCGCCGGCATGGGTTCGGGCGATTTCTACGCCGAGCCGCTGCCGCGCATCACGGTGCGCAGCCCGAGCGTGCTGTGGCACGCCGGGAAGGTGTTGTACGAGAAGTACTGGCTCTGGAGCCGGTTCTAGAGCGTATGTGCGAGCTATTCGGCTGGAATAGCACCGAGGCTGCGCGGCCGGAGCGCTACCTGCGCGCCTTCCGCGCGCGCGGCGGCGCGACCGCCGATCACGTCGACGGCTGGGGACTGGCCTGGTTGAACGGCGGCGCGTTCCGGCTCGAAAAAGAGCCGGTTCCGGCGGTCGAGAGCGAGCGCTTCGGCTCGCTTTGCACGGACGTCGAGTCCGCTCTCGTGATCGGCCACGTGCGCAAGGCCAATTTTCCGGCGGTGCGCTCGCTCGCCAATACGCATCCCTTCCTGCACGAGTGCTGCGGCGCGACCTGGGCGTTCGCGCACAACGGCCTGGTGCCGGGCGCCGTCGAGCGCTTGAGGGCACTCGCACCGCACGTATGCGAGGCCGAGGGCGACACCGACTCCGAGCACGCTTTCTGCCTCGTGCTCGAAGCGCTGTCCGGTTGCCACGCCGGGGCCGGCAGCATGCAGCGCGCGGCGTGCGTGGACACGCTGGCGAGCGCCGCGCACACCATCGCGGCGTTCGGCAAGTTCAATTTCCTGCTTTCCGACGGCGAGCGGCTGTACGCGTACTGCTACGACCGGCTGTACGCGCTCGAGCGCGCGGGCGGGCAAGAGCGCGCGGTCGCCATCGCGACGCAGCCGCTCAGCGGCGAGCCGTGGCGCGCATTCGAGCCCGGCGAGTTGCGCGTCTACCGCGGGGGTTCGCTGGTCGCCCGCGCCGTGAGCGAGGCCGAACAACTCGAAGGAGTCGCGTCATGAACATGTTGCGTAAAGGATCGATCGCCGCGGCGATCGCGGTCTGCGCCGCGCTTGCGGCGCCTGCGCTCGCGCAGGAGGCGACGAAACTGAAAGGCCGGATCGTCGGCGAGCGCTGCGCGAAAGCCGGAAAGATCGGCGAGTGCTACCTGAAATGGGCCGAGCCGATGGTGCTCTACACCGAGGATGGCGATCAGTACGCGATTGACTTCGGCGGCCGGCATGGCGTTCCGCAGGAGCGGCTCGACGAGGCGTTCGGGCAGGAAGTGGAGGTGCAGGGCTGGGTGATCGGTGAGACGAAGGTGCAGATGGCGCAACTCGACATCCTGCGCCCGGCCGCCGGGAAGGAATTCTTCAAGGGGTGACTGTGATTCCAGGCCCCCGGGCGGGGCCGGAACGCTGCAACGGAACAAGAACGACGCATAGGAGGAGGTAACGATGACCAGGACACTGAGATGGCTTCTGGCCGCGGGAGCGGGCGCACTCGTGCTCGTCGCCTCGCCCGGGGCAAGTGCGCAGGGCTATGCGCGGGGCGATCTGCTGATCGAAACCGAGGCGGCTGCGAAGCTCCTCGGCCAGCCGAACGTGCGGCTTATCGACGCCGCGGATGCCGCGAGCTACCAGCGCGCGCACATCCCCGGCGCGGTCAACATCTTCTATCTCGACGTGGCAAAGCTCGACTCGCGCAAGAAGAACGGCCATCCGCTGAGCGAAGCCGACGCCGAAAAGATCTTCGGCGATGCCGGCATCGACGCGAATACCCAGGTAGTCGTGTACGACGGCGGCGAAGGCCCGTTCGCCTCGGGGGTGTGGTTCGTGCTCGAGTTCTTCGGCCACAAGAACGTGAAGGTTTTGAACGGAGGCTTCCGCAAGTGGCTGAAGGAAGGCCGGGCGGTCACGCAGGAAGCTCCGGCGGTCGAGAAGAAGAAATTCGCCGCGAAACCGCAGCCGCAGAAGGTCGCGACCCGCGAGTGGCTCGAGAAGAACCTGCGCAACAAGGACGTGGTGGTCGTCGACAACCGGTCGTTCAACGAGTACATCGGCAAGGACGTGCGCCCGGGCGCCTCGCGCGGCGGCCACATCCCGGGCGCGGTGCATCTTGAGTGGACCAAGTTCTCCGACAAGTTGAACACCTTCAAGTCGGCGCAGGACATCGAAAAGGCGCTCAAGCAGCGCGGTATCACGAAAGACACGAAGGTCGTCACCTATTGCCAGACCGGCATCGGGCGCTCGACCGACATGGCGCTCGCGATGCGGCTGATCGGCTACGACAACGTGGTCGAGTACACCGGCTCGTGGGAAGAGTGGTCGGCCGATCCGCGGCTGCCGCTCGAAAAATAACGAACGAGGAGGGACGATGAACGCAATACTAGGCGGGTTGTTGACCGGCGCCGCATTCGGGTTCGTGCTGCACCGGGGCGGGCTGACGCGCTACTCGCGCATCATGGGCACGCTGCTCATGCAGGACCTGAAGGCGATGAAGTTCATGTTCACCGCGCTCGCCATTGCGGCGCTCGGCTATGGGCTCGCCGATCTCGCCGGCATCGGCGCGCTGGCGCCGCGCGTGAACGCGTATTTCGGGCCGGCGCACTTCGTCGGCGGGGTGCTGTTCGGCGTCGGCATGGCGCTCGCGGGCTTCTGACCGGGCACCTGCGCGGCCAGGCTGGCCGCCGGAAAATGGCTTATCGGAGCAGGGCTGCTCGGCATGCTGCTCGGCGTGTTCGCGTTCGACTGGGCGTTCCTGCGCCTGCCCGAGTGGGGCATCCGCACTTATCCGCAGAGCATGACGCTCCCGGTTGTGCTCAACGTCCCGTATGGGCCCCTGGCAGTCGCGTTCGGGGTGCTCGTGCTGCTCATGGTGGCGGCGGCCGACCGGCTTGATCCGGGAAAGCGCTACGAGCCGGCATCGATCGCGCGCGCCCCGCTCACGCGGCGCGAATGGGGGTTCGTCTCGAGCGGGATCCTCGCCGGGCTGGTCATCCTCGGCGCCACGGCGCAGGGCCAGTACCTCGGCATCTCCGGGGGATTCGCCGCGCTCACGAGCTACGTGACCGACCTCTTCGGCTACCGCCTGAACAGCGTTCCCGCCTTCGACGAGGCGACCGCCTGGCGCGCCGCCATGGTGGCGGGGCTTTTCCCGGGCGCGCTCGCGAGCGCGCTCGCCTCGGGCAGCTTTCGCCACGTGCCGGTGACGCCGCTGTGGGACGCCGCGTTCGCCTCGGGACTGAAAAGCCGCGCGGCGGCGGTGTTCGCCGGCGGCTTTCTCATCATGTCCGGCGCGTTGCTGGGCGGCGGCTGCACCACGGGGGCCTTCATGGCGGGCTTTCCGACGCTGTCGGTGGGGAACTTCGCGATGGGCATGACGTTCTTCGGCGTCGGCATGGCCACCGCGTTCGCGCTGTATTGGGGCCGCTGGCGCCGGCTCGGCGAAGTGCGCGCGCGGGGCCTCAACCTGGCGACCGACTGAAAGGACGAACATGAGCACTCGCTGGCATCTGTTCTATGTCGCGATCATCGCCGTCTTGCTCGCTGCGCTGCTCGTGCAGGGCGTGCGCGAGCAGCGCGCCGCGCTCTTGGTCGAGCGCAGCGTGGCGGCCGCGGACCTGTACAAGAGCATCCGGCAGGCGCCGGGCAGGTATCAGGTCCTCGATCTGCGCGATGCGCTGGAGTTCGAGGACGGGCACCTGCCGCAGGCGATCAATCTCGAGCCGGACGCGCTCGAGGCGGCGTCGATCGACCGCTACCGGCGCACCGTGGTGGTCACGGAGGACGGCGACCGCGAGCTGTTCGCCCGGGCGGCGCGCGAGGTCAAGCTCGCGGTGAACCTCACCGGCGGCATGATGCAGTGGCGCATGAGCCGCCTGCCCGAGGTGTCGGGCCTCACCGATACCGACGCGGTGCGCAGAGGGCGGCCTGGATGACTGTGAGCGCTTCCTCCCGGCGGGAGGAATCGGACTTGAAGCTGCGATGGCTGGCCGGATCGGTCCTGGCGCTGGCGGCTTGCGTCGCGGCGGCAGGCGAGCTCAAGCCCGTGAAGGGCACGATCGTCGCTGGCGACTTCGTGGCGCGCGATCTCTCGGGCCGCGCGGTGAAATTCGCCGAGCTGCGCGGAAGAGTGATCCTGCTCAACTTCTGGGCCACGTGGTGCCCGCCGTGCCGCAAGGAGATGCCTTCCATGGAACGGCTGCACCAGCGCTACCGCGAGCGCGGGCTGGTGGTGCTTGCGCTCTCGCAGGACCAGGCCGGGAGCGGCGAAGTGAAGGCCTTCGTGGACGGCCTGAAGCTTACTTTTCCCGTCTGGCACGATCGCGACGGGCTGGTCGGGCGCCAGTACAGCATCCCGGGCGTGCCGACCTCGTACCTGATCGGACGCGACGGGCGCGTCGCGTATCGCGCGCTCGGCGAGTACGACTGGGACGGAAACGAGGCGCGCCGCGCGGTCGAAGCGCTGCTCGGCGGATAGGACGAGGAAGAGAGACGGGGCATGGCGAGCCGGCGCGATTTCCTGAAGCTCACCGGGGCGTGCGGGCTTGCGCTCGGGCTGCCCGAGGAGCTGCTCGCGCGCATCGCGGAAGTGCAGGACCCGCTGCAGGCGTATCCCGAGCGCGCCTGGGAGGACTTCTACCGCAAGGAGTTCGCGGCGACGCGCGGCGACGCCGTGGGCTACGCGTTCCACTGCTCCAACTGCCAGGGCAACTGCGCGTTCCACGTCTTCGCCAAGGATGGCATGGTGACGCGCGAAGAGCAGCTCGCGCAGTATCCGCAGATCAGCCCGAGCATTCCCGATCCCAATCCGCGCGGCTGCAACAAGGGCACGATCCACTCGCAGGCGATGTACGAGAAGGACCGGCTGCTCTATCCCCTGAAGCGCGCCGGCCGGCGCGGCTCCGGGAAGTGGAAGCGCATCTCGTGGGACCAGGCGATCGGCGAGATTGCCGAGAAGACGGTCGAGACGATCGCGCGGCACGGCCCCGCGGGAGTGATGCTCTACGTGGGGACCGGCATCCTGTCGCAGGGCCGGCGCGCGGGGCCGCTGCGCCTGGGGTCGCTCATGGGCGCGATCAGGCTGTACCCGTCGAGCGCGGTCGGCGACATGTTCACCGGCGCGACGCTCGCCTACGGCATCCCGAACGTCGGCACCTCGCTCGATGCCTGGTTCGAGATGGACTACATCGTGCTCTGGAGCTTCAACCCCAACGTCACGCGCATCCCGGACGCGCATTACCTGTGGGAGGCGAAGTGGCGCGGCGCGAAGATCGTGGTGATCTCGCCGGACTACAACCCCACCGCGATCCACGCCGACCGGTGGATCCCGATCCAGCCCGGCTCGGACAGCTTCCTCGCCATGTCGCTCGTGCACGTGGTGCTGGCGGAAAAGCTCTACAAGGAGGATTTCATCCGCGAGCAGACCGATCTGCCGTTCCTCGTGCGCGAGGACGACGGGCGGCTGCTGCGCCTCGCCGACCTGCGCCAGGGCGGCCGCGACGACGTCTTCTACTGCTGGGACGAGGCGACGGGCAAGGCCGCCCCGATGCCCGGCACGCGCGGGCACATCCGCAAGTCGCTTCGGCTCGGCGCGCTCAAGCCCGCGCTCACCGGCCGCTTCGAGGTCGCGGGCGCCGACGGCAAGCCGATTCCGGTGACGACGGTGTTCGAGAAGGTTCGCGCCGAGGCGCAGAAGTTCTCGCCCGAGGCGACGCAGAAGCATACCGGCATCCACCCGGGCGTCGTGCGCCAGCTCGCGCGCGAATACGCCGCGGCGCACGACCCGGGCTTGACGATCGGCTTTTCGCTGCACAAGTACGCCTGGGGCGTGCTCGCCTGCTGGGCGCAGGCGCTGTTTTGCGCGCTCACCGGGCACGACGTGGTGGACACCGAGCACCAGTGGAGCCTGGGCGGGATCGGACCGCTCGCGTCGCCCAAGCCTTCGCGCTTCTCCTCGGGTTTTCTCGGCGAATGGTTCTCCGGGCGCATGTCGGAGACCTTCCGCCGCCACTACCCGGCGAAGGAATTTGCCAACCGCACCGGCCTCACGCCGGACGGGCTGGTCCAGCTTGCCGAAAGATCCCGCGCCGACAAGTGGCTCGCGAACTACGGCGAACCCAGGGTGCGCATCCTGTTCGCCGACAACATGTTCAGGCGCAACAAGTCCTCCGAGCACTACAAGAAGACGGTGCTCGACGCGACCGAGCTCTACGTCAACGTGAATTTCCGCATGGACTCCTCGGCCGAGCTCGCCGACTACGTGCTGCCCGCGATCAGCCACTACGAGGGCTGGGACATCCGCGGCGAGGTCGGCTACCACCGCTACGTGAACCTCACCGTGCCGCCGAAGGGCCTGAAGCCCATCGGCGAGACCAAATCGGAGTGGGAGATCTGCCGGCTGCTCGCCGAGCGCATCGAGGCGGCCGCCGGGCGGCGCGGCCTGGGCCGCATCCCCGACCCGGCTTTCACGGTCGAGAGGGACGGCAAGAAGGAGCCGCTCACGCGCGACCTCGATACGCTGCACGCGGACTTCACCATGCAGGGCAAGCTCGGCAACGACAAGGACGTGGTGAAGTGGCTGATCGAGAACGTGCCGGCGTTCCAGCCGTGGAAGTTCGAGGACGCGGTCGAGCGCGGCTTCATCGTGCTGAACTCGAACGCCGGGCTCACCTCGCCGCTCTACGCCGACAAGCCCTACCGCTCGTTCGAAGAGCAGTTCTATCTGAAGCGCCCGTATCCGACGCTCTCGGGGCGCCAGCAGTTCTGCATCGACCAGGAGGTTTTCGCGAAGCTCGGCTGCACGGTCCCCACAGCGCGCGAGGCCCTGCACCCGTCGCGGTTCCCGCTCAAGTACTACTCGCCGCACACGCGCTGGGGCATCCATTCCACCTGGCGCACCAGCAAATACATGCTGAGGCTTCAGCGCGGCGTTCCGCACTTGAACCTGAACCCGGCCGACGCGGCGAAGCGCGGCATCAAGGACGGCGACACGGTGCGCGTCTTCAACGACGTGGGCGAATTCCGCACCATGGCCAAGATCCTGCCGGGCGTCCGTCCCGGCACGCTCATGATGGACCACGCCTGGGAGCCGCACCAGTTCGCCAGGCGCCGCGGCATGGACGCGCCGGTCGCGGGGCTGCTGTCGCCGCTCGAGCTCGCGGGCGGCTGGGGGCATCTCAGGTTCGGCGCCGAGTGGGACGGCAACCAGCTCGCCTACGAATCCTCGGTCGAGGTCGCGAAAGCGTAAGGGGAGAGCCGATGTCGAAGCGCCAGCTCGCGATGGTGATGGACCTCAACAAGTGCATCGGCTGCCAGACCTGCACCACGGCCTGCAAGACGCAGTGGACCAACCGCAACGGCCGCGAATACATGTACTGGAACAACGTCGAGACCCATCCCGGCAACGGCTATCCGCGCAAGTGGCAGGAATCGGGCGGCGGCTTCGACGCGAGCGGCAACTTGCGGCCCGGGCGCATTCCCGACATGAATCAGGACTACGGCGCGCCGTTCGATCTCAACTACGAGCAGGCCCTGAATCCGCTCGGCCAAGGCACGAGCGGGGAACCCCCGCAGCTCGCTCCGGCGCGCATGCCTTACTGGGGCGCCAACTGGGACGAAGACCAGGGCGCGGGAGACTACCCGAACAACTACTACTTCTACCTGCCGCGCATCTGCAACCACTGCACCAACCCCGCCTGCCTTGCCGCGTGCCCGCGCCAGGCGATCTACAAGCGCGAGCAGGACGGCATCGTGCTCATCGACCAGGAGCGCTGCCGCGGCTACCAGCACTGCGTGGCGGCCTGCCCGTACAAGAAGGTCTACTACAACCCGCTCTTCAAGCGCTCGGAGAAGTGCATCTTCTGCTACCCGAGGATCGAGCAGGGACTGCCGCCCGCCTGCGCGCAGCAGTGCGTCGGGCGCATCCGCTTCGTCGGCTACCTGGACGACGCCGCCGGGCCGGTGCACAAGCTGGTCACGAAGTGGAAAGTGGCGCTGCCGCTGCACGCCGAGCTCGGCACCCAGCCGAACGTCTATTACGTGCCGCCGCTTTCGCCCTACCGGTACGACGCGGAGGGAACGCTTACGAGCGAACGGCGCATCCCGGATGAATATCTCGTCAAGCTCTTCGGCCCGCGCGTGCCGGAAGTGATCTCGCTCCTCGAAGCCGAGCGCGAGAGGAAGCGCCGCGGCGAGCCCTCGGAGCTGATGGATCTCCTCATCGCCTATCGCCACGAGGAAATGTTCAAGCTCGACGCCCCGTCCCCGAGCAAGCCGGGCGGCGCGCGCCTGCGCGTGATCCCGATCGTCGCGGTGCAAGACCTCGAGAGACGCCTGTCGGAGCGCGCGATCGCGGCTGGCGGCCATGCGGGAGGTGCAGCGTGAGCCGGTTGCTTGCCGCGACGGCGATCGCCCTCGGCGTCGCCTTCGTACCATCGGTATCCGGTGCCGGTGGAAGCGAAGCCTTCGCCCTGGCGAAGCGCGTCGCGGCCGAGCCGCCGCTCGATCCGGCGAGCCCCGTGTGGCTGAAGCTCGCGCCGCTCGCGGTCGCGCTCTATCCGCAAACGAGCGTCGCGCCCGGGACCGACGCCAAGCCGCTCATCGCCCGGGTGCGCGCGCTCCATACGACGCAGACGCTCGCGATCCACCTCGAGTGGCGCGACCGCGCCGCGGCGCGCGAGCCGGGCATCGGGCGCTTCGCCGACGCCGCCGCGCTGCAATGGCCGGTCGACTACGGTCCGGGCCACGCGCTTCCGTACGTGGGTATGGGACATGCCAGTGCGCCGGTGGCGCTGTGGTTCTGGCGCGCCGACGGCACGGCGGAGACGCTCGCCGCCGAAGGCTTCGGCACGCTCACGCGCCAGCCGCCGGACGGGCTGCAGGCGCGCGGCCAATGGAAGGGCGGCGTCTGGCGCGCGGTGTTCAGGCGCGCGCTTGCGGCAGAGGGGGAGCACCGCGCGCGCTTCGATCCGGCGCGCTCGGCCCTGGTGCCGTTCGCGCTCGCGATCTGGAACGGCGAGGCGGGCGAGCGCGACGGCGCAAAGCGCCTTTCGGCATGGAAGTGGCTGCGCTTCGAGAAGGGAAGCGCCGACGAAGCCTACGCGGAACAGGCGAGCGAGCCCGCTCCCGCAGGCGACGCCGGGCGCGGAAAACGGCTGGTGAGCGAGAAAGGCTGCGCGGCGTGCCATGTCTTTCCCGGCAATCCGGCGCAGCCGCGCATCGGCCCGGCCCTGACGTACGCGGGCGGCATCCATTCCTATTCGTATCTCGCCCAGTCGCTTGCCGAGCCCTCCAGGATCGTCGTCCCCGGGAAGGGCTATTTCGCCGTCCAGGACGGCAAGAGGATCTCGCTCATGCCGCCGTTCGACGGCGGCGAGGCGGAGCGGCGCGACATCCTCGCCTACCTGAAAAGCCTGCGTTAGAGACGATGGACCTCAAGGGCACGCAGACGCTCGAGCACCTGAAGGAGGCCTACGCGCGCGAGGCGCAGGCGAACATCCGCTACCACTTCAGCGCGCGGCTCGCCGACACGCTCGCGCGGCCCGAGGTCGCGCAGGTGCTGCGCGCGGCGGCCGACGAGGAGCGCGGACACGCGTTCGGCTTCCTCGACCTGCTCGTCGAGCACGGCGCACGCGTACCCGAGATCGTCGCGGCAAAACTCGAAGACAATCTCGAAGCCTCGGTCGAGGCCGAGCTGCACGAGTTCACCGAGCTCTACACGCGTTACGCCGAGGTCGCGATCCAGGAGGGCTTTCCCGAGATCGCGCGCTGGTTCCTGGAGTTGGCCAAGGCGGGCGCCACGCACGCCCTGTGGTTGCAGCAATGCCTGGACGGCCTGAAGAGCTGACGGGCGGCGCCGCCGGCCGGGCGCCGGCAGGACCGCGGGTCATCGCCGTGGCGAGCGGCAAAGGAGGGGTCGGCAAGTCCACCGTCGCGGTGAACCTCGCCGTTGCCCTTGCGGCGGAAGGCGCGCGCTGCGGGCTGCTCGACGCCGATCTCTACGGTCCAAGCGTTCCCCTGATGCTCGGGGTGAGCGACGCTCGCCTGCGCGCGGGCGCGGACGGGCGCATCCGGCCGCTTTCGGCGCACGGGCTCAGGATCGTCTCGGTCGGCTTCATGGTGCCGGAAGGCGATGCGCTCATCTGGCGCGGCGCGGCGCTCCACAAGCTGATCCACGACTTCGTCCACGACGTGGACTGGGGCGCGCTCGATTTCATCGTGGCTGACCTTCCGCCCGGCACCGGCGACGTGCCGCTCTCGCTGCACCAAACCATCGCCCTGCACGGAGCGCTGCTCGTGACCACCCCGCAGGCGGTGGCGCGCGCCGACGCCGCGCGCGCCGCGTCGATGCTGCGCGAGCTCGACATCCCGCTTCTCGGGGTGATCGAGAACATGAGCGGCGCGCTCTGCCCGCACTGCGGCGGCGCGGTGCCGCTTTTCCCCGATCCGGGGTTGGAAGACGCCGCGCAATTCGGCGCGCCGCTCCTCGGGCGCATCCCGTTCGATGCCCGCATCGCGGCGTGCGGCGACGCCGGAGCGCCGCTCATGGCGAGGTACGCCGATTCGCCGGCCGCCGAGGCGCTGCGGGGCATCGCGCGCGGGCTGATTCGGCATAGTCCAGCGAGCGCAGCGTGATCGTCGGCACCGCGGGCCACATCGACCACGGCAAGACGACGCTGGTGCGCGCGCTCACCGGCGTGGACACCGACCGGCTGCCGGAGGAGAAACGCCGCGGCATGACGATCGATCTGGGGTTTGCGGCGATGGAATTGCCGGGCGTGGGACAGGTCGGGGTGGTCGACGTGCCGGGCCACGAGCGCTTCGTGCGCAACATGGTCGCCGGCGCGACCGGGATCGACGCGGTGCTGCTCGCGGTCGCCGCCGACGACGGCGTGATGCCGCAGACGGTCGAGCACCTGGACATCGTGTCGCTGCTCGGCGTGACGCGCGGCGTGGTGGCGCTCACCAAGTGCGATGTCGTCGACGAAACGCTCGTCGAGGCGGCACGCGCCGAGGTTCGCGCGGCCCTCGCAGGCACGGCGCTCGCCGCGGCGCCGATCGTCCCGGTGTCCGGCCGCACCGGGGCGGGGCTCGAGGCGCTTCGCGACGCGCTCGCGCGCGTCCTCGTCGAGGCCCGGCAGGTGAAGGAGGAAGGCTATTTCCGCCTGCCGGTCGATCGCGTGTTCACTATGCCGGGGTTCGGCGTGGTGGTGACCGGAACGGTGGCCTCGGGCCGCATCGCCGCAGACGACCAGGTGCGGCTGCTGCCGGCGGGGAAGCTCGCGCGCGTGCGAGGCGTGCAGGTGCACGGCAGGTCGGCGCGGAGCGCGGGCGCCGCCAGCCGCTGCGCGCTCAACCTCGCCGGGGTAGAGGCGTCGGAGCTGCATCGCGGCGCGATGGCCGTCGACCCGAGGCTCGAGCATGCGACCTACACCGTCGACGCGCGGGTCACACTGTCCAAGCACGCGCCGCAGCCGCTCGGCAGCCACCAGGGCGTGAGGTTTCACAGCGGCACGGCCGAGACGCGGGCTCGCATCGTCTGGGTGGGCGATGCGCCGCAGGCCGGCGGCGAGGCCGCCGCGCAGCTTCGCCTGGAGCAGTCGGTCTCGCTGCTCTACGGCGACCGCTTCATCCTGCGCAGCGAAGACGGGCGCACGACGCTCGCGGGCGGCACGGCGCTCGATTGCCACGCCGCGCGCCGGGCGACCCGCGTGGCGGCGCGGCTCGAGCGCTTGGCGCACCTCGGCTCGGAGCGGGCGCTCGACGCGCTGCTCGATGGGCGCGGCGCGGCCGGATGGGAGGTCGCGGAGCTCGCCGAGCGGCTCGCGCTGCTACCGGATCGGCTTGCGGCGATCCTGGCCGGACGCGAGGACATCGTGCGCGAAGACCTCGGCGACGGCGCCTGGGTGGCGCGCAGCCGCGCCATCGATGCCGCCGCCGCGCAGCTGCTCGAGGCTCTGGAGAAATTTCTGCACGAGCATCCGCGCATGACGGCGATGCCGCTCGCCACGCTGCATGCGGCCGCGTGCCCGGGGCTCGATGCGCGCGTGTTCCGCCTGCTCGTCGCCCGGCTTTGCGCCGGCGGCGGGGCGGTGCAATCCGCCGAGGGCGTGCGCACCGCCGATCACACGCAGCGCTTCACGCGCGAGGACGAGGCACTCGCCGCGCGCATCGAGTCGGCCCTCGATTGCGCGGGCGGCCCGCCACCGAAAGTCGAGGCGCTCGCGCGCTCGGTCGGCATCCCGGCAGCGCGGCTGGCGAAATTCGTCGGCGAACTCGAGCGCGCCGGGCGCATCGCGAAGCTCGCGCCCGACGTCTATGTGGCGAGCAAAGAGCTGGCGAAATGGCGCGGCAAGGCGCTGGAGCTGCTCTCGGCGCGCGGGAGGCTGGCACTGGGCGAGTTTCGCGACGCGATCGGCCAGGGACGCGGGCTCGCGCTGATGGCGCTGGAGCGCTTCGATCGCGAAGGGTTCACGCGGCGCGCGGGCGAGCATCGCGTCGCCGGGCGTGGTGCGCAAGTCGGTGAAATAAGGAGAGGATGACCGTCCGGTGACGTCCGCGGGCTTCAAACCCGTAGGGAGGCGGTAACCCGTCTCTGGCAGGTTCGACTCCTGCCCTCTCCGCCAGGCCCACAGTCGCTCGTGGGTACCGTTCGCGGGTTTCAGCCTTCCAGATCCCGCCGCATCTGCTCGTACTGCTCGCGGTTGATCTCGCCGCGCGCGTAGCGCTCCTTGAGGATGTCGAGCGGCCGGGACGCGCCGCGCTCGCCGCCGCCGCCCGCGGCGAGCCACTTCACCAGCGCCGCGACGCCCAGGATGATCAGCGCCCAGAACAGGATCATGAAGATCCCGCCGAAGCCCCATCCCCAGCCCCAGCCCCCGCCGCCCCAATCACCCATCACGTCTTGCTCTCCTCGGCGGCCACCGGCAATCCGGCGGCGCGCCACTCGGGAAATCCATTCTCGAGCCGCCTCGCCTTGAGGCCGCGCTTGCGGAGCTGCTCTACCGCCTCGAAGGACATCAGGCAGTAAGGTCCGCGACAGTAGGCGACAATCTCCTTGCGCTTGGGCAGCTTGGCCAAGCGACTTTCGAGCTGTTTCACGGGAATGTTGATCGCGCCCGGCAGGTGCCCCGCGGCGTACTCCTCGGGCGGGCGCACGTCGAGCACGGTGACCAGGCCTTTCTTCGCGCGCTCGAGCAGCTCGCGCGCGGGCACGGGCTCCATCTCGTCGCGATGCGAAAGCCAGGTGCGCACCAGCCGCTCGACCTCGGCGACGCGCTCCTCCGCGACCGAGCGCAGCGACGCGACCAGCGCCGCAACGTCATCGCCGGCGAGCGCGTAGAAAACGCGCAGGCCTTCCTTGCGCGCGGTGACCAGCCCCGCCTGGCGCAAGGCCTGCAGGTGCTTGGAGGTGTTGGCGACCGAGAGCCCCGTCATCGCCGCGAGCGCATCGACGCTGCGCTCGCCCTGGGCGACGAACTCGAGGAGCTGCAGCCGGCCGCCGCTGCCGAGCGCCAGGGCGACGCGCGCGATCTGCGCGTACAGCTCGGATTTCAGCGCATCGCTGGATTGAGGGGGTTTGGGCATTCGCTGCGGCGATTCTAGCCTTGGGCGCGCGACACCGGATAGCCGAGCCGGTTCCAAAGTTCCATCCCGCCCCGCAGCACCTCGGCGCGCCAGCCGGCGGCGCTGAGGAGCGCGGCCGCCGCCGCCGAGCGCCGGTCGGTGCGGCACACCACCACGACGCGGCTGTGCTTCAGCGCTTCGAGCCCGGGGAGCGCTCGGGCAAGATCGGGCAGGGGAACGTTGTGCGCCCCGGGGATGCGGCCGAGCGCTCCATGGAATTCGTCAGCACCCCGCACGTCGAGGATCGCCGGCGGCTGGCCCTGGTCGAGCTGCGCGACGAGCGCGACCGGCTCGATGCTCGCCGGCGCCGCCCCGAACAGGCCTTGCAGGAAGCTAGCGGCTTTCATGCCGGGGCTCCAGCGCGACGGGGAGCGCTTGCCGCGCGCTGCGAAAGGGAATCGCCAGCATGCCGCCGAGCCTCGCGCAGTCCTTCGGGTCGCGGAACTCGCGGATCCCGATCGTCATCGCCTGGTGCGCGGCGCGCGGCTGCGCGCGGTAGGTGCCGAACAGGCGATCCCAGAGCGACAGGTTGAAGCCGAAGTTGCTGTCGGTCTCGTCGCGCTCGATCGAGTGGTGCACGCGGTGCATGTCCGGGGTCACCACCAGCCGCCTCAGCGCCCGGTCGAGGCGGGCGGGGATGCGCACGTTGCCGTGGTTGAACATCGAAAGGGCGTTGAGCAGGACCTCGAACACAAGCACCGCCGCGGCGGGGGCGCCGAGCGCGGCGATGGCTGCGAACTTGATCAGCATCGAGAGCAGGATCTCCAGCGGGTGAAAGCGCGCCCCGGTGGTCACGTCGAAATCGAGGTCGGCATGGTGCATGCGGTGCAGGCGCCAGAGCGCCGGCACGGCGTGGAACAGCACGTGCTGCAGATAAATGGCGAGATCGAGCGCGACGAGGCTCGCGGCGATCGCCGCCCAGGCGGGCAGCGCGTAGGCGTTGAGCAGGCCCCAGCCGTGCGCCTGGGCGAACAGCGCCATGCCCACCGCCGCGGCGGGAAACAGCAGCCGCAGGAGCACGGTGTTGAGCACGACGATGCCGAGGTTGGCGCCCCAGCGCGCGGCCTTCGAGGCGGTGAGCACGCGGCGCGGCGCGGCCAGCTCCCACGCCGCCATCAGGGCGAACACGCCGAAGAAGGCGCCCAGGCGCAGCGCGGTTTCGTGGGTCAGGGCGAATTCGTCGAAAGACACGGCAACTGATCAACTAGTAAACTAAGAAGTTGAATACTACGGCGGGGACGCGCCGCTGTCAAGCGCTGCGAAACGGCGGCGGCCGGACAGGATCCCGGCCGCGGCATCCTCAGGTAGCATGGCGGGCCATGAGCGAATCCCTCGTCCTCGAAATCTTCACCGACTACGTCTGACCCTGGTGCTATCTCAGTACCGTGCGTATTGAGCGGCTCAGGAAGCAGCACGGCGTGCGCGTGCAGTGGGTGCATTTCCCGCTGCACCCGGAGACGCCGCCCGAAGGGCGCAGCCTCGCGGACCTGTTCGCCGGGCGCGGCTACAACGTCGAGGCCATGCAGGCGGCGATGCGAAAGCGCATGGACGCCGAGGGCCTTCCTTACGGCAACCGCACCATGACCTACAACAGCCGCCTCGCGCAGGAGCTCGGGAGCTGGGCGGACCCAGTGCCGGGCGGCGAGGCGATCCATGACGCGCTCTTTCGCGCCTATTTCGTGGACGGCCGCAACCTCGGCGATCCCGCGGCGCTGGTCGAAATCGCCGAAAGCGTCGGCCTTCCCGGCGACGAAGCGAAGAAGGTCATCGAAACCCGCAGCCATCGCGCGCAGGTGGACGCGGACTGGGAAAAAGCGCGCCGCTACGGCGTCACCGGCGTGCCGACCTTCGTCGCCGGCGGCCGCGGCGTGGTGGGCGCGCAGCCTTACGAGGTGCTCGAGCAGCTGGTGCGCGAGGCAAAACAAGGAGAGGGCGCATGAGCCCGGTGATCGACGTCCACACCCACATGCTGAGCCAGCCGTACATGCGGCTGCTCGAGAGGCACGGCAAACCTCAGTACACCCTGAAGACCGTCCTGGGCGGCCTGCGCGCGATCCACCTGCACGGCGCGCCGTTCATGACGCCGGTGCCCGAAATGTTCGACTGGGACGCGCGCATCCGCAACATGGACAAGGCCGGGATCGACGTCTCGGTGTGCTCGCTCACCGCGCCCAACTGCTACTGGGGCGGCGAGGAGGTCGCGCTCAGGGCGGCGAAGATCATGAACGACGAGATGGCGAAGGCGAGGAAAACCCGGCCCGACCGCATCCAGTTCCTGTGCTCGCTCCCCTGGCAGTACCCGAAGGCCGCGATAGCCGAGCTCAAGCGTGCGTTGCAGGCCGGCGCCTCGGGAGTGATGGTGCTCGCCAACATCGACGGAAAATCGCTCACCGATCCCGCGTTCGCGCCGGTGTGGAAGGCGATCGACGGAAAAAGACTTCCGGTGCTGGTTCATCCCACCGCGCCGCCGGGAGTGCAGCAGCTCGACATGACGCAATTCCAGCTCACCGCCTCGATCGGCTTCACCTTCGATACCTCGCTCGCGATCGCGCGGATGATTTTCGACGGCTTCTTCGACCGCTATGCGCATCTCAAGATCATCGCGGGACACGGCGGCGGAGCGCTGCCCTTCCTCATCGGGCGGCTCGACCAGTGCTTCGAGCACATCCCGGCCTGCCGCGTGAAAGTCAGCGAGAAGCCGAGCCTCACTGCGCGGCGCATCTGGGCGGACGCCGTGGTTTTCACCGACGACGCGCTCGCCATGGCGCTGCGCGTCTTCGGCACGGACCGGGTGTGCTACGGCTCGGA
>MERQ01000085.1 GCA_001770655.1 Betaproteobacteria bacterium RIFCSPLOWO2_12_FULL_68_20
CGCCTCGCGGTGGATCGCATCGAACAGCGCCATCCCGTCGATGCCCTGCATGCGCAGGTCCGTCACCACCACCTGCGGGCGCGACACCGCCAGCGCCGCCAGTGCCTGCTCGCCCGAAGCCACCGCCGTCACCGCGTAGCCCGACGCCCCCAGCCGCATCGCAATCAGCTGCAGCAGGTCACGGTCGTCATCGACCAAAAGTATCTTCATGTGCTCCTGGTTCATCGCTCGTCCTCGTATTGTTTCCCTTCCCCGGTGTTCATGCGGCTTCAGCGAGAATGCCCGCGCCGCTGCGCGGCAGCACGACCCTGAAGTGCGCGCCCCCGCGCCCTTCGCTCACCACGGCGATCCTGCCGCCGTGCGCCTCGACCAGCTCGCGCGCGATCGCCAGGCCAAGTCCCGATCCCTTCACGCCGCCGCTCGACTTGGCGCGGCCGCGGAAGAACAGGTCGAACACCGACTCGCGTTCCTCGGGCGGAATGCCCGGCCCCGAGTCGATCACGTCGATCACCGCCTCGCCGTTGCGCTCGCGCGCCGACACCGAGATCGTGCCGCCCGCGGGCGTGAACTTCACCGCGTTGCCGATCAAATTGTCGACGACCGTGCGCAGCTTCGCGCGGTCGCACTGCACGGTCGCCGCGTCCAGCGCAAGCTCGAGGCGCTGCCCTTTTGCGCGCGCCGCAATCAAGTGCGAGCGCGCCGTTTCGCGGATCAGCGCATCGAGCGGCACCGGCCCCAGCTGCAGCGCCGCCGCAGCGTGCAGCATGCGCTGGTAGTCGAGCAGCTCCTCGATCATGCGCTGGAGCTTCACGCTGTTGTCGCGCATGATCGAAACCACCTGGCGCTGCTGCGGCGCGAGCGGACCTCCCACCTGATCGTTGAGCAGCTCGGCGCCCTCGCGCACCGCGGTGAGCGGGCTCTTCAGCTCGTGCGAGACGTGGCGAAGAAACCGGTTCTTCTGGGTCTCGGCCTCGGAGAGCCTCCTGCGCAGCCAGTCCAGCCGCCCGCCGAGATGACGCAGGTCGCGCGGGCCGCGCACGCGGATCGGGCGCGCGAAATCCGCGCCGCCGAGCTGGCGGATCGAGGCGTCGATCTCGCCGATCGGCCGCGCGATGAGCCGCGTGATCACGAGCGCGACAGCGAGCGCGAGCGCGGTGCTGAGGCTCACCAGCAGGACGAGCCGGCTCTGCAGCGCCTCGGCCGCGACGCTCAGGCGCTCGACCTGGCGGTCGGCGACGAGATTGCTCGTCGCGACCATGTCGCGCGCCTGCGCGGCGAGGCGCTCGATCTGCGCGGCGACGACCTCCTGCGCGGCGGCCGGGCCCGGTCCAGCGAGCAGGTCGTGGAGCTTTCGCTCCTCGCCGACCGTGCCCTTCACCGCCTGGAGCTGCGCGCCCGCTAGCGGCAGCTGCAGCAGCTCGTCCGCGGCGCGCGCGAATCCCTGGTGCGCGGCGGCGAGATCCTCCATGAGCTCGTCGGCGCCGAGCGCGGCGGCTTGCCGCGCGAGCCGCTCGATGCCGGAGATGCGGTTCGCCAGCGAGCGGCTCGCGCGCGCCGCCTGCGCGGCATCCACCACCGCCGAGCTGCTCGCCTCCGTCAGCCGCCGCGTGTCCCACGCCGAGTACGCGAGCGCCGCAGTCAGCGGAACCGCCACCACTGCGAATCCCGCGAGCAGCATCGCAAGGAAAGACCGCGGATACCTGAGCGGCTTTGTCGTTTCGGTCATGTCGGAAAGATTGCCTTCGATTGGACGCCCTGTCATGTCACGCGTTCACGACAATTGCGTCAGGTTTCAACGACAGCGTCGCCATGCGGCGACGTTCGCCTGAGGCAGGCGCGGAAATGATCTTTTGCGAACGGATGCCACGGCTGGTTGCCGCGCTTGCCGAACCAGCGCGCGATGTCGGCGTAAGAGTCGGGAACGAGCCGGTACAGACCCGCCTTGAGCAGCTTCTCGCCGATGCCGACGAAGCTCGCGTGCCGCCGGCTCTTGTGGCGCGCTTCCTCCCACAGCACGATCTCGAAGCCGTGACGCGCGGCGATGCGCTCGAGCGCGCGCAGGCACCAGAACACGTGGTGCTCGAACAGCCGCACGTACCACCAGTGATGCAGGCCGAAGCGCCGCGGCCAGTCGCTCTCGGCGTTGCCGGTCTCGATCAGCACCAGCCCGCCCGGCCTCACCAGCGCGCGCAGGTTCTGGAACGCCTGGCGCGGCCGGTACAGGTGCTCCAGCACGTCGTACACCGCGACCACGGCATACGGGCGGCCGCTCCACTCGAGCATGGGTGAATCGAGGAAGCCGCTGATGAACTCGCCGCGCAGCTGCGCCTCCGCGCCGGGATAGCGCATCACGTCGAGCGCCGAGCGACGCCCGGCGGTGCCGAGCCGCGCGCAGGCCTCGAGCAGCGCGCCGTCGGCCGCGCCGACGTCGAGCAGGTCGAGTTCGCCGCCCGCGGCGAGCCCCTTCAGCGCCGCAGCCTCGTCGGCGAGATCCTGGCGGCCGCGCCACTTGTCCGGCGCGTATTTCTCGAACACCGCGGACAGATAAGCGGGCTGCGGCAGCCGCGTCTTGTAGGCGAGCCCGCAGGCGCTGCAGCGCGCCACCGCGATGCCGCCCTCGGGAAACGGCACCAGCTCGGCGCCGAACGCGTAGGCGCTCTCCGGTATCAATCCCTGCGGCACGCCGTTCGGGTCGTCGCAAGCGGGACAGCGCTCGACCGCCAGCCAGCGCACCGAGGAAGGCTCGCCGGGCGCGGCTGCGCCGGGCGCGACCGCGGGCCCGAGCCGGGGCTCGTTCATTCGCGGCCTCCCGCGAGGCGCGGCGCCGGCCCGCCGGCGCACAGCGCGAGCCCGAGCAGCATGCCGAGGTTGGTCCACACCAGCGCGGCCATCGAGGGCTGCAGCAGGATCGGGTTGAAGGCGTAGGTGAGCACCGCCGCGAGCGACAGCAGCGCGAGCGTGTGCGCCTGCGCGGCCCACGGATGGTCGAGCTGCGCCGGGCGCAGCAGCGCCCGATGCGCGAGCGCGCCGACGCGCCACAGCCCCAGCGCCCACAGCAGCACCGCGGCGAGCCCGCCGTGGGCGGCGATGTCGAGCACGTCGCTGTGCGTGGGAAGCACGTTGCCGGCGATCCCGATCGTGAAGCCGGTGAATTTCTCCACCGACTCGACGGCGAAGCCCGTTCCCCACCATGGGGAGTCGGCGAAGCGGTCCCAGGCGGCCCAGTAGGTCTGCAACCGGTATTCGGGATTTCCGCTCGGCAGCTCGAGCTCGCCGCGCAGCGCGAGCGCCGCCAGCGCGCCAACGGCCGCGATCGCCGCCACCACTCCCCAGTAGGCCGAGGCCACCGCGCCGGGGCCGGGCGCGCGCAGCACCCGCGGCAGCCAGACGAGCGCCCCCAGGTAGGTGAGCGCCAGCACGCCGATCAGGTACGAGGTGTATTTGTGCGAGAACCAGGCCATCGCGAGAAAGAACAGGGCGCCCGCCCAGCGCGCGAGCGCCCGGCGCGCGGCCACGAAAGCGAGCGCGGCCATCGGGATCACGAGGAAGATCTGCTCGTGGTAGACCTGCCGCTTGCCGTAGCTCGCGACGAGCAGCGCCGACATGACGAGCGCGCCGGCGAGCAGCAGGCGCAAGTACGCCCGCGCCAGCGCCCCCGGATCATCCGATTGCAGCACCATCGCCGCGGCGCAGAACATCATCGCCACGTACAGGCCGACGTTGAGGAAGGTGTTCCGGATGTCGAGGCCGAGTCGCGCGTAAAGGCTTCCCGCGACGATGAAGAGCGCGAGCGCGGCGAGCGGCCACGCGACGCCGAGCGGTGCGCCGATCGGGCGCGCCGCCGCGCGCGCATGGACGGCGCCGCGTCCGAGCAGGGTGAGCGCGACCGCCGGCACCGCCGCGAGCAGCGCAAGGTGCTTGACGACGGTGTCCGCGGCGAGCCCGGCGCCGAGCGGATCCACGACCACCAGCAGCGCGACGGCAAGCGCGGCGAGGTAGGCGTACTCGGTCCACACCAGCCGCGCATGCGCGGGCTCGAACGCCGGCGCCTGCGCGGCGAGCGCGCCATGGCCGTAGCGGCGCCCGGGGTGATGCGGCAGATACGCGCTCATGTCAGCTTTCCCGTTGCGCGTAGACGGGCTCGCGGACGACCTGTGGTCCTCCTGCGCCGGGCCGCGAGGGCTGCTGCAGGATGCGGTTGGCGCCGACCACGGTGCAGTACGAGGGCACGTCGCGCGTCACGACCGCGTTCGCGCCGATGATGGCGCCGCGCCCCACGCGCACCCCGCCGAGCACCTTGGCGCCGGCGCCGACGTACACGTTGTCCTCGATCACCGGCGCCGCGTTGTCGCCGTGGTCCTTGGTCCCGATCGTCACCTGCTGCATGACGGTGACGCGGCTGCCGATCACGGCACCGGAATGGATCACGATGCCGTAGGGATGCGGCATCAGGATCGGCGCGTCGGGACGGCAGTACACGTCGGAGTTGAGAAGCAGCCGGATCAGCTTCCCGAGCACCGGCACCTTCCTGCGCGCGCAAAACAGCAGCAGCCGCGCGGCCAGCGGGTTCTCGCCTACGGTGGACGACGGATGGCGGCGCTCGATGCGGCATTCGAGCCAGTGCAGGACGGCTGCCTCTACGCTCGCCACGACGGCGCCGATCTGGTGCGACGCGTCCACCACGACTGAATCGCGCGAGCGCGCGGCGAGATCGAGGTAGGCGCTGCGCTGGCGCTCGGTTTCGGCATGGGAGACCTCGGACTTGCGCGCCTGCGGAACCGCCGCCGGCGCGTCGAGCAGCACCCACAGGTCGGGTCGCGGCACCAGCCGCGCGGCAGCGCGAGCGAGGTGCGCCGGCCCGCCGTAGCGGTAGCGCTTCGGATCCGCCAGCAGGTCGTGGAAATAGCGGTCGAATGCCACCAGGCCCGAGCGCGCCTTGAGGGGCCACACGCGCAGCAGCCACCCGGCGAGGAAATCGGCGACGAAATACGCGAGCTTCGCCGCCGAGGCCAGGGCGCCGCGCGGCGGCTGCCGGTGGGGCTGCGCGACCTCGAGCTCGGCGCTTGTGCCCGGGAGCAGGCGCGGGCGCAGGTGGAAGGCTTGCGTGCGGCGGAACGCCGGCGCGAGATCGCGCAGGACCTGCTCCAGCACGCTCGACTTGCCCGATCCGTCCGGCCCGATGAAGGCGAGCACGGCGCCGGTCGGGCGCGCCAGCCGCGCCGCCATCCTGGCCGCCTCGCGCAGCATCGCGCCGAGGCGCCGCGGCGCGGCGCGATGCATCGCCTTGCGCAGCTGCGGCATGGCGGCCCGTACCTCGTCCCAGCGGTTGGAGTCGGCGGCGTCGGTGACGAGGCGCGCCAGCGCCCAGCCGCGCCAGAAGCGGGTGACCTGGTCGGCGATCCCGTCCGGGTCCTCGCGCCACAGTGCCGCCAGGTAGTCCCCGTGGCGGCCGTCGAGCTCCCGCTTGTCGATTTTCTTCAGCAGGTAGTAGATGAACTGCACGTCGGGGGCGGGAACGTCGAAGCCCCTGGGCTCGCCGTGCCCGTCGATCGCGGGGCGGCGACGCGCGAGCAGCTCCTCGGCGCCGAGCAGCAGCCTGCCGTGCCGGTAGTAGTCGCTGCAGAAGTCGGCGGCGAGGAAGCGCGGGCGCCCGACTTCGTCGGTCCACGCCAGCACGAAGTAGCACGCCGTCTGCTCGTGCCGCAGCATCTGCACCAGGTGCAGGTCGTAGTCCCGGCAGAAGTGCGACACCGCGGGCGCCACGTGCTCGAGAGCGGCGCGCGGCACCGCGAGGTCGATGTCGCTCGGCAGCGCCTGCGGGTACAGGCGCGCGTCGCCGAGCACGCAGAACGGCATCCCGCCGCTTTGCAGCTGGTCGAACAGCGCCTGCGCGAGATAGCCGCGATCGTCCATGGTCAGGCGAGCGCGCGATGCGCCTCGGCAAGCAGCAGGCCGCGTTGCGCTGCGGGAGCGCTGGCAGCCGAGCGCAACAGGCCATGAATCCGGCTGCGCACCGCCCACAGCGGCGCGCGGCGGATGGCGTCGCGCTGCTCGTTCCAGAGGGCGCTCCGATCGGCGCCGATCAGCCGCGCCAGCTCGGCGCCGCCGTCCGGCCCGAAACCATAGCGCTCCAGGCCGAGTGAACCGAGGAAATTCCTCAGCTTCGGCGCCGGAGAGAAGCCGACCGCGGGCGTGCGGGTCGCGAGCGCGAGCACGAACGCGTGCAGCCGGCCGGCCACCACCACCGTGGCAGAGCGAAGAAGCGCTTCCAGCTCTCCGACGCTCTGCGGGAGAAACAGATCGGCGCCCCCGGACGCAAGGCGCGCGGCAACGCGGCGCGCCGGACCGGCGTCCTCCGCCGTCCCTGTGGTGAACACCGTGATTGCGTGCATTGCGGCGGGGCCCGCGCGCGAGAAGCGAACCATCTCGACCAGCGCGTCCTCGTACTCGTGCTGCACGCGGGCGGCGACTGCAGGCGGGCAGCTCACGTTGACGGCGAGGGCAGGCCGCAGCGCGCGCTGCCCGCCGGCATCCGCGAAGTCGGATTCGCGCAGGCAGAAATCGCCGAACACCGGCACCGACCGGCCGAGCAGCTCGGCGACGCGCCGCGCGGTGGCGGCGTCCCGCGCGGCAATCAGCGCGCAGGCGCCGAGGAAGCGGCGCACGATGCCGACGCCGGCAGGCGACCACGCCCCTTCCGCGCTGCAACCCAGGCACAACATCGGCTTGCCCTGCGCGCGCGCCGCGCGCGTCAGGACGGCGAGCGATTGCGGAAAGTGCAGGTTCACGTCCGAGAGCAGCGCGCCGCCGCCCACCGCGATCGCCTGCGCGCGCGCGAGCGCCGGCAGCAGGCGCAGCATGCGCATCTCCTGGCGCACGCCGCGCAGCGCGCGCCGCAACCCCGGCGGCAGCCGCGCCGCGGCCCGGCCGCGCGGCGGGGGCGGCTCGCGGGCCGAGCCCGGCTCGGCCACCGGCACGAGCGAGCTGAGCGCGTAGGAGCTCACGCGCCAGCCGCAGGACCGGAAGAACTCCGCCGCGCGCCGGTGGATCATCCGGTCGCCGAGGTTGGCGGTGTTCCACTCGCCGAACAGCGCGATCTCGGGCGCGTTCATCCTGCCTCCTGCGCCTTTGCCAGCCGGCGGTACGCGACCGCGGTCGCGGCCAGCACCGCGACGCCGATCAACAGCCCCGAGAGAGGCACCCCCACGATGCCGAACGCGTACACCAGCCCGATCCCGGTGGTGAACAGAAGCGCGACCGGGATGAGGTGCACGTAGAAGATCGACTTGGTGCCGCGCAGCGCGAGCAGCCCGAGGTCGAAGGTGAATTTCACGAACGTGACGAGCTGCGCCAGCGTCGCGAGCGCGAGGATCAGCGCGAGCTCCGGTCCCGAGTACCGGTCGCCGTAGGCGAGCGAGAGGATCGGCCCTGGAAACAGCATCAGCGGCAGCGCGACGGGCAGCGGCGCGAGCAGCAGGAACCAGAAGGTCCTGCGCATCCAGCGTGAAAGCCCCGCCTGCCCGTCCGAGTGGCGCACCTTGCTGCCGCGCGAGGGCAGGTAGTTGAACGCCGCCTGCCTCACCGGGTTGATCACGTTGGTGAGATGCGTTGCCGCCCGGTACAGCCCCACCTGCTCGGCCCCGAGCATGATCCCGACCACCCACGCGTGGCCGTGCGTGCCCATCCACGCGAGCAGGTTCTGCGCCGAGAGCCACTTGCCGAAGTCCCACGCCTCCTTCCAGGCGATCAGGGCCCGCAGCCAGCCGCCGTTCCACTGCAGGTGGCCGCGCAGCTGCCACAGCCCGGCCGCTGCCCCCGCGAGGGACGAGGCTCCCAGCACCACGAAAGCCGCGCGCGCATCGGCGCCGCCGCCCAGCCAGATCACCGCTGCGAGCGCGCCCGCGAGCTGCAGCCCGTAGGTCAGCGCGTCGTTGGCGAACGCGGCGCGCGTCTCGCCGTGCGTGTAGAGCACCCGCCGCACGAACTCCTGCGCGAGCCATGGAAAGGCCGCGGCCGCGAGCGCGAGCATCACCACCCCCGCACCGGTCGCGCCGAGCGCCCACACGATGGCTGCCGCCGCCGCGAGCGCGGCGCACAGCGCCGCAGTGAACAGCACCTGGGCGACGCCGAGCGCCGCCGTGAAGCGCCGGTACGAGGCGCCCTCGAGCGGCGCAGCGAGCACGTTGTGCGGCTGCACGATCAGCGCTCCCTGCATGCTGGTGAGCAGCATCAGCCCCGTGTGGGCGATCATGAAGGCGCCGAACGCCGGCGTGCTCATGGTCCGCGCGAACAGATAGATGGTGAGGAAATTGCACGCGCTGACCACGCACTGGTCGGCGAGCGCCCAGCCGGGCCGCCGGTAGCGCGCCAGGCGCCAGGCGCGCGGCCACGCCGCGCGGCCTGCGATCGCCGTCCAGGCACCGTTCATCGATCACGGCTCGCCGGGATCAGACGCGGTTGAGCACGGTCCCGACCACGCGCGTCGAGCATGAGGACACCGCGGCGTGCAGGCGCTGCAGCTCGGGGCCGCGCGTGTGGTTCTCGCGCGCGAGCAGCAGCGCGCCACCCGCGCGCGCGGCCACCATCATCGAGTCCGCGCCCCGCTCGGCCGCCGCGGTGTCGAGGATCACCACGCGGTAGCTCCGCGCCGCCTCGGCGAGCAGCGCCGGGAGTTCCTGCCGGCTGAGCAACTCGAGCGGGTTCGGCGGCGCGGTGCCCGCCGCGAGCACCGACAGGTTGTCGAAGTACTGCACCGGCTCGGCGCACTCGATGCCGAAGCCTCCATTCAGCACGTGCGCGAGGCCACGCCGGTTCGCCAGGCCGAAGATGCGGTGCTGGCGCGGCGCGCGCAGGTCGGCATCCACCAGCAGCGTCTTCTCTCCCAGCTGCGCGAACATCACAGCGAGATTCGCCGCCAGGTAGCTGCGCCCGTCGCGCGCGTGCGGGCTGACGATCGCCACGGTCCTTCGCTTGGGCGTGAGCCAGTGAAGCACCAGCTGCGTGCGCAGGCTGCGCAGCGCCTCGGCCTGCGCGTCGAACGGGTCGTAGGCGGCGCCGAGCTCCGGGCTGAGGCTGCTGCGCGCGCCGTTCAGGTAGGGGAAGTTGAACTGCACCGACAGCGCGTACTGCACGTCGGCCTCGCTCACCAGGCGCAGCTTCCTCGCCGCCTCGCCGAAGCGCAGACCCTTCTCGCGCGCGAGCTTGAACACGCGCGGGGCGTCGGTCGGCCGCAGCCTGCCCATGTCGACGAGGATGCGGCCGATGGTGCGGTCGTCGATCCCGGTCGGGCGCGACTCCTGGATCACTGGCCCGAGGGTCGGCTCGGTGAATTGGCTCATGGTTCGGGTTCCCTATTTCTTCGACAGCAGATAGACGTTGGCGCTGAGCGCCTGGCGCGCCGAGCGCCCGCCCGGCAGGCGCGGCGGCAGCACGGCGAGCAGCGGCACGCGCAGCAGCTCGACCAGATCGGCTTCGGAGCGCACGTAGCGCGTCCCGGCCTCGCGCGTGAGCGCGAGCCCGATGCCGAGCACCAGGCCCGCGAGGCCCCCGATCGCGACGTTGAGCGTGGTGTTGGGAAACGACGGCCGCAGCGGCGCGCTCGCCTCGTCCACCACGGCGACGTTCGAGCGCCCCACTTCGAGATCCATGCGGCTCTGCGAGCGCTTCTGCATTGCGTCGTTGTAGGACTTCTGCGCGTTGTCGACGTCGCGCGCCAGCATGGCGAGCTGCTCGCGGTCGCCCTTCATCTTCAGCATGCGCGCCTTCTGCTGCTCGAGCGCACCGCGCAGCGACGCCTCGCGCTGGCCGGCCACGTCCGAGTTCGACATCAGGCTCGCCGCCATGGAGCGGCTGGTGCGCGTCAGCTCGCCGCGCAGCTGCCTGATCTCGGCCTGGGCGGCCTGGTACTGGGGATGGTTCGGGCCGATGCGGTTGGACAGCTCGCTCAGCTTCGCCTCGCGCGCCGCGATTTCCTGGCGCAGCTGCAGCACCGCCGGGCTCGAGGCCACCTCGGCCGGCGCATCCGCGCTGCCGCCGCGCCCGTCGATGAAGCCGCGCAGCTGGCGGCGCCGCGCCTCGAACGCGAAGGCCTCGGACTGGGCGAGCGCCGCCTGCCCGGTGAGCTCGGCGAGGCGCTGGTTCTCGACGTCCAGCCGCTCGTCGGTGGCGATGATGCCCTTGTCCTGCTGGAACTTGGCGAGCTTGCCCTCCGCCTGCTCCAGGTCGGCGCGCATCTGCTTGAGCTGCTCGTCGAAGCGCTCGGCCTCCGCTTTCGCGGGCGAGGCCTTGATGTTGGTGTTCGCGTCCACGTAGGCGCGCGTGAACGCGTTGGTCACCTCGGCCGAGAACCTGGGATTGCGCGAGGTGTACGCGAGGCGGATCATCTGGCTGTCGCGGCTGGCGGTGACCGAGAGGTTGCGGCTCAGCCGGTCCGCGATCCAGTACTTGGGCGACAGCTCGGGCGCCGGGCCCCGGTCCGGCAGCAGCGGGGCGAGCCACTCCTTCACAGTCGCCACCGGGCTGAAGGCCGCCAGCAGCCGCGTCGTCTCTTCGATGTGCTGATCGAGCTTCAGGGTCTCAACCACCTTGAGCGCGATCAGCGGGCTGGCGATGAGGTCGCGGTGCGTGGACACGAGGTTGCTCACGGATCCCGAGGAGGACGCCGCCGCGGGGGACTTGTCGGCGCCGTTGTGCTCGACCAGCACGCGCGCCACCGACGTGTACTGCCTCGGCACGAGCAGCGTCAGCGCCAGCGCGCCGAGCACGCCGATCAGGAACACGGAGGCGACCAGCGCGAAGCGGGCGCGCAGGATCGTCAGGAACTGGCCGAACGTCATGGCGTCGCCTCCCGGTTCAGAACCAGCTCTCCGGCACCCGCACCACGTCGTCGGGCGAGAGCTTTTCGCTGGCGCGCGGCCGGAACTTGCGCCGCTTGCCGTCGGGCCCGAGGCGCTCGATGCTGATGCCGCGCTCGGTGCCGCGGATCGTGAGCCCCCCTCCCACCGAGAGCGCCTGCGTGACCGTGAGGCCGTCGGCGAGCGGATAGGCGCCGGGCTTGCGCACCTCGCCGTAGATGTAGAACTGCGGCGCGACCGGCACGAACACCACGTCGCCGCCGTCTATCAGTATTTCCTTGGAAGGATCGGCGGCGTCGCTGAGCAGGGTCTTCACGCTCACCGTGTGGCGCTTGGTGGCGCCCTCGGGCGTGCGCTTGACGATCGACACGGTGCTCGAGCCGCGCTCGGTGATGCCGCCGGCCGCCGCGATCAGCTCGGTGAGGTTGCTCGGCTTGGTCACCGGGTACTTGCCCGGCTTCGCCACCTCGCCGAGCACCGACACCATGCGGCTCTTCTGCTCGAGGATGCGCAGGTTGACCTGGGCGTTGGGAATGAACTTGCCCTTGGTGAGGCGATCCGCGATCTGGCGCGCCGCCGCCGAGGGGCTCAGGCCGCCGACCGGCACCTCGCCGATCAGCGGAAAGGCGATGGAGCCGCCCTCGGCCACGTCGGTCTCGGTGGTGAGGTCCGGGTTGTTGTAGACGGTGATGCGCACCACGTCGCCCGCGCCGAGCTTCATCTCCTCCTGCGCCGGCTGCTGGGCCGCGGCGATGGCGGCGAACATGCCCAGGACGAGGCCGAGGATCAAGCCGACGAACAGGCCGAAAAGGGTGTCTGCCGGGCGTTTTTTCATGGCTGCTTCCCGGGCCTCAGTAGGCGTTCGGATCCTTCAGCACCACGAACGCGGTCCTGAAGAGAATCCACAGGTCGAGCGGCAGCGACCAGTGCCTGAGGTAGTCGAGGTCGAACTCGATGCGCCGCCGCATCTTGTCCACGCCGTCGGTCTCGCCGCGCAGGCCGTTCACCTGCGCCCAGCCGGTGATGCCCGGCTTCACCTTGTGGCGCACCATGTAGCCGCGGATCAGGCGCCGGTACTGCTCGTTGTGCGCCACGGCGTGCGGCCGCGGCCCGACCAGACTCATGGTTCCCTCCAGCACGTTGATGAGCTGCGGCAGCTCGTCGAGCGAGAAGCGCCGCAGCAGCGCTCCGAATGCGGTCACGCGCGCGTCTCCCCTTTTCGCCTGCGCGAGGCGCGCGCCGTCCTCGCAGACGGTCATGCTGCGGAATTTGTAGACCACGATCTCGCGGCCATCGAGCCCGTAGCGGCGCTGCTTGAAGAGCACCGGTCCGGGGGAGCCGAGCTTGACCGCGGCGGCGATTGCCGCCATCAGGGGCAATACCAGCACCAGCGCCGCCGAGGCGATCGCCAGGTCCATGCCGCGCTTGATCGCGACGTTGACGCCGTAGAGCGGCGTCTCGCACAGCGCGATCGCCGGGATCCCGCCGATCGACTCGATGCGCGGCTGGATGAGATCGACGGCGAGCGTGTCGGGGACGAAGTAGACCGAGGCCGTGGTGTCGCGCAGCCGCTCGAGCAGGCGCCGCACCTTGGGATCGGCGGTGGTCGGCAGCGCGATGTAGACCAGGTTCACGCCGTGGCGCTTGACGTAATCCGGCACGTCTTGCAGGCCGCCAAGCAGCGGCAGGCGTCCGGAGGCGCGCTCCTGGCCGGGCGCGGCGTCGTCGAAGAATCCCTTCACCTCGCCGAGACAGGGGTCCTCCGCGATGCGGCGCGCGAGCTCGTGCGCCAGGCCGTTCGCGCCGACGATGACGCGCGTGCGCGCGGCGCCGATCGCAAGCCGCGGCAGCAGGCGGCACGCGAATTCCTGGGCGATGTGCAGCGCGAACGGCGTCAGCGCGAACCAGGTCAGCATCACCTTGCGCGAATACAGCCCGGAAAGCTTGGTGAGAAAGCCGAGGAAGAGCAGGATCCCGACCACCGCCGCCCAGCGCACCGCCAGGCGCGACGCCGGCCCGAACAGCGGACGCGGCCCCGCGCCGTTCGCGAGCGGCAGCGCGCCGAACACCTGCAAGGAGAGGAAGAACGCGATCAGCGCGAGGCCGCTGTAGCGCGCGGCGAACGGCTCGCCGTGCGCGAGCATGGCGGCGCCGAGCATGCCCACGCACACTACCGGGGCGAGCGCGGTCTGCAGCAGCGCGACCGCCGGCAGATCGGCGCCGGCGGGGCGCAGTTCGCTCGCGAGCGTGGACATGACGCGGCAATCCTGCAATGCACGTGCCACAAACCCGCCAATGCCGTGGAATCAACGGGTTTCGGCCGCCTGATGGGATTGCCCGACAGCGCGCGGCGCGCCCGCGCAGGGATCGAACGTCGCGAGGCGACGACGCAGGGGGCCCGGCGAGCGTTAAGGCCGCAGGACGGCAGGGAATTTCCGTGTCGGTCCGGCGCGACTGAAATCGGATTTTTCGACGGGCACGGAATTCGCTTCGTTTTGCAGGCAGTACGGGGAGGGGTGAACACTTGGAGAAAGCCACCCCTATGACATGCGCAAGAATTTCCGCCGGACTGATCCTGTGCTGCGCCCCGGCGCTCGCCTTCGCCTTCAAGTCGATCGAGGAATTGCCCTGGCCCTCGCAGGGCAAGTTTCCCGCCTACCCGATGGAAGAAGGCGCGAGGCGGCCCACCTATTTCTGGGTCCAGGGCGGTGCCATGCGCGACGACAACCTGTTCAGGCTGTCCGACGGCGCGAACACCCAGGCCATCCTCGGCACCAGCCGGCGCTCGGACACCGTGTGGCGCCTCGGCGCCGGGGTGAGATCCGACCTCAGGATCAGCCGCCAGCAGGTGCTGCTCGACGCGCGGGTCGAGAACAACGACTACCAGCACTTCAGCGTGCTCGATCACCTCGCCTACCGGGCGCGCGGCGAGTGGAAATGGGTGGCCGGGCCGCAGTGGAGCGGGTCCGCCGGCTACGGCACGCGGCGATATCTTGCCGACCTGGCCGAGATCCGCATGCCGCTCAAGGACATGGTGACCGAGCACCACGCATTCGCGAGTGCGCGCTACCTGCTGACGCCGCGCTGGCGCCTGCGCGCCGGGCTCGACGGCCTGCGCTACGAGCACAGCGCCGCGCAACTGGCGCCGCTCGAGAGCCGCGCGACCGCCGCCACGGTGGGCGCTGACTACGTCACACCGGCCGAGAACTCGATCGGCGGACAGGTCAGGGTCACCGACGGCGATTTCCGCAACCGCGAGGTGACCGCCGGTGGAACGGTGGACAACTCCTACAAGGAAACCGAGACGAGCGCGGTGGTGCGCTGGCATGTTACCGGCAAGACGAGTCTCGACGCGCGGCTGGGCCACACCAGCCGCAAGCACGACCAGGTGCCGCAGCGCGATTTCAGCGGCGCGACCGGGCGGCTCGGCTTCGACTGGACTCCGGCGGGAAAAACGCTGATCAACGCGGCGATCTGGCGCGAGCTGCACTCCAGCGGGGACGTCTCGGCGAGCTACGTGCTCTCCACGGGATACGGCCTCGGGCCGTCGTGGGCGCCGACCGAGAAGGTCGTGCTGCACGCGCGGTGGGTGCGCGAGGAGCGCGACTACCGCGGCGACCCGGGCTTCGTGCTGGCGCCTGCCGGTCCGCGGCGCAGCGATACGTTCAGGGGCGTGCGCGTCGCCGCCGGCTACACGCCGATCCGCGCCACCGAGATCGGCGTCGGTCTCGACAAGGGCGAGCGCAGCTCGAACATGGTCAACGGCGATTACGACTACACCGCGGTGTCGGCGAACTTCAGGTTCCTGTTCTGAGCAGCCTGCCGGGCGCGCCCGCCTCGACGCGCCGCGCCCACGCCCGGGCGGCGCGCGTCGTCCACCGCCGGGATCGGGCGCCGCGTCACGCGGCGTGCGGCGCCGATCACCTCGCGCACCGTCGGGCGTGTCGTAGTCGGTGCCGTGGACGCGCAGCACCGTGAGCCGCCCGGCGGCGGCGCGCAGGGCGAGCGGAATCAGGTGCGTCTCGGGCTCGTGGCGCTCGCCCAGCAGCCCCGAGGGGTCGGCGCCCGCGGCATTGAAGTAGCGCAGGCTCGCGAATCGCAGCCCGTGCGCGCGCTCGTAGTCGGCGAGCGCCTCCTCCAGCGCGCGCTTGGTGCGGCCGTAGGGATTCGCCGGCTCGAGCGGATGGCGCTCGTCGATCGGCGTATAGCGCGGCTCGCCGTACACCGCAGCGGACGAGGAGAACACAAAGCGCGGTATGCGATGCTCGACCATGGCATCGAGAAGGACCAGCGCGTTCGCGAGGTTGTTGCGGTAATACTTCCCGGGCAGCGCCACCGACTCGCCGACCTGGGAGGACGAGGCGAAGTGCATGACCGCGTCGAAGCGCCGCCCCGAGAACAGCACGCCGAGCAGCGAGCGGTATCCGACGCTGCCGCGCACGAATTCTCCCCCCGGCACCGCGTCGCGAAACCCGGTCGAAAGATCGTCGAGCACCACGACCTCGGCGCCCGTCTCGAGCAGCATCTTCACCATGTGCGAGCCGATGTAGCCCGCCCCGCCGGTGACGAGGACT
>MERQ01000086.1:0-18929 GCA_001770655.1 Betaproteobacteria bacterium RIFCSPLOWO2_12_FULL_68_20
CTCGTTCGCGATCGAGGAGCTGACCGACCTGGTGGAAGAGGCGGTGCTGAAGGAATTCGAGGCGATCAGCTCAAGAGGCGGGGTGCTCGGGGCGATGGAGACGGGCTACCAGCGCGGCAAGATCCAGGAGGAGTCGCTCCATTACGAGCACAAGAAGCACGACGGGTCGTACCCCATCGTCGGGGTGAATACCTTCCGCAACCCGCACGGGGAAGCCGTGCCGCAGAAGCTGGAGCTGATCCGCTCGACCGACGAGGAGAAGCGGAGCCAGCTAAAGCGCCTGCGCGAGTTCCAGCGCAAGCACGCCAAGGATTCGCCGGCGATGCTCGAGCGGCTGCGCCAGGCGGTGATCCGCGACGAGAACGTGTTCGCGGTGCTGATGGAAGCGGTGCGGGTTTGCTCGCTCGGGCAGATCCCCACGCGCTGTTCGAGGTGGGCGGGCAGTACAGAAGAAGCATGTAGACTGTGCGCTCATGGCCAGAAAAAGCTGCGCGTTCAGCAAGCCGGTCGTGACGGTCAAGGCCACGTAAGCCATTGAAGTCACACGCTAAATACAAGAAACCGCCTGTCACGGAGGTGGTATCGGGCCTGGTTCTCGAGCCGGTGCCCAAGCTGAAAGTCGCACACCTTGGGGCTTTCTGGCCGCGAATCATGAGCGAGTTTCCGGAATGCGAACATGCGATACCTCTTGGTCTAGAGGAGAGCATCGCAAGAGATCTAGCTTCGGGCTCTATCCCATTGCCAAGGCTTTGGTTCATCAACAAGAATCAAGACGAGCTGGTGCAGCTGCAGCGCGATCGGTTCTATTTCAATTGGCGTGAGGGCCCCAATCGTTCGCAATATTCAACGTACGACGAGATATACCGAAAGTTTTCGCAGCATTGGACGCTATATCGAGAGTTTCTTGCAGAGATGGGCATCGGGCTCGCCATTCGGGAATGTGAATTGACATACGTAAATCACATATCCCACGAGGCCGGCTGGACCGCGATGAGTGACATCGACAAAGTTATGGGGAGAATGACGTGGCAGTCCAGTAAGGATGGTTTTCTTCCCGCGCCCCGCAGCGTTAACTGGCAAGCCCTGTTCGATCTTCCGGCCGACAAAGGTCGATTGTCCATAAAGCTTCAACCTGCCTTTAGGGGCGAAAAGAAGGAGCAGATTCTCTTATTCGAGCTAAGCGCGAAGGGGATCGGGAGCGATAGGTCCGACAAGGGAGTTGACGACTGGTTTGAAACAGCTCACGAGTGGATCGTGAAGGGGTTTGAAGAGCTTACTGATCGCGATGTTCAACGCAGCGTCTGGGGGAAGGAACGATGAACAATCAAGCGCTCTCCGTACGCGACATTGAATTTATCACCGACGTTGGAAGTGCTGCAACCCAGCCGTCGATCGACCCTAAAGACAAGCGCGAGAATCCGGCGGCTGTCTTTTATGTGCCGAGAAACTGGATCCCGGAACCGGCAACTTGGAACATCACGATAAGCGCTCTTGCGGCAAGCGGCCTGGCTTGGCTAACAGCAGAGGCCGTTGAGTCAATGCCGCTCACAAAGTTGCTGGCTGTCAAGATAGGCCACGAGCTTAGTCCTCCAAACGTCTTGCCGCTGATATGGGGCGCTACGCCGTCGGAGTACGATGTTGTTGTCAGCCTCCCTGCCGGTTATTCGAGTGGCGCTGCAGCTTTTACAGTTTGTTCAGCACCCGCTTCCGCCGGTGCATTGGAAGCTTCCAATGCTTCGGTATTTGACCAGCTTCAACCTGTTGAACAATTCGACGAAAAGTTTAGAGCCTTGCTTAACAAGCTTGAGGCCACAGTCGTGCCCGCAGGTGCTGCGATTGCGTCACGAGTGAAAGCGTTAGTCGAGGCGGCGCAAGACGAGGAGGAACCTTTTTCGATGGATGCGCTTTATGCGTTTGCCGTTTTCGCGAAATCTCATCCACGGATGCCCTATCCGCATTTGACACTCGGTCCTAAGGGACTCCTCGCTGAGTGGCGGGAGTCCAAAAGTAGAGCGGTTGGTATTTACTTCTCCGATATCACGACCGTGCAATTCACGGTTGCTCGAGACAATCCCAGACATACCGGCCAGGTGGAAAGGATTTCCGGGTCAACAACCGTGGATCGGATCGGTGCGCTAGTGAGTCAGGTCGTCCCTTTTCCTATGATGTGGCTCTCGTCGTGAGTGACGGCGACGAAATACCAAGCACGCACCACGTAGTTCGGTACTGCAGCTCCACAAGACTTCGCGAAGACGGGACGCCCGCCGCTACAGCATTTCTTCCAGATACATCGGAAGACTATCTATCCGTGTTCTGGCTCGAATTCAGTGGCCTAGAGGATCGTGAGGCACGAGTCGCCGATATTCGGTCCCGAATGACGAAGTCCGGGATCGGACTCAAAGCGAAGGGGAAACTCGCGCAGCTACTCGTCGGAAAAACTAAGAAGGAAGTCGCCGCGACTTTCGGACGAGATCTATCCATTTTGAGCAAACCGTTCGTCGACGAAGCGTTTGTTGACGATGCTCATGCGGGGATTTTTGGCATCTCAAGCCAGGACCTAAGCATAGCTACTTTCATTGCTTCCGATCTTGTAGAAGCACTCCACCCCGCTAGGGCCCCGGCCACCTCTTCGCGCTAGGGCCGCTCGCTGCACGCGCAGGAGATCGCGTTCAACGACATCCGCACCACGCTGCAGGCGCTGATTTCGACCTACGACAACACCAACTCGCTCCACACCAACGCCTACGACGAGGCGATCACCACGCCTACCGAGGAATCGGTGCGCCGCGCGATGGCGATCCAGATGATCATCAACAAGGAGTGGGGCCTGGGCAAGAACGAGAACCCGAATCAGGGCTCGTTCGCGATCGAGGAGCTGACCGACCTGGTGGAAGAGGCGGTGCTGAAGGAATTCGAGGCGATCAGCTCAAGAGGCGGGGTGCTCGGGGCGATGGAAACGGGCTACCAGCGCGGCCAAATACAAGAACAGTCGCTCACTTACGAGCACAGGAAGCACGACGGGTCGTACCCCATCGTCGGGGTCAATACCTTCCGCAATCCCCACGGCGAGGCGGCTCCGCAGAAGCTGGAGCTCATCCGCTCGACCGAGGAGGAGAAGAAAAGCCAGCTCAAGCGCCTGCGCGAGTTCCAGCGCAAGCATGCCAAGGATTTTCCGGCGATGCTCGAGCGGCTGCGCCAGGCGGTGATCCGCGACGAGAACGTGTTCGCGGTGCTGATGGAAGCGGTGCGGGTTTGCTCGCTCGGGCAGATCACCCACGCGCTGTTCGAGGTCGGCGGTCAGTACCGGCGCAGCATGTAGGCGCGCCGCGCTCAACCCGGACGGATTACCCCGCAGGCGATGCGCGCGCCGGCGTTGCCCGTGGGCTGCGTCTTGTAGTCGTCCGGATCGGCATGCACGATCAGGCCGCGGCCGATCACGCTCGCCGGCCCGGGGGCCACGGTGATGATGTCCATCATGACGTCGACCTTGGCGCGGCCGTTCTTGGCGGCCTTGAGCGCCGGCAAGTCGCCGGCGTGGCGCTCGCCGCTGGAAGGATTGCCGTGCGGCTTGCCGAAGGGATTGAAGTGGCCCTTGGTGCTCATGCCGTCGCCCGAGCTGCAATCGCCGACCTCGTGGATGTGCAGGCCGTGCTCCTGGCCGGGCTTGAGCCCCTGCACGTAGACGACGACGTGGACCTTGTCGCCGACCTGCTCGAAGGTCGCCTCTCCGAAGGTCTTGTTGCCCTTGGTCGCTTGCAGCTGGGCGGTCGCGCGCAGGGGCTCGGGGGGTGTCGAAGCGCAGGCACCGAGCAGGGCTACGGCGGCAGTCGCGGCAAAGATCGGTCTCATGGCAATCCTCCTCGCCGCAATCTACCCCTTTCCTCGTCCGCGGCGCAAACGCTGCGGTGCGCAATGCTTGACGCTGGGACGGTCCGTGGGATACGGTCGCCGGAGGAGGAGGTATCTATGGCACCGTATCAGCCCACACGGATTTTGGGCGCCGCGATTGCGGCGCTGGCCCTGGCTTGGGGAACCCCCCAACCGGCGGCCGCGCAGGACGCACCGAAGAAGGTGGTGCTGCGCTTCGCCGCGGATTTCCCGCCGCCGCCGCACCCGGCGGGCCTGGCGATGAAGTACTTCGCCGAGCGCTTGCCTCAGGCGATCCCTGGAAGCGAGGCGCGCCTGTACTATGCCGGCGCGCTGTACACCGTGCCCGAGGCTTTCGAGGCGATGCGCCAGGGCAATCTCGAGATGACCTGGATGCAGATCGGCAAGGCGGCGCCGGTCGATGCCTGGATGATGGCCGTGGTGGGTCCGGGCGTACTCACTACCGTCGGCGCGGTCGATAACCTCGATAAGACCAAGACCTACCAGATGCTGGTGGATCGTCTGGCGAAGAACCAGGCGATCAAGGTGTTCGGCGTCGGGCACATGAGCTTCGGCATGGGCGTGGGCGGCAAGAAGCGCTACACCAAGCCCTCCGACTTCACCGGCCGCAAGATCCGCAGCATGGGCCCGGTCGAGAACGCCTCGCTCGAGTCGTGGAAGGCGAACCCGGTGGTGATGGGGTTCGGCGAAGTGCCGAGCGCGATGGAATCGGGCGTGATCGACGGGCTGATGACCAGCCTCGGCGGCTGGAACAGCATGCGCGAGCAGGCGCCTTACTACACCATGGGCGGCGCCGGCGCTTTCGTCGGCGACTATTACATGATCAGCGCCAGCCGGCGCTGGTGGGACCGGCAGTCCCCGGCGACCCAGGCCGCGCTGCAGAAGCTGATTCTGGAAACCATCCAGGTGCAGAAAGAGTACAACTGGTGCTTCGACAAGATGGCCTACGACAAGTACGGCACCAAGGACCCGGCCAAGCCGGGCGTGTACTGGCTGAACCCGCAGGAGGTTTCCGCCATGGTGAGCGCCATGGGCGACGCGACGACCCGGTACGTGAAGAGCAAGACGCCGGCTGCCGCCAACCCCTGGGTCGACACCTTCGTCAAGGAGGGCCGCGAGCTGTCCAAGCAGAACCCGGCCGGCTCCTCGTGGATCGAGAAGGTCGACTGCACGAAGCACGCCTCGAAGATCGTCATCAAGTAACCCGGCGCCGAGGACCGGCCCCGGCGCGTGGAAAAAGCGTACGCAATCTGGCGGGCCTTCCAGGAGAGAATCCTGGGGCCCGCCGCCGCAGTGCTGCTGTTCGGCTGCACGCTGCTCGCCCTGCTCGAGGTGGTGCGGCGCTATACCCTCGGGCAGTCGTTCTACTGGCAGCAGGACTTCGTCACCTACGTCATCCTGAGCAGCGTCTTCTTCTATTTCTGCATCGCGCAGCGCAACGAGTCGCACCTCAACGTCACCGTTTTCCTTGAGCTTGCCGAGGCCGTCGGGCCGCGCGCGCGCAAGGCGGCCGAGATCGTCCGTCTGGCGGGCCTGACCTTCTCGTTCCTGTTCCTGCTGGCCGTGGTGTGGTGGGGAATTCCCGAGGTCATGGACAGCCAGAAGTACGACACGCGCACCGAGAGCCTGCTGCTGCCGCTGGCGCCGTTCCTGTGGGTGCTGCTGTTCGGTTTCACGTTCATGGCGATCCAGCTCTTCTTCCAGGTGTACCGCGACATCCAGAAGATGCGCGGCCGCACCGTCCTGGAAGAGCCCGCCGAGGACGAAAGCAAGATGCTCCTCCATTGAAGTCCTGAAGCGTGGTCATCGTCGGCATCGTCGTGCTCGTCCTGCTGGTGGTCGGCATCCCGATCGGCATCGCGCTCTCGGCGAGCAGCGCGGTCTACATCCTGATCGACCCGCTGCTCGAGCCCGAGGTGATCTTCCGCGCCTTCTTCAATTTCATCGGCCGCTATTCGCTGATGGCGATCCCGCTGTTCATCTATGCCGGCTTCCTGATGGAGCGCACGGGGCTGATCGCGCAATTGTTCCGGTTCGCCGACGCGCTGGCGGGCTGGCTGCCCGGGGGATTCGGCGTCTCGACCATCCTCGCCTGCGTGCTGTTCGCCTCGATCTCCGGCTCGAGCGTCGCTTCCGCCGCGGCGATGAGCGTGATCGCCATCCCCGAGATGACCAAGCGCGGCTATCCGAAGTGGCTCTCGGCGGGCATCGTCGCCGGCAACGGCGGCATCGCGATCCTGATCCCGCCGAGCATCATCCTGATCCTTTTCGGCATCGTCACCGAGACCTCCATCGTGAAGCTGTTCTTCGCCGGCATCATCCCGGGCCTGCTGCTCGCGCTGACCAGCATCATCACCGTGATGATCATCAGCTTGCGCATCAAGCTGCCGCGCGGCAGCTTCTCGTGGGCGCGGCTCGGGCGCGAGTTCATGGGCGCGCTGCCGGGACTGGGCATGCCGGTGATCATCCTGGGCGGCCTCTACGGCGGCGTCTTCACGCCGACCGAAGCCGCGGCCGCCGCCTGCGGCTACGCCCTGATCTACGGCCTCGCGAGCGGCCGGGGCGAGTTCATCAGGCAGCTGGTGCCGATCACGCGACGCGCGCTGAACCTCACCGCGGTGATCCTGTTCCTGGTGGGCAGCGTGGGCGTGTTCCAGTTCCTCGCCGCCAACCTCTACTGGCCGCAGCAGATCACCAAGGTCGTCACCGGCTGGGGCCTGTCGCAGACCGGGTTCATCTTCGCTTTCATGGGCGTGCTGCTGATACTCGGCTGCTTCGTCGACGGCATCGCCATGGTGCTGCTCACCGTGCCGGTGGTCTTCCCGGTCGCCTACGCCCTCAAGATCGACCCGCTGCACCTCGGCGTCATGCTCACGCTGGCGGTCGAAATGAGCGTCGTCACCCCGCCGGTCGGCCTCAATCTCTTCGCCGTGAGCGGCACCTCGAAGATCCCGATCACCACCGTGATCAAGGGCTCCATCCCCTTCTTCTTCGCGGACCTCGCGACGCTGCTCGTCGTCATCTTCGTGCCAGTGACCGCGACGTGGCTTCCCGGCGTTCTCGTCCAGAGCGTCTTCAAGTGAAAGACCGCGTTCCTGCACGAGGCGCGCCTGCAGCGCGAAGCGCCCGTCAGCCCGATCCCTCGTAACCGGCGCCGCGGGCGCCGGCTCAGCCCGGGAACATCGCGGTGGCGCTCAATTGCTGAAGGAAGTGGACGAAGTAGCGGACTTCGCCGTCCTCGTCAACCATCGGGACGATTGTCTCGAGCGCGCAGACGCGCGAACCGGACAGGGTTCGCCAGCTCGACAGGTCCTGCCACTGCGCGTGACCCTGCCGCGATGCCTGCGCTCGCGCCGGGGCAAAGCGGGACTCCGTCCTGATCAGCGCAATGTCGCGTCCGGCGAGCAAGGTTTCGCCTGCGCCAAGGAGCATGTGCGCGCGCGCGTTTGCAAAATCGATGCGGCCGTCGCGGCGCGTGATCACCACGCCGACCGGGATCTGCTCGACGATCTCCGACAGGCTGAGCGTTCGCCAATCCATCTTGATCGAAGCGCGCATCGTACTGACGGTTTCGAAAGATGACAACCGATAGTAGCCATCCCCGCAGGGCCTTGATGCTATTTTTCCCGGGATGGCGCTTGTCGATGAAAAACAAGGTTTTAGCAAGCGACTGGGAGAGAGCCTCAAGCGCGCGCAAGTGACGGGCGGGGCCGCGGGCCTCGCGCGCGATTTCAACCTGCGCTACGACGGCACCCCGGTCACGGCTCAGGCGGTGCGCAAGTGGCTCGCCGGGAGAGCGCTCCCTTCCCAGGACAAGATCCGCGCGCTCGCGCTCTGGCTGGAGGTGTCGCCGCACTGGCTGCGTTTCGGCGAGGGCGCTCCGGCACACGCGCACGCGACGCTCAAGCAGGACACGGCCGCCTACCGCGTAGACCCGCAGTGGCTGTCGAAGAAGTACGAGGCGCTGAGCGACCCGCACAAGAAGATGATCGTCGAGCTGCTGATCGCGCTCCTGCGTCTCGAAGGCAAGCGCTGACGGAGCGGACGACCAGAGGAGGAAGCTGGAGCTGGTGCTAACGCTCGCCCGGGACGTCTGGGGCGCGGCGTGAGCGCGGGAAGACGAGCAGGTTGCGGATCACGCCGCCGACCAGCACCACCAGCAGGAACGCCATGCCCCCCGCCATGATGGCGAGATACGCGAGCATGTCCTTCTTTTCGACCTGTTGCGCGCCGCCGCGGTACAGGATGTAGCCGGCGAGCATGGCGACACCCGCAGCGAGCGCGAGCACGATCACGTTGGCGGCGAGCAGCTTGGCGCGATTCACTCCGCGCGGCGAGAGCTGCCAGAAATAGCTCACCACCACCGCGATCATGGCGACCATCAGCACGATCAGCAGCAGCATGGGCCGCAGCCTAGACCGGCGCGCCGGCGCCGGGCTTGACGCAGATTAAGTCCAGACCGCGAGAAGCGCGGTGCCCTGCGGTGTCTCCAGTACGACAACGGCGGAGGCCCGTACTCTATGCCATGCACGTCGGATTTTGTGCAAGAATCCGCGGGCTCAACGAGGAGAGGGACCCCATGGAACCCGGCATCGGAGAGCTGGACACGTTTCCGAAGCTGCTGATGATGCACGCGCGGATTCGCGGCGCGCGCCCTGCGATCCGCGAGAAGGACCTGGGCATCTGGCAAACCTGGACCTGGCACGAATTCGCCGAAGAGGTGCGCGCGCTCGCCTGCGGCCTCGCCGAGCAGGGGTTCAAGCGCGGCGACCATCTGGCGCTCGTCAGCGACAATCGCCCGCGCCTGTATGCCGCGATGTGCGCCGCGCAGTGCCTCGGCGGCGTCCCGGTGCCGCTGTACCAGGATGCGGTCGCCGCCGAGATGGGGTTCCCGATCCAGAATGCCGAGATCTCGCACGCCTTCGCGGAGGATCAGGAGCAGGTGGACAAGCTGCTCGAGATCCTGCCGCAGTGCCCGACGCTCAGGCACATCTATTACGACGACCCGCGCGGCATGCGCCACTATGCCGAGGGCGTCCTTGCCAGCTACGAAAGCCTGCGCGACCGCGGGCGCGCGGCGTACCGGCGCGACCCGGCGTTTCTCGAATCCGAGATCGCCAAGGGGCGCGGCGAGGACGCCGCGGCGATGCTCTTCACCTCCGGGACGACGGCCACGCCGAAGGGCGTGGTGCTCACCCACCACGCGCTCATCGACCGCGCCCGCGCGGCGGCCGAGCTCGAGCGGCTCGACGACCGCGACGTGGCGCTCGCCTACCTGCCGCCCGCCTGGGTCGGGCAGTTCATCTTTTCGCTCGCACAACCTTTCGTCACCGGCTATTGCATCTGCTGCCCCGAATCGCCCGAGACGGTGATGACCGACATGCGCGAGATCGGGCCGACGTATTACTTCGCCCCGCCGCGAGTGCTAGAGGCGCTGCTCACGCAGGTCTCGATCCGCATGGAGGACGCGAGCCGCGTCAAGCGCTGGCTGTACGCGCGTTTCATGGCGATCGCCCAGCGCGTGGGTGGAGCGCTGCTCGACGGCAAGCCGGTGGGCGCGCTCGACCGGCTGCTCTACCGCCTGGGCGACCTGGTGGTCTACGGCCCGCTCAGGAACGTCCTTGGCATGAGCCGGGTGCGCGTCGCCTATACCGCCGGCGAGGCGATCGGGCCGGACCTGTTCAAGTTCTATCGCTCGATCGGCATCAACCTGAAGCAGCTCTACGGCTCGACCGAGACCAGCGTGTTCGTCTGCGTGCAGCCCGACGGCCAGGTGAAGCCCGACACGGTCGGGCCGGCGGTGCGCGGGGTGGAGCTGAAATTCACGCCCGAGCGCGAGCTGCTGATCCGCTCGCCGGGCCTGTTCAAGGAGTATTACAAGAATCCCCAGGCGACGCTCGAGGCGAAGGACGCCGAGGGCTGGTTCCACACCGGCGATGCCGGCTACGTCGACGCCGACGGCCACCTCAAGATCATCGACCGCGTGAAGGACGTCGGCAGGCTCTCCGACGGAACGCTGTTCGCCCCCAAGTACCTGGAGAACAAGCTCAAGTTCTTCCCCTACGTGAAGGAGGCGGTGTGCTTCGGGCAGGCGCGCGACACGGTGTGCGCCTTCGTCAACATCGACATGGAGGCGGTGGGCAACTGGGCCGAGCGGCGCAACCTGGCGTACTCGGGTTTCACCGACCTCGCCTTGCGCGACGAGGTGTACGAGCTGGTGCGCGGGTGCGTCGAGCGGGTGAACGCCGACCTCGCCCAGGATCCCGAGCTCGCCAACTCCCAGATCCACCGTTTCCTGATCCTGCACAAGGATCTCGATCCCGACGACGAGGAGCTCACGCGCACGCGCAAGGTGCGGCGGGGGTTCATCGCCGAGAAGTACGCCGCCCTGGTGGAGGCGCTCTACAGCGGCCGCAAAGACGTGCACATCGAGGCGCAGGTACGCTACGAGGACGGGCGCACCGGCACGTTCTCGGCCGACCTCAAGATCCGCGACGCCAGGACCTTCGCGTCCGCGGCGGCCCGCAAGGCGGCGTGATTCGATGACCGTGCCGCAACCGATCGCAGGCGCGCAGCGCGTCGGCGAGGTCGTCCTCGCGGTTGAGAACGTGTCGCTCTCGTTCGGCGGCGTGAAGGCGCTCGTCGAGGTGTCGTTCGACGTGCGCGAGCACGAGGTCAGGGCGATCATCGGGCCGAACGGGGCCGGAAAGAGCTCCATGCTCAACGTGCTGAACGGCGTCTATCACGCGCAGAAAGGCACCATCCGGCTGCGCCAGGGCGCGGCCTGGCGCGAATTCCACGACATGGACTCGCACGAGGCGGCGGCGCTCGGCATCGCGCGCACCTTCCAGAACATCGCCCTGTTCAAGGGCATGACGGTGCTCGACAACATCATGACCGGCCGCAACCTCAAGATGCGCTGCAATTTCCTGCAGCAGGCGCTGTGGGCCGGGCCGGCGAAGAAGGAGGAGCTCGCGCACCGCCGCGCCGCCGAGGAGATCATCGACTTCCTCGAGATCCAGCACATCCGCAAGACCCCGGTCGGGCGGCTGCCCTACGGCCTGCAAAAGCGCGTCGAGCTGGGCCGGGCGCTCGCCGCCGAGCCCACGCTGCTGCTGCTCGATGAGCCGATGGCCGGGATGAACCTGGAGGAAAAGCAGGACATGTGCCGTTTCGTGCTCGATGTCAACGACCACTACGGCACGACGATCGTGCTGATCGAGCACGACATGGGCGTGGTGATGGACATCTCCGACCGCGTGGTGGTGCTCGACTACGGGCGCAGGATCGCCGACGGCACGCCTGACGAGGTGCGCTCGAACCAGGCGGTGATCGACGCCTACCTCGGGGTGGCGCACTAGATGGAGTTCGTCTTCTTCGTCGAGGTGCTGGCCGGGGGGCTGCTGGCGGGCGTGATGTACGCGCTGGTGGCGCTCGGCTTCGTGCTCATCTACAAGGCCTCGGGCGTATTCAATTTTGCCCAGGGCGCGATGGTGTTCTTCGCCGCGCTCACCTTCGTGTCGCTCACCGAGGCCGGATGGAATTTCTGGCTCGCGCTGGTGGTGACGCTCGCCGCGATGGTGCTGCTCGGGATCGCCACCGAGCGCGTGGTGCTGCGCCCGCTCGTGAATCAGGCGCCCATCACGCTGTTCATGGCGACGATCGGCCTCACCTTCGTGCTGGAGGGGCTGTCGCAGATGATCTGGGGCTCGCAGCCGCACGGACTGGAGCTGGGCGTCCCCGACGTGCCGATGGAGTGGCTGTCGCAGCGCTGGAACGTGAACATCAGCCAGTTCGACCTGTTCGCGGCGTTGGTGGCGGGGGTGCTGGTGGCGGTGCTCGCGCTGTTCTTCCAGAAGACGCGGATCGGCCGGGCGCTGCGCGCGGTGGCCGACGACCACCAGGCGGCGCTCGCGGTGGGCATCCCGCTGCAGCACATCTGGGCGATCGTGTGGGCGGTGGCCGGGTTCGTCGCGCTGGTGGCGGGGCTGATGTGGGGCGTCCGCAACGGCGTGCAATACGCGCTCACCTTCGTCGCGCTGAAGGCGCTGCCGGTGCTGATCCTGGGAGGCTTCGAGTCCATCCTCGGCGCGATCGTCGGCGGCCTCATCATCGGCGCCACCGAGAAGCTCGCCGAGGTCTACCTCGGCCCGTTCGTCGGCGGCGGGATCGAGTCGTGGTTCGCCTACGTGGTGGCGCTCGTGTTCCTGCTGTTCCGGCCCGAGGGCCTGTTCGGCGAGAAGATCATCGATCGGGTCTAGCGATGCTCTACCGCGAGGCCGGCCAGTTCAAGTCCACGTACGCGCAGGACCAGCAGATCTTTCCGATCCTGCAGGACCGGGTCGCCATCGCGATCCTGCTCGCAGTCGCGTTCCTGCTCGTGCCCGCGTTCGGCAACCAGTACTGGCTGGGTGCGATCCTGACGCCGTTTCTCATCTTCTCGCTCGCCGCGCTGGGTCTCAACATCCTCACCGGCTACGCCGGGCAGCTCTCGCTCGGCACCGCGGCGTTCATGGCGGTGGGCGCGTTCATGACCTACAACTTCGTGCTGCGCATTCCCGGGATCCCGATCCTCGCCGCGTTCGTCCTCGCCGGCCTGTGCGCGGCGGCAGTGGGGATCGTGTTCGGCCTGCCGAGCGTGAGGATCAAGGGCTTCTACCTCGCCGTGGCGACGCTCGCGGCCCAGTTTTTCGTGCTGTGGGTGCTGCAGCGCGTCGGCTGGTTCTCCAACTACAGCACCTCGGGCGTGATCACCGCGCAGGAAATCGCGATTCTCGGCTACCGCTTCGACACCCCGGCGAAGAAATACCTGCTGACGCTCGCGGTGGTGGCGGCGATGGCGCTTCTTGCCAAGAACCTGATGAGGAGCGAGACCGGCCGCGCCTTCATGGCGGTGCGCGACATGGACGTCGCCGCGTCCGTCGTCGGCATTCCGATGATGAAGACCAAGCTCCTCGCCTTCGCCATCAGCTCGTTTTACGCCGGCGTGGCGGGCGCGCTGCACGCCTTCACCTACCTCGGCACGGTCGAGCCCGAGGCCTACAGCCTGGACCTGTCCTTCCGCATCCTGTTCATGGTCATCATCGGCGGGGTCGGCTCGATCCTCGGCTCCTTCCTCGGCGCCGGCTTCATCATCCTGTTCCCGATCTTCCTCAACCTCGCCTCTGGCTGGGTGTCCGGCCTCTTCGGCGTCGAGATCTCGTTCGCCGTGGTATCCAACTTGGAGGTCATCATCTTCGGGGGGCTCATCATCTTCTTCCTGATCGCGGAGCCGCACGGCCTGGCGCGGCTGTGGCAGATCGCCAAGGAAAAGCTCCGCCTGTGGCCCTTTCCCCACTAGAAGGGCTATACTGAACAGGCTGTTACCGCTCCTGAGGAGGAGGCGAATTCAATGAAACGAATTCCGTTGGTGGTGACGCTGGGGCTCGTCGCGGCGGCAGGGTATTCGGCCGGGGCGTGGGCGCAGGCGAAGGAGCAGTTCGTTCCGGTGAACTCCTACTGGGTCGGCCCGTACGCCGCGGGCGGCTCGGGAATCGCCGGCGCCATGATCGACTACTTCAAGCTGCTGAACGCGCGGGACGGCGGCATCAACGGCGTGAAGGTGACCTGGGAGAAGTGCGAGACCGAGTACCGCAACGACCGCGGCGTCGAGTGCTACGAGCGCTCGAAGAAAAAGGGCCCGACCGGCGCGACGCTCATCCACCCGCTCTCGACCGGGATCACCTATTCGCTCATCGACAAGGGCACCGCCGACAAGATCCCGATCGTCTCCATCGGCTACGGGCGTACCGACGCGGCGGACGGGCGCGTGTTCCCGTACGTGTTCCCGATGATCACCACCTACTGGTCGCAGAACACCGCCAAGATCAAGTTCATCGGCGCCAGGGAAGGCGGGATGGACAAGCTCAAGGGCAAGAAGATCGTGAACCTGTATCACGACTCGGCCTACGGGAAAGAGACCATCCCGGTGCTCGATGCGCAGGCCAAGATCTACGGCTTCCAGGTGACGCACATCGCGGTGCCGCACCCGGGCAACGAGCAGCAGGCGCAGTGGCTGCAGGTGCGCCAGATCAAGCCCGACTGGGTGATCCTGCGCGGCTGGGGAGTGATGAACCCGACCGCGCTCAAGGCCGCGGCGAAGGTGGGCTTCCCGCGCACCAAGATCATGGGCGTTTGGTGGTCCGGCGCGGAAGAGGACGTGATCCCGGCGGGCGACGCGGCCAAGGGCTACATCGCGGCCGGCTTCAACGCGCCGGGCTCGAACTTCCCGGTGCTGAAGGAGATCCAGAAATACGTCTACGCCAAGGGCCAGGGCGAGCTGGAGGACAAGTCGCGGATCGGCACGATCTACTACAACCGCGGCGTGCTGTGGGGCATCCTGACCACCGAGGCGGTGCGCACCGCGCAGGGACGCTTCGGCAAGGGCCAGCCGATGACCGGCGAGCAGGTGCGCTGGGGGCTTGAGAACCTGAATATCGACGAGAAGCGCCTGAAGGAGCTCGGCGCGGTCGGCTTCATGCAGCCGCTCAAGCTCTCCTGCGCCGACCACGAGGGCGGCGGCCAGGTGAAGTTCCAGCAATGGGACGGCAGGCAGTGGAAGGTGATCAGCGACTGGGTCCCGTCCGACCAGAAGCTGGTGCGCCCGATGATCGAGGCTTCGGCGGCGCAGTACGCCAAGGAAAAGGGCATCACGCCGCGCGACTGCTCGAAGGAAAAGTGATTCCAGAGGAGAGGGAAGCCATGAAACGCAAGTCACTTCTAGTCGCCGTCGCCGCGCTCGCGGCGGGGGCCTACGCCGGCGCGGTGGCCGCGCAGGCGAAGGAGCAGTTCGTACCGGCCAATTTCTACTGGGTCGGGCCGTACGCACCGGGCGGCTCGGGCGCCTCGGGCGGCATGATCGACTACTTCAAGCTGCTGAACGCGCGCGACGGCGGCATCAACGGCGTCAAGCTCACCTGGGAGAAGTGCGAGACCGAGTACCGCAACGACCGCGGCGTCGAGTGCTACGAGCGCTCGAAGAAAAAGGGCCCAACGGGCGCGACACTCATCCACCCGTTCTCGACCGGCATCACCTACTCGCTGATCGAGAAGGGCACCGCGGACAAGATCCCGATCGTCTCGGTCGGCTACGGGCGCACCGACGCCTCCGACGGGCGCGTGTTCCCCTATGTGTTCCCGCTCATCACCAATTACTGGAGCCAGAACACCGCCAAGATCAAGTTCATCGGGATGAAGGAAGGCGGGATGGACAAGCTGAAGGGCAAGAAGATCGTGAACATCTATCACGACTCGGCCTACGGCAAGGAAACCATTCCGGTGCTCGACGTGCAGGCGAAGAAATTCGGCTTCCAGGTCACGCACATCGCGGTGCCGCACCCGGGCAACGAGCAGCAGGCGCAGTGGCTGCAGGTGCGCCAGATCAAGCCCGACTGGGTGATCCTGCGCGGCTGGGGGGTGATGAACCCGACCGCGCTCAAGGCCGCGGCGAAAGTCGGCTTCCCGAGCACCAAGATTCTCGGCGTGTGGTGGTCCGGCGCGGAAGAGGACGTGATCCCGGCCGGCGACGCGGCCAAGGGCTACATCGCCGCAGGCTTCAACCTGCCCGGCACCAAGCAACCGGTCATGCAGGAAATCCTCAAGTACGTGTACGCCAAGGGCCAGGGCGAGCTGGAGGACAAGTCGCGCATCGGCTCGATCTACCACACCCGAGGCGTGGTGCTCGGCATCCTCACCGTGGAAGCGGTGCGCAAGGCGCAGGAGCGCTACGGCAAGGGCAATTCGATGACCGGCGAGCAGGTGCGCTGGGGCCTGGAAAACCTGAACCTCGACGCGAAGCGCCTGAAGGAGCTGGGGGCATCGGACCTGATGCAGCCGCTCAAGGTCTCGTGCCTGGACCACGAGGGCGGCGGCGCGGTCAAGTTCCTGCAATGGGACGGCAAGGCCTGGAAGGTGATCACCGACTGGATCCCGTCCGACCAGTCGATCGTGCGTCCCATGATCGAGGCCTCCGCCGCGCAGTACGCGAAAGAGAAGGGCATCACGCCGCGCGACTGCTCCAAGGAAAAGTAGCCGCCCGCGCGAGCTGAGACGGCCGCCCGGGCGGCCGTTTTAGTTTGCAGAGACCCGACATGTCTGCCGTTGCCAAGCCGCAAGCGCAGCCGGCCGCCTACCTGGCGGTCAACAACATCGAGGTCATCTACGACCACGTGATCCTGGTGCTGAAGGGCGTGTCGCTCCAGGTGCAGCCGGGGCAGATCGTCGCGCTGCTCGGCGCGAACGGCTGCGGCAAGACCACCACGCTCAAGGCGATCTCCAACCTCTTGCGCGCCGAGCGCGGCGAGGTCACCAAGGGGCAGATCACGTTCCAGGGCGAGAGGATCGACCGTCTCAATCCCGCCGCGCTGGTCGAGCTCGGCATCTGCCAGGTGATGGAGGGCCGCCGCTGCTTCCAGCACCTTACGGTCGAGGAGAACCTGCTCACCGGCGCCTACACGCGCGGTGCGCTCGGCACCGGCATACGCGAGGACCTGGAGAAGGTCTACGGCTACTTCCCGCGCCTGAAGGAGCGCCGCGCCGCGCTGTCGGGCTACACCTCGGGCGGCGAGCAGCAGATGACCTCGCTCGGCCGCGCGCTGATGGCGCGCCCCAAGATGATCCTGCTCGACGAGCCCTCGATGGGGCTCGCGCCGCAGCTGGTGAACGAGATCTTCGAGATCGTGAGAGAGCTCAACCGCAAGGAAAGGGTGAGCTTTCTGCTCGCCGAGCAGAACACCAACATGGCGCTCAAGTACGCCGACTACGGCTACGTCCTCGAGAACGGCCGCGTGGTGATGGACGGCGAAGGAAAATCGCTCGCCGAGAACGAGGACGTGAAGGAGTTCTACCTCGGCTTCTCCTCCACGGGCCGCAAGAGCTTCCGTGACGTGAAATCCTATCGCCGGCGCAAGCGCTGGCTGTGAAAATTGGGGTCAGATCAACATTTCCGGTGCTAGCATGTCGCGCCCCGATGCAAGCGGAAATGTTGATCTGACCCCAATTTTCTACGACGCCCTCGAGCCCCGATCGCGCGAGGAGCGCGAAGCGGCGCTGATGGCGGCGCTGGCGCAGCAGATCGCGCACGCCAAGAAGGCGGCTCCCGGCTTCGCGCAGATCCTCGCCGAGGTGGATTCGGAAGCGGTGAGCTCGCGCCAGGCGCTGGCGAGGCTGCCGGTGACGCGCAAGTCCGACCTCGCCGAGCTGCAGAAGCGCATGCCTCCGCTCGGCGGGCTCAACGCCACGCCGGTGGAGAAGCTCGCCAAGATCTTCGTCTCGCCGGGCCCGATCTACGACCCGGAAGGCCGCGGCAGCGACTGGTGGCGCACCGCGAGAGGTCTCTACGCCGGAGGATTCCGCGCCGGCGATCTGATCGCCAACACCTTTGCCTACCATTTCACCCCCGCGGGCTCGATGCTCGAGTCGGGCGCGCTCGCGCTCGGCTGCACGGTGTTGCCGGCCGGCATCGGGCAGACCGAGATGCAGGTCGCCGCGATCCGCGACCTCGGCGTGAACGGCTACATCGGCACGCCGTCGTTTCTCAAGCTGATCGTCGAAAAAGCGGACGAGCTGAAAGCGGACATCTCGTGCCTGGTGAAAGCGCAGGTGGGCGCCGAGTACCTGCCGCCCGCGCTCAGGAAAGCGATGGGCGAGCGCGGCATCGGCGTCACGCAGATGTATGCCAGCGCGGACCTCGGGCTGATTGCGTACGAATCGGTGATGCCCGACGGCTCGGTGAACGAGGGCATGATCCTCGACGAGGGTCTGATCCTCGAGATCGTGCGCCCGGGCACCGGCGACCCGGTCTCTGCGGGCGAGGTGGGCGAAGTGGTCATCACCACGCTCAACCGCGACTATCCGCTCATCCGCTTCGGCACCGGCGACCTTTCGGCGGTGCTCCCAGGGACGAGCCCCTGCGGCCGCACCAACGTGCGCATCAAGGGCTGGATGGGGCGCGCCGACCAGTCGACCAAGGTGCGCGCCATGTTCGTCACGCCCAAGCAGGTGAGCGAGGTGGTTCGCCGCCATCCGGAGATCGCGCGCGCGCGGCTCGTCGTCGAGGGGGAGGCCGGAAGCGACCGCATGACCCTGAAATGCGAGGTGAAAGACCGCCCGGCGGGGCTCGCCGAGGCGATCGTCGCCTCGATCCGCGACGTGACCAAGCTGAGGGGCGAGGTGGAGCTGGTCGCGCCGGGCGGCCTGCCGAACGACGGCAAGGTGATCGAGGACCTCAGGAAATACGGCTAGGAAAGGAGGTTCGGCATGGCGGTCCGGGTCGACAAGAAGGGCAAGGTCTGGACGGTGATCCACTCGCGGCCCGAGGCGAGAAACGCCATGGACCCCGAGAGCGCCGAAGCTCTGGTGGAGGCCTTCACCGCGTTCGACCGCGACGCCGACGCGGCGGCCGCAGTGCTATGGGGCGAGGGCGGCGCGTTCTGCGCCGGCTGGGACCTGAAGTACGGCGCCTCGCTCACCGAGGATCCCTCGCCGCTGCGGGAAATCGACTATCCGCTCGATGACCGGAAGCCGCTCCCGCGCGGCCCGCTCGGTGCGACGCGCCTCGAGCTCGACAAGCCGGTGATCGCGGCGGTGGCCGGCCCGGCGGTGGCGGGCGGCTTCGAGCTCGCGCTGTGGTGCGACGTGCGCGTGATGGAGGAGTCGGCGTACTTCGGCGTGTACTGCCGGCGCTGGGGCGTGCCGCTCATCGACGGCGGAACCGTGCGCCTGCCGCGCCTCGTCGGCATGGGCCGGGCGATGGAGATCATCCTCACCGGACGCAAGGTGCCGGCCGAGGAGGCCTACCGGATCGGCGCGTGCGAGAAGGTGGTGCCGGACGGGAGGGCGCGCGAGTTTGCCGAGGCGATGGCGCACGAGATCGCGCGCTTCCCGCAGGCCTGCGTGCGCGCCGACCGGCGCTCGGCCTATATGCAGCAGGGCCTCTCGCTGCGCGAGGCGATGCGCAAGGAGTGGTACAACGGCATTCCGGCGTTCGTCGCCGAGGGCGCCGA
>MERQ01000086.1:18947-83155 GCA_001770655.1 Betaproteobacteria bacterium RIFCSPLOWO2_12_FULL_68_20
TTCGTCGCCGAGGGCGCCGAGGGCGCGAAGCGCTTCGCTTCAGGCAAGGGGCGGCACGGGGATTTCGGCGACATCTGAGCGCTCGCGGCGCTCGCGAAGCCCGCGCATCACCGCCTCGCGCTCGGCACCGCTCATCCGGCTCCAGCGGGCGATCTCCTCGAGCGTGCGAAAGCAGCCCCGGCACAGCCCGTGCTGCGGGTCCATCACGCACACCTTGACGCACGGCGTCTCGATCAAGGCGCCTTGACCTTCCGCTTCGCCGCGATCGCCTTGCCGGCCTTGGAGGAGGGCTCGCGCCCGAGCAGGCCGCAGATCCACTCGCCGATGTCGACCAGCTTGTCGAGATCGACGCCGGTCTCGATCCCCAGCCCGTTCATCATGTAGATCACGTCCTCGGTCGCGACGTTGCCCGACGCCCCGGCGGCATAAGGGCAGCCGCCCAGGCCGGCCACCGAAGCGTCGAACGTCGCCACGCCCAGCTCGAGCGAGGCGTAGATGTTGGCGAGCGCCTGGCCGTAGGTGTCGTGATAGTGGCCGGCGAGCCGCCCGATCGGCACGCGCTGCGCGCACGCCTCGATCATCGCCCGTGTCTTGCCGGGGGTGCCCACGCCGATGGTGTCGCCGAGCGACACCTCGTAGCAGCCCATGTCGTGGAGCGCTGCGGCGAGTTCGGCGACCTTCTCCGGCGCGATGCTGCCTTCGTAAGGACAGCCGAGCGCGCAGGAGATGTAGCCGCGCACCTTGATTCCGGATGTCGCGGCCGCCTCGGCGACCGGCCGGAAGCGCTCCAGCGACTCGGCGATCGAGCAGTTGATGTTCCTGCGCGAGAACGTCTCGCTCGCCGCGCCGAAGATCGCCACCTCGCTCGCGCCGGCCGCGCGCGCGGCCTCGAAGCCTTTCAGGTTCGGGGTCAGCACCGGGTAGGCGACGCCGGGTTTGCGCCGGATGCCTTCGAGAACTTCGGTGTGATCGGCCATCTGCGGTACCCACTTCGGCGAGACGAAGGCCGTGGCTTCGACTGCCGCAAGCCCGCAGTCGGCGAGGCGCTCGATCAGCTCGATCTTCACCGCGGTCGGCACTTCGCGCGGCTCGTTCTGCAGCCCGTCGCGCGGCCCGACCTCGACGATGCGCACTTTCCCCTTTGACATTACTTCTTCGTCCAAGACGGTTTGCGCTTTTCAAGAAAAGCGGCGATGCCTTCCTTTCCCCCGGGAGAAGCGCGCATCTCGGCGATGCGCTTGGCGGTGTCGGCGATGATCGCCGCGTCGATCGGGCGCGCGGCAACGGCGCGCACCAGCTCCTTGACTTTCCCGTGCGCCACGGGTCCTCCGGCGAGCAGCTGCTCGACCAGCGCGTCGATCGTTGCATCGAGCTCGCCTGCCGGCACCAGCAGCGACAGCAACCCGAGGCGGTGCGCCTCCTCGGCGCCGAACACCTCGGCGGTGAGGAAATAGCGCCGCGCCGCGCGCTCGCCGATCGCCCGGATCACGTACGGGCTGATCGTGGCCGGCGACAGGCCGAGCTTCGCTTCCGAGAAGCAGAACTTCGCCTCGGGCGTACCGACCGCGATGTCGCAGGCGGCGACCAGCCCGGTCGCGCCGGCGAAAGCCGGGCCGTGCACGCGCGCGATGGTGGGCTTGGAAAGATGGTCGAGCGCGTTGAGCATCGCCGCGAGCGCCCGGGCATCGGCGACGTTTTGCTCGTGGCTGTAGCCCGCCATGCGCTTCATCCAGTTGAGGTCCGCCCCGGCGCAGAACGCCGGGCCGTTCCCGGCGAGCACCACGACGCGCACTTCGGCATCTGCGTCGAGGTTCCTGAACGCGTGCGTCAATTCCGCCACCAGCCGGTCGTCGAAGGCGTTGCGCACTTCCGGGCGGTCAAGAGTGACGCGCGCGACCGGTCCGCGCTTTTCGACGAGCAGCATGGCTACATCCGGAACACGCCGAACTTCGTTTCCTCGGCCGGGGCGTTTAGCGAGGCCGAGATGGCGAGCGCGAGCAGCCGGCGCGTGTCCGCGGGGTCCACCACGCCGTCGTCCCACAGCCGGGCGCTCGAATAGTACGGGTGTCCCTGGCGCTCGTACTGCTCGAGGATCGGGGCCTTGAAGGTCTGCTCCTCCTCCTTCGACCAGCTGCCTCCTTTCGCCTCGATGCCGTCGCGCCGCACGGTGGCGAGCACGGTCGCCGCCTGCTCGCCGCCCATCACCGAGATGCGCGCGTTGGGCCACATCCACAGGAACCGCGGCGAGTAGGCGCGCCCGCACATGCCGTAGTTGCCCGCACCGAACGAGCCGCCGACGATGAGCGTGAACTTGGGCACGCGCGCGGTGGCCACCGCGGTCACCATCTTGGCGCCGTCCTTGGCGATGCCGCCCGCCTCGTACTTCTTCCCGACCATGTAGCCGGTGACGTTCTGCAGGAAGACAAGCGGGACGCCGCGCTGGCAGGCGAGTTCGATGAAGTGCGCGGCCTTGAGCGCCGACTCGGAAAACAGGATTCCATGGCTCGCGAGGATCGCCACCGGGTAGCCGTGCAGGTGCGCGAAACCGGTCACCAGCGTAGTGCCGTAATTCTGCTTGAATTCGTCCAGCTCCGAGCCGTCGAGGAGCCGCGCCAGCAGCTCGCGCACCTCGTAGCGCTTCCTCGCGTTCTCCGGGATGACGCCGTACATCTCTTCCGCCGGGTAGAGCGGCTCTTTCGGCTCGCGCACTTCCAGCGTCACCTGCTTGGGACGGTTCAGGTTGGCGACGATGCGCCTCAGGATGGCGAGCGCGTGTGCGTCGTCGAGCGCGTAGTGATCGGCGACGCCCGAGACGCGCGTGTGCACTTCCGCCCCGCCCAGCTCCTCGGCAGAGACGATCTCGCCGGTCGCCGCCTTCACGAGCGGCGGGCCGGCGAGAAAGATCGTGCCCTGGCCCTTGACGATGATCGACTCGTCCGACATCGCCGGGACATAGGCGCCGCCGGCGGTGCACGAGCCCATCACGCAGGCGATCTGCGGGATGCGCAGCGCCGACATGTTCGCCTGGTTGTAGAAGATGCGCCCGAAGTGCTCGCGGTCGGGAAATACCTCGTCCTGGTAGGGCAGGTTGCCGCCGCCGGAGTCCACCAGGTAGAGGCACGGGAGCCGGTTCTGCAGCGCGATCTCCTGGGCGCGCAAGTGCTTTTTCACCGTCATCGGGAAGTACGTGCCGCCCTTGACGGTCGCGTCGTTCGCGACGATCACGCACTCGCGGCCCGAGACGCGCCCCACGCCGCAGACGATGCCCGCGCCCGGCGCCTCGTCGCCGTACATGCCAAGCGCTGCGAGCGGGCCGATCTCGAGGAAAGGCGCGCCGGGGTCGAGCAGCGTGCGCACGCGCTCGCGCGGCAGGAGCTTGCCGCGCGCCAGGTGCTTCTTTCTCGCCCCCTCGTCGCCGCCGAGCGAGATACGCGCTGCCTTTTCGCGCAGGTCGGCGACCAGCGCCTTCATGCGTTCGGCGTTGGCGCGGAACTCCTCCGAGCGCGTGTCGAGGGCGCTCTTGATGACCGGCACCTCACCAGCCCCCGGTGGCGAGCCAGCGCTCGAGCTGGTCGAAGCGATCCACGCCCCAGAAGGGCTCCCCGTCCACCACGACGTAGGGCGAGCCGAACACGCCCTTGGCGATCGCCGCCTCCACCTCGGCGCGGGTCTTGTCCTTCACCGCCTGGTTGTCGAGCGCGGCGCGCACCTCGTCGGCGTCGCAGCCGACCGAGGCCGCGATTCTCACCACGTTATCCGTCTCCGAGATGTTGATGTCATCGACGAAGTAGGCTTTGTACAGAGCCTTGGCAAGCTCGACGGCCTTCTGCGGATCCTTTTCGGCGAGCCAGTAGTAGGCGCGCGCCGCGGCGACGGTCGAGACCGGGAACGCCGAGGGCAGACGGAACGGCACGCCGTGGAACTTCGCCGAGCGAACGAAATCGCGCGCGAAGTAGTCCTTCTTCACCGGCAGCTCGGAGAGCGGCTTCGCTCCGGTCACCTTGAACGCGGCGCCGAGCAGCATCGGCCGCCAGGTGACGGAGCGGCCGTGCTTCGCCGCGATGGCCTCGATCTTGTGCGAGCCGAGGTAGCCGTACGGCGAGGAAAAGTCGAAGTAGAAGTCGATCGCCTGTTTCATGCTCCCTCCAGTTCGCGCCCGATCACCAGCCGCTGGATGTCGTTCGCGCCCTCGTAGATCCTGGTTGCGCGCACGTCGCGCCACAGCCGCTCGACCGGGAAGTCGGCCACGTAGCCGTAGCCGCCGTGGATCTGGATCGCGTCGGAGCACACCTTCTCGGCCGCGTCCGACGCGAACAGCTTCGCCATCGAGGCTTCCTTGAGGCAGGGCTTGCCCGCATCGCGCAGCTGCGCCGCGTGCAGGTAGAGCTGGCGCGCCGCCTCGATTGAGGTGGCCATATCGGCGAGCCGGAAGTTGACCGCCTGGTGCTCGATCAGGCGCTTGCCCATGCTCTTGCGCTCTTTCGCGTAGGCGAGCGCGCAGTCGAGCGCGGCGCGCGCCACGCCGGTCGCCTGCGCGGCGACATTGATGCGTCCGGATTCGAGGTTCGCCAGCGCGATGCGGTAGCCGACGCCTTCCTGGCCGAGCAGATTCGCCGCCGGGACGCGGCAGTTCTCGAGCAGGATCTGCGCGGTGTCGGAAGCGTGCTGGCCGGCCTTTTCCTCGATGTGCGCCACCACGTAGCCCCGGGACGAGGTCGGCACGACGAAGGCGCTGATGCCTTTCTTGCCTGCACCCTTGTCGGTCACCGCGAACACCACCGCGATCTCGGCGGTCTTCCCGGAGGTGATGAATTGCTTCACGCCGTTCAGCACGTATTCCGCGCCCTTTCGCTCGGCGCGCGTGGCGATCGCCGAGGCATCCGAGCCGACCTGCGGCTCGGTGAGCGCGAACGCGCCGCCGAACTTTCCCTTCGCGAGCGGCTCGAGGTAGTCCTTTTTCTGGCGCTCGTCGCCGTAGCCGGCGAGGATGCCCGCCACCAGGTTGTTCACCGCGACGATGGTGGCGGTCGCGCAATCGCCCGCCGCGATCTCCTCGCAGGCGATCGCGAGCGCCGTGTAGTCCAGGCCCGCGCCGCCCCATCGCTCCGGGATCGCCACGCCGTACAGGCCAATCTCCGCGAGCCCCTTTAGCGCCTCCGCGGGAAACTCCTTCTCGCGGTCCCAGCGCGCGGCATTCGGCCACAGCCGCTCGCGCGCGTAGCGGCGCACCGCCTCTCGGATCTCCTCGTGCTGGGCCGAAAGCGCCATGTCAGTCGGGCCGGATGTAGGTGACGGTGTGATGGCTGAAGAGCCTGCCGCTCTTGCCGTGACAGCGCGCCGTGCCGTAAATGCGGCGCCGGCCGAGCCGCAGAATCTCCGCCGTGCAATACACGTGCTCGCCCTTTGCAGGAGCGAGAAACGCGGTGTTCAGCTCGGAGGTGAGCGCGTCGCTCTCCATGCCGAGCTTTGCCTTGATGGCGAGCCACATGGCGCAATCGGCCGCCGCCATCAGCGCCGGGCCGTTGATGATGCCGCCCGGGCGCTCGAGCGCGGCGCGGTGCGGCAGCTCGATCGTGCACGCCCCGTCGGCCGCGCGCAGCACGCGGAAGCCGTAGTGGCGGATGAACTTGGAGCCGTCAAGGAGCGCCTGCAGCGCGCGCCTGGTGCTGCGCTTTCTTTTCATTCAGACGAGCTCGATCGCCATCGCGGTCGCCTCGCCGCCGCCGATGCAAAGGCTCGCGACGCCGCGCTTCAGGCCGTATTTCCGCAGCGCCCCGATCAGTGTCACCACGATGCGCGCGCCCGATGCGCCGATCGGATGTCCCAGCGCGCAGGCGCCGCCGTGCACGTTGACTTTGTCGTGCGGCAGGCCGTGCTCCTTCATCGCCGCCATCGTCACCACGGCGAAGGCCTCGTTGATCTCGTACAGGTCCACCATCTTCGCGCTCCATCCGGTGCGCTCGAAGAGCTTCGCGATCGCGCCGACCGGCGCGGTGGTGAACCATCCCGGCTCCTGCGCGTGGGTCGAATGGCCGATCACGGTCGCGAGAGGCGCGAGGCCGCGCTTCCCGGCGGTGGAGCGGCGCATCATGACCAGCGCCGCCGCGCCGTCGGAGATCGAGCTCGAGTTCGCCGCGGTGACCGTGCCGTCCTTCCTGAACGCGGCCTTGAGCGTCGGGATCTTCTCGAAGTTCGCCTTGAACGGCTGCTCGTCGGTCTCTGCGAAGCGCTCCTCCTTTCCGGCTTTGATGGCGAGCGGCGTGATCTCCCAGGCGAACCAGCCCTCCTTGTTCGCCTTCTGCGCGCGCTCGAGCGAGGCGATGGCGAACCGGTCCTGCGCTTGCCTGGAAAAGGCGTACTTCTGCGCGCAGTCCTCGGCGAAGCTGCCCATCAGGCGCCCCTTGTCGTAGGCGTCCTCCAGCCCGTCGTAGAACATGTGGTCGAGCACCTGCGCATGGCCCATGCGCAGGCCCGCGCGCGCCTTGGGAAGGAGATAAGGAGCGTTGGTCATGGATTCCATGCCGCCCGCGACGATCACCTCGGCGCTGCCGGCGGCGAGGAGATCGTGCGCCAGCATGGCCGATTTCATCCCCGAGCCGCACATTTTGTTGACCGTGGTGCAGCCGGCCGAAAGAGGCAGCCCCGCGCCGAGCGAAGCCTGGCGCGCCGGCGCCTGGCCCTGGCCCGCCGGCAGCACGCAGCCCATGAACACTTCCTGGACGTCCTCGGGTCGGATCTTCGCGCGCTCGACCGCGGCGCGGATCGCCGCGGCGCCGAGCTCGGGTGCGGAGAAGCCCTTCAGCTCGCCCTGGAAGCCGCCCATCGGCGTGCGGGCTGCGGAGACGATGACGATCGGATCGGTTTGCATGCCTGCCTCCTAGCTGGTTTCCGAGAACAGCTCCCTGCCGATCAGCCAGCGCCGGATCTCGGAGGTTCCCGCGCCGATCTCGTAGAGCTTGGCGTCGCGCCACAGCCTGCCGGTCGGGGTGTCGTTGATGTAGCCCATGGCGCCGAGCGCCTGGATCGCCTCGCCCGCCATCCAGGTGGCCTTCTCGGCGGAGTAGAGGATCGCGCCGGCGGCGTCCTTGCGCGTGGTCTCGCCGCGGTCGAGCCCCTGGCCGACGGCGTAGACGTAGGCGCGGCAGGCGGAGAAGGTGGCGTACATGTCGGCGAGCTTTCCCTGCATCAGCTGGAACTCGCCGATCGGCTGGCCGAACTGCTTGCGCTCGTGCACGTAGGGGATCACCACGTCGAGGCATGCGGCCATGACGCCGAGCGGCCCGCCGGCGAGCACCGCGCGCTCGTAATCCAGCCCCGACATCAGCACGTTCACGCCGCCACCGGACTCGCCGAGGACATTCTCCGCCGGCACCTCGCAGTCGCGGAACACCAGCTCGCAGGTGTTCGAGCCGCGCATGCCCAGCTTGTCGAGCTTCTGCGCCGTGGAGAAGCCCTTCATGCCCTTTTCGACGAGGAGCGCGGTGATGCCGCGCGGGCCGGCGCTCGCATCGGTCTTGGCGTAGACCACCAGCACCTGCGCGTCCGGCCCGTTGGTGATCCACATCTTGTTGCCGTTCAGAATGTAGCGATCGCCGCGCCGCTCGGCGCGCAGCCGCATGCCGACCACGTCCGAGCCCGCTCCGGGCTCGGACATGGCAAGAGCGCCGACATGCTCGCCGGCGACGAGCTTCGGCAGATATTTCCTTTTCTGCGCCGCGCCGCCGTTCCTGCGGATCTGGTTGACGCACAGGTTGGAGTGCGCGCCGTACGAGAGCCCGACCGACGCCGAGGCGCGCGAGATCTCCTCCATGGCGATGATGTGCGCGAGATACCCCATCATCGTCCCGCCGTACTCCTCCTCGACGGTGATGCCGAGCAGGCCGAGCGCGCCGAGCTTTCTCCACAGGTCGGCCGGGAACTCGTTCGCGCGGTCGATCTCCGCGGCGCGCGGCGCGATCTCCTTCAGCGCAAAATCGCGCACGGTGGCGCGCAGCATGTCGATCGTCTCGCCGTGCGCGAAGCGCAGGAACGCGTATTCCATACCCTTACTCGGGCGTGTCGGGGGTGTCGGGAAGCATCATGAGCGTCTGCAGCATCGTCGCCACCGGCTTGCCGTCCTCAGCGTACACCTCGCCGCGCGCGACCGTGAGGGTGCGGCCCGGCCTGAGCACCTGGCCGCGCGCGACGGCGTAGCCGCAAGCGGTGTCGGCGATCATGCCGATCACCCCGCCGTGGACGTAGCCTTTCTGCTGCGTGAGATCGTCGCGGTACGGCAGCGCGATCTCGGCGTAACCGGGCTCTACCACGGTGAGCTCGGCCCCGATCAGCGCCATGGCCTTCTGGCGGCCGAAGCTCGCGCGCACGCGCGCGGCGAAGCCCGGGTCGACCGGCTGGAACTTCGCCCTGGGGGCGTCCATCGCCCAAGCCTATGTTACGTTTACGTAAACGTCAACCTCGGCGGCGCGCCACCAGCTGCTTGCGCACCCGGCGCTCGAACGCCGCGATCTCGGAGAGCTGCGCCTCGAGGTCGGCGCGCTGCTGCGCCAGGCTCGCCTTGTGGGATTCCAGCACGGCGAGGAAGCGCTCGAGCTGCGGGCGCTGGTCGCGGCCCGGCTCGTACATGTCGATCAGCTCGCGGATCTCGGACAGCGCGAGCCCCAGGCGCTTGCCGCGCAGCGTGAGCTTCAGACGCGTGCGGTCGCGCGGCGTGTAGATGCGGCGCTGGCCCTCGCGCCCCGGCGCGAGCAGCCCCTGGGCCTCGTAGAAGCGGATCGCGCGCGGCGTGACGTCGAACTCGCGCGCCAGATCGCCGATCGAATACTCCGCGCGTTCCTTTTCGATCGTCGGCATGTTAGGGTGCGCGCGGATTCTACCGCTTCCACCGTGAGCGCCGCCCCGTCCCTCGAGTATCCGTTCGGCGAAATGCCGGCGCCCGGCGCGACCCTCGAGGTCGCGCCGGGCGTGCGCTGGCTGCGCATGCCGCTGCCGTTCAAGCTCGACCACATCAACCTGTGGCTGCTCGAGGACGAGCTCGACGGTGCGCCCGGCTGGACGATCGTGGATACCGGGATCGGCGACGCGGGCACGCGCGCGCTGTGGGAACGGATTTTCGAGGCTTGTCTCGACATGCGGCCGGTGCGCCGCATCATCGTGACTCACTACCACCCGGACCACGCGGGCAACGCCGCGTGGCTCACGCAGCGCTTCGGCGCCGAGCTGTGGATGACGCAGGCCGAGTACCTGACGGCGCACGCGGTGCGCGAGAGCCTCGCCGGCTATACCACCGAAGCGGTGCTCGAGGTGTTCCGACGCAACGGGCTCGCCGAGGAGCGGCTCGGCGGCATGGCGGCCCGCGGCAGCAACCGCTATGCGCAGCTCGTCCCGGAGTTTCCCCGCTCGTACCGCCGCATACTCGAGGGCGACCTGGTGCGCATCGGCGGGCGCGCATGGCGCGCCATCGTCGGCCACGGCCACGCGCCCGAGCACCTGACGCTCTACTGCGAGGCGCTCGGCGTCGCGATCGCGGGCGACATGCTGCTCTCCACCATCTCGACCAACGTGAGCGTGTGGTCGATCGACCCGGAAGGCGATCCGCTGCGCCTGTTCCTCGAATCGGTGGCGCGCTACCGGGAGCTTCCTGCGGGCACGCTGGTGCTGCCCTCGCACGGCAGGCCCTTCCGCGGCGCGCACCAACGGGTGGCGCAGCTCGAAGCGCACCACGAGGCGCGCCTCGCCGAGCTGGAGGGCGCGCTCGCCGGCGGGCCGAAGAGCGCAGGCGAGCTTCTCCCCGTGATCTTTCCGCGGCGCCTGGACGTGCACGAGACGTTCTTCGCCATGGGCGAGGCGATCGCGCATCTGCACTACCTCTACTACGCCGGGCGGATCGGGCGAGCGTCGGGCGCAGACGGCGTCATGCGCTACGCGCCGCGCGCCGGCGCCGCGCGCGCCGCGGCATGACCGGCGACCCCGCCGCCCTGGCGCGCGCCTGCCACGAGGCCGCCGAGCGCTCGGCGAGGATCCTGGGCGATTTCGCGCAGAAGTCCGCCGCCGGCCTTTCGTCGGCGGTGCGCGACGAGCTGGGCATTGCCAAGGCGTTCATGGACCTCTACGCGCGCGCGGCGGCCGACCCGAGCGTGATGGCGGCGCTGTCGGTGAATCTCTGGGTCGACTACTCGCGCCTGTGGCACTCGAGCTGGATGAAGCTCTTCGGCGTGGACGCGCGGCCGGTCGCCGAGCCGGCGCAGGGCGACTCGCGCTTCAAGGACGACGACTGGTCCGAGCACTTCGTGTTCGACCTGCTCAAGCAGTCCTACCTCATCGCCGCGCGCCACATCCAGCACGCCGTGGCGGGCGTGGAGGGGCTGCCGGAGGACTCGGAGAAGAAGGTCGCGTTCTTCACGCGCCAGTACGTGGACGCGCTCTCGCCGACCAATTTCGTGCTCACCAATCCCCAGGTGCTGCGCGAGACGGCGGCCTCGGGCGGCCAGAACCTCGTGAGGGGCCTCAACAACCTGCTCGCCGACATCGAGAAGGGGAACGGCGAGCTGCGCATCTCGATGACCGACGAAGCCGCCTTCCGGCTCGGCAGCAACGTCGCCACCACGCCGGGGAAGGTCGTCTACCAGAACGATCTCATGCAGCTCATCCAGTACCAGCCGGCCACCGCGGACGTCTACCGGCGCCCGCTCGTCATCGTCCCGCCCTGGATCAACAAGTACTACATCCTCGACCTGCGCGAGAAGAATTCCTTCATACGCTGGGCGGTGCAGCAGGGCCGCACGGTGTTCGTCGTCTCCTGGGTCAATCCGGATGGGCGTCTCGCGCAGAAGGGCTTCGACGACTACATGCTCGAAGGGCCGCTCGCGGCGCTCGACGCGGTCGAGCGCGCGACCGGCGAGACAAAGGTCGATTTCATCGGCTATTGCCTCGGCGGGACGCTGCTCGGGGGCACGCTCGCCTACCTCGCGGCGAAGGGCGAGGACCGGGTCGGCTGCGCCTCGTATTTCGTGAGCCTGCTCGATTTCTCGCAGCCGGGCGAGCTGGGCGTGTTCATCGACGAGGAGCAGGTGGCGAACCTCGAGCGGCGCATGAACGAGCGCGGCTATCTCGAGGGCTCGGAGATGGCGGGCACATTCAACCTGCTGCGCGCGAACGACCTGGTGTGGTCGTTCGTGATCAACAACTATCTGCTCGGAAAGGACCCGTTTCCCTTCGACCTCCTGTACTGGAACTCGGACTCGACCCGCATGCCCGCGCGCATGCACAGCTTCTACCTCAGGAACATGTACATCCGGAACCTGCTCGGCGTGCCGGGGGGGATCTCGCTCGCCGGCGTGCCGGTCGATCTCTCGAACGTGAGGCTGCCGTCGTACTTCATCTCCACCGTCGAGGACCACATCGCGCCGTGGAAGACCACCTACCGCGGCGCGCGCTACCTCGGCGGCGCGGTGCGGTTCGTGCTCGGCGGCTCGGGCCATATCGCGGGCATCGTCAATCCGCCGGCGGCGAAGAAATATCACTACTGGACGAACGAGGCGTTTCCCGAATCCGCCGACGCATGGTTCGCCGGCGCGGCGCAGCATCCCGGGTCCTGGTGGGAGGACTGGCAGGCATGGATGGACGCGCACAGCTCGAATGAGCCGAGGGTGCCGGCGCGCGTGCCGGGCGAGGGCGGGCTCAAGGCGCTCGAGGATGCGCCGGGCAGCTACGCGATGCTCAGGCTCGGGAAGTCATAGCGGGAGGTCGCGCGGCTTGCGCGGCGCGCGCGCTGCGAGCCGGTCGTAGAGCCACCCGGGAGTCGCTCGCAGAACCAGCGACGCGAGCGCCATCTGCCAGGGGATCACCGCGAGCCTGCGGCGCGCGGCGATCGCGCGCGCGATGCGGCGCGCGGCCTCGTCAGGCGAAAGCAGGAAGGGCATCCGGTACTTGTTCACGCGTGTCATCGGCGTGTCCACGTAGCCGGGGCAGACGCACACCACGGAGACGCCGCTGCCGTGCAATTCCGCGCGCAGGCTCTCGAGGTAGGCGATCGTCGCCGCCTTCGAGGCGCTGTAGGCGCCGGCGCCGGCGAGGCCGCGGAATCCCGCCACGCTTGCGATGCCGGCGAGCGTGCCGCGCCCCGCTTCGCGCATCGCGGGGGCGAAGGCGGCAAGCGTGGCCGCGAGACCGGCGACGTTCACGTCCAGGACGCGCTTGAGCTTTTCGATGTCCGCGAGATCGTCGCCGCGGGTGCCGATCGAGACCCCGGCGCCGGCGATGACCAGGTCGGGCGCGCCGAAGCGCGAGACGAAATTCTGCGCCGCCGCGGCGAGCGCCGGCGTATCGGAGACATCGAGCGGGTAGATTGCGCTTCGGCCGGGCAACGAAGCGGCCAGCGCCTCGAGCGGCTCTCGCCGCCTGGCGATCAGACCGAGCACGCAATCCGGGGATGCGTATCGCCGCGCCAGCGCCTCGCCGATGCCCGAGGAGGCGCCGGTGATGACGACGCGCACTATTTCTTGCGTCGCTCGGCCGCGGCGCGCTCGAGCAGGATTTCGACCACGCGCATCATCTCCTTCACGCCGCCCGCCATGCGCGCCGAGGTGAGATATTTCCCGTCGATGACGAAGCTGGGCACGCCCTTCACGCCGTAGAGCTCGAGCGCCTTCTTGGAGGCTTCGACCTTGGCCTTGATCTCGGCCGAGTGCCACAGCTCCTGAAAGCGCTTCGCGTCCACGCCGTTGCCCGCGACCCACGCCACGACGTTCTTTTCCTCATTGAGCTGCCTGCCGTCGAAGTGGTGGTTGTCGTAAATCGGCCAGTGCAGCCGTGCGATCTCGTTCATCGCGCCGAGCGCGTAGAAGGTGCGGGCGAAGGATTCCGAGCTTTCCGTGAACACCGCGGGCACGCGCGCCATGGCGATCGCCGGGCCCGCCTTCGCCAGCCACTTGGCGATGTGCGGCTGCGACTCGTAGCACACCGGGCAGCCGTAGTAGAAGAACTCGATCACTTCGATGCGATCGCCCGTGGCGACCGCGCGCGGCGGGCTGAGCTCCTGGTAGTCGCGCCCGGGGACCAGCTGCTGCGCCTGGGCCGACGTGCCGGCAAACGCCGCCGCGGCGATCACGACAAAGCGCGAGAAATGGGCCGTCACGGATTTCCCCCGCCGGTCAGTCTACCCCGATGCCTCGGGCGAAAAAAGCCTATTTCTGCCTGCGCACCACCTCGATCAGGTAATCGACGGTGGCGAGCATCCCCTCGCGCGTGCGGCCCTGCTCCGGGCTCACCGTGTAGCGGCCGTGCACCGCGAGCGCCGGCGTGCCCTCGATCTTGTAGGCGGCGGAGAGCTGCGCCGCGCGGCGCACCTTGCTCTGCACGCTGAAGGATCTCGAGACCTCGTCGAATTTCTTCACGTCGACGCCGTTCTTTTCCAGCCAGTGGGCGAGCGCCTGCGGGTCGTCGGTGCGCAGCCGCTCGCGGTGGATCGCGTCGAAGAACGGCCGGTGCACCCTGTCGAGAACGCCGAGCGCCTCGAACGAGTAGAAAGTGGCCGCATCGCGCGCCCAGCGCTCGTTGAACACCGCCGGCACCCGGCGCAACTGTGCGTCGGCGGGCAGCTTCGGGGCCCACTTCTCGACCAGCGGCTCGAGGTTGTAGCAGTGGATGCAGCCGTACCAGAAGAAGTAGATGACCTCGATCTTGCCGTTCGTCTCGACCGGCTGCGGTGGCCTGAGCTCGCTGAACTGCGGGCGGGGCTGGGCGCGCGCCACGGGCGCGAGCGCGAAGGGAGCGAGCGCGAGCACGGCGGCGAGGCGTCGTCGGGCGTGGTTCATGTCAGTTCGTCCTCTCGCTTGCGGAATCGCGGATCTTGACCAGGCTCGCGTCGATTCCGTTCTGCGCGAGAGCCTGGCGCACGCGGTTGATCTCGTCCACCTTGCGGTACGGTCCCAGGCGCACCCGGTACCAGGTGCCTTTGTCGGGCAGGCTCGCCGGCTCCACGCTCGACTCGAAGCCGAGGATGGCGAGCTTCGCCTTCTGGTTGTCCGCGTCGGCCGGGTTCTGGAACGAGCCCGCCTGGAGGAAGTAAACGTCCCTGACCGGTTCCTGTTGACCGCGCGCGGCGCCGCGAAGCTGCTCCTTCAGCTCGCGCTCCGTGACCGGCTCCTCCTGCCCCGGCAGGATCTTGTAGAAGTCGAATTTCGGCTTCTCGGGTGCCTTGGGGGCCTCGGCGCCGCCTTGCGGGAGTCCGGCGATCGCCGGCGACTTCGCCGCAGCGTTCTTCTCGGCGGGCTTTGGCTTCGAGGAGGCGAACGGGACCGGCGTCTTGTTGACGTAGAACGCGACCGCGAGCGAGATGCCCAGGCCGAGCAGCAGGCCGACGAACATCCCGAGCAGAAACCCGCCGCCGGAGTTGCGGCGCGTCGCGGAGGACATTCGGGCGGGTCTCGCCATCACATCTTCTCGGGCGCACCGACGCCGAGGAGCGCGAGGCCGTTCGCAAGCGTGTGGCGCACCGCGGCGCACAGCGCGAGGCGCGCGGCGCGCAGCCGCTCGTCCTCGACGAGGATGCGCTCGGCATTATAGTAGCTGTGCAACTCGGCGGCGAGCGCGCGCAGGTAGAACGCGATCGAGTGCGGCGCCAGCTCGCGCGCGGCCTCCGCCACCAGCGCGGGAAACTCGCCGAGGCGCAGCGCGAGCGCGAGCTCGCGCGCGCCGGCGAGCGGAGAAAGCTCGGCCTGAGCGAGCCGCGCGGCGTCGCCTCCCCACTGCGCGAACACGCTGCACAGCCTCGCGTGCGCGTACTGCACGTAGTACACCGGGTTCTCGTGCGACTCGCTCCTGGCGAGGTCGAGATCGAAATCGAGGTGCTGGTCGCTCTTGCGCAGCACGTAGAAGAACCGCGCCGCGTCGTTTCCCACCTCCTCGCGCAGCTCCCGCAGCGTCACGAATTCGCCCGAGCGCTTGCCCATCGCGACTTTTTGCCCGCCGCGGTAGAGCACGGCGAACTGCACCAGCGCCACGGTGAGCCGCCCCGGGTCGACGCCGAGCGCGGCGAGCGCGCCCTTGACGCGCGCGACGTAGCCGTGATGGTCCGCGCCCCACACGTCGATCGCGCGGTCGAAGCCGCGCTCGAACTTGTGCAGGTGGTAGGCGACGTCGGAGGCGAAATAGGTGTACTGCCCGTTCTCGCGGCGCAGCACCCGGTCCTTCTCGTCGCCGAAAGCGGTGGAACGGAACCACAGCGCGCCGTCCTTCTCGTAGGCGTGGCCGCGCTCCGCGAGGGTGCGCGCCGCGCGCTCGACCAGCCCCTGCTCGTGGAGCGAGCGCTCCGAAGTCCAGCGGTCGAACGAGACGCGGAATGCGTCCAGGTCCTCGCGCTGCTCGGCGAGCATCTGGTCGAGCGCGAAGCGGTGCAAGAGCCGCCAGTCCTCGCCCAGGAACGAGCGCGCGTAGGCGACCTGCGCGTCGAGCGCCGCCTCCGGGTCGTCGCCCGCAGCCGCTTCGGGCAGCGCGATCGCGTCGCGCTCGAAGCGCACCGCGTGCGCCTCGGCAAGGCGCGCCGCGATGTCGCGCACGTAGTCGCCGCGGTAAGCCTGCTCCGGAAACGGCACCACCATGCCGCGCGCCTGCAGGTAGCGCAGCCACACCGAGAGCGCGAGGATGTCCACCTGGCGCCCGGCGTCGTTGACGTAGAACTCGCGCGCCACGCGGTCCCCGGCGAACTCGAGCAGGCTCGCGAGGCTCGCGCCGTAGGCCGCGCCGCGGCCGTGGCCGACGTGCAGCGGCCCGGTGGGATTCGCCGAGACGAACTCGACCTGCACCGACTCGGGCTTCTCGGCGCGCGCGCGCCCGTAATCGGACCCCTCGGCGAGAACGCGGCGAATCACCTCGAGCTTCACCGCCCTCGTCAGCCGCACGTTGAGGAATCCGGGCCCTTCGACGCCCAGGGATTCGCACGCCCCGCTGGCGCGGATTTCCTGCGCCGTCGCGGCGACGATTCGTTCGGCGAGCTCGCGCGGCTTGGCGCCGAGGGACTTCGCGACCTGGAGCGCGACTGAGCTCGAATAATCGCCGTGCTCGGGATTGCGCGGACGCTCGAGCAGGGCCTCGATGGCGCCGCCGGGAGCTAGCTGCCTCACCGCGTTGGTGAGGATGGCCTCGATCGTTTTCTTCGGGTCTTTCGGATCGGGCATGGAAAAGGGCGCGAATTATACGCCCCGGCTAGTCGAACTCGATCGGATCCACGTCGAGATGCCAGTGCAGCGTGCGCGGTGCCGTCTGGAAAAGCCGCGCGCTCCACGCGGCGAGAAAGTCCTGCAGGGCGGCGCGCGAGGGCGATTGCACCAGAAGCTGCGCGCGCTCCAGCCCGGCGCGGCGGGTGACGATGTGCGGCACCGGGTCGTAGACGCGCACCTCGGCGGGAACGGCGACCAGCCGCGCCGCCTCGCGCAGGAAGCGCATCGCCGAATCCAGCTTTTTCGCCTCCGCCCGCAGCGCCGCCTCGTGGACGAACGGCGGAAACCCCGCAGCGCGCCGCTCGGCGAGCTGCGACGCGGCGAAACCGGCGTAATCGTGCCCGGCCAGCGCGGCGAACAACGGGTGCCCCGGGTAGCGCGTCTGCACCATGACCTCGCCCGGCCGGTCGCGTCGCCCGGCGCGCCCGGCGACCTGCTCGAGCACCGCGAACAGGCGCTCCGGAGCGCGGTAATCGGTCGAGAGCAGCGCCGCGTCCGCGTTCAGCACCCCGACCAGCGTCAGGCCCGGGAAGTCGTGTCCCTTGGCGAGAAGCTGCGTGCCGACCAGGATGTCGGCCTCGCCGCGCCGGATCGCTTCCAGCGTGCGCGGCAGCTCGGCGCGGCGCCGCGCGCTGTCGCGGTCGATGCGCACCAGCCGGGCTTTCGGGAAGCGCGCCGCGAGCGCTTCCTCGACGCGCTGGGTGCCGCGCCCCATCGCGCTGAGATCCGCGTTGCCGCAGGTCGGGCAGGCGCGCGGAATCGGCGCCGCGGCCCCGCAGTGATGACAGCGCAGGCGCGGGTCCGCCTTGTGCAGCACCAGGTGGGCGGTGCAGCGCTCGCAACCTGCCGCCCAGCCGCAGGCGTGGCAGGCGAGCACCGGGGCGTAGCCGCGGCGATTGATGAACACCAGGCTTTGCTCGCCGAGCGCAAGCCGCTTGCCGATCGCCGCGACCAGGGAAGGCGCGAAGCCTTGCTCGGCCGGCTCGCGGCGCAGGTCCACGACACGTACGTCGGGAAGGCGGGAGCCCGGCGACGCGCGCTCGGGCAGCTCCAGCCGCTCGTAGCGCCCGGCGAGGCAGTTGTGCCAGGTCTCGAGCGAAGGCGTCGCGGTGCCGAGCACCACCGGGCAGCCGGCGAGCTTGGCGCGATAGACGGCGGCGTCGCGCGCCGAGTAGCGCAGGCCTTCCTGCTGCTTGTACGAGCTGTCGTGCTCTTCGTCCACCACCAGCAGGCCGAGGCGAGGCAGGGGCGCCAGGACGGCAAGCCGCGTGCCGAGCACGATGTCCGCCTCGCCGCGCGCCGCGGCGAGCCAGGCCGAGGTGCGCGCCGCGTCGTTGAGGCCGCTGTGCAGCACGGCGAGCCGCGCCCCCGGGAACGCGTGCCTGAAGCGCGCCTCGAGTTGCGGCGTGAGACCGATCTCCGGCACCAGCGCGAGCGCCTGGCGAGCGCGGTCAATCGCGCGCGCGATGAGGTGCAGGTACACCTCGGTCTTGCCGCTGCCGGTCACGCCGTGCAGGAGGAACGCATGGAACGCACCGAGCGTGGCCCCGATGCGCTCGATGGCGCGCGCCTGCGCAGCCGTCGGAACATGGCTCGGCACGAAACGTGCGGGCGACGAGCCGTCGCCCGCCGCGCCGGCATCGCGCGGCGACCTGCGCGGCAGCGGCTTCACCGAGCGCAGCCGCGGCGGAAGCGACGCGATCATGGTCTCGCCGAGCGGGCGCTGGTAGTAGCCGGCGAGGAAACGCATCAACTCGAGCCATTCGGGGGAAAGGCGCGGCGCATCGTCGCGCACGGAAGCGATCGGCCTGAGCTTGTGCGCGGGAATCTCGCTCTCGCTCGCCGCACCGGCCACGATGCCGAGGCGCTGGCGCGTGCCGAACGGCACGACCACGCGATCGCCGAGGGTGGCCTGCAATGTTTCGGGCAGCGCGTAATCGAACAGCAGCGCGAGCGGAACGTCGAGCGCGACGCGCAGCAGGTTCATTGCGGCGGTGCCCTTCGCTGCGTTGCCATAATCGCCGTAATTCCTTCGGCGCAAAGGCAAATTCGGCGCGCCGGAAAGTCTGTGGATAATCCTGTGAGTAAGCTCGTCATGACTCGGTCACGTGCCGGGCGGTGCTGGCGGCTCGCAGGAGAAAGCCGGTGCTCCAGGCTCTGTTATCCCATTAGAACAATGGCTTATCCAGCTTTCCCTGGGCGATGCCCTGGAGAGCGCGAAAAACCATGCAGGAACAGGATTTTGTGCATAAGTCAAGAGCTGCGCAGCATCCGACTGTAAGCGCGCACTTCGTCTACCAGCGCCGCAACCGACTCGACCGGTGTGCGCGGAAGAACGCCGTGACCCAGATTGAAGACGTGCCCGGGCGCGCCGCCGAAGGCGTCGAGCACGCGCCGCACCGCGGCCCGCACCTGTTCGGGCGGCGCAAGCAACGCGGCGGAATCGAGATTGCCCTGGAGCGCGACGCGGCCCGCAGCCGCGCGACGCGCCGACGCCGGATCGGTGGCAGCGTCCAGTCCGATCGCGTCGCAGCCGCTCGCGGCCATCGCCTCCAGCCATGCGCCGCCGCCCTTGGTGTAGAGGATGCTCGGCACGCGCCGGCCCTCGCGCATTTTTGCCAGTCCCGCGAGCACGCGGCGCGAATACGCGAGCGAGAACGTCTCGTAGTCGGCGTGCGCGAGCGTGCCGCCCCAGGTGTCGAACAGCATCACCGCCTGCACGCCGGCCTCGATCTGGGCGTTCAGATAGTCGGTCACGGCGCGCGCGTTGATCTCGAGGAGCCGGTGCAGGAGCTGCGGGCGCGAGTAAAGCATCGTCTTCAGCGCCGGCCAGTCGTCGCTCCCGCAGCCCTCGACCATGTAGCAGGCCAGCGTGTAGGGGCTGCCCGAAAATCCGATGAGCGGCACCCGGCCGGCGAGCGCGCGCCGCAGCTCGCGCACCGCGTCGAGCACGTAGCCGAGCTCGAGCGCCGGATCGGGTGCGGCGAGCGCGCGCACTGCGACTTCGTCGCGCAGCGGCCGCTCGAAGCGCGGGCCCTCGCCCTCGGTGAAGTAAAGGCCCAGCCCCATGGCGTCCGGAAGAAGAAGAATGTCCGAAAAGAGGATCGCGGCATCGAGCGCGAAACGCTCGAGCGGCTGCAGCGTCACCTCGGTCGCGAGAGCCGGAGACCTCGCAAGCGCGAGAAAGCTGCCGGCGCGGGCACGGGCGGCGTTGTACTCGGGGAGGTAGCGGCCGGCCTGGCGCATCAGCCACACCGGGGTGCGATCGGTCGGCTCGCGCGCGAGCGCGCGCAGCAGCGCGTCGTTGCTCAGATCAACTTTCCGGTGATGTGCTTCCATTCGGATCGGCTCACCGGGGTGATCGAGAGCCGGTTGCCGCGCCTCAGGAGCCACATTCGCGCGAGCGGCTTTTGCGCTCGCAGCTCGGCAAGCCGCAACAGCCGGGTCTTCCTGAGCGCGCGCACGTCGACGCAAACCCAGCGGGGGCAGTGCTTGCTCGCCTTCGGATCGTAGTAGGGGCTGCTGCGCTCGAACTGGCTGGCATCCGGGTAAGGCCGCGAAGCGATCTCGGCGATCCCGGCGATCCCCGGCTCGGCGCAGCTCGAGTGATAGAACAGCACGCCGTCGCCCACGCGCATCGCGTCGCGCATGAAATTGCGCGCCTGGTAGTTGCGCACGCCGCTCCAGGGCGTGACGCCACCGGGCGCGCCGAGCGCATCGTCGATCGAGCACTCGTCGGGCTCGGATTTCATCAGCCAGTAGCGCACGGAGATGGCGCCCCCCGCGCATGCCGGTGGGCTCGGCTCCCGAACCCTGCCAACAAGGGTGGTCGCTTTCCGGTCACATCAGGTTCGTCCGACGAGGGACGATCACAACAGTGACGCTGGAGTCCGCAACCTGTGGAAGCTATCGGTTCGGAAATATTGAGCCCTGTCGCGCACGGCAGGGGACGTGACGGCTATTCTAAACCTGCGGCGCGCAGGATCTAGAACAGCTTGTCCTGCTTGGCGAGCGCGGCATCGAGCTGGGCTTCAATCTGACCGATACGGCGCTTCGCCCGTCCGAGATCGAAGCCGCCGCCGAGTTTCATGCCGAGCATCTCATGGGCGACATTGAGCGCGGCCATGACGGCGATCCTCTCGGCGCCCATCACCTTGCCGGCCTTCATGATCTCGTTCATCTTGGCGTCGAGGTAGGCGACCGCCTGCATCAATGCCTCGCGCTCTCCCTCGGCGCAGGCGACGCGGTAGCTGCGTCCGAGCAGCGTGACCTCGACCGTTCTCGCGCCTTCTGCCATGCCTGGTCAGTTCCCCCTTTGTTCCTGGCTGGCGGCGGTTGGCGGCCGCCGCGCGGACATCACGCCGGAAGCCGGGAAAGCAGGCTCTCCAGCCTCGCCTTGGCGCCGTCGATCTTCTCGTGCAGGCGCTTCGCGTCGTTCTGCGCCGCGGCCAGCTGCCGCCTCAGCTCGACGTTCTCGGTGCGCAGCCGCTCGCACAGCGAAACGAATTGCGCGACCTTCGACTCGAGCGACGTGAACTCCGCTTCCACGCCCCAACTATGTTGCAAATTTCATGCAGCGTCAAGCAGTAAGGGCCGATTGTGCATGTATTTCATGATCTTGTGCGCGAGCGGCGCGCCGCACCGGGTCGGGATATGATGTCGGCTCGCTTCCGGGTGTTCGGGAATCAGGTTAAAGGCCTGTACTGCCCCCGCAACGGTAGGCGAGTGAGGGCGCCCCACGCATGGCCACTGCGCTCATCGCAACGATGAGCGCGGGAAGGCGGGACGCCAAGACTCGCGAGTCCGGAGACCGGCCGGGAAGCCTTCTCGCCACTTTGCGGCGTCGGGGACGACGCCAGGGAGGTTTCCATGCATCGCGCGCTCTCCGGCCTCCTCGCCGGGCTGTTCGTTTCCGTTTCATTCGCCCAGGACGACGCGATCCTTGTCGAGGCGACCCGCTTTCCCGAGAACGTGCGCCGGCTGCCGGCGAGCGTCACCGTGCTCACCGAGGAGGACATCGCACGCAGCGCCGCGCGCACTGTTCCCGAGCTGCTCGCCGAGCAGCCGGGGATCACCATGAAGGATTTCTTCGGCAACAATGCCGCCGCGACCTCGATCGACCTGCGCGGCTACGGCGTCACCGGGCCGCAGAACACGCTGATCCTGCTCGACGGCCGGCGGCTCAACGACTTCGACCTCTCGGGGGTGCAGTGGTCCGCGATCCCGCTCGCCGCGATCGAGCGCATCGAGATCCTGCGCGGCACCGGCGCGGTGCTCTACGGCGATGCGGCCTCCGCCGGCGTGGTCAACATCGTCACGCGCTCTCCGCTGCGGCAGGGGCGGCGATTCGAGGCCCTGGCGCGCGCCGGGACGTTCAACACCACGGAAAGCCGGCTCGGCGGCAGCTTTGCCAACGCCGGCTTCGGGGTGAGCGGGTCCTTGTACGGCTACGGATCGGACGGGTATCGCGCCAACAACCGCAACGAGCAGCAGAACAACGCCCTCAACCTGCGCTGGGCGCTCGGCGAGGGGGCGCTCGATCTTCGCCTGGGCACCGACCGGCAGGACCTGAGGCTTCCCGGCGCGCGCCGCGTCCAGCCCTCGATCGGCCTGGACGAATACTCCGCCGATCCGCGCGGGGCGCAGACGCCGCTCGACTACTCGAGCCGCGACGGCGCGCGCGCCGGGCTTTCGTTCATGCAGCGCTTCGGCGAGGCCGAGCTCTCGGTCGGCGTGGACGCGCGCGACAAGGACCAGCGCTCGTACTTCGACCAGGGGGGGTTCCCGGCGTACCGGGCGGACCGGCTGGATCTGCGCTCGTTCACGCCGCGGCTGCGCGTGCCGTTCGCGACCGGCGGCCTGCGCCACCGGCTCACGCTCGGCGCCGACTGGCACGCCTGGCGCTACCGCTCGCGGCGCACCGACCGGCCGGAAAGCCTCGGCCAGCCGACCAACCGCGTCACGGTGACGCAGGACACCCAGGGCTTCTACGCGCAGGACGCGATCGAGCTCGCCCCCGCAACGATCGCCACGCTCGGCCTGCGCACGGAGCGCGCGAGATACGCGGGCGACGACACGGCCGACCCTGCGGCCCCCGCCTGCTTCGGCTGCACCGCGGCGCCGCCGGTGCGCGAGACGCAGAAGGCGCGCGCCTGGGAGCTGGGGCTGCGCCACGCATTCGACGCGCGATGGACGGTCTTCGGACGCGCCGGGAGGAGCTTTCGCCTGGTGAACGCCGAGGAGATCTACGAGAACGACGTCTTCTTCGCCTCGCAGTTCCAGCTGCTGCGCCCGCAGCAGGCGCGCACTCACGAGACGGGCCTCGAGTGGCGCTCCGGCGCGCACGCGCTGCGCGGCGCGCTTTTCCACACCAAGGTGATCGACGAGATCCACCTCGATCCGTTCACCACCGGAGCCGGCAACATCAATCTGCCGCCGTCGCGCCGCCAGGGGCTCGAGCTCGACGCTCGCTGGCAGGCGATGCCCGGGCTGCGCTTCGCCGGCGCGTATGCCTACACTGAGGCGCGGTTCCTCGAAGGCGTGCTGCCAGGATCGCCGTTCGCGATCGGCACCGGCTTGCCGATCGCAGGCAGGACGGTGCCGCTCGTGCCGCGGCACAAGCTCAATCTGGGCTTCGCCTGGGACGCGGCGCCGCGCACGCGCGTTTCGGCCGCGCTCACCGCCGTGAGCAGCCAGCTGCTCGACAACGACGAGCCGAACACGCTCGCCCATCGCATCCCGGCTTACGCCGTCGTCGACGTCAAGCTCGCGCAGGCGTTCGCCGGCGCTCGCCTCGCGCTCGCGGTGAACAACCTGTTCAACAACGGCTACTACACCTACGCGGTGCGCAGCGCGTTCGTCGCCGACCGCTATGCGGTCTACCCGCTGCCCGGCCGCGCGCTTTATCTGACGGCGGAGCTGTTTGTGCCCTAGTACACTGACGGGATGGTGAAGGACGCCGTCCCGCTCTCGGAATGCTCGCGGGCGCTGGTCATCAAGCTGCGCCACCACGGCGACGTGCTGCTCGCCGCGCCGGTGTTCGACGCGCTCAAGGCGCGCGCGCCTGGCATGGAGGTGGACGCGCTGGTCTACGACGACACCGCCCCGATGCTCTCGGGCCATCCCGCGCTCGCCCGGGTGCACCGCGTCGGCCGCGCCTGGCGAGCGAGCGGCGCCGCGGCCAGGCTCGCGGCCGAGTGGCGGCTTTTTTTCGCGCTGCGCGCGCGGCGCTACGACCTGATCGTGCACCTCTCGGAGCAGCCGCGCGGCGCGTGGCTCGCGCGCACGCTCGGGGCGCGCTATAGCGTCGCGCCCGCGATTGCGGGCCGCGGATCGCTCTGGAAGCGGAGCTTCACGCACCTGTTCGCGCTGCTCGCGAACGGCCGGCGCCATCAGGTGGAGCTCAACCTCGACGCCCTGCGCCGGATCGGCGTGCAGCCCGCGGCGGGCGAGCGGCGCGTCATCTTCGTGCCGGGAGAGAAAGCGGAGAACCGCGCCCGTTCGCTTCTCGCCGAGCACGGGCTGGCCGAGCGCGGCTTCGTGCACCTGCACCCGGCCTCGCGCTGGCGCTTCAAGTGCTGGCCGGCGCAGCAGAACGCGGAGCTGCTCGATCGCCTGGCCGCGGACGGGCTTCGCGTCGCTCTCACCGCCGCTCCGGACCCCGGGGAGCTTGCGCTGGTGGACGAGATCCTGCGGCGCGCGAGGGCCCGGCCGGCCAACCTGGCGGGCCGGCTCTCGATCAAGGAGCTGGGCGCGCTCACTGCGCGCGCGCGGCTGTTCGTCGGCGTGGACTCGATGCCGATGCACCTCGCGGCGGCGATGGGCACGCCGACTGTCGCGCTGTTCGGCCCGAGCGGAGAGCTGGAGTGGGGCCCGTGGAACGTCGCGCACCGGGTGGTGACGAGCGCGCACTCCTGCCGGCCCTGCGGCCTGGACGGCTGCGGCGGCGGCAAGGTGAGCGAGTGCCTGACCACGCTCGCGGTCGAGCCGGTGCACGCGGCGGTGCGCGAGTTGCTCGCGCGGCCGCGCGGCGCGGCATGAGCGCGCGGCTGAGGTTGGCCATCGTGCGCCAGCGCTACAACCCTTACGGCGGCGCCGAGCGCTTCATCGAGCGCGCGCTGCCCGCGCTCGAGCGCGCGGGCGCGGAGGTGACGCTGATCGCCCGCAGCGCCGATGGCTGGGGCGCCGCCCACGTGTTGCGCGCGGATCCCTTCTATGTGGGCAGCCTCTGGCGCGACTGGTCGTTTGCGCGTGCGGCACGCGCGGCCTGGGGCGGGGAGGGATTCGACCTGGTCCAGTCGCACGAGCGCATCCCGGGCTGCGACGTGTACCGCGCGGGCGACGGCGTGCACCGCAGGTGGCTCGAACTGAGACGCTCCGCTTCAGCCCCGCTCGAGCGTGCGCGGATCGCGCTCAACCCGCATCACCGCTACCTTTGCGCGGCCGAGAAGCGCATGTTCGAGCACCCACGGCTGCGCGCGGTGATCTGCAACTCGAACATGGTGCGCGACGAGATTGCGCGTGCGTTTCGCATTGCCCCCGCGAAGCTGCACGTGATCCGCAACGGCGTGGACCTGGAGCACTTCCACCCCGGCGAGCGCGCGGCGCGGCGGGCGGCGGCGCGCGACGGGCTCGGCTGCGGTGCCGGCGACACGGTGTTTCTTTTCGTCGGCTCGGGATTCGCAAGGAAGGGCCTGGCGGCGGCGATCGACGCTCTCGCGGCGGCGCGGGGCGAGGCGTTCCGGCTGGTGGTCGCCGGACGCGACCGCGCGCAGCCGGCCTTCGAGGCGCGCGCGCGCGACGCCGGCCTCGGCGAGCGGGTGCGGTTCCTCGGCGCGCGCGAGGAGCTACGGCCGCTGTACGCGGCGGCGGATTGCTTTATCCTTCCGACCCGCTACGATCCGTTTCCGAACACAGCGCTCGAGGCGCTCGCGATGGGAGTTCCGGCGATCGTCAGCTCGCGCTGCGGCGCGGCCGAGCTGATCGAGCCGGGAGAAAACGGCTGGGTGTGCGAGCCCGACGATGCCGCCGGGCTGGCCCGGCTGATGCGCGAGGCCGCGGCCGCGCGGCACGCGGAGCGCCGCAGCCGCGCGGCACGCGCCACCGCCGCGCGGTTCGGCCTCGAGCAGATGGCCGCGCAGCTCGCCGGGCTCTACGCCTTGCTCGGGTCGGACCACGAGCGCATGACATGAACCCCGCCACCGACGACGGCCGAAGACTCTACTTGCGCCTGCTCTCGTACGTGCGGCCGCACGCGCGCGCGTTCGCGATCGCGGTGATCGGCATGGTGATGGCGGCGGCGACCGAGCCGCTGTTTCCGGCGCTCATCAAGCCGCTGCTCGACGGCGGTTTCGCCGCGGGCGCCGCGCCCGCGCTGCCGCCGGCGGTGTTCGCGGCGGCGATCGTCGGCATTTTCGTGCTGCGCGGGCTGCTCACCTTCGTTTCGTCCTACTTCCTCGCCTGGGTCGCGAACCGGGTGGTGCTCGACCTGCGCGCGGCGATGTTCGCGCGGCTGGTGCGCTTTCCGGCGAAGTTCTTCGACGACCACAGCTCGGGCGTGCTGCTCTCGAAGGTGGCCTACGACGTGGGCGGAGTCATGGCGGCAGCGACGACGGTGCTCACCATTGCGATCAAGGACACGATCGCGGTCGCCGGGCTGCTCGCCTGGCTGCTGTACATCAACTGGAAGCTCACCCTCATCGCGCTCGCGGTCGGTCCGCCGATCGCCTGGGCGGTGCGGCTGCTCTCGCGCCGGCTGCGCAGCATGGCGCGCGGGGCGCAGCACGCGATGGGCGAGCTCGCGCACGTGCTCGAGGAGTCGATCGAGTGCCACAGGGTGGTCAAGGTGTTCGGCGGACAGGACTACGAGTCCGGGCGCTTCGCGCGCGCCAACCAGCTGCTGCGCGGCTTCAACATGCGCCAGACGGTTCCCGCGGCGCTCACCACGCCCATCACCTACACGCTCGCCGCCGCGGCGCTGTCCGTGATCGTCTACATCGCGCTCCAGGAGTCGCTCGCGAATCGCGCCACCGTGGGCGAATTCGCCTCGTTCATCACCGCGATGCTGATGCTGCTCGCGCCGCTCAAGCGCCTGACCGAGCTGAACGCCCCCTTGCAGCGCGGCCTTGCCGCCGCCGAGAGCGTGTTCGAGATGATCGACACTCCGGTCGAGGAGGACCGCGGCACCATCGTGCTGCCGCGCGCGCGCGGCGAGGTGGTCTACGAGAACGTCGCCTTCACCTATTCGACCCGGACCGAGCCGGCACTCGCCGGGGTGAGCCTGCAGGTGCGGCCGGGCGAGACGGTGGCGCTCGTCGGCGGTTCGGGCGGCGGCAAGACCACGCTGGTGAACCTGCTGCCGCGCTTCTACGCGCCGGGCGCGGGGCGCATCCTGCTCGACGGCCACGACATCCAGACGCTCACCCTGGAGAGCCTGCGCGCCAACATCGCGCTGGTGAGCCAGGACATCGTGCTGTTCAACGACTCGATCTATGCCAACATCGCCTACGGGCGCATGGGCGGCGCAGCCGCGCGCGAGGTGATTGCCGCCGCGGAAGCCGCGCACGCGATCGGGTTCATCCGCGAGACGCCCGAGGGGCTGAACACGCTGATCGGCGAGAACGGCCTGCGCCTCTCGGGCGGGCAGCGCCAGCGCCTCGCGATCGCGCGCGCGCTGCTCAAGAACGCGCCGGTGCTGATCCTGGACGAGGCGACCTCATCGCTCGACACCGAGTCCGAGCGCCAGGTGCAGGCGGCGCTCGAGACACTGATGCGCGGGCGCGCCACCATTGTGATCGCGCACCGGCTCTCCACCGTCGAGCGCGCCGACCGCATCGTGGTGCTCGAGCGCGGCCGCATCATGGAGTCCGGGCGGCACGCCGAGTTGCTCGCGCGCGGCGGCGTCTACGCGCGGCTCTATCACCTGCAGTTTACGGCCGAGGCGGTCTCCCCCGTGCCAGGGGCCGGGCCGCGCAGGGCGGGGGGCGGCGCGCTCTAGGCGGGCGGGAACGGCGAGCGCTCAGGCGCGCCGGCGCGCGGACTGCCAGGACTTGAAGTACTTGAGGAAGGTGTAGGCCGCGGCGTAGGCGCCCGCCGCGAGCCCGACCAGGCCGTCGCGCCAGCCGCCCTTGCGGAAGTACCACTTGAGGAAGGCAAGCACCCCCCCCGCGGCGGCGCGCGCGAGCGAGGGGCTCACGCGCGAGTAGCGCACCCGGCGCGAGGTGTAGGCGTCGAGCTTCTGCTGCATCTCCCCGAGGGTGCGGAAGGTGTCGTGGCGCACGCGCCCCGGCAGGATCTCGGTGCGCGCGAACCCCACCGCCTTGTCGTCCACCGGCGCGTCGTTGAAGCGCACCCTCGAGCGATTGAACAGCCGCACGGGATAGTCGGGCGACGAAACCGGATAGATGGCGTGCACCTCGCGCCCCAGCACGTGCCAGTGGCGGCTGAGCCGGAACGCGGTGCCCGCCTCAGGCTCGGGGCCGGCCTTGAGCCCGCGCAGCCCGGCGACCGTGCGCGCGTCCAGCACTTCGTCGCTGTCGATGCACAGCACCCAGTCGTTCCTCGCCAGGGAGACGGCGTGGTTCATCTGGTCGGCGTGCGTACGATACGGACGGTGGATGGGCGCGAGCCCGAACGCCGCGCAGATCGCCAGCGTGTCGTCGCTGCTGCCCGAGTCCACCACCACGAGCTCGTCGGCCAGCTCGAGCAGGGGCGGGATCACCTCGCGCAGCAGGCGCTGCGAATCGAACGTGAGCAGGCAGACCGTGAGCTTCATGGCGGGCAATAAAGGTAACCCAGATAAAATGTCGCGGATACGTTTCTGACGGTGTCACCATGAATTCGCGCGATATCACCACCCGCACTTCTCCATTCCGGCGAACAGCCTCTGGTTTCATCTCCGGGTGCTGAAGTGACCAGCCGCTTGGGCATCCGGGCGAGGATTCTGGCTCGCGCCGCGGCGGGTCGCTTGGCGGCGCGCCGGCGAGCCGCGGTCGCCGACCCGCGCAACATCCTCGTGGTATCGACCTTGCTGATCGGCGACGCACTGCTGCTCGCGCCCCTGCTCGCGAAGCTGCGCCTGCGCCATCCGGGCGCAGCGATCAGAATGACCGCGTCCCGCCACGCGGCGGCGTTGTTCGCCGGGCGACCCTACGGCGTGGAGGTGCGACCATTCGATCCGCGCGACGCGGGCAGCCTGTCGGCGCTCTCGGCCTGGCCGGCGCCTGACTTGGCGTTGGTGCCCGGTGACAACCGCAATAGCTGGCTCGCGGCTGCGCTGGGCGCTCGATGGATCGTGGCGTTCTCCGGCGACCGGCCGTCGCACAAGAACTGGATGGTGGACGAACTTGTGGCATGGCCCGAGCGCCCGGGGGCGTGGAGCGACATCGCGGCGACCCTCGTCGCTGGATCCGCGCCTCCGCCTTACCGCCCGGACGTCTGGCCGGCACCCGTCGCGGCTGACTTCGAACGGCCTGCCGGCCGCTATGCGGTACTTCACGTCGAAGCGAGCACGCCGCTTAAGCAATGGGAAGACTCGAAATGGCTCGCGCTCGCCGAAACGCTCGCCGCCGGGGGGCTCGCACCGCTGTGGAGTGCGGGTCCCCGGGGCGAGCCGCAGCTGCGGCGGATCGACCCGAAGGGGCGCTTCTCGGCGCTCGGGCACCGGCTCGACCTCGCCCAGCTCTGGCATCTGGTCGCCGGCGCGGCGCTCCTCGTCTGTCCCGATACCAGCGTGATGCATATCGGGCGGCTCACCGGGACGCCTACCATAGGGCTCTTCGGGCCGACCTCGGCGACGCTCTACGGCCCGGGCGAGTTCTGGCGCGAGGCGCCCTTTCGCGGGGTGACGGTGGATAACTTCCCCTGCCGCGACCAGGACACGCTGTTCAAGCGCCGGATCGAGTGGATCCGCACCTGCCGCCGGACCACCGCCGAATGCCCGGCGCCGCGCTGCCTGCACGCGCTCGGCGTCGACGCGGTGATGCGGGCGGTGCGCGAGCTCGTCTGACGCGGTGCCTCGATGATCCAGGACAATCAAGCGCTGCTTTTCCGATTGCTCGGCGAATGCCTGGGCAGCTTCCACCCGCGCGTGATTTTCGACATCGGGTCGCGCGACGGCAACGAAAGCATGCGCTTCGCGGAACGCTATCCCGATGCGCGCATCTTCGCCTTCGAGTGCCACCCCGAGCTGCTGCCCGCTTGCCGCGATGCGCTGGCGCCTTTCCGCGGCATCGAGCTGGTGCCGCGCGCGGTATCGCTGGTGACCGGCCGGATCCCGTTCTTTCCCATCGACCACGCGCGCTCGAGGGTCGACTCGCCCGACGGCAATCCCGGCGCAAGCAGCATCCTGCGCGCGTCGGGCAAGTACGTATGCGAGACCTACGTGCAAAACGAAGTGACGGTTCCGAGCACGCGGCTCGACCATTTCTGCGCGCAGCGCGGGATCGCCCACCCCGACCTGATGTGGATGGACATCCAGGGCGCGGAACTCGACGCGCTGCGGTCGCTCGGCGCGCGCCTCGCGTCGTGCTCGCTGCTGCACGTCGAAGTCGAGTTCGTCGAGATCTACGCGGGTCAGGCGCTCTTTCCGGAGGTGCGCGAGTATCTCGAGGCGGGCGGTTGGTCGTTCGCGGGATTCACCAGCTATTCCCGCTATTTCGCCGACGCGGTGTTCCTCAACGACCGCGCGTTCGGCCGCGCCGCGCTGCGCTGCGCGAAAGACGTCCTCGGCACCGCGCGGCTCATCTGGAAGTACCGCCGCCACGCGCTCAAGCGCCGCATCCGGGCGCTGGCCGGATTGTCGTGAGCGACGCAGCCCGTGCCGCGCGTGCGGCCGAGACGCGCATCCTGCTTTGTCACCGGCTGAACCTCGGCGACCTGGTGCTCGCGAGCCCGGCGCTCCAATGGTTCGCGCGGCGCAATCCCGGCGTGCATTTCGGGCTTTACACGAACGATTTCGCCGCGCGCGTGGGCGAGCTCCTGCCCGGGATCGAACGGGTCATCCGCTACCGCAAGTTCGACGCGTACGGACTGCCCGAATGGCGCGCATTGCTCGAGGCCCGGCGCTGGCGGCCGGAGTCCGTGATCGGCCTCACGCCTGCTGCCGACTGGAGGCTCGCGCTCAGGGTGCGCCTGCTCGGAGGGCGCGTCGCGGCAGGCGCGCCGGAGGGCGCGCCGCGCCATGTTGCCGAAAGGCTCGCTTGGCTGCTCGGCTGGCGCGGCGAGGAGGTTCTTCCGCCGGTGCGGCTCGCCATGCCCCGCGGCAACGGCGCCGGGCGCGACGTGGCGATCTGGGTTTCGGCGCGAAAACCGAGCAACCGCCCGCGCGCCGCGCAGGTCCTCGAGATCGTGCGCGCCTTGCGCGCGCGCCGCCCGGGCGTGACGATCGGAGTATTCGCTTTGCCGGAGCGCAGCGATAATGCCGCGCACCTTCCCGACGCCGAGGAGCAGGCCGCCCTTGCGGCGGGGCTCGCGGATGTCGGCCTGGGGCTGGAGACGCCGCTTCTGGACCGGTTTCTCGGCGAGCTCGCCTCGAGCGGCTCGGTGATCTCGCCCGACGGCGGCATCGCGCATATCGCCGCCGGGTTCGGCAAGCCCGTGGTCGTGCTGTCCGGGAACGTGGACATCGAGGCCTGGCGCCCCTACAGCCCGCTTGCGCGCAGTCTGCAGGCGCCTTCGCGCCGGGTCGCCGATCTGCGGCCCGAAGAGATCGTCGCGGCGTGGCAAAGCGGTGTCGCGCGTCCTGCTTGATTTCCGCAACGGCCACCCCGGCCTGCGCGAAGCGTTCGAAGCGCTCGGCCACGAGGTGCTCGAGAACGCCGAGGGCGACCTGGCGGGGGCCGGGCTGTGCGTGGCCGACCTCACCGACTGCGCGCGGCGCATCCGGCGCACTCTGAACCTGAGGCGGAAGCTCGCCGCCTGCGGCGCGGCCTTCGTCGCGCTCGACCGCGACGCGCCCTGGCATCGCGGCGTGCACCGGGGGCGCCTTGCGGCGCTCGCTTGGCTCGCGCCGTTCGACGCCTGCGCGACGCACTCGATGCAGTCGGCCCGACGCTTCTCCGCGCGCAGCTTTTACTGCCCGAACGCCGCGAGGGAGAGCCTGTTTCGCTGCTCGGACGATGAACTGCGAGCGATGCGCGATCCGGCCTATTTTCGCTGGGACGTCTCGTTCGTCGGAAACCTCGACTCGCGCCGCTACCCCGAGCACGCGAGACGCGTGGAATTGCTCCGCGCGCTCGAAGCGCGGCTCGGGCCTCGGAATCTGAGGGCTCTTTTCCGGGACGGATCGGGCCTCGCCGAATCGCAGCAGGTCGAGATCATCAAGCGCTCGCGCATCAACCTTTCGGCGCTCGCGGCCTGCGACGCCGGCAGCGAGCCGAGCTGGGGCTTGCCCGAGCGCTGCTACGGCGTTCCCGCGGCGGGCGGGTTCCTGCTTTCGGACCGCCGCAGGCACGCAGCGGACGATTTTGCCGCTGACGAGCGGGCCGAGCACGCGAGCCTGGACGATTGCGCCGCAAAGATCGAGCATTTCCTGGCGCATCCCGACGCGGCCCGCGCCGTCGCCGAGCGCGCGCATGCGCGCGTGATGCGCGAGCACCTCTACCGGCACCGCGCCGCGCGGTTGCTAGACTTCGCCGTCCATGCTCGCTGAGCTCAGGAAAGTCCGCTATCCGCTCGAGACCGGGCTGCTGGTCGCGCTCGCGTTCTTCCTTCCGCTGCTGGAAGCGCCGAAAAATTACGCCTGGCTCGCCTACGCCGCCGTTTGGCTCGCGAACCGGATCCGCGCGCGGGAGTTCGGCGGCAGCTGGGACCTGTGGGACACGCTGATCGCGCTGTGGATCGCCTCGGGCTATCTGGTCGCCGCCTTGGCCGGTCTCGAAGGAAGCGAGTGGCGCGGCGCGACCGACCTGCTGCGCTACGCGAGCATCCTGTGGCTCGTGAAGCGCGGCGGCTACTCGGCGCGCGAGCTGCGCTGGGTCCTCGGTGCTCTGGTCGCGTCCGTCGTCATCGGGCTCGCGGTGGGATACGGGCGCCTGTGGAGCGGGATCGGCAAGAGCCGCACGCTGCAGCTCCACTCGGTCGGCCACGTCAATCACACCGCGATCTACCTCGCGATCATGCTCGGCGTGTGCGCCTCGTGGCTCGCCGCGCGCTGGCAGGCGTGGCGCGCCGGCAGGCGCGCTGCCGCCGCCGCGATCGCCGCGCTCGTGCTCGCCTCGCTGGTGGTGACCGCGAGCCGCGGGGCGGTCGGGGTCGGGCTCGCGTTGCTGGTCGTCCTCGGCGCCGCCTGGTGGCCGCGCTGGCGCGCGCCGCTCGCCGCGAGCCTCGGCGCGGTGGCGCTGGTCGCGGCCGGAGCGCTCACGATCGGCGCCGAGGTGATCCGCAAGCACGAGGACAACGTCGCGGCGCAGAACGTTCTGTCCTTTCGCGAAGGGATCTGGCGCACGTCGCTCGCCGCGTGGGAGCGCCATCCCTGGTTCGGCGTCGGCATGGACAACTACAGCCGCGTCACCGAGGACCTGGTGAAGGCCTGGCGCGCCGAGGCGGGAAAGGATTTCGATCCGGCGCGCTACGTGCGCTTCCCGCACGCGCACAGCCTGTACTTCAACACCCTCGCCGAGCGCGGGCTCGCCGGCTCCGCGGCGCTCGGCGCGGTGCTCGCCGCCTGGCTCTGGTGGCTGGTGCGCCGACGGCCGGCGGCAGGGGACCCCGACCTCGATTGGCTGCTCTGGGGCGGCGCCGCGGGGGCCTTTCTCGTCACCGCCGGCGCCGGGGTCGTGAACACCACGCTTCACCATGAGCACGGCATCCTCGCCGCGCTGCTGCTCGGCCTATGGCTCTCGAGGCTCAAGGCACGCCCCGCATCCTAGTCGTCCGGCGCGACAACATCGGCGACCTCGTCTGCACGACGCCGCTCATCGACGCGCTGCGGGCGCGGCACCCGGGCGCGCACCTTGCCGCCCTCGTTACCACCTACAACGCCGCGGTGCTCGCGCGCAATCCGGCGCTCGACGCGGTGCACGTGTATGAAAAGCTCAAGCATCGATCCGGCTCGTTCCTCGCCAACGTCCGGGCGCGCCTTCGGCTTTACTCGCGGCTGCGCGCTGAACGGCTCGATTGCGTGCTGGTGCCCGCTCCCGCGCCTCGGTCGCTGCGCCTCGCGAGGAGCCTCAAGCCGAAGCAGGTGATCGCAGCCGCTGCGGCGCCCTCAGGCACCCGGCACGAGGTCGAGCGCACGTTCGCGCTCGGCGCCGCGCTCGGCGTCGAGGGAGCGCCCGGCCCGATGCGCGTCTACCCCGAGGCGAGGCTCCAGGCGCAGCTGCGCGAGCGGCTTGGAGCCGGCCCGTGGGTCGCGGTGCATATCAGCGCGCGGCGGCCGGCGCAGCGCTGGCCGCTCGAGCGCTACGCCGGGCTCATCGAGGCGCTGGCGCGCGAAGCGCGCGTGATGCTGCTTTGGGCGCCGGGCGCGAAAGACGATGCGCGCCATCCCGGCGACGACGAGGCGGCAGCGCAGCTCCTCGAGGCCGCGCGCGCTGCCGCGCCGGTGGCCGTGCCGACGCCCGAGCTGGCGACGCTGATCGCCGCGCTTTCGCTCGCCGAGCGCGTGGTGTGCCCGGACGGCGGAGCGATGCACCTCGCCGCCGCGCTCGCAAAGCCGGTGGTGGCGCTCTTCGGCGATTCGCCCCCGGAGCGCTGGCGGCCCTGGGGCGTGCCGCACCGCGTGGTGCGGCCCGAGTCGCGAAATGTCGCGGATCTATCGGTCAGCGCTGTTCTCGACGCGTACGCGCAGCTCGCGCGCGAAAGCGGTGACAAGCAGCAGCGCCGCTAGCGAGACGAAAGCGTAGAACATCACCCAGTCGGGGATCCCGGCGCGCCAGCCGCCTATGCCGACGGCTCCGCCGAGCGCGGAGGCTGCGATCAGGATCCAGCTCGTCGCCGGCGCCGACCAACCGCGCGCGATCAGCAGGTAGTGCAGGTGCTCGCGATCGGGGTCGAACATGCTGGCGCGGCGCAGCAGCCGCACGAACATTACCCGCCCCATGTCGAGCAGCGGCACCGCGAGCACCCACACCGGCGTGATCGCGGGCATGGTGCGGCGCTCGCCCTGGGTGAGGTCGATCGCGAACCAGCAAAGCGCGAGCCCCAGCATCATGCTTCCCGCGTCGCCCATGAACACCGCGGCCTGCCTGCGGCCCGGCAGCCGCAGGTTCCAGGCGAGGAACCCGGCGATGGCGGCGGCAAGCAGGAGAAGCAGCACCGCCTGGCTTCCGAGCCCCTGCAGCGTCGCCGCGAACGCGAGCCAGAGCGCCGCCACCAGCGCCACGCCGCCGGCGGCGCCGTCGAGGCCGTCCACCATGTTGATCGCGTTGATCACCCCGAGCGCGCACACCACCGAGAACGGGATCGCCCAGTGGTAGAGCGTCACCGGCCCCAGCCCGAGCAGGTCGCCCAGCCCCGCCACCTGCACGCCCGCCCACGAGGTCATGAGGAGCGCGGCGAGGAGCTGCAGCCAGAATTTCGCGCGCGGCGTCACGTCGTGCATGTCGTCGGCCGCCCCGCCGGCAACGAGCAAACCGAGCGCCGCGACCAGCGCGAGCGTCGGACCGGCCACCAGCCCGGAGGCGAGCGCCGCGGCGGCGAATCCGGCGTACATCGCGATGCCGCCGGTGATCGGGGTGTCGCCCTCGTGCTGCTTGCGCCCGCCGGGCCGGTCGACGAGCCCGATCCTCGCCGCGACGCGCGCCAGCCCGCGCGCGGCGAGCGCCGAGACCGCAACGGCGAGCAGGAGAAAGAACACCAGCCGGTTGGCGGCGAGCGGAAAGGACTCCGCCATGATCAGAACGCCGACACCATGCGCTGCCACAGCTCGGCGAGCGGGATCGGCTCGGCGGCGGGCGAGGCGCGCGCGCCGGTGTCGAGGAAGTAGCCGACGCCGTTGTGCTGCCCGTTCTTGAGCGCGACGAACACCACTTCCCGCGAAAGATCGTCCACCGCCGCCCCCTCGAAGCGCGCGGCGAACCCCGGCGCGATCTCGCGCGGATAGGTGAGCATGACGAACAGCGTGTCGCCGCGGTTGTCCACCTCGAACAGCGCAGCGCCGTCCGGCGCGCGGCCCGAGGCGAGCCGCGCCGCGCTATGCCGCGCCTGCGCCGCGTCCTTGCAGGCCACCAGGAAGTCGCGCGACATCCTCGGCTCGACGCGCTCGAAATCGCAGCCGATCGCGCGCAGGAACGCGCCGTGGTCGCGCAGCCGCCAGTAGAACGCCGGCTCGTCCATCGCGTCCTGGTGCAGCCCGGTGGCGAGCATCACGCGCGGTCGCGGCTCGAGTGCGAGGCACTCGCCGACGATGCGGTCGTAGAGGCGGTAGATCTCGAGCACCGGGTCGACCGCCGGCGGAAGGTACCAGGCCGGGTTGCGGTACGGGCCGCGGTAGGCGGCCGAGTTGAAGAGGTAGTGGTGCTGCAGGTGCGCCGCGCCGTTCAGGAACAGCGTCGCGAAATCGGGGCGCGTGCGGCGCCACAGCCGCACGAAGCAGTCGGCGAGAAAGCGGTCGAGGAACACCGCGCGCGGCCAGTGGTTGCGCAGGCCGGCAAAGCCGAGCTCGAAATACTCGCCCCAGTGCGCCGGCCGCGCATAGGCCGCGAGGCCGAGCGCGAGCTCGAGCGCAGACAGCGGCGTGACGCGGCCCTGGGCGTTGTCGCCCACCGCCTGGCAGATCGCTTGGTACGCGGCGCGCATGAGCGCCGGCGCCGCGACGCTGGTGCGGGTCCACGGATCGGGAACGAAGAACGCCGCGTCCGCCACGGCGTTCGCCGCGTTCATCGGCGAGAACGCGCCGACCTTGAGCCCCTTGCTTGCGAGCTCCTCCCAGATCTGGCGCAGGCCCGCCTGCGGCCCGTCGCCGAGGCGGAACACCTTGTGCTCGGCGTAGGCCTTGCCGGTGTGCACCGTCAACCACTGGATCCACGGCTCGATGTGCTCGTAGGCCGCTTCGGAGCGGGTGCGCGAGTAGCCGTGCGCCGCGATGAGGCGCCCGAACTGCGGCAGCTCGCCGCGGCGGGCGTAGTGCTCCACGAACTCGAAGTTGAGCTCGTTCAGCTCGAGGCACAGGAGCGCGGTCACGGCCCGGGGATTATGCAGCAGGATGCGATAATCGACTCATGCTTGGAACCCTTGGCGCCTAGCCCGCGATGCTGCTGGTCACGGGCGGTGCCGGCTTCATCGGCTCGAATTTCGTGCTGTCGACGATCGCGGCGACGGGCGAAGCGGTCGTCAACCTCGACAAGCTCACTTACGCGGGCAACCTGCGCAACCTCGAGTCGCTCGCAGGCGACGCGCGCCACGCGTTCGTCCAGGGCGACATCTGCGACCGCGCGCTGGTGCGCGAGCTGCTCGCTCGGCACAAACCCCGCGCGATCGTGCACCTCGCGGCCGAGAGTCATGTCGACCGCTCGATCGCCGGGCCGGCGCCCTTCGTTCAGACCAACGTCGCCGGCACGTTTTGCCTGCTCGATGAGGCGCGCGCGTACTGGGAGGCGCTGCAGGGCGCCGAGCGCGAGCGCTTCAGGTTCCTGCACGTCTCGACCGACGAGGTGTACGGCTCGCTCGGGCCGGACGATCCGGCGTTCACCGAGAAAACGCCGTATGCGCCGAACAGCCCCTATGCGGCGTCGAAGGCCGCCGCGGACCACCTGGCGCGCGCCTATCACCGCACCTACGGCCTGCCGACGCTCACCACCAACTGCTCGAACAATTACGGTCCCTATCAGTTCCCGGAAAAGCTGGTCCCGCTGGTGATCCGAAACGCGCTCGCGGGCGAGCCGCTTCCCGTCTACGGCGACGGGCAGAACGTGCGCGACTGGCTCTACGTGCTCGATCACTGCGAGGCGCTGCGCCTCGTGCTCGAGCGCGGGCGAGCGGGCGAGACCTACAACATCGGCGGCGGCGGGGAGCGGCCGAATATCGTTCTGGTGAGGGCGATCTGTACGCTGCTCGAAGAGGCGCGGCCGCGCAGGAACGGGAGCTACGCCGACCTCATTTCATTCGTAACGGACCGCCCCGGCCACGACCGGCGCTACGCGATGGACGGAATGAAGATCGCGCGCGAACTGGACTGGCGGCCAGCCGAGAGCTTCGACACGGGGTTGCGCAAGACCGTGCGCTGGTATCTCGAGCACCGCGCCTGGGCCGACGAGGCGGCGAGGCGGGCGGCATGAAAGGCATCGTCCTCGCCGGCGGCTCTGGAACACGGCTCTACCCGGTGACGCGCGCCGTGTCCAAGCAGCTCCTGCCGGTGTACGACAAGCCGATGGTGTACTACCCGCTCTCGACGCTGATGCTCGCCGGCGTGCGCGACTTCCTCGTCATCTCGACGCCGCAGGACACGCCGCGGTTCGAGGCGCTGCTGGGCGACGGAAGGCGCTGGGGCATCCGGCTTCGCTACGCGGTGCAGCCGCGGCCCGAAGGCATCGCGCAGGCTTTCCTCATCGGGCGCAGCTTCATCGGCCGCGACCGGGTGGCGCTGGTGCTCGGTGACAACATTTTTCACGGCCACGATCTCACGGCGCTGCTTCAGCGCGCCGCGGCGCGAAAGCGCGGCGCCACCGTGTTCGCCTACCCGGTCGAGCATCCCGAGCACTACGGCGTGATCGAGTTCGACCGCCGCGGCCGCGCCGTCGGCATCGAGGAAAAGCCCAGGCGGGCGCGCTCGCGCTACGCGGTGGCGGGGCTTTATTTCTACGACCGGCACGTGGTCGAGATCGCCTCCGGGCTCAAGCCCTCGGCGCGCGGCGAGCTGGAGATCAGCGACGTCAACCGCGCCTACCTCGAGCGGGGACGGCTCTCGGTGGTGGCGCTCGGGCGCGGCATCGCGTGGCTCGACACCGGCACGCACGAGTCGCTGCTCGAGGCCTCGCACTTCATCGAGACCATCGAGCGCCGCCAGGGCCTGAAGATCGCCTGCCCCGAGGAGATCGCCTTCCGCATGGGCTACATCGGCGCGCGGCAGCTCGCGGCGCTCGCGCGGGCGATGAAATCGAGCAGCTACGGCGACTACCTGCGGCGAGTGCTCGCCGAGCGCGTGTTTTGATGAAGGCGCTGCCCGCGGCGATCCCGGAGGTGATGATCCTCGAGCCGCGCGTGTTCGAGGACGCGCGCGGACTCTTCTTCGAAGCCTACAACCGGCGAGCGTTCCACAAGGCAATCGGGCTCGACGTCGAGTTCGTGCAGGACAGCCACTCGCGCTCGGCGAGGAACGTGCTGCGCGGCCTTCACTACCAGGTGCGACAGGCGCAGGGAAAGCTCGTGCGGGTCGCCGAGGGCGAGATCTACGACGTGGCAGTGGACCTGCGCAGAAGCTCGCCCGGCTTCGGCCGCTGGGTGGGGGAGCGGCTCGACGCCCGCTCGCGGCGCATGATGTGGATCCCCGCCGGCTTCGCGCACGGCTTTCTCGCGCTCTCGGAGCACGCCGAAGTGCTCTACAAGGCGACCGACTACTACGCGCCCGAGCACGAGCGCACGCTCGCCTGGAACGACCCGGATCTCGCCATCGCCTGGCCGATAGCAGGCCCGCCGCTCGTCTCGGACAAGGACCGGCGCGGCGCGGCGCTCGCCGCGGCGGAGACTTTCCCTTGAGCCGCCGCGCGGGCTCCCGCGCAGTCGCTTGCCGTGTGGACGAATGACCGATAGAATCATGCCAAGTGTCCGTAAGGAGCCCGAGTCATGACATCGATGGCCGCAATCGCGGGGGTGCTCGGAGGCAGCAGGGCGGTCGGCGCCAGGCCGAAAACCGCCGCCGACTGGCAGGCGGTGATCGAGGAAGGAATCCCGGTCGGCTCGGCGGAGGCGCTCAAGCGCGCGATCGCCGTGCCCGACCGCGAGCTCGCGGCGCTGCTCGGCATCAGCGAAAAGACTCTCTCGCGCGGGCGCGCGGCGGGCGGCAGGCTCGACCCGGTGGCGAGCGACAGGCTGTTCCGCGTGGCGCGCATCGGCGCGCTCGCGATCGGGGTCTTCGAAAGCGAAGCCGCTGCCGCGGACTGGCTCAAGCGCCCGCAGATCGGGCTGGGCGGCCGCGTGCCGCTCGAGCTGCTCACCACCGACGTCGGCCGCGACCAGGTCGAGAAACTGCTGCTGCGCATCGAGCACGGCGTCTACAGCTAGCCCCGGCCAGGCGCCGTGCCCGCGGCGTATCGCATCGTCAAGGCGCGCCACGCGCGCGCGGCGTTCAGCGGCGAGGGCGCGAGGCTCGCCGGCGGGCGCTGGAGCCTGCCGGGCGACACGGTGGTCTACGCATCCGCCTCGCTTGCGCTCGCCGCGATCGAGACCTTCGTTCATCTCGGCGAATCCGGCCTTCATCTGCGCTTCGTGCATTTCCGCATCGAGATCCCGGAAGGCGCCGCGATCGAGCGGTGCACGAAGCCGCCGCCGCACTGGCGCGCCGAGCCGCCGCGAGACGAAAGCATGCGCTACGGCTCGCGCTGGCTGCGCTCGGGACGGACCGCGGTGCTCCAGGGTCCCTCGGCGATCGTGCCCTCGGAAAGCAACTACCTGCTCAACCCGCGCCATCCCGACTTTCGCCGCATCCGGATCGGCCGCGCCCTGCCCTTCGTGTTCGATCCGAGGATGTGGAAGTGACGGGGCCGGCGTGAGGGTCCTGCTCACCGGAAAGAACGGACAGGTGGGGAGCGAGCTCGCGCGCCTGCTCGCGCCCTCCTGCGAGGTGACCGCGACCGACCGCGCGTCGCTCGACCTCGCGCACGCCGACGCGATCCGGCACGCGGTGCGTGAATCGCACCCGGACGTGATCGTCAACGCGGCGGCCTATAACGCGGTGGACCGCGCCGAAAGCGAGCAGGATGTCGCTTTTGCCGTGAACACGAAGGCGGTCGGCGTGCTCGCCGAGGAGGCGAAGCGGCTCGACGCGCTGCTGGTTCATTTCTCGACCGATTACGTGTTCGACGGCGAAAAGCGCTCGCCCTACGTGGAGACCGACGCGCCCAACCCGCTCGGCATCTACGGCAGGAGCAAGCTCGAAGGCGAGCGCGCGGCCGCGGCGAGCGGCTGCGATCACCTGGTCCTGCGCACGAGCTGGGTGTTCGGCGCGCACGGCGCGAGCTTCGTGCGCGCGATCCTGCGCGCCGCGCGCGAGGGAAAGGCGCTGCGCGTGGTGTCGGACCAGGTCGGCCTGCCCACCTCGGCCGCGGCGCTCGCGCGCGCGGTGGCGCAGCTCCTCACCGCGCACGCTTCGGGCTGGGGATTCCCCGGCGGCCTCTACCACGCCTCGTCGTCGGGGGAAGCCGTGTCGCGCTCAGGCTACGCCAGGGCGATCCTCGCCGAGGCGGGGATCGACGCGCCGATCGATGAAGTGTCGTCCGATGAATACGCTGGCGCCGCCAGGCGGCCGAACTACTCGGTGCTCGACAGCTCCAAGCTTCACCGCACCTTCGGCATCGCGCTCCCCGACTGGCGGGCGGAGCTGCGTGCGGCGGTGCGCGCGATCCACTAACATTCGGCCGTGAAAAAGACCGCGCTCGTCACCGGCATCACCGGGCAGGACGGGGCCTACCTGGCCGAGCTCCTGCTCGCGAAGGGCTACGAGGTGCACGGCGTGAAGCGCCGCTCCTCGCTCTTCAACACCGCGCGCATCGACCACCTCTACCAGGATCCGCACGAGAAGGGGGCGCGGCTGGTGCTGCACTACGGCGACATGACCGACGCGCTGAGCCTGCTGCACGTGATCGGCGAGGTGAAGCCCGACGAGATCTACAACCTCGCCGCGCAGAGCCACGTGCAGGTGTCGTTCGAGGAGCCCGAGTACACCGCCCAGGCCGACGCGCTCGGGGCGCTGCGCGTGCTCGAGGCGATCCGCACGCTCGGCCTCAAGGACCGCACGCGCTTCTACCAGGCCTCGACCTCGGAGCTCTACGGCCTGGTGAAGGAAACGCCGCAGCGCGAGACCACGCCGTTCCACCCGCGCTCGCCCTACGGAGTCGCCAAGCTCTACGCCTACTGGATCACGGTGAACTACCGCGAGGCCTACGGAATCTACGGCTGCAACGGCATCCTCTTCAACCACGAGAGCCCCCTGCGCGGCGAGACTTTCGTCACGCGCAAGGTCACGCGCGGTCTCGCGCGCATCAAGCTCGGGCTTCAGGAGCGGCTCTACCTCGGCAACCTGGAGGCGAAGCGCGACTGGGGCCACGCGCGCGATTTCGTCGAGGCGCAGTGGCTGATGCTGCAGCAGAGCGAGCCCGAGGACTACGTGATCGCGACCGGCGAGCAGCACAGCGTCCGGGAGCTGGTCGAGCGCGCCGCGGCCGAGCTGGACATGAGGATCGACTGGAAGGGCAAGGGCGCGCAAGAGAAGGGCTACGACGGGAAGGGCCGCTGCATCGTCGCGCTCGATCCCCGCTACCTGCGTCCGGCGGAGGTGGAGACGCTGCTCGGCGACGCGTCGAAGGCGCGCGCCAAGCTCGGCTGGCAGCCGAAGGCGCGTTTTGCCGAGATCGTCGCCGAGATGGTGCGCGAGGACCTGAAGGCCGCCGAGCGCGACGCCCTCGTGGAAAGGCACGGCTACCGGGTGCCGAATCAGCATGAGTAGCATGGGCGAGAATTCGCGCATCTACGTCGCGGGCCACGCGGGCCTCGCGGGTTCCGCGATCGTGCGCGCGCTCGAGCGCGCGGGCTGCGGGCGCCTGATCCTGCGCCGGCACGCCGAGCTCGATCTCGCCGACGCCGCCGCCACGCGGGCGTTCTTCGAGCGCGAGCGGCCCGAGCAGGTCTTCGTCGCCGCCGCGCGGGTGGGCGGCATCGTGGCGAACGACACCTACCCTGCTGACTTCATCCAGCAGAACCTCGCCATCGAGCTGAACGCGATCCACGAGGCCTGGCGCGCGGGCGCGAAGCGGCTGCTCTTCCTCGGATCGTCGTGCATCTATCCCCGCGATTGCCCGCAGCCGATGAAGGAGGAATACCTCCTCACCGGGCCGCTCGAGCCGACCAACCGCGCCTACGCGGTGGCCAAGATCGCGGGCATCGAGCTGTGCCGCTCCTACAACCGGCAGCACGGCACGAAATTCCTCGCCGCGATGCCGACCAACCTGTACGGCCCGGGCGACAACTACGATCTCACGACCTCGCACGTGCTGCCGGCGCTCATCCGCAAGCTGCACGAGGCAAAAGCGCGCGGCGCGAAAGAGGTGGTGCTGTGGGGGAGCGGCCGGCCGCGGCGCGAGTTCCTCTACAGCGACGACATGGCCGAGGCGTGCGTGTTCCTGATGCAGCTTCCCGACGCGGCGTTCGAGCGGCTGGTCGCGCCGGGCTCGGTGCCGCTCATCAACGTGGGCGCGGGCGAAGACCAGACGATTCTCGAGCTCGCGCACCTGGTCGCCGGGGTGATCGGCTTTCGCGGCAGGTTCGTGCACGACACCTCCAAACCCGACGGCATGCCGAAGAAGCTTCTCGACAGCTCGCGCCTCGGCGCGCTCGGCTGGCGCGCGCGCATCGGCCTGCGCGAAGGCATCGGGCTCGCCTATCGGGATTTCCTGAAGAGCCACGCCGCCGCGGCATGAGGGTCCTCCTGACCGGCGCCGCCGGCTTCATCGGCATGCACTGCGCCGAGCGGCTGCTCGCGCGCGGGGACGAGGTGGTGGGCGTGGACAACCTGAGCGCCTACTACGACGTGAGGCTGAAGGAGGCGCGGCTCGCGCGCCTTTCGCCGCACCGGGGATTCCGATTTGTCCGGCTCGACATCTCCGAGCGCGAAGCGATGGAGCGGCTCTTCGCCGCCGAGCGGCCGAGCCGCGTGCTGCACCTCGCGGCGCAGGTCGGGGTGCGCCACTCGCTCGTAGATCCCCACGCGTACGTGCAGGCGAACCTGGTCGGCTTCGCCGACCTGCTCGAAGGCTGCCGCGCCGCGAAGGTCGAGCACCTGGTGTTCGCCTCCAGCTCGAGCGTCTACGGCCTGAACGCGCGGCTGCCGTTCTCGGTGCACGACAACGTGGACCATCCGCTCTCGCTCTACGGCGCGACCAAGAAGGCGAACGAGCTGATGGCGCACGCCTACTCGCACCTCTTCAGCCTGCCGGCGACGGGGCTGCGCTTTTTCACCGTGTACGGTCCTTGGGGGCGGCCCGACATGGCGCCGATGCTTTTTGCGCGCGCGATCCTCGAGGGCAAGCCGATCGACGTCTTCAACGAAGGGCGCATGCGGCGCGACTTCACCTACGTGGACGATATCGTGGAAGGCGTCGTGCGCGTGCTCGATCGCGCGCCCGCGGGCGATGCGAAGTTCGATCCCGCGCGCCCGGATCCCGGCTCGAGCAGCGCGCCGTGGAAGATCTACAACATCGGCAACCACGAGCCGGTCGAGCTGCTGCGCTTCATCGAGGTGCTGGAAGAAGCGCTCGGGCGCAAGGCGAAGAAGAACCTCCTGCCGATGCAGCCGGGCGATGTCGCCGAGACCTTCGCCGAGGTCGAATCGCTCGAAGCCGAATTCGGCTTCAGGCCGAGGAGGCCGCTCGCCGAGGGCGTGGGGCGCTTCGTGGATTGGTACCGCTCGTACTACGGCGCCGGCTGAGCTTGCACCGCATGAATGTCCCGCCGGCGCCGTTCAGGCAGTCATTCCGCGGGGTCAGGGTCGGGCTTTCCTAACTCCGTCTGCGGGCTCTGAAGAGATCGCGATGCGTTCCCGTTCGGTGAAGCACGACTCGATGGCGCAGGACGCGGTAGATCAGCAGCCAGTCCGCATCTCCCTCACAGCCGCTTCAGGTACGCGACGGCATCCCGTGCGGTACTGAAGCGGCGGACCTTGCCTTCGCGCTCCTCGCGGCGCGACTGTTCCAGGGTGCGGCGCGCCGCTGCATTCAGCTCGTAGTCGCGCGTCGCGATCTCCAGCGCCCGGCGCACTGCCGCCTCGGCGTCGCGCCGGCCGGTAGCCGCCTGGGCGCGCTTGAGAAGCGATTCGGGAATGCGAACGGTAACTGTGGCCACTGTCTTCTCCTGATTGCCTGCGGCATTGTAGTCCGGACCCGTCTGAAAAATCATGCTCTGACGCAAGCGACCCGCGATGCGCCGGATTGGGGCCGTGGTTGAGTGGCAGATCGAGCCGATGGAAGTGCTCGGCGCGATCTCGCCGCGGCTGCCGGCGCCGGTCGGGCGGCTATTTCCGGTCGGGATCAGCCGCTCGAGGCACGGCTCGCGGCGCGTGGGCCCGCGCCCTGCGCAGCGCTTCAATCGAACCGCGGAGCGATTCCGCGAGGCGGACTTTCTCCGGCCAGGACAAGGCGGCGCGGCTCTTTTGCCATCGCGCCTGCTTCGCCAGCACGTCCGGAATTTCACTCATCCAGGAACTTCGCTTCGAATCTGCGCCAGGCATCGGCCAGGCCGTGTCGCGACGCCAGCGACGCGATCTGGTCCCGGGTCGCGCTCGATGATTCCAGCAGGGCCAGGATGCGAGCGTAGTCCTTCGCCCGGCCGGCGGTCAATGCGATGACGGCCAGATGGTCCGCTCGCACCACCCGCAGCGCAGTTCCCTCGAAATCCGCGGTGTCCGCCTGCTCGAGCGCCTCGCGCGTGAGGGAACTGAAGACCGGCACAAACTGCACCGGCCATGCTCCCACCTTCATCGCCTCGCCTTCGGCGGAAAATCCGCGCCGCGCACAGAACTCGTAGATTCCGGCCAGGACGTCGATGCGCTCCGGCGTCGGCACCGCGACCAGGACGTCCGCGTCCAGCGTCGCCACCGCCTCGGTGTAGCGCATCTGGGCCATCGCGCCGAAGAGGGCGTAGTTCTCGATCACGCCGGCGGACCGCATGTCGTTGAGCAATTGCGCCAGCTCCCTCATGCGGCCAAGTTAGCACTTTCTGGGAGAATCGGGCATGGCCCCGCCTGAGGCGATCCCTTTCGTCGACCTGAAGGCCCAGTACGCCGCCCTGCGCGAAAGCATCGACGCGCGCATCCGGCGCGTGCTCGACCACGGGCAGTACGTCATGGGCCCGGAAGTGCGCGAGTTGGAGGAGCGGCTCGAGGCCTGGACCGGGGCCAAGCACTGCGTGACCGTCGCTTCGGGCACCGAGGCGCTGCTCATTTCGCTCATGGCGCTCGGCGTGAAGCCCGGCGACGAGGTGGTGACGACGCCCTTCACCTTCGTCGCCACGGCCGAGATGATCGTGCTCCTCGGCGCGAAGCCCGTGTTCGTGGACGTGGAAGCCGACACCGCCAACATCGACGCCTCGAAGATCGAGGCGGCGATCACCCCGCGCACGCGCGCGATCCTGCCGGTGTCGCTCTACGGCCAGCCCGCCGACATGGACGAGATCAACGCGATCGCGGCGAGGCACGGGCTGCCGGTCATCGAGGACGCGGCGCAGAGCTTCGGCGCGACCTACAAGGGCAGAAAGAGCTGCAACCTCTCCACGATCGGCTGCACCAGCTTCTATCCCTCCAAGCCGCTCGGCTGCTACGGCGACGGCGGGGCGATTCTCACGAGCGACGACGCGCTCGCGCAGGCCGCGCGCGAGATCCGCGTGCACGGCGATTCGGGCCGCTACCGGCACACGCGCATCGGGGTCGGCGGGCGCATGGACACGATCCAGTGCGCGGTGGTGCTGGCGAAGCTGGAACGCTTCGAGTGGGAAGTGAAACGGCGAATTGAAATCGCGTGCCGGTATGACAAGCTGCTGTCGTCCCGCTTCCGGGTCCTGAAAGTGAGGCCGGACCGTACCAGCGTCCACGCGCAGTACACGGTGCGCGCAGTGAATCGCTCCGCGCTCGAGGCAACACTCAAAGCGAAGCGCATCCCGACTGCGATCCATTATCCGGAGCCGCTGCACCGGCAGCCCGCCTACGCCGCCATGTTCGCCGCTCGATCGTTTCCCGCGGCGGAGCTCCTCGCGAGCGAGGTGATCAGCCTGCCGATGCACGCCTACCTGGATGAAGCGGCTCAGTCGCGTGTCGTCGCAGCGATGCACGACGCGCTCGCGCCGGCCGCCTGATGGAGAGGCCGGCGCGGTCGGCCCCGGCGCGGCGCTTATAATTTCGCACGATGCACTCGAAGGCCTATTTCCAGGAAGTCGTGAAGGTCTGACGCGGGTCCCGACGCATGAAAGTGGCGATTCTGGCAGGCGGCTTCGGCACCCGGCTCGCGGAGGAGACGGAAGCGCGTCCCAAGCCGATGGTCGAGATCGGCGGCAAGCCGATCCTGTGGCACATCCTGCAGCACTACGCGCGCCACGGCTTCAAGGAGTTCTACGTCGCGCTCGGCTACAAGGGCGACGCGATCAAGCGTTTCTTCCTCGAGCACCACACCTTGAGCGGCGACATCAGCGTCGATCTCTCGAGCGGCCGGGCGACGGTCGTTTCGCCCGCCGTCGCGGACTGGAAAGTGCACCTCGTGGAGACGGGCGAGAGCACGCTGACCGGCGGGCGCATCAAGCGGCTCGAAAGGCAGCTCGGCGCGGCGCCGTTCATGCTCTCGTACGGCGACGGGGTGTCGAACGTGCCGCTCGACAAGCTGCTCGAGTTTCACCGCAGGCAAGGCACGCTCGCGACGGTGACCGCGGTGCGCCCGCAGGCGCGCTTCGGCGGCATCGAGTTCGACGGCGACCGGGTCGCCGGCTTCAGCGAGAAGGCGCAGATCCACGAGGGCTGGGTCAACGGCGGCTTCATGGTGCTCGAGCCGGGCGTGTTCAGGTACCTGAAGGGCGACGACGCGGTGCTCGAGGTGGACCTGCTCGAGCGCCTGGCCGAGGAGAAGCAGCTCTCGGCGTACCGGCACGAGGGCTTCTGGCAGTGCATGGACACGCTGCGCGACAAGCGCTACCTCGAGGAGCTGTGGCGCAAGGGCGATCCGCCCTGGAAGACGTGGTGACATGAGCTCGCCCGGGAGCGCGGAATTCTGGCGCGACCGCCCGGTGCTGGTCACCGGCGCGACGGGGCTGCTCGGCGGCTGGATCGTGAAGGCGCTCCTCGAGCTGCGGGCGGACCTGGTGTGCCTGGTGCGCGACTGGGTGCCGCAGAGCGAGCTGGTGCGCCGCGGCCTGCTCGAGAAAGCGAAGGTCGCGCGCGGCGACGTGCGCGACCAGGCTGTGCTCGAGCGAGTGCTGAACGAGTACGAGATCGATACGGTCCTGCACCTCGCGGCGCAGACGATCGTCGGCACCGCCAACCGCAACGCGGTGTCCACTTTCGAGACCAACGTCGGCGGGACCTGGGCGCTGATGGAGGCTGCGCGGCGCTGTCCGACGGCGAAGCAGATCATCCTTGCCTCCTCGGACAAGGCCTACGGCGACCAGACCCGGCTGCCGTACACGGAAGACATGCCGCTTCAGGGCAGGAACATGTACGACGCGAGCAAATCGTGCGCGGACCTGGTGGCGCAGTCCTACGCGCACGTGCACGCAGTGCCGGTTGCGATCACGCGCTGCGGCAACTTCTACGGCGGCGGCGATCTCAATTGGAACCGCATCGTCCCCGGAACCATCCGCTCGGTGATCCGCGGCCAGCGGCCGGTGATCCGCTCCGACGGCACGTTCGTGCGCGACTATATCTACGCCGAGGACGCGGTGGGAGCGTATCTCTTCCTCGCCGAGCACCTGGCGGCGAATCCCGCGCTGCGCGGCGAGGCGTTCAATTTCTCGAACGAGAGCCAGATCGGCGTCCGCGACCTGGTGGGGAGGATCCTGCGCATGATGGGCTCGAAGCTCGAGCCCGACGTGCGCAACGAGGCGACGAACGAAATTCGGCACCAGTACCTGAGCGCCGGGAAGGCGCGGCGCGTGCTCGGCTGGAAGCCGAGGTTCGATCTCGATTCCGGGCTGGAGCGCACCATCGCCTGGTACCGCGAGTTCCTCGCGGAGAGGGGCTGAAGAGCGGCATGGCGTGCATCTCGTGCGGCGGGTCACGCCTTGCGCCGGTGCTCTCGCTCGGCAAGACGCCGCTCGCCAACGCGCTTCTGACCGCGGAGCAGCTCGCCCGGCCCGAGCCGCGCTTCGCGCTCGAGCTGGTGTTCTGCCCGGACTGCTCGCTCGTTCAGATCACCGAGCGCGTGCCCCCGGAGCAGCTGTTCGGCGAGTACGCGTATTTTTCCTCGTTCTCCGACACCACCGTCGCCGCCGCGAAGGCGCTCGCGGAACGCCTGGCGCGCGAGCGCGCCCTGGGGCCGGGGTCGCTCGCGATGGAGCTCGCGAGCAACGACGGGTACCTGCTCCGGCACTACCGCGACGCGGGCGTGCCGGTGCTCGGGATCGAGCCGGCGGCGAACATCGCCAGGGTCGCGAACGAGCGCGGCATCCGCACGCGCTGCGAGTTCTTCGGGCGCGAGCTGGCGGAAACACTGGCGCGCGAGGGCTGCCGCGCGGACGTGCTGCACGCGAACAACGTGCTCGCGCACGTGCCGGACCTGAACGGTTTCGTCTCGGGCATCGAGCGCGCGCTCAAGCCTTCCGGCGTCGCGGTGATCGAGGTGCCGTACGTGCGCGACCTGATCGAGAAGTGCGAGTTCGACACCATCTACCACGAGCACCTGTGCTACTTCTCGGTGAGCGCGCTCGATGCGCTCTTCGCGCGCCACGGGCTGGGGCTCGCCGGCATCGAGCGCATTCCGGCGCACGGGGGATCGCTGCGGCTCTTTGCCGCGCCCGGCGCGCCGCGCGGCGCGGCGACGAAGGTGCTGCTGGACGAGGAGCGCTCGCTGGGGATGCTGGAGCTTGCCTACTACGCGGGCTTCGGGCAGCGGGTGGAAAAGCTGCGCCGCGACCTGGTCGCGCTCCTCGCGCGCCTGCGGGGCGAGGGCAAGCGCATCGCCGCGTACGGCGCATCGGCCAAGGGAAGCACGCTGCTCAACTATTTCGGCATCGACGCGCGCCATCTCGAATACGTGGTCGATCGCAGCACCGAGAAGCAGGGGCGCTACACGCCGGGCACGCACCTGCCGATCCTGCCGCCCGAGCGGCTGCGCGAGGACCGGCCCGACTACCTGCTGCTGCTGGCGTGGAACTTCCTCGACGAGATCGCGGCGCAGCAGGCCGAGTATCGCGGGCGCGGAGGGCGCTTCATCGTCCCGGTGCCCGAAGTCCGCGTGATCTGACGGCATGCGGTTCCTCGAGACGGGCCTCGCCGGCGCCTGGCTGATCGAGCCGGAGCCGGCCGAAGACGAGCGGGGCCTGTTCGCGCGCACGTACTGCGAGCGCGAGCTCGCCGGGCGCGGCATCCGCGCCAGGTTCGTCCAGTGCAGCACCTCGTTCAACCGCCGGGCGAATACGCTGCGCGGCATGCATTACCAGGCCGAGCCGGCCGCCGAGGAGAAGATCGTGCGCTGCACGCGCGGCGCGATCCACGACGTCATCGCCGATCTGCGCGCCGGCTCCCCGACCCGGCTCAAGTGGTTCGCCGCCGAGCTGACCGCCGACAATCGCCGGGCGCTCTACGTTCCGAGAGGCTTCGCGCACGGCTTCAAGACGCTCGCCGACGCGAGCGAGATCTTCTACCAGATATCCGAGTTCTACGATCCGGCGCTCGCGCGCGGGGTGCGGTGGAACGACCCCGCGCTGGGAATCCGCTGGCCGGGCGGCGAGCCGATCCTGTCCGAGCGGGACCGCGGCTACCCCGACATCGCTGCATGAGCGCCGCCGCGAAAAAGGTGCTCGTCACCGGCGCGCGCGGCTTCATCGGGCGGCGCTGCCTGCCGCTCCTTGCCGCGCGCGGCTACGAGGTTCACGCGGTGTCGTCCGCCGAGTGCCGCGACGCCGGGGCGACCTGGCATCGCTGCGACCTGCTCGACGACAGCGAAGCGGCCGCGCTCTTGCAGCGCCTGCGGCCCACGCACCTGCTGCACCTTGCGTGGATCGCGACGCCCGGCGAGTTCCGGGCGAGCCCTGCCAACCTGGACTGGCTTGCCGCCGGCGTGCGCCTCGCGGGCCGGTTCTTCCGCGAGGCGGGCGTGCGCGCCGTGGGAATGGGCTCGTGCGCGGAATACGGGGTGTCCGCCACGCCGTGCCGCGAGGACTCGACGCCGCTCGAGCCCGGCACGCTCTACGGGGAAGCCAAGGCCGCCATGTACTACGCCCTGCGCGCGGCCGCGCGCGGGCGCGGGACCTGGGCGTGGGCGCGCCTGTTTTTCCCCTACGGGCCCGGCGAGCCGCCGGGGCGGTTCATCCCGGGCGTGATCGCGGGCCTTCTGCGGCGCGAGCCGGTCGCATGCACGCACGGTCGCCAGGTGCGCGATTTTGTCTACGTGGACGATGCGGCGGAAGCCTGCGCGGCGCTGCTCGACAGCGGCGCAAGCGGCGCCTACAACGTCGGGTCCGGGGAAGGCATCACGCTGAGGCGGGCGGCCGATCTCATCGTGGCGCAACTGGGCCACGGCGAGCTCCTTCGGTTCGGCGAGCGCGCCGCGCCGGCCGATGACCTCGAGTACGTGGTGGCCGACCCGGTCAAGTCGCGTCGCGACCTCGGCTGGGCCGCGCGCGTCGGGCTCGAGGAAGGGATCCGTCGCTCGATCGCGGCACACGCGGGAAACTGACCATGCGCATCACCATCGACACCGACAGGAAGACGGTCTCCGTAGGAGAGGGCGCCGGGGCGCAATCGCATCCGCTCTACGCGAAGCGCGCTTTCGAGCTCGTTTCGGACCTGTGGCTCAGGCTGTCCTGGGTGCAGAAGTACTCCTACACCTTCACCTGGATGGGCCGGCCGATCATCCAGCACCCGGAAGACCTGGTGCGGCTTCAGGAGGTGATCTACTTCCTGAAGCCCGACGTCATCATCGAGACCGGCATCGCGCACGGCGGCTCGCTCGTCCTTTCCGCCTCGCTGATGAAGGCGATGGGCCGCGGGCGCGTGGTCGTGGGCGTGGACATCGAGATCCGGCCGCACAACCGTGGCGCGATCGAGGCGCACGAGCTCTTTCCCATGATCCGCCTGATCGAAGGCGACTCGACCGCGCCCGAGGTCGTCGCGCGGGCGGCGAGTCACGTGCGCCCGGGGGACAAGGTGCTGGTGATCCTGGACTCCAATCACAGCCTCGAGCATGTGAGGAAGGAGCTCGAGGCCTACCACCGGCTCGTCACCCCCGGCTCGTACATCGTCGCGACCGACGGCATCATGCGCGACCTGTGGGACGCGCCGCGCGGCGAGGCGGGCTGGAAGACCGACAACCCGGCGCAGGCGGCGCGCGAGTTCGTCGCCGCGCACCCCGATTTCGCGATCGAGCAGCCGGCCTGGCGGTTCAACGAGAGCGCGCTCGACAAGGTCATCACCGGCTGGCCCGACGCCTGGATCAGGCGCCGCGGCTAGGCGATCGCTACCGCGCATCGTTCAACACGCTACGGGACATCGCCCTCGTGGACTTCGTCGATCGGCTGCACCAGCTTCTACCCGTCCAAGCCGCTTGGCTGCTACGGCGACGGCGGGGCGATCTTCACGAGCGACGATGCGCTCGCGCAGGCCGCGCGCGAGATCCGCGTGCACGGCGAGGCCGGCCGCTACCGGCACACACGCATCGGCGTGGGCGGTCGCATGGACACGATCCAGTGCGCGGTGGTGCTCGCCAAGCTCGAGCGCTTCGACTGGGAGGTCGAGCGGCGCATCGCTATCGGGCGCCGGTACGACGCCTTGCTCGCTTCGTCGGTGCGGCTGCTCAAGGTCCGGCCCGATCGCACCAGCGTCTACGCGCAGTACACGGTGCGGGCGCGGGATCGCGCCGCGCTCCAGGCCGGTCTCGAGACAGGCGGCATCCCGACCGCGATTCACTACCCGCTCGCGCTGCATCAGCAGCCCGCCTACGCGGCGCTCGCTCCCGGTGCGAGCCTGCCTCGCGCCGAGCAGCTCGCGCGCGAAGTGATCAGCCTGCCGATGCACGCGTACCTGCGGGAGGCCGACCAGGAGCAGATCGCCGGCGCGGTCGCGGCGGCGATGAGATAATCGCGCGATGCTCCTCGAGGCCGCCGCGCGACCCGACGCGAGCGCCACGCCGTAGCGCCGCAACTTCGCCGGCGCCTGGTCAAACGATGAAACTCAATCCGACGCGGGAAGCCAACCTCGCTCTGCTTGCGAGCTGCCTGTGGCCGTTCCTCAACCTTGTGAACTACAACAAGAGCCAGCTCGAGGTTGAATATGTGCTGGTGCTCCTGTCGGTTCCGGTCCTGCTGTTCGTCTGCGGAATCGGCGCATTGCGGCTTCTTGGCCGATTCTCCAGGCGGGACGAGACGCCGCGATTCACGTTTGCCCTGGCTATCGCGGTCGCGCTGTTCTTCAACTACCACGCGATATACGACGTTCTCGCCGCCCTGGCCTTGCCGCGCATCAACTACGCATATCTTACGCTGTCGACCTTGCTTCTGCTCGCAGCGCTGCGCTTTTTCAATCCGGCCGTGATCCGGGTGAGCCTCGTATTCTTCGTCGTTGCCGGCGCGATCCCCGCGTTCGAGGCAATGAAGTACCGGAGCGGCGGAACGGCCTCTTCGGCGCAAATGAACGCGAGGCCCCTGTCACCGCTTTCTCCGGAAACAAGGAAGCGAAACGTCTACCACGTCATCCTGGATTCCTATCCCCGTGACGATCAGCTCAGGAAATTGTTCGGTTTCGACAATTCGAGGACTCTCGATGCCTTGCGCAATCGCGGGTTCTACGTTGCAGCGCAGGCTCTCGCGAACTATCCCAGCACGTTCCTGTCGGTGAGCTCCGGTCTCGTCGGCGAGTATTTGCTTGGAGACGGCGACGAGTTCCAGGACATGCTGCAATTCGCCGATCTGATGCGCGGGAACAATCCAATGATCAGGCGCTTGAAGCTCTCGGGCTACAAGTACGTTCACGCGCAAGGCCATCTCTACACGATCTGTGTCGGGTACGAAGACTGGTGCATCGACCCGTACCAGCAGCTTCTCAGCTCGCGCGATCTGCTGGACGTGATCGTTCAGACCACGCCGATCAGGCGCTTTTGGCGTCCGATAGTCCGGGGATCCGCTGTGCCGCTTTCCTATCTTCAAGCCCGGCTTGCTGCGATTCTCGAAGCCGAGAAGGGTCCTCTGGCCGTATTCGCGCATATCCTTCCGCCCCACTCGCCGTGGACGGTGACAGCGGACTGCCGGCCCAGAGACGATCCAGCGCTGGCGTGGAGCGAGAGCACGAAGCAGCATTTTCTGGACAGCTTGACTTGCGTAAACACCCAGCTCACGCAATTCGTCGGTTTCCTGGATTCGGCCGATCCGGAGGCGATCGTCGTCATTCAATCCGATCACGGCACCAATTCGCTGCTCGCCGCGGATTCCGCCGTCAAGCGCTGGACGGCGGAGCAGTTCGAAGAGCGATTCGCCATCCTCATGGCGGTCCGGGTGCCGGAGCAATGCCGCAAGTGGCTCTACCCTTCGATGTCGCCCGTGGACGTCCCCGCGCTCGTGTTTGCGTGCCTGGAGGGCAAGCAACCGGTTTACCGGCCGTACCAGTCGTTCCTCGTCGAAGTCCCCACGGACAAGGAGCCGGGGCGCGTCAAGCGGTATCGGCGGGCAGCACGATGACGGGCCGGAAGAGCGAGTGCTAGAATATTTTAACTTGCGACCACCTATGGACTTTACCGGGATGTCCCGCGTTCGAGCGCTTCGATTGGTCGCGCTGGCGTTCTTGATTGCAGGCGCACCGGCAGCGCATGCGTACCTCGATCCGGGCACGGCCAGCGTCCTTTTCCAGGCGGCGATCGCGGGCGTGCTCGCAGCGCTTTTCTACGTGAAGGAAATCTGGCGCCGCGTGAAGGCGTTTTTCACCGGCGAGGAGCGACGCTCCGCGCCGGACGTCTCCGATCGCAACCCCTGATGTCGCGCGATGCGGCGGTTGGGGGGTCGTTCCGCGATCCCAGCGGGTTCGTTTTCGTTGACTCCGGCACGCTGTATCGCCAAGTCAACCGGTCGTATCGGGGTCACTACGAAGCTCTGATCGCCTCCGGTCTGTACCGAGATCTGGTCGAGCGCGGCTTGCTGGTTCCGCATGAGGAGGCGGCGATTGGCTTGGCGCTCTCCGACGAAGCGTACAAGGTCATCCGGCCGCAGCCGGTTCCCTTCGTGTCCTATCCCTACGAGTGGTGTTTCGGCCAGCTCAAGGCGGCGGCGCTGGCGACACTCGAATTGCAGCGGATCGCCCTGTCGAAAAGCATGACCCTCAAGGACGCGAGCGCCTACAACGTTCAGTTCATCGGGACGCGGCCAGTTTTCATCGACACGCTGTCGTTCGAGCGTTACGAGGAGGGTGCGCCATGGGCTGCGTACAGGCAGTTCTGTCAGCATTTCCTCGCCCCTCTCGCCTTGATGGCGTACAGGGACGTGCGCTTGGGGCAGCTGCTGCGCGCCAATATCGACGGCGTCCCGCTCGACCTTGCCGCCCGCCTGTTGCCCGCCCGCAGCATGGCCTGCCTGCCAATCCTGCTCCACATTCACCTGCACGCTAGAAGCAAACCCGTGCAGGCCCCGTCGCGCCCGCGGGATAAGGCGTCGCACCGGCCGATAAGCGCTCGCGCCATGATGGCGCTCATCGACAGCCTCCGGCAAGGTATCGAATCGTTGCGCTGGCGCCCCGAGGAGTCTATCTGGCGCGAGTACTACCGCGACCTGTCGTACTCCGATGCGGAAGTGGCGCGGAAGAAATCGCTGGTGTCCGAATTTCTGGATCTCGCCGGGCGGGATACGGTCTGGGACCTGGGCGCCAACACCGGTGTCTACAGCCGGATCGCCGCATCCAGGGGCATCTATACAGTGTGTTCGGATTTCGACCCGGCATGCATCGAGCTGAGCTATCTGGACGCGTGCCGAAACGATGAGCGCAGCCTCTTGCCTCTTATTCTGGACCTCGTCAATCCGAGTCCGTCACTCGGCTGGAACCATGCGGAGCGCAGCTCGCTCGTCGAGCGCGGACCCGCGGATACCGTGCTGATGCTCGCGCTGGTCCATCATCTCGTGATCGCCAATAACGTCCCGTTCGGCCACCTTGCCGGTTTTGCTGCACGGGTATGCCGGAATCTGATCGTCGAATTCGTGCCGAAGCGGGATCCCATGGTGGAACGCCTGCTTGCGAGTCGCAGGGACGTTTTTCCGGAGTACGAGCAGGGCGCGTTCGAGGCGGCGTTCGAGCGCCGATTCACAATCAGGCGCAGAGACGCCGTGACCGCCACCGGACGAATGTTGTATTTGATGACTTCCAAAAAGCCGGCCGATCCGCGAGAGGGATCGGAACCGGCGGCATTTCAGGACCGCGTCGCCGCGGCAGCGGCGCGCGCTTCGACGTAGCGTCGCAGCTCGTCCAGGGCTTCGGCGATCGACGACTGCCCGACCAGCTCTCGCAGCACGCCGAACCTGCTTGCGAGGGTCCGGTCCACGGGCGGGCCGACGTTGTCGACCTTCCGGATCCGGAACTTCGTTCCGTAGGCCCGCTGCATTTCGCAGAGCAACTCGAACTTGTCGAGCGCATCGTTCGGCACGAAGTGGTGCGTGTGCGACACGCGGAGCAGCGCCTCGTAGGCATTGGCTGCGATGATCGTCTCGCAAAGCCGAGCGAACTGCAGCGTCGTCACGCCGTTCCAGCGGTGGTGCGCGAAGCCGTTCAGCTCGGCGCCGTCGGGGTTCGCGAGGAACCATTCCAGCAGGCTCACCCTGCCCTTGAGCTCCGGCCCGATGATCGAGCAGCGGACATTGAGCATACTGCCGTCGAACGGCTCGCCGAGGCTCTTGGTCTTGCCGTAGACATCGAGGGGGTCGTGCGCGTCGGATTCGAGATATCCGCCCTTGGCGCCGGAATACACGCAGTCGGTCGCGATCTGGATCAGGCGGGCGCCGGTCTTGCCCGCGGCAGCCGCGAGCCGGTGGGGGAACAGCGCATTGACGACGATCGCGCGCCGGACGCCGGCCGGATCGTCGTCCTTGCAGTACGGCTTGATGATCCCGATGCAATTGACGATGTAATCGGCGCGAAGCGCGAGCGGCTGCGCCGCCCCGAGCGCGAAGCTCTCCGCGTCGAACGTCGTGCGGTCGCTGCCGACGACCTCGAGCGCCGGGTTCCGGCTCAGGTAGCCGTTGGTCATCGACCCGAGCATTCCGGTCGATCCCAGCACGAGAACGCGGGTCATCGGTTCTCGACCTCCCATACGCCGTTGCCCCAGTAGTCGGCCGGATAACGATAGTCGTCGCCCTTCGATTCCTCGAGCGACGCGGTGGAGAAGAACAGGATCTGGCTGTCGTCCTCCAGCGCGCGAAAGCCGTTGGCGTAACCCGGCGGAATGTAGACGACCGCAGGCTTGCGGGACGAGAGCACGAACCGGCTCACCTTGGCCTGCTTGCTCGGCGCGGCGACGTCATCCAGCGGGACCGCCGCCAGGATGATCGTGCCCTTCGCGACGTAGACGTACTTGCCCTCCTTCAGATGGCCGTGAAATGCCCGGATCACGTCCCGCGAAAAATTCTCGACCTTGTAGAACCGCCTGACGTTCTCGAAACCGAATTCGTTGACGAAGGAGACCGTGCCGCGGTCGTCCGCCGCGAGGCCACCCTCCCATGTGCGAATAGCGTCCACTTGCAGTCTCCCTGGGGCGATCGCCGCGCCGGGCTAGCTGCCCCGGATCTCGTCGAGCGTCGCCCGCACGAAATGAGTATTGTAGTAGCGCGGGTCGAGGGGGTTCTTGATACGGTGCGAGCGCAGCAGGTCGAGCATCCTGTGGACTTCCTCCTCGACGCTGACCTTCGGCCTGAAGATGAACGCCTTCTCCGCCTTTTCGGTCGACACCTGGTAGTTGCGCTGATCCTCGAATTTCATGTCGACGACCTCGACGACCAGGTCGGGGAAGATGTTCTTGTAGATGCCCGCGAGGTCGATGATCTTCACGTTCCTCATGCTGAGGTTGAAGACGTCGTTGTAGTCGCGGGTTACGGCCTCGACGAAGTAGGAGGCGACGTCGCGCACCGCGAGGATCGGGCGCCATTGCTCGCCGCCGAACACGGTGATCTTGCCCTCCTTGAGCGCTTTGTAGGTCAGCACGTTGATCACCAGGTCGAGCCGCAGGCGCGAATACTCGTCCCCGACGCCGAACAGGGTGCCGAGCCGGAACGCCATGCCGCGGTGCTCGAGCACCACTTTTTCCGCCTCGAGCTTGGTCTCGGCGTACGCCGAGAGCGGCATGGTCGGGCTTGTCTCGTGCAGGATGCCGTGCTGCGCGCCGTACACCGAGCAGGTCGAGGGGTAGATGAGCCTGCGCTTTGTGCGCTCGAGGAACCGCCTGACCGAGTGGAAGTTGATCTCGTAGGTGAGCCCCGGGTCCTGGGCGCAGGCGCCGTCACCCACGATGCCGGCGAGCCAGATGATCGTGTCGTACTTGGGCGACATCGTCACCAGTTCGTCGGTGTCGCGGATGTCGCCGTACACGAACGGCACATTCTTCAGGAACCGCTCCTCGTACATCAGGCAGTCGAACACGGTGACGTGATAGCCCTTCTGCACCAGCTGATCGGTCAGGCAGCCGCCGATATAGCCCGCACCGCCGATCACCAGGATGTTGCGCATCAGATCCTTTCCTTGAGGATGTTGACGATTCGCTCCGCGGTCCTTCCGTCGCCGAGCCACTGGAGTTTTTCCTCGGACACTCGGTAGCCCCGCAGGAACTGCAGGGATTCGCGCACCATGTCCTCGATCGGCCGGGTTTCACCCACCAGGATGCTGTTGCCGTTCTCCATCGACTCGGGACGCTCGGTGCAGTTGCGCGGCACGATCGCCGGCACCCCGAGCAGCGGGCACTCCTCCTGGCAGGTGCCCGAGTCCGACACGACTGCGCGGGCGCCGTATTGCAGCTCCAGGTACCTGCGGAACCCATACGGGCCCACCAGCTCGACCCGCCTGAGCCCCTCGAGCAGGCCGTGCGCCTCGATCATGCGCACAGCGCGGCTGAACCGCACCAGCTTAACCGGAAGGTCGAGCGCCTCGCCGAGCCGCTCGAGGAAGGTCAGGATGTAGCGGTACTGCGCGGGGCTTGCGAGGTTCTCGTTGCGGTGGATATCCGCCACCAGGTAGTCCTTCGGCCTCGGCCCGCGCGGCATGTACTGGCGCACGATCTCGGTAATCGTGTTCCCGACCACGTGGATCACCTCGGCGGGCTTGTTTTCCTTCAGCAACCGCTCGCGGTAGACCGGCGTGTACACGAACACGTGGTCCGAAACGTAGTCGCAGATGACCCGGTTGACCTCCTCGGGCATGCGCCGGTCGTAGGAGCGCATCCCGCCTTCGATGTGTCCGATGGTATAGCCTTCCTTGAACAGAATCGGGCTCACCAGCACCGAGTTCGAATCCCCGAGGAAAAGTATCACGTCGGGATCGAGCTTTTCGCGCTCGAAGAGACAAAAAATCTCTCTGGAGAGATAGGAAAGCTGCTCGTAGTGCGTGCGGCTGCTCGCGCCGGTGGCGAGGACGTGGTCGGGTGCGCGGATCTTCAGGTCCTCGAAGAATACGCGACTCAGCGCATCGTCATAGTGCTGCCCGGTGTGCACCATGACGTGGTCGAACTGCTCGTCGAGGCGCCGGAACACCTCCTTCATGCGGATGAAATCCGGCCGGATCCCGGTGATCGTGACGACTCGCTTCATCGGTGCGCGGGTGCTGATTGCACGCTCATGCGCCGGATGAACTCGGCGCGATCCGCCGGCAGCGCGTAGCCCGGCGCGGTCTCGCCGTAGGTGCGCAGCGCGAGCGTCGCGCGGTAAACGCCGGGCGCGAGGCGCATCATCTGCAGCACCGCGAGCTTGGCGAGGCTGCGGGCGCTGAGCGCGAGCCACTGCGGCGCCGTGAGCGGCAGCAGCCGCCGCCGCCAGATGCGCCACAGCTGCGCCAGCTGCGCCCGGTGCGTGCGGATCGCCTTTTCCACCGAGATCTCGCGCTCTTCCATGTACACCGTGAGCGCGTCCTCCACGAATTCGCCGCGCCAGCGCCCGCCCAGCACCCACACGAGGGTCGCGTCCTCCCCCGCGGCGAGGGCCGGATCATAGCCGATCTGGCGCGCGATCTCTAACCTGCAGCCGAGCGTGTGGTGCACGAAATGGCGCGGCAGCCCGAGCGCCGCGGGGTGGAACCCGCGTACGCCCTTGAGGCGGAAGCCGTTGTCGACGACCGCGGCGTACGAGCAGCAGAAGTCGAACCCGGCGGCGCGCGCGCGCTCGATGCGCTCGAGCCGATCGGGAAAATAGAGATCGTCGGCGTCCCACACCACCATCCAGTCGCCGCGCGCGGCGTCGAGCGCGCGCGCGCGCGCCGAGCCGCGGCCGCGGTTCGCCGCGTGCGCGAGCAGCCGCACCCGCGGGTCGGAAATCGCGCGCACCTTCTGCGCCGTGCCGTCGGTCGAGCCGTCGCCGACCACGATCCATTCCCAGTCGGGGAAGGTCTGCGCGGCGAGCATCGCATAGCTGCGCTCGATGAAGCCGGCGCCGTTATACACCGGCGTGATCACCGAGAACGCGGGTCTGCGGCCGCCGGCGCTCATCGCAGCGTCCACAGGACCCGGTGCGCGACCCGGTTCACCAGGCCGTTCGCGATCAGGTGCCAGGTGCGAAGCCGGCGGAAATTTGCCGGGTCGAGCTTCGCCGCCGCCCACAGGAGCCTGAGCGCCTCGGCGAAGCGCCCCGATCTCAGGTGCAGCCGCGCCGCGAGTAGCCGCGCGCTGCTCAGCGCCTCGTCCTTCGCTTCTGCGAATTCGCGCGGCGCGCGCCCGAGGCGGAAATACTCCTCCATCACTTCGAGCGGCTCGGCGGCGCGCTCGGGCGAAACTGGCGCGAACGACTGCGAGCCGTCGTGCACGCGGTACGCGGCGAGCATCTCCGGGATGCGGCGGAAGGGGCCTCCGGAAGCGAGCCGCAGCCACAGCTCGAAGTCCGGGATCTGGCGCAGGCGCTCGTTCCACGGCCCGGCGCGCTCGAACGCGCGGCGCCGCAGGAACACTCCCGGGCCGGGCGCGCACACCAGGCGCAGCACCATCTCGCGGTGGCTGAATTCCGGGACCGCGACGCGCCGAATCGGCCGGCCGTCCGGATCGACCAGCAGGAAATCGCAGTAGCAGAGCACCGCGTCGGGATGTCTTTCGAGGCATTCGACGGCCCGGCGCACCGCACCCGGCAGGAGGTAGTCGTCGGCGGCGAGATAGGCGAGCACCTCGCCCCCAGAGCGCGCCCAGCCCCGGTTGATCGCGTTCGCCTGGCCGGCGTTTTCCTGCGCGATCACGGTGCAGCGCTCGCGGTATTGCCGCATCAGCTCGCGCGAGCCGTCGCTCGAGCCGTCGTCGACCACGATCAGCTCGAGGGGCGCATAGTGCTGCGCGAGCACGCTCTCGATCGCCTGCCGCAGGTACGCGGCCTGGTTGTAGCACGGGATTACGATCGAGACCTGCGGCCGGGGCGCGGTCGATTGCGGGCTCATGACCTGGAGCGCCGCCGGTTCAGCCGCCACAGGATCCGGTGCAGGGTCCGGTCAACGACGCTGTCGATCACGATCAGGACCGTGCGCTTGCGGAACGCGAGCACCGGCGCGATCGCGAACGCCTGCGCCAGGCGCAGCAGCGCGGTGAACCAGCGCCCGGCGCGCCAGTGCAGCCGCGCGGTGAGGATGTGCGCCTGGCCGAGCGCGCGCCGGCGAAACGGCGCCACTTCGGCGGGCAGGTCCGGCCGCCGAAGGTACTGGGCGAGCACCTTCCGCGGCTCCTCGGCCTTCTGCCGCGCCGAGCGCGCGTACGATTGCGACTCCTCGTGCACGCGATGCAGCGCGAGCACCTTCGGGACGCGCACGAACCGGCCTTGCAGGCCGAGCCGGAGCCAATACTCGTAGTCGGGAACCTGGCGCAGCGTCGTGTCCCAGCCGCCCGCAGCCTCGAACACGCGGCGCCGGAACAGCGCCCCCGGGCCGGGCGCGCACACTGCGTCGACCACCATCTCGTAATAGCTGTACTCGGGCGCATTGACCTCGCGGATGAAGTGTGAGCGCGGGTCGATCAGGTTGAAATCCGGGTAGGCGAGCACCGCGTCCGGGTTCGCGCGCAGGCATTCGACCAGGGTGTCGACGGCCTCAGGGAGAAGCGCGTCGTCCGCGCTCAGGTACCCGAGCAGCTCGCCGCGCGCCAGGCCCCAGCCCTTGTTGAGCGTCGCCGCCTGCCCCATGTTGGGATGCGTCTCCCAGTGGAGCGCGCTGCCGTGCTTGGCGAGCACCGCGCGCGTGTCGTCGGTCGAACCGTCGTCGAGCACGATGAGCTCGACGCGGGGGTAGCGCTGCGCGAACACGCTCCGGATCGCCTCGTCTACGAACTCCGCGTAGTTGTATGCGGGGATCACGATCGACACCAGGGGATTGGCCTCGGACATGCGCTCAATCGCTCGCCAGCGAGGCGCGGGACTCGCCTGCCACCTGCCGGTACAGGGCGACCGCCTGGGGCGAGAGGACGTCGCGGTTGAGCCGCGTCTCGGCGGTCGCCCAGTTCTCCTCGGCCGCGCGGTCGACCAGCGCGTCGTCCGCGAGCGCGCGGCGGATCGCCGTTTCGACGACCTCCGGATCCTCGGGCGGCACGAGCAGCGCGGTGCGGCCGTCGACCACCCACTCGTCGGCGCACGCGGTGCAGCTCTGGATCGGAAACGACCCCATCAGCAGCGCCTCGAGCAGCGAGGTGCTGATCGCGTCCCCGATGCTCAAGCCGATCGAGATGCGCGCCCTACCGTGCAGCGCGAGGACCTCGCGGTGCGGCGTGCCCTGCGGAACGATCGCCGTCTCGATGCCGGTGTTCGCGCTGAAGAGCTGCGCGGCGAGCTTCACTTCCTCGGATGCGGAGTATATGTGGATCGCGTAGCCCGCCAGCGCATCCGCGCAGCGCTCGAGCGCCCGAAGTCCGACCAGCGCCCGCCCGGCCCATCCCTGGTAGCCCTTCAGCATGATGAGGCGGCGCGCGGCGGGGGCGCCGGGCGCGCGCAGGCTACGGGCCTGCGCCAGGTCGAAACCCCCGCCGTTGGGCCGCACCGGCAGGACCTTCCCGCGCAGGCCGTGGCCGCGGGCGAGCGCCACGTCGCGCTCGCATTCGCACGAATAGTAGTCGCACTCGGCGAGCACCTGGCGGATGCGCTCCCGGTGCTCGGGAAGCCGCCCGAAAAGCGAGATGTCGCTGCCCCAGTTGGTCGCGATCCATTTCGGGAAGCGCCCGTCGAGAAGCTTTTTCGCCTCGAGCGTGAGATAGCCTGCGGCCTGGAACTCGAGCGAATGCACCACGTCGGGCCGCACGCGCCGGATCAGCCGCGCCAGCCGACTCGCGCGGTAGGCCGGGAAAAACCGCCCGAGCAGGAGTCGCGCCCCGTAGGCAAGCATTCTCGATCCCACTCCGATTCCGCGCAGCCGCGTCGAATGATCGAGCCTGTCCTGCCGGCCGTAGACCGAGTGGTGCACCACGACATTGCGCAATTGCGCGTGGGTCGCGCCGAAATCCTGGCTCGGGAAGAGATGCACCTCCCATCCCTCGCCCGCGATCTGGCCGATCCAGCGCGCGGTGTGGATGCTGTTCGACATCGCGACGAAGACGATCTTCATGCAGGCGACGCGCCGCTTCGCGCCAGGATCCGGGTGCGCACGGTGTCCTTGAGGACCTGCCAGGCGCGTTTCGCCGCGTCGCCCCGGAAGTGGCGCGTCTCCGCGGCGGTCAGTAAACCGGTGCAGGCGAGGGCCGCGTAGCGCCGGATCGAGCGCAGCCTCTGCCCCGGCGCATCGAGCGGCCCGCGGTCCGGTCCGTTGACGAGCTGGTAGACGCGCTTCGTGAGATCTTCTCGCATCACCGCCGCTTCGCCGAGCCCGAGCGCCGCGGCCGCGCCGAGGCAGTATCGATGGTACCGGACGATCAGCTCGATCGCCGGCGGGATCAGCGCTTCTGCCGCGCGCGCGTGCTCTCTCGCGGCGGCGATCACCTCGAGCGGGAATTCCTCGCCCAGCGTCTCCGCGAGGATCGACCGGCAGATCCGCAGCGCCGTGTCGTGCTGGACCGCGCCGAAGCGCGACGTGACGTTGACGTCGTGCTTGCGCAGCCGCAGCAGCACCGTCTCGAGGTTGGCGAGCGCCGTCACCCGGGTTGCGCGCCACCACAGGTCGTAGTCCTCGCAGTGCCTGGCCTCCGACCGGTATCCGCCAAGGCTCGCTGCGATCTCCGTTCGCATCATCGCGCTGGGGTGCGCGATCGGGCTGTAGAAGGCGAGCGCCCAGCGAATAAGGTTGTGGCTGGCGGGAAAGCGCACCAGGATGCCGGGCGCTCCCTGCGCGTCCATCAGCTCGATGGCCGAGCCGAGCACGCCGACCTCGGGATGCGCGTCGAGAAACGCGACCTGCTGCGCGAGCCGGTCCGGCAGGCTGATGTCGTCCGCGTCCATGCGCGCTAGGTATTCCCCGTGCGCCTCCTCGAGCCCCCGGTTGAGGGTGGCGATCACGCCTCGGTTGGAAGAATTGCGCAATAACCGGATGCGCGGGTCGGCATACCCGCGCACGATCTCGCAACTGCGGTCCGTGGAGCCGTCGTCGATGATCAGGAACTCGAAATCGGCGAAACTCTGCCCAAGGATGCTTTCCACGGCCGAGGCCAGATACGGTTCCCCGTTGTATACCGGCATCAGCACCGTCATCCGCGGCGCAGCCCTCGATTGCACTGCCGTCGGGGTCACGCGGTTCGCTCCGCTAGCCTCTTACCCAGCCCTCGGGAATCAGATCCTTGGTGTCCAGGGTTTCCAATTTGAACCATTGGCTCGGAGCGATCACTATTTTTGCGGGGTTTGGGTTGAGCCATGCGCCCCACCAGCTGAAGGAGCTGTTGGCGATGATGTTGTGCCGGCACCGGCTCATCAGCCACAGGTCCTCGCAGTGCCTGTGTGGCCCGTTGTGCTCGACGAACACGGTCGGAAACGCGAAGCGCAGATGTTCCTTCACCCACTGCGGGTCGTCGGAAAAAACGAAGAAGTGGGGATGGGGCTCATTTTGCACGA
>MERQ01000087.1 GCA_001770655.1 Betaproteobacteria bacterium RIFCSPLOWO2_12_FULL_68_20
GAGGTTTTCGACGAACGGGGCCGGCCCGTGGTCGGTGAGAAAGGCGAGCTGGTGTGCACCAGGCCGTTCCCCTCGATGCCGACCGGATTCTGGAACGATCCCGGCGGTGCCAGGTACCGCGCCGCCTATTTCGAGCGTTTCCCCGGCGTCTGGTGCCACGGTGACTGGTGCGAGGAGACCGCGCACGGCGGGATCGTGATCTACGGGCGCTCGGACGCGGTGCTCAACCCCGGCGGAGTGCGCATCGGCACCGCCGAGATCTACCGCCAGGTCGAAGGCATGGAGGAGGTCGTCGAAGCGCTCGCGATCGGGCAGGAATGGCGCGGCGACGTGCGCGTGGTGCTGTTCGTCAGGCTGAAGGACGGGATGAGCCTCGACGGGGCGCTCGCCGGCCGCATCCGGCAAAGAATCCGCGATAACGCCACGCCGCGCCACGTGCCGGCCAAGATCGTGCAAGTCGCCGACATTCCGCGCACCCGCAGCGGCAAGATCGTCGAGCTCGCGGTGCGCGACATGGTGCACGGCCGGCCCGTGAAGAACGTCGAGGCGCTGGCCAATCCGGAAGCGCTCGCGCATTTCGGTAACCGTGCCGAGCTCCTGTCGGACTGAATCGTTTGAGAGGGCGGGGGAAAACGTGTACACTCCTCCATCCCAGCACACGCCAGGTAGATGACCAAGTATGTCTTCGTAACAGGCGGTGTAGTTTCCTCCCTGGGCAAGGGAATCGCCGCCGCGTCTCTCGCCGCGATCCTCGAATCGCGCGGCATCCGAGTCACCAACGTCAAGCTGGACCCGTACATCAACGTCGATCCGGGCACCATGAGCCCGTTTCAGCACGGCGAGGTGTTCGTCACCGAGGACGGCGCAGAGACCGACCTCGATCTCGGGCACTACGAGCGCTTCCAGAGCTCCAGGATGCGCCGCTCGAACAACTTCACCACCGGCCAGATCTACGAGTCGGTGATCAAGAAGGAGCGGCGCGGCGACTATCTCGGCGGCACCGTCCAGGTGATCCCGCACATCACCGACGAGATCAAGAGTTTCATCCGCCGCGGCGCCGGCGACGCCGACGTGGCGATCGTCGAGATCGGCGGCACGGTGGGCGACATCGAGTCGCTGCCGTTCCTCGAGGCGATCCGGCAGATGGGCCTGGAGCTGGGGCGCCAGAACGTGTGCTACATCCACCTGACGCTGGTGCCGTTCATCGCGGCCTCGGGCGAGATCAAGACCAAGCCCACCCAGCACTCGGTGAAGGAGCTGCGCGAAATCGGGATTTCGGCCGACGTGGTGCTGTGCCGCACGCTGCGACCGCTGCCCGACGACGAGCGGCGCAAGATCGCGCTGTTCTGCAACGTGCAGAAGGAGGCGGTGATCTCGGCCTGGGACGTGGACTCGATCTACAAGATCCCGATGATGCTGCACGAGCAGATGCTCGACGAGATCGTGTGCCACAAGCTCGGCATCCTGGCGCACGCCGCGAACCTCTCGTCCTGGAGGAAGCTGGTGGACGCGCTCGAGCATCCCGAGCACGAGGTGGACATCGCCTTCGTCGGCAAGTACGTGGAACTGCAGGACTCGTACAAGTCGCTGACCGAAGCCCTGGCGCACGCCGGGATCCACACCCGCAGCAAGGTCCACATCCACTACGTGGATTCCGAGGAGCTGGAGAAAGGAATAAGTGCACAAGGGCAGGGCGGCCTGGCGCCTCTCGAGAAGATGGACGCGATCCTGGTGCCGGGCGGCTTCGGCCGGCGCGGCACGGAAGGAAAAATGCTGGCGATACAGCACGCGAGGACGAACGGCGTGCCTTATCTGGGCATCTGCCTTGGCATGCAGCTCGCGACGATCGAGTTCGCGCGCAACGTGTGCGGGCTGGCGGGCGCGAACAGCACCGAGTTCGATCCCGACACGCCGCATCCGGTGGTCGCGCTGGTCACGGAATGGCTCGACCGCACCGGGCGCATCGAGCGGCGCACCGAGGAGTCCGATCTCGGCGGCAGCATGCGCCTGGGCGCGCAGAAATGCCCGGTCGAGCCGGGCACGCTCGCGGCGTCGATCTACGGCGCGGAGGTGAACGAGCGGCACCGCCACCGCTACGAGGTGAACAACGTCTACGTGCCGCAGCTCGAGGCGAAGGGCTACAAGGTGTCGGCGCGCACCCCGAGCGAGAGCCTGCCGGAGATGATGGAGCTTCCCGGCCACCCGTTCTTCATCGGCGTGCAGTTCCATCCCGAGTTCACCTCGACGCCGCGCGGCGGGCACCCGCTGTTCAAGGCGTTCGTCGCCGCCGCGCTCAGGAACCGCGCGAGCGCGAAGCGCCCCGGCGGATCGCTGTCGGTCGTCGCGGCGTGAAGCTCTGCGGGTTCGAGGCCGGCCTGGATCAGCCGCTGTTCCTGATCGCCGGTCCCTGCGTGGTCGAGTCGCGCGAGCTGCAGATAGAAACCGCGGGGCGGCTGAAGGAGATGTGCGCGAGGCTGCGCCTGCCGCTGGTGTTCAAGTCCTCGTACGACAAGGCGAACCGGACATCGGGAAAATCGTTCCGCGGCCCGGGCATGGAAAAGGGCCTGCAAATCCTCGCCGCGGTGAAGCGCCAGGTCGGCGTCCCGGTGCTGACCGACGTGCATACCGAGGAGGAGGTGGCGCCGGCGGCCGCCGCGGTGGACGTGCTGCAGACCCCGGCGTTCCTGTGCCGCCAGACCGACTTCATCCGCGCGGTCGCCGCGGCGGGCCGCCCGGTCAACATCAAGAAGGGCCAGTTCCTGTCGCCGCAGGAGATTAAGAACGTGGTGGAGAAGGCGAAGGAGGCGAGCGGACGGGACAACATCCTGGTCTGCGAGCGCGGGTTCTCGTTCGGCTACGGCAACCTGGTCTCCGACATGCGCTCGCTCGCGATCATGCGCGACACCGGCTGCCCGGTGGTGTTCGACGCGACCCATTCCGTCCAGCTGCCGGGCGGGCAGGGATCCTCCTCCGGGGGGCAGCGCGAGTTCATCCCGGTGCTCGCGCGCGCGGCGGTGGCGAGCGGCATCTCCGGCCTTTTCATGGAGACGCACCCGAACCCCGAGAAGGCGCTGTCCGACGGCCCCAACGCCTGGCCGCTGGGGCTGATGGAAGGGCTGCTCGAGACGCTGGTCGAGATCGACCGCATGGTGAAGAAGAAAGGATTCGCCGAGAACGTGGTGAAAAGGACGCACCCATGAGCTCAATCGTCGATGTGGTCGCAAGGGAAATCCTCGATTCGCGCGGCAACCCGGCGATCGAGGCGGACGTTCTGCTCGAATCGGGCGCGATGGGGCGCGCGGCGGTACCGTCGGGCGCCTCGACCGGGAGCCGCGAGGCGATCGAGCTGCGGGACGGCGACGCCCGGCGCTACGGCGGCAAGGGCGTGCTGAAGGCGACCGAGGCGGTCAACACCGAGATCTCCGAGGCCGTGGCGGGCCTGGACGCCTCCGAGCAGGCGTTCATCGACAAGACGCTGATCGAGCTCGACGGCACCGAGAACAAGTCGCGCCTGGGCGCGAACGCGCTGCTCGCGGTCTCGATGGCTGCCGCGAAAGCCGCGGCCGAGGAATCGGGGTTGCCGCTTTACCGCTATCTCGGCGGCGCGGCGGGCATGCAGATGCCGGTGCCGATGATGAACGTGATCAATGGCGGCGCCCACGCCAATAACAGGCTGGATATCCAGGAGTTCATGATCGTGCCCGCGGGAGCGCAGACCTTCCGCGAGGCGCTGCGCTGCGGCGCGGAGGTGTTCCAGGCGCTGAAGAAGCTGATCGACGCGAAGGGCATGTCTACCGCGGTGGGGGACGAGGGCGGGTTCGCTCCGGACCTGCCCACGCATGCCGCGGCGATCGAGCTGATCCTGGAGGCGGTGCACAAGGCGGGCTACACGGCAGGACAGGAGGTGCTGCTCGCGCTCGATTGCGCGGCCTCCGAGTTCTGCCGCGACGGCCGCTACGCGCTCGAGTCGGAGCGGCTGACGCTCAGCCCGGCCGAGTTCTGCGACTACCTGGCGCGCCTCGCCGGGCAGTTCCCGATCGTCTCGATCGAGGACGGGATGGCCGAGAACGACTGGGACGGCTGGAAGAACCTCACCGCGCGGCTGGGCAAGAAGCTGCAGCTCGTCGGCGACGACGTGTTCGTGACCAACACGCGCCTCATCAGGGAAGGGATCCGGCAGGGAATCGCGAACTCGGTCCTGATCAAGGTCAACCAGATCGGCACCCTCACCGAGACCTTCGCGGCGATCGAGCTGGCCAAGCGCTCGGGCTACGGCACGGTGATCTCGCACCGCTCGGGCGAGACCGAAGACACCACCATCGCCGACCTCGCGGTCGGCACGAACGCGCTGCAGATCAAGTGCGGGTCGCTTTCCCGCTCCGACCGGGTGGCGAAATACAACCAGCTGCTGCGCATCGAGGAGGACCTCGGCGACTCGGTGAGCTATCCGGGCCGGGAGGCCTTCGCGCACCTGCGCTGACGTGAGAATCCTCGCCGCCGTACTGAGCGCGCTGATCGTCCTCATCCAGTATCCGCTCTGGCTGGGGAAAGGTGGGTGGCTGCGCGCCTGGGAGGTGGACCGGCAGCTCGCCGGGCAGCGCGCGAAGAACGAGCAGCTCGAGCTGCGCAACGCGGGGCTCGCGGCCGAGGTAAGGGACTTGAAGCAGGGCACCGACGCGATCGAGGAGCGCGCGCGCCGCGACCTGGGCATGGTGCGCAGCGACGAGGTGTTCTTCCAGTTCCAGAACCAGCCCTGAGCTTCATTCCCGATCGCGAATAAAGCCCCGCGTCGGTCTGCGATGTCGGGAAATCGGAGTCAAACCCCGAACTAGTCCTGGTCGGGCAGATCGCCGGCGATGGACTCGAGGAGGTCGGTGCGCGTGACGATGCCGCGCACCCGGCCGTCCGGGCCGACGACGATGACCAGCTCGATCGGCGACTCCTTGAAGCGCCTGAGCGTGCCGAGGAGCGATGCGCTCTCAGGTACCCGGACGGCCTGGCGCAGCACCTCGTCGAGGCGGAAAGGTCTCGCCTCGAGGGCGAGCTCGAGCACATCCTCCTTGCGCACCACGCCCTCGAGGGCATCGAGCGAGCCGTGCCCGACTGGGAACTCGCGGTGCGGGTTCTCCCGCACCAGCGCGACCATCGCTTCGGGGGCGGCGGTGGAATCGAGCCAGGCGATGTCTTCGCGCGGCGTCATCGCGCTGCTGACGGGTTGCTCGGCGAGCCCCAGCACCTCGCGCACCATGCGGCGCTCTTCCGGCGCGAACATCTCCCGGCCGTCACCCGCGCCGGCGACGGCGCCCGCAGGCGCCATCGCTGCGACGCCGCCCAGCATTTTCAGCACCGCGTCGGCGATGCGCGCGCGCGTCGGCAGCTGCTCGGCGTACTTCCGACGGTTGCGCTCACCCCACTGGTTGAGCACCTCGATGAGGAGCGAGAAGCCGATCGCCGCGTAGACGTAGCCCTTCGGCACGTGGAAGCCGAAGCCGTCGACCACCAGCACCAGGCCCACCATCAGCAGGAAGCCGAGGCACAGGATGATGAGCGAGGGCCGCGCCAGGATGAAGGCAGTGAGCGGCTTGCTCGCAAAGAGCATGAGCGCCACCGCCAGGGTCACCGCGATCATCATGATCTCGAGCTCGTCGACCATACCGACGGCGGTGATCACCGAGTCGAGGGAGAAGACGATGTCGAGCACGATGACCTGGGCGACGATCGGCCAGAAAGCGGCTGGCGCCTCGGCGGCCGCCTCTCCGTGGCGTGCGCCGTGCGCCTCGAGGCGCTCGTGGATCTCAGTGGTCGCCTTGACCAGCAGGAACCCGCCGCCGGCGATGAGGATCAGGTCGCGCCACGAGATCGATAGCCCGCGGAACTCAACCAGCGGCGCGGTGAGCGACATCACCCAGCTGATGCCCGTCAGCAGCCCGAGCCGCATCACGAGCGCGAGCGTGAGGCCGATCACGCGTGCCCGGTCGCGCTGCTCGGGCGGCAGCTTCGAGGCGAGAATCGCGATGAAGATGAGGTTGTCGACCCCCAGCACGATCTCGAGGACGACAAGAGTCAGAAGCCCGACCAAGGCGGCCGGATCAGACATCCATTCCATGAGCGCTCCGTCGTTGTGTTGGCGGCGGGCTGGCCGCGGCCGGACTTATACTATTTCAATGCTGCTGACCAAGGAACAAATCGGGCGCTTCGACGCCGACGGCTATCTGTTCTTTCCGGCCCTGTTCGGCAAGCCGGAGATCCAGGTTCTGCTCGACGAAGTGCCGACGCTGTATGCCCAGCGCCGCCCCGAGAATGTGCGCGAGAAGACCGGCGACGCGGTGCGCACCAATTTCGCCGCGCACCTGTACAGCGCGCCGTTCGCCAGGCTCGCCCGGCACCCGCGCATGGTCGCGCCGATCAAGCAGATCTTCGGCGAAGACGTGTACATGCACCAGTTCAAGATCAACGGCAAGATGGCCATCGACGGTGACGTCTGGCAGTGGCACCAGGACTACGGCACCTGGAGGCGCGACGACGACATGCCTGAGGCGCGCGCGATGAACGTCGCGATCTTCCTGGACGACGTGAACGAGTTCAATGGCCCGCTGATGCTGATCCCGGGCAGCCACCGGCTCGGAGTGCTCGAGGCCGGGCACGACCTCACCACGACCAGCTATCCGCTGTGGACGCTCGACCACGGCACGATCGAAAAGCTCGTCGCGCGCGGCGGCATCGTCGCGCCCAAGGGGCCGGCGGGCTCGATGATCCTGTTCCACTCCTGCCTGGTGCACGCCTCGACCTCGAACCTGTCGCCCTGGAACCGGGTGAGCGTATACCTGTCGCTGTGCGCGGTGTCGAACCACATCCGCCGCTTCAAGCGCCCGGGCTACATCGCGCACCGGGATTTCACGCCGATCGAATGCCTGCCGGACGACTGCCTGCTGAAGGACTACGACGTACCGCTGCCGTGGAAGGACGGCACGCCGGCCGAGCAATTGCGCGGCCTGCTCGAGGCGGCTTGAAGTGAGTCTCCATGCCAGACTCCTGCAGCGCGCGGCGCAAGGTAAGCCGCTGCGCGTGGGGGTGATCGGTGCAGGCAAGTTCGCGGCGATGTACCTTGCGCAGGTGCCCAGGACGCCCGGCGTGCATCTCGCCGGCATCGCGGATCTTGCGCCCGACAACGCCAAAGCGAATCTCGCGCGAGTCGGATGGAAGGCGGAGCAGTATTCCGCCGCCACGCTCGATCTGGCGCTGAAAAACGGCCGCACGCATCTTTCGGACGACTGGCGGGCGCTCGTCGCGCACCCGGCCATCGATATCGTGATCGAGGCGACTGGCAATCCGCCCGCGGCCGTCGAGCACGCGCTCGCCGCGTTCCGAAACGGCAAGCACATCGTCATGGTGACTGTGGAAGCCGACGCTTTCTGCGGGCCGCTGCTCGCGAGGAAGGCGGCCGAGGCCGGGGTCGTCTACAGCCTCGCCTACGGCGACCAGCCGGCGCTAATCTGCGACCTGGTGGACTGGGCGCGGGCTGCGGGGTTCGACGTCGTCGCCGCAGGACGCGGGCACAAGTGGCTGCCGCATTTCGCGCAGTCCACTCCTGAGACGGTGTGGGGCTACTACGGGCTCACGCCCGAGCAAGCGAAGCTCGGCGGCCTGAACGCCAAGATGTTCAACTCCTTCCTCGACGGCTCCAAGCCCGCGATCGAGACCGCCGCGGTGTGCAACGCCACCGGGCTGACGCCGGCGCCGGCAGGGCTACTTTATCCCCCCGGATCGATCGACGAGATTCCCTCGCTCATGCGGCCGAAGGAGGAGGGCGGCGTGCTGCATCACAAGGGGCAGGTCGAAGTCGTCTCGTCGCTGCGCCGGGACGGAACGGAAATCCAATACGACATCCGCTTCGGCGTCTGGGTCGTGTTCGAGGGCGAGACCGAATACGTCCGGCGCTGCTTCGACGAATACGGCGTGAAGACCGACCCGACAGGACGCTACGCCTGCATGTACAAGCGCTGGCACCTGATCGGGCTGGAGGCCGGGATATCGATCGCCTCGGTCGGCCTGCGCGGCGAGCCCACCGGCTGCGCCACCGGCTGGCGCGCCGACGCCGTGGCATGCGCCAAGCGCGATCTGAAAGCCGGCGAAATCCTCGACGGCGAGGGCGGCTGCACCGTGGTCGGGAGGTTGATGCCGGCGCGGGACTCGCTCGCCCGGGGCTGCCTGCCGCTGGGCCTCGCGCACGGCTGGAAGCTGCTCAGGCCGGTCGCCGCCGGGCAGGCACTGAAGTGGGGCGACGTGGCGTTCGACGCCGCGTCGCCCGCGGTGAAGCTGCGTCGCGAGATGGAGCGGATGTTCGGCGAGCAGCTGCGCCCGGCCGCCTGAGCTTCTCCAGGTAGCGGTAAATCTCGCTGTGGTCGGCGCCGGCCGGCAGCCGCGCCAGCGCTTCGCGCCAGATGCGCAGCGTGTCCGCGAGGTAGCGCGCCCTCACGCCGGTGGCGCGCGCGAGGCCCGCTGCGATGCCGACGTCCTTGGTCATCAGCGCCATCGAAAATCCGGATGCGAACGCGCCTGTCAGGATCTGCTGCGGGATCTTCCGCTGCGTCGTGCTGTTGTAGCCGGTGGAGGCATTGAACACTTCTGTCATCAGCTTCGGGTCCAGGCCGAAGGCCTGCCCGACGAGCAGCGCCTCGAACGCCGCGATGGTGCCCGAGGCGCCGATGTAGTTGTTGAGCGCCTTCATGGCGTGGCCCGAGCCGAGCGCACCGGTGTGAAATACCTTGTTGCCCATCTTCTCGAGCACCGGGCGGACCCGCTCGACCGTCTGCGCATCCCCGCCGGCCATGATGGCGAGGGTCGCCTGCTCGGCGCCCGCCTTCGCGCCGGAGACGGGCGCGTCGACCAGCGTGACGCCGCGCCCCGCGAGCCGCTTGCCGAGCGCGCGGGTTCCGACCGGATCGGAGGAGCTCATGTCGATCACGATCGCGCCGCGCGCGAGCGCGGGCAGGGCGGCGAGAACCGCCTTGGCGACCGCCTTGCCGTCCGGAAGCATCGTGATCAGGATGTCCGCTCCGCGCGCGGCCTCGCGCGCCGATGAGCAGATCCCCGAGCCGTTGAGATCGTAGGTCCTGAGCGCGAACCCCGCGCGCTCGAGGTGCGGCACCATGCGCCGGCCCATCTGCCCCAGGCCTACGAAAGCGACGGTGCGGACCGGGCTCAGACGCCGCGCTCCTTGAACGCCTCGCGCGCGATGCGGAACGCCTCCACTGCGGCTGGCACGCCGCAGTAGATCGCAACCTGCAGGAACACCTCGCGGATCTGCTCCTTGGTGAGGCCATTGTTGAGCGCGCCGTTCACGTGCAGCTTCAGCTCGTGCGGGCGGTTGAGCGCGGAGAGCATCGCCAGGTTCAGCATGCTGCGCGTCTTGCGGTCCAGCCCCGGCCGGTTCCACACGTCGTTCCAGCAGTAGCTGTTGACGAGCTCCATGAACGGGCGGTTGAAGTCGTCGAGCGAGGCCTGCGACTTGTCCACCCACTCGGCGCCGAGCACCTCGCGCCGCGTCTTGAGTCCCGCCTCGTGCCGCTCCTTGTGGCTTCTCTTGTCCATGCGTCCTCCGGTTCGATCAGGGTTTGCCGCGCTGCACGCGCAGGATCCAGTCCTTGAACCCGGCGAGCAGGTCGGTGAGGAACTTGCGCGTAGTCTCGTCGGTGAGGCGTCCCTGGGTGTCGATCTTGGTGGAGACCATGCCGATGAATACCTCCGGCCGCGGCAGTAGGTGCGCCCAGAGCTGCACCAGGATCTTCCTCAGGTCGTACTGCACGCGTGCGCCGCCGAGCGGCCCGTTCGCCGCCGAGAAAATCGCCACCGGCTTGTCCTGGAACGCCTGGTTGGGCGGGCGCGACGCCCAGTCGATCGCGTTCTTGAGCGGCGCGGGCACCGAGAAGTTGTACTCCGGGCTTGCGATCAGCACGCCGTCGGCGGCGGCGATCTCGTCGCGCAGCCGCTTCACCGGCGCGGGCATTCCCGCGTCGAGCACGTCCTGGTTGATCATCGGCAGATCCGCGATGCTCGCGATCCTGAGCGACATGCCCGGCGGCAGCAGCTCGGTGCACGCGCGCAGCGCCGCCATGTTGTACGACGCCTTGCGCAAGCTGCCGCAGATGCCCAGGACTTCGAGAGCCTTGTCGGGCATTTCGATTTTCAGGTTCGCGGAGGAGGCGAGAGTCTAGGCTAGAATCGATTCGTGCTCCAGACCACGATCGTTGGGAGCTTGCCCAAGCCGCGCTGGCTCTCCGACCCGAACGTGCTGCGCGCGCCATGGCGGCTGAAGGGCGACGAGCTGCATGAGGCGCAGGACGACGCGGTGCGGCTCGCGCTCATCGAGCAGGAGGAAGCGGGCCTCGACGTGGTGTGCGACGGCGAGCAGCGCCGCCGCCACTACATCTGGGGATTCCTCGAGGGACTCACCGGGACGGATACCGAGAAGCTCGCCGAGAAGCGCGCACGCGGCGGGCGCTATTCCGAGTCGACGCCGGTGGCGCGCATCAACGGCGAGGTGACGCGCCCGGGGCCGGTGTTCCTCGAGGCGGTGCGCTTTGCTCGCGCGCATACGAAACATGCGCTGAAGATCACGCTGCCGGGCCCGATGACCATCGTCGACAGCGTGCTCGACGAGCACTACCGCAGCGACGAAAAGTCGCTCGCGCTGCGCTTCGCCGAGCTCCTCAACGCCGAGGCGCGCGAGCTGGCGGCGGCCGGTGCGGACGTGATCCAGTTCGACGAGCCCTGCTTCAACATCTACGTGGACAAGGTGAAGGAGTGGGGCATCGAGGCGCTCGAGCGCGCGATGGCCGGCGTCGCGGCGAAAAAGGCGGTCCACATCTGCTATGGCTACGGGACGCCGCTGGTCCTGAAGTGGAAGAAGCAGAATCGGGACTGGGGCCACTACGGGTTCACGCTCCCGCTGCTGGCCGAATCGGGCGTCGACCAGGTCTCGGTCGAGTGCGCCGCCTCCGGGGTCGACGTGTCGGTGCTCGCCGCGCTGCGCGGCAAGGACGTGATGCTCGGCGTGATCGACGTCGGAACCGAGGAGGTGGAGTCGCCGGCGAAGGTGGCCGAGCGCATTCGCGCCGCGCTGCCGCACGTCCCGCCCGAGCGCCTCATGCCGTGCACCGACTGCGGCCTGGTGCCGAGAAGCCGCGCCGCGGCCCTGGGCAAGATGCGCGCGCTCGCCGAGGGCGCGGCGATGGTGCGGCGCGAGCTGGGCCGCTGAACGGGAGGAGGGCTGTCATGCTGAAATGGCTAACCGCTGCAATTGTTGCGCTGGCTTCGTCGCTCGCATCGGCTCAGGGTTTCCCCGAGCGCCCGGTCCGGATCGTGGTGGCGCTCCCGCCCGGCGGCTCGCCCGACGCCATCGCGCGCACCATTGCCCAGGGCCTGCAAGGCGTCTGGCCGCACCCGGTGGTGGTGGAGAACCGGCCCGGCGGCAGCCAGAACATCGCCTCGGACCTGGTCGCGAAGAGCGCCCCCGACGGCTACACCTGGCTGGTGGCGCCGGACAACGTCTTCTCGGTCAACCCGTTTCTCGGCAAGCAGCCGTTCGACCCGATGGCCGATCTCGCGCCGGTCACGCTGCTCGCGCGCATCCAGTTCCTGCTCGTCGTACATCCGTCGGTGCCGGCCAAGTCGGTGTCGGAACTGGTCGCCCATGCCAGGTCCAGGCCCGGTGAGCTGAACTTCGGCTCCTCCGGCGCCGGCAGCCCGCAGTTCCTCGGCGGCACGCTGCTCGGGCAGCTCTCGGGCGCGAAGCTGAGCCACGTGCCTTACAAGGGGGCCGCGCCGGCGGTTACGGACCTGCTGGCGGGGCGGATCCAGATCTGGATCGGAGCGGCCAATTCGCTGCTGCCGCACATCCGGGCGGACAAGCTGCGGCTGCTCGCGACCGCGGCCTCGCAGCGCTTCGGGCAGCTGCCGGACACGCCGACCGTGTCGGAGGCCGGCCTGCCGGGCTTCGCCCTGTATCCCTGGATCGGGCTTTTCGTGCCGGGGAAAACCCCGGCGGAGATCATCGCCAGGATCAACGGCGAGACCAACCGGATTCTCGGCTTGCCCGAGGTGAAGGCGCGGCTCGTGCCGCAGGGCATGGACCTCGCGACCGGCTCGCCGGAGGACCTGTCGCGGCTGATCCGTGACGACCGCGAGCGCTGGGGCAAGGTGATCCGCGAGGCGGGAATCAAGGCGGAGTAGGGTGGCGAGCGAGTTCCGCCGCGAAGTCCCCGCTGCCGTCCAGGCGCAGAAGGAGCTGTGGGGCAGCGACGCCATCGCGGCGATGCTGCGCGCGCTCGATCTGCCCTACGTCGCGCTCAACCCCGGCGCGAGCTTCCGCGGGCTGCACGACAGCCTGGTCAACTACCTCGGCAACGAGCGCCCGCAGATGCTGCTATGCCTGCACGAGGAGTCCGCGGTCGCGATCGCGCATGGCTACGCCAAGGCCTCGGGACGCATGATGGGCGTCGCGCTGCACTCGAACGTCGGCCTGATGCACGCCGCGATGGCGATCTTCAATGCCTGGTGCGACCGGGTGCCGATGCTGATCCTCGGCGCCACCGGGCCGTGGGACGCGGCGAAGCGCCGGCCGTGGATCGACTGGATCCACACCGCGTCCGACCAGGGCGCGCTGGTGCGCGACTACACCAAGTGGGACAACCAGCCGGCGTCCGTCCCGGCCGCCTACGAAGCGCTGCTGCGGGCAGTGCAGATCGCAGGCACCGCGCCGCGCGGCCCGACCTACGTGAACCTCGACGCGGCGCTGCAGGAGGCGAAGCTCGCGAGCCTGCCGCCGCTCCCCGACGCGACCCGCTATCGCGCCGCCGCTCCCTCGGTTCCGGCGCGCGAGACGATCGAATCGGCGGCGAAGCTTCTGTCCGGCGCAAAGCGGCCGGCGATGCTCGTCGGGCGCGCATCGCGCAGCGAGTCCGACTGGAAAGCGCGCACCGCGCTCGCTGAAAAGCTGCAGGCGAGGGTGTTCACGGACTTGAAAGCCGGGGCAGCGTTCGCGACCGATCACCCGCTGCATGCGGTGCCGCCCGCGACCTTCCTCTCGCCCGAGGGCGCGCGGCTGCTGCGCGAGGCGGACGCGGTCCTGGCGCTCGACTGGATCGACCCGGCCGGGACGTTGCAGCAGGCCTGGGGCGATGAGCCGGTCGGCGCGAAAGTGGTGATCGTGTCGCCCGACGCCTACGTCCACCGCGGCTGGAGCATGGATTACCAGGGCCTGCCGGTGGCCGACGTCTACATGATGTGCGAGCCGGACGCGGTGGTGCCGCACCTCCTTGATGCGGTGCGCTCGCGACCCGCCGTGGTCGCGGCGCAGCCGCAGGCCGGCGCGCGCGAGGACGATGTCGTTTCCATCCGCGCGCTCGCCAGGGAATTCGCGAACGTCACGTCGAAATCCGACGTCTGCGTCACTCACCTGCCTCTCGGATGGAACGGCGCGTATCGGCATTTCCGCCATCCGCTCGATTATCTCGGCGGCTCGGGTGGAGGAGGGGTGGGGGCGGGGCCGGGCATGACGGTCGGCGCCGCGCTGGCGCTGAAGGGCAGCGGGCGGCTCGCGGTCGGGATCATCGGCGACGGCGATTTCCTGATGGGGGTCACCGCGCTCTGGACGGCCACGCATTACCGCATCCCATGCCTGCTGATCGTCGCCAACAACCGCTCCTTCTACAACGACGAGCTGCACCAGGAGCGGGTCGCGCGCGAGCGCGGGCGGCCGGTCGAGAACAAGTGGATCGGCCAGAGGATCGAGGGTCCGGACATCGACCTCGCGATGATCGCGCGCGCACAGGGCGCGCTCGGGATCGGGCCGGTCGCGCGGCTCGAGCAGCTGCGCCCGGCGCTCGAGCAGGCCGTGCGCGCGGTTCGCGATGACGGCGAAGTTTGCGTGGTCGACGTGCGCGTCGTGCCGGGCTATGACGCCAACATGAGCGGCGCGGCGTCGGCGGCGAGGCGCTGACTGCGGTCGCCCTTCGCGTACCGCGATTTCCGCTTGCTGTGGACGGGGTCGCTGTTCTCCTACGCCGGCCAGTGGATCCAGCAGGCGAGCATCGGCTGGGTGGTCTACGAGATCACCGGCTCGGGCGCGCTCCTAGGTGCCGTGCTCGGCGTGCGTGCGATCCCGATGCTGCTGCTCGCGCCGTTCGCGGGCGTTGCCGCAGACCGCTACGACCGGCGCGCCCTCATGCAGGCGGGCCAGATCATGGCTGCGGCGGTGGCGGCGGCGTTCGGCGCAGCGCTCGCGCTCGAGATCGTCAGCACCTGGATGCTGTTCGCGTTCACGCTGCTCATGGGGACCACTTACGTGCTGGACCGCCCCGCGCGTTTCACGACGGCCTTCGAGCTGGTGCCGCGCGAGCTCGGGGTGAAGGCGATGGCATTGAACACCGTCGGCTTTTCGCTCACGCGCGTCCTCGGGCCCGCGCTCGCCGGCTACCTCATCGCCTGGGTCGGGGCGGCCGGCAATTTCTTCATCCAGGGGCTGCTCTACGCCGCTTCGGCGGCGATGGTCCTGCGGGTATCGATTCCGCGCCGCACCGTCGCTCGCAGCCGCTCGGCCTGGAGCGAGATGCTCGAGGGCCTGCGTTACGTCGCGCACGATCCTGCGATGCGTGCCCTCGTCGCGCTCGGGGCTCTGCCGTTCTTCCTGATGGTGCCGATCTGGGGCACGCTGTATCCCATTTACGCGAAGGACATCTTCGAAGCGGGGCCGCAGGGGCTCGGGATCCTGCTCACGGCGGTCGGCGCCGGCGGCACGCTCGGAGGCATGATCGCGAACGCGCTCGGCCGCGCCGAGCGCCAGGGGTGGATCCAGGGCGCATCGGTCCTCGCCATGTGCGCGGCGCTCGCCGGCGTGGCGGCGAGCGATTCGTTCGCGGCCGCGGTCGCCTTCAGCGTCGTCGCCGGCGCGGGCGAGATGGTGCTCGCCGCGAGCAACATGGCGATGCTGCAGATGTCGGCGCCGGAGGACATGCGCGGAAGGGTGTCGAGCCTGATGCAGGTCTACCCGGCGTTGATCTCGCTCGGCGCTGTCGTTGCAGGACCGCTTGCCGAGCTGGCCGGGGTGCGTGCCGCCACGTTCGGCGTCGCCGGGGTGGCGGCGGCGAGCACCGTGCTGCTCTTCGCAGTTTCTCCGCAGCTCCGCGGGTTGAAGCTTTCCCGCTTCCACTGAACGGATGGACGCCATGCCCAAGCGCAGGAAGACTGCCGGAGCCAGCCGAAAGCTGATCGAGGATCTCGTCGCCGCGAGCCGCATCCTCGCCAAGCACGAGGTGCTCGACGCCTACGGGCACGTGAGCGCGAGAAGCGACGGGCGGCCGGACCGTTTCCTGATGTCGCGCTCGCTCGCGCCGGCGCTCGTGACCGCGGCCGACCTGATGGAGCTCGACGCCGGGAGCGAGCCGCTGCCCGGGGACAAGCGCAAGGCGTTCATCGAGCGCTACATCCACGGCGAGATCTACCGTGCGCGACCGGAGGCGAAGGCGATCGTGCACAGCCATTCGGCTGCGGTGATCCCCTACGGCGTCACGCGAACGAAGCTGCGCCCGATCTATCACATGGGCTCGTTCCTGTGGAGCGGTACGCCGGTGTTCGACATCCGCAAGGTGAAGCGGGAAAACGATCTGCTGGTGCGCGATCGGCATCTCGGCGAGGCGCTCGCGGCATCGCTGGGGAGCTGCGCCTGCGTGCTGATGCGCGGCCACGGCATGACGGTGGTCGGCGAATCGATTCCGGAAGCGGTGTTCCGCGCGATCTATACGCAGATGAATGCGCGCCTGCAGTCGCAGGCCGGGCTGCTCGAAGGGCCGATCGAGTTCCTCAGCGACATCGAGGGGCGTCTCTCCACGGCGGCGAATCGCGGCACGCTCGAGCGGCCGTGGGAGCTGTGGAAAAGGGAAACGCTCGCGAAGAAGTAGCCCGACGTCGCAGGAGGGCGACGCCCGGGCGCCGCCGCGCTCGCCGGGGCAGGCTCCAATCGCCTGATTTCAAAGCGGAAGCGGTTCTGGCACAGGAATCGCTGTCCTCCAACTTACGCCGGGACGACCGGTGCTTTGTTCGTTAACGAAATGGAGGTCGTGATGACTGCGTTGAGACGTATCCTGATGGCGCTTGTGCTGGTGGGATTCGCCGGCGGCACCGTGAGCAGCGTGTATGCGCAAGGCTCCGGCACCGATGCCGACAAGGTGGACTGCAAGAAGACTCCGAACCATCCCAAGTGCAAAGCCGAGGAAGGCGGCGGCCGCAACTGAGCCGCAGCTTCCCTGCCGATCGCAGTCGACCGATTGCGACCGGCGAATCGCGAAGCGCGCCCGAGGGCGCGCTTCGTGTTTATGGCTCCCCGAGTAGGGCTCGAACCTACGACCTGCGGATTACAGGAACCCCAAAGTTTCCCTTGGGCCTGGACTTTCTCTTGGCCGTTCCGTCATTTCTGACGGGGCAGGCCCGGCGTGTAAAGTCTCTGCACTTGCCCGGCGGCTTGTCCGCCTGCTAGCTCAGGATTGCCTTAGGCAGTCGCCTTTAGGTTTCCCTGACTTAGCGCCGTTTTCCTCTCCAGGTTTCCCTGGAGCGCTGCCTCTTGACAGTCCGTCGCTCTACCAACTGAGCTATCGGGGATCCGGAAAAAGAACGCGCATTCTACCTCACCGCACGACGACCAGCGGTCGAATGCCGAGCAGCTCGCGCAACTTCTCCACGCTCTGGTTCGCCTCGGCGCGCGACTTGAACGGGCCAACGTGCACTCGGTACAGCCTGTCGCGCAGGATGGTGCGTGGCACGAGTCTCAATCCCTCGAGCTGCGGCCCGATCTTGCTGCGAAAGCTCTCCGCATTCGCGCTCGAGCCGAAGGCACCGAGCTGCAGAAAGATTCCACTCGCCTCCGCATCGGCCACCAGAGTCGCCGGTGTTTCCGCCGTTTCCGCAAACACGATGCTCTCCACCTCGACCGTCGCCGCACCGGACTGCGCGAAGCCGAGCCGGTGCGCTGCGGCGTACGACACATCCATGATCCGACCTGAATGGAACGGCCCGCGGTCGTTGATGCGCACGATCGCGCTGCGGCGGTTCTCCAGGTTGGTGATCTTCACATAGCTCGGGATTGCGAGCGTGGGATGCGCGCCGGTCATCGCGTACATGTCGTACACCTCGCCGCTCCAGGTGCGCTGGCCGTGGAATTTGCGGCCGTACCACGATACGGTGCCCTGGCGGCGGTACTCGACGAGCGCCTGGTATGGCACGTATTCCTTGCCAAATACGGTGTAGGGCTCGTTGGCACGCGAATTGAACGGCTCGGGACGCGGGCTTGCGTCGCGCACCGAGTCGAGGTCCAGCGGGGGCGGCCCGTCCGGGGCATCGTCGTTGTAGAAGCCGCCGGGCCGGCGCAGCAGCTGCGACACCGGGATCGGCGCGGGCTTCGCCTGGCGCTCGCTCTCGGCTGCCGGCTTGGACGCGCACCCCGCGGCGAGGAGCGCGATCGCCAATGCCGGAACGAGAACGGTGCCGTCGCGCATTCGTCGATTTGGGCTATTGTAGGTCGAATGGCGAAGATCTCGCGAAGGCTGCGCTTGGTGCTGATCGCGCTGGCGGTGGTCGCGGCGGCCGTGCTCGCGGTCCCGTTTCTCGTACCGGCATCCAGCTTCATCCCGGAGCTCACCGCCCTGGCGTCGCAGAAGCTCGGACAGCCGGTGGCGATCGAGGGTCTGAGGCTGCACCTGCTTCCGACCCCGCGCGCGATCGCGACCGGCATACGCGTCGGAAAGAAGAACGACGCGACGATCGGCGAGCTCGAGATCGTGCCGGAGCTCCTGTCGTTTCTTTCCGGGCCGCGCACGCTGCGGCTGATCCGCGCCGAGAAGGTCGAGCTGCAGGAGTCGGCTCTCGCGATTCCCGGCGCGATGCCGAAAGGGGACGAGGGCGAGCCCGTGCGCGTCCGGCGCATCGTGCTGAAGGAAGTCCGGCTGCACCATTCCAAGGCGAAGCTGCCCGAGTTCGACCTGGAGGCCGAGCTGGGCGACGCGTATCGGCTCGAGCAGGCGCGCCTCGAAACGCGCGACCGGGCGATGCGCCTCACGGTGGACCCGCAGGGCAACGGGGTGGCGAGGGTCCTGCTCGCGGCCAAGAAGTGGACGCTGCCGGCCGGGCCGCCGCTCACCTTCGAGGTCCTCGGGGCCGAAGGAACGCTGAAAGGCGAAAGCCTCGATCTTCCGAAGATCGACGGCAAGCTCTACGGCGGGACGTTCGGCGCAAGCGCGCGCGCGGACTGGGCGAAGCAGTGGCAGGTGAGCGGCAAGGCGAATCTTGCGGGAGTGGACCTCGTCCCCCTGCAGCAGGCGGTCGGAAAGAAACCGCAGATTTCGGGCCGCCTGAGGGCCGACGCCACCTTCTCTGCGCGCGCCAAGTCGGCAGACCAGCTTGCGAACGCGCTCGCGCTCGATGCGCCGTTCGAGGTGACGGGCGGCGCCTGGCAGGGGATCGACCTCGCGCGCGTGGCTGAATTGCCGCTCGGGAAGCTCACGCCGGGCGGGGCGACGAAGTTCGAGCAGCTGACCGGGAAGCTCGCCGTGCGCGGCCGGCGCGTCCGGGTGAACGAGCTGTGCGCGCGCTCGCCGCTGCTGGTCGCCGGGGGCTACGTGGAAGTCGCGCCCGACCAGAAGCTCTCGGGAAAGCTCGACGTTTCGGTGGCGAAAACGGGCGGCTTCGTCGGCGTGCCGATAGCGCTCGCCGGCACGACGTCCGACCCCTCGGTGACGCTCACCAGGGGCGCGGCGATCGGCGCGGTGATCGGCACCGTGCTGCTGCCCGGGATCGGCACCTCGCTTGGCGCCTCGGCGGGCAGCCGGCTGGAGGGCCGATCGCCCTGCAAGTAGCAGCTACCGGATCACCGCCGCGATCGCCTCGGCGGCATAGCCGACGTTGCGGGAATTGAGCGCGGCGACGCAGATGCGGCCGGTCTCGACGGCATAGATCGAATATTCCTCGTGCAGGCGGCGCACCTGTTCCCGGTCGAGCCCGGAATAGCAGAACAGGCCGCGCTGGCGCAGGACGAAGTCGAAGTCGGCCCCGGGCGCCCGGGCGCGGATGCCATCCACCAGCGCCCGGCGCATCGCCTTGATGCGCTCGCGCATCTGGCCGAGCTCCTCCTCCCACTGCCGCCGCAGCTCGGGCGTCGTCAGGACGGCGGCGACGATCTGCCCGCCGTGCGTGGGCGGGTTGGAGTAATTGGCGCGCACCAGGCGCTTCACCTGCGACAGCGCGCGGGCCGCTTCGTCGGCGCTGCCCGCGACCAGGCTGAAGGCCCCGACGCGCTCGCCGTAGAGTGAGAACGACTTGGAGAAGGAGCTCGACAGGAACACCGGCGTCATCGCGCCGGCGAACAGGCGCGCGGCGTACGCGTCGGCCTCGAGCCCGTCGCCGAACCCCTGGTAGGCAAGGTCGACGAACGGGATCAGCCCGCGCGCCTGCACGGTGCCGAGCACTTGCTGCCATTGCTCGTGTGAAAGATCGACGCCGGTCGGATTGTGGCAGCAGGCGTGCAGCACGACGACGGTTCCCGCCGGCAGCGCCTTCAGCGAATCGAGCATGGCATCGAAGCGCACGCCGCGGGTCTTCGGATCGTAATAGGGGTACTCCCTCACCGCGAAGCCCGCGCCCTCGAAGATCGCGCGATGGTTCTCCCAGCTGGGATCGCTGATCCAGGCCTCTGCGCCCGGCACGATGCGGCGCAGGAAGTCGGCGCCGAGCTTGAGTCCCCCGGTGCCGCCGAGCGTCTGCACAGTCACGACGCGCCGCTCGCGGACGGCGCCGGATTCGCCGAGAAGCAGCGTGCGGACGGCCTGGTCGTACGCGGGCAGCCCGTCGATCGGCAGGTAGGCGCGCGAGGGCGCCGCGTCGACGCGGGCGCGCTCGGCGCGCCGCACGCATTCGAGCAGCGGCACTTTCCCGTCTTCGCCGTAGTAGATGCCGACTCCGAGATTGACCTTCCGCGGGTTGGGGTCGGCGTTGAACGTCTCCGTGACGCCGAGGATCGGGTCGCCCGGCGCCATCGGCACCGCGGCGAGCGGGGAGGGAATGTGGGGCGCGTTCATCGTGCTAACATTTTTTCGCTCCAGGAATTCTACTCGTGGCATCGACGATTCCCAACAGCCCGTTCCGCCTGCGCGAGCTCTACGCGACTGCCGGCGACCAGCCGGAGGCGATCGACAAGCTCGTCGAGGGCATAAGGGACGGCCTCGCGTTCCAGACGCTGCTCGGCGTCACCGGCTCGGGCAAGACCTACACCATGGCGAACGTGATCTCCCGACTCGGGCGCCCTGCGCTGGTGCTCGCGCCGAACAAGACGCTCGCCGCGCAGCTTTATTCCGAGTTCCGCGAGTTCTTCCCGGACAACGCGGTCGAGTACTTCGTCTCGTACTACGACTATTACCAGCCCGAGGCCTACGTCCCGGCGCGCGACCTCTACATCGAAAAAGACTCCTCGATCAACGAGCACATCGAGCAGATGCGCCTGTCGGCCACCAAGTCGCTGATGGAGCGGCGCGACGTGGTGATCGTGGCCACCGTCTCCGCGATCTACGGCATCGGCGACCCGTCCGAGTACCACGGCATGATCCTCCACCTGCGGCAGGGCGAGAGGATGGCGCAGCGCGACGTGCTGGCACGGCTGGTGGCGATGCAGTACGAAAGAAACGAGCTCGACTTCCGGCGCGGCACCTTCCGCGTGCGCGGCGACGTGATCGACGTGTTCCCCGCCGAGCACGCCGAGCACGCGGTGCGGATCTCGCTGGACGAGGACGCGATCGGGCGGCTGGAGGTGTTCGATCCGCTCACCGGTCGGGTGCTGCACGCGATGGTGCGCTTCACGGTGTATCCCTCGAGCCACTACGTGACGCCGCGCGATACCACGCTGCGCGCGATCGACGCGATCAAGGCCGAGCTGCGCGACCGGATCGAGTTCTTCCAGAAGGCCGGGCGGCTGGTCGAAGCGCAGCGCATCGAGCAGCGCACGCGTTTCGATCTCGAGATGCTCGCCGAGCTCGGCTTCTGCAAGGGGATCGAGAACTACTCGCGTCACCTGTCCGGCCGCAAGGAAGGGGAGCCGCCGCCGACCCTGATCGATTACCTGCCGCCGGACGCGCTCATGTTCATCGACGAGAGCCACGTCACCATCGGCCAGCTCGGCGGCATGTACCGCGGCGACCGCTCGAGGAAGGAGAACCTGGTCGAGTACGGGTTCAGGCTGCCCTCGGCGCTGGACAACCGGCCGCTCAGGTTCGACGAGTTCGAAGGCGTGGTGCGCCAGACGACCTTCGTCTCGGCGACGCCCGCCGAATACGAGCGCGAGAAATCCGCGCAGGTGGTCGAGCAGGTGGTGCGGCCCACCGGGCTGGTCGATCCGCAGGTGCTGGTGCGTCCGGCCTCGACGCAGGTGGACGACCTGATTTCGGAGATCGCGCTCAGGGTGAAGAAAAACGAGCGCGTGCTGGTCACCACGCTCACCAAGCGCATGGCCGAGGAGCTGACCGAGTACCTTTCCGAGCACGGCATCAAGGTGCGGTATCTCCATTCCGAGGTGGACACGGTCGAGCGGGTCGAGATCATCCGCGACCTGCGCCTGGGCGAATTCGACGTGCTGGTCGGCATCAACCTGCTGCGCGAGGGGCTCGATCTGCCCGAGGTGTCGCTGGTGGCGATCCTGGACGCCGACAAGGAAGGTTTCCTGCGCTCCGAGCGCTCGCTGATCCAGACTATCGGGCGCGCGGCGCGGCACATCAACGGTGCGGCGATCCTGTATGCCGACCGGATGACCGACTCGATCCGGCGCGCGATCGGAGAGACCGAGCGCAGGCGCGGCAAGCAACTCGCGTACAACCAGCGCCACCGCATCACGCCCAGGGGCGTCATGAAGCGCATCAAGGACCTGATCGAGGGCGTGTACGACGCCGGGGAAGCGCAGGCCGGGCTGAAGGCGGCGCAGGAGGAAGCGCGCTACGAGACGATGAGCGAGAAGCAGCTCGCGAGGGAATTTAACGCGCTCGAGAAGAAGATGATCGAGCACGCGAAGAACCTCGAATTCGAGCAGGCCGCGCAGGTGCGCGACCGGCTGGCGGAGATGAAGAAGCGGGTATTCGGTGTGGCGCTGCATCCCGAATGAAGCCGCCTCGGTCCCTCGGTCCTGATTCCTCAGCGCTGCGCGATGAGCCGCCGGCGCGTTTCGTTCGATCGGCGCTTAGGCGAACAGGACATTGGCGTCCAGCGTCACCTTTTCGTACACCGGCTGCGGGGCGGCTGCGGCGACGACCACGGGCGGGACATACGGCGCCGGCGCCGGCGCGACGATCTGCGCGACGGGCTGCGTGTTGCATTCATAGTAGCCAGGGCGCGGGCCGAAATCGCTGTGCCAGCACAGTCCGTAGCCGCTCATGACGGTCGCGCCTCGCTCATCGACGAGCAGCGCCTGATCGGTGACGTCCCGGAGGAACTGCGCATTGGCGGCCGCGGAGAACACGCCGAGCGCCAGGGCGCAGGCGGCGGTCAAGCCGAGTTGTTTCTTGCTAAAAGGTGTTTTCATGGTCTCTCTCGAAGAATAAGTTGCGCTGGATCCGCCTTGCCAAGTTGCCTGCTACTGACTGCCAGCAAAAGCGGAAAGATACTGGGCGGTCTCGAGCAGCAGCATCCTGTCGTCGGCAACGGTAGGGTTGTCTACTTTTGCGGACATGAAGATAGTGACCTCAAGTCGTCAATACGAATGCCGTGCCTCGCACGGGGCGAGGTTGGATGATCGCCACTCTCCCGGGCGAGGTCCGGGCGCTAGCGCACGCAAGCTCGCAGAAGCCGGCCGTTAGCGGCGCGCGGTTTTCATTTGGCTTCCATGCGGACGGAACCGCCTTCGCCTTCCCAGCGCCGTTCGGAGAACAGGTCCGAGCCTTCGAAGCGACGGGCAGCCTCTTCCCAGTCGACGACGGGCCACCAGCCCCTCAGGTACTCGGCGCGCCGGCTCTGGTGCTTGAGGTAGTAGGCGTGCTCCCAGACGTCGTTGACGAGGATGGGGAAATGCCCTTGCATCATCGGGTTGGCGTGGCCAGGGGTGGTGTAGATCTGGAGCCTGCCGCGATTCTGCTGGGCCCGTGCCAGCCAGACCCACCCGGAGCCGAAGAGCTTGATGCCCGCTTCCTCGAAGCGGAGCTTGAATTGCTCCAGGCTGCCGAATTCGCGCTCGATCGCGTCGGCAAGCGGACCCGTGGGCTCGCCGCCCGCCGCCGGAGACATGGCCCGCCAGAACAGGCTGTGGTTCACATGTCCTCCAGCGTTATTGCGGATGACGGTGCGGATGCTCAGCGGCATCTTGCTCGGGTTGAGCAGCAGCCATTGCGCGTCGCGCCCGCGCAATTCGGGGAAGCCCTCGAGCGCCGAATTCAGGTTGGCGACGTAGGAGGCGTGATGCACGCCGTGATGCAAGGCCATGGTGCGCGAGTCGATGTGCGGTTCCAGTGCGGCAAGGGGATACGGCAGCGCCGGCAGCGCGTGCCTGGCATCGGCCGTGCCAACAGTTTCTGCAGAAAGTGCGGGAAGCCTCTGGCTTTTCACCACGACAATTCTCGGCCGATCGGCCAGGCATTTCGGTGCGCTGCCGCACAGAGCCGCGGCCATTTTTGCCATACAAGACCGATATGAAAACCATCCTTGCCATCGGCGTCGCGCTGATCGTCATGGGCGCTGCAGTTCTCGGTTACGACCACTACAGCTACACCACCACCGAGAAAGTTCTCCAGATCGGGCCGCTCACCGCGACCGCCGAACGGACGCATACCGTCGCGTTGCCGCCGATTCTCGGCTGGCTGCTGATCGCCGGCGGCGCCTGCGCGCTCGCTTTCGCCGCACTGACAAGGAAATGATCCTCGGCGCACGCAGCTTCCTACAGATTGACCAGCGCCAGTCCCGCTCCTTCGAGCATGAGTTTCTTGCCGTCGGGCAGCTTCAGGTAGGGAGCGGCTTCTTCAACGGTGAGTCCGTATACAAAGCTCATCGAGCCGCGGCTGAAGCTGCCGGTCCCGTAGCCGCTGAACATGCTCAAGCGCTGAAACTGGAACGTCGCGAAAGCGCCATCGCTGCACTGGATCTGCCCCGAACCGCCGAGCTCGGCGCTGGAGGTGAATTGCCCGATGCAGGTGAGGTTTGGATCGCTTTGCGAACGAATCGCCAGAGTGCCCGCCCCGCTGACATTGCCTTCCGCCTCGCCCACGAACAGGTCGCCGGCCACGATCGCTATCACCTGGCGGGTGGCGGAAAACAGCCCTGCGGCCGCGAGCGCCGCCGGGACTGCCAGTCCGATGCATGCAGCAAGTACTCCAATGAGCGGCTTCATCATTGCCTCCACAGTATGGTCTTGCCTGCAGGCTGCGCTGTGCGCTGGTGCGCATAGGGCAGGGCAAGCGTCGCCGTCTTTCCTTTGATGCAAAAAAGTGGTGTAATCTCCGGAAAACTGCGGCTGGGTTCCGGAGGCTGTCGATCGCTACCTCCCACAATCCGAAGCAAAACCATCTTCTCGCTGCCCTGCCGGCAGCCGAGTTCGAACGCTTGTCTCCCCATCTGGAACTGGTGCCGATGGCGCTCGGCGAGGCGCTATACGAATCAGGCGGTCGCTTGCAGCACGTCTATTTCCCGACCACGTCCATCGTCTCGCTGCTCTATGTCATGGACGACGGCGCGTCAGCCGAAATTGCGGTGGTGGGCAATGAAGGCATTCTCGGGATCTCGCTGTTCATGGGCGGCGAAACCACGCCCAGCCGGGCGGTGGTGCAGAGCGCGGGATTCGGCTACCGTCTGAAGGCGCAGTTGCTGAAGCAGGAATTCAATCGCGCCGGACCGGTGATGCACCTCCTGCTGCGTTATACACAGGCGCTGATCACGCAGATGGCGCAGACCGCGGTCTGCAACCGGCACCACTCGGTGGAGCAGCAGCTGTGCCGCTGGCTGCTGCTCAGCCTCGATCGCCTGTCCACGGATGAGCTGCGCATGACCCAGGAATTGATTGCCAACATGCTCGGCGTGCGGCGCGAAGGGGTCACGGAGGCCGCCGGGAACCTCCAGCGTGCCGGCCTGATCCGTTACAGTCGTGGCCGCATCACGGTGCTTGACCGCCCGCGGCTGGAGCAGGAGGTATGCGAGTGCTACGCGGTGGTCAAGAAGGAATTCGACCGGTTGCTCTCCGAAATTCCGCTCGGCAATCCCTTCCTTTCGGCCAGGGCACTACGGCAATAGCCGGCGTCTAGTCCGCCGAGTTGAAGGCGGCGCAGGAGGAAGCGCGCTACGAGGCGATGAGCGAGAAGCAGCTGGCGAGGGAATTTAACGCGCTCGAGAAGAAGATGATCGAGCACGCGAAGAACCTCGAGTTCGAGCAAGCCGCGCAGGTGCGCGACCGCCTCGCCGAGATGAAGAAGCGCGTATTCGGGGTCGAGCTGGCTTCGGAATGAAACTCCCGACCGCGCGGAGCTAGTCCAGCCCCATCGCGCGCCTGAACTCGCGCCGCACCTCGTCGGGCTGGCCGTAGTGCCAGCGGAAGTCCTCGAGCACCTTTCCCCACAGCGGGTCCTGCTCGTACTCCCGGCGCGGCAGGCCTTCGCGGAAGAACCTGCGGTTGATGGTCGGCAGCTCCACGCGCCGGTTGCGCCCGGGATCCCGGATCAGGCCCTTCGGATCGCGCCCCGCGGCAATCGCCTCGAGGTCCTTGAAGTACTGCTTGCGAACCATGGACACCCCGCGGTCGCTGGCGCCGAGGTTCTCCCTGGTGCGATCGGCGATGCGGCCCTGGCCGACCCAGGCGATGATGTCCTGGTTGACGACGTGGCTGGAGATCCAGCGCCCGGTTTGCGGGTCCCTGATCGGGCTTCTCCAGCACGGGATGCGCTCCTGCACGTACGGCTCGGCTTCGTTCGGCACGCGGATGAAGGACCACATCACCGAGAGCATGTTCTCGTCGTCCACCGGCACACGCCACTCGAAGTGGCCGCCGAGGAAAAAGCCGTTCGGCCACAGGCACACCCTGCCGGTGGTCCATAGCGGGTGCTCCTCGTCGGTATCCTCGCGCACGCGCTTGTAGACGAAGCCATAGTCGAATTCGTCGAACGCGAGCTTTCGATGGGCGGGCGAGTACGGCCCGGTCTTTCCCTGCTGCCGGATGCTCCAGTTCGAATGCGCCCACTCGAAGTGCACCGGGTCGATCGAGTTTTCCTGGCATTGCAGCCAGTTGCACGGCACGTCGGCGAACACGATCTGCCGGAAGCCGTTCTCCCACGAGTAAGGTTCCCAGTCCGGCAGCAGCGGGGCGGGCTGCGGGCCGAGGTAGACCCACAGCAGCCCGGCTTTCGCCTGCACAGGATAGGCCGTGGTACGGATGCGCGCTTTCAGCCTGCCCTTGGGATCGAACTGCTGCTCGAACGGCTGCTCGATGCAGCGGCCGCTCTCGTCGTAGGTCCAGCCGTGGTAGAGGCACCTCAAGCCGTGCTTTTCCACGTAGCCGTACGCGAGGTCGGCCGAGCGGTGCCGGCAGCGGCGATCGACAAGTCCGAAGGTTCCCGAGAGATCCCGGTACAGCACGAGATCCTCGCCCATCAGCCGGATCGGCTTGATCGGTTCGGCGTCGAATTCGCTCACCGCGCCGATCGGCTGCCAGTAGCGGCGCAGCAATTCGCCCATCGGCGTTCCGGCGCCGACCCGGGTGAGCACGCGGTTCTTTTCCGCGCTCAGCATGCCGCGACCGGCGGCTATTTCCGCGTTTCGACCTGCACCAGCTCTTCGTCGGCTTGAGGACGCGCCGGCTCGGGCCGCGGCCGGCCGAGCGGCACGGGCGGCTCCGGCTCGGCGGTGACTGCAGGCGTCTTCGACCGGTCGGTCTCGACCATCTCCAGCCCGGCGCCGCTGAGATATTCCGTGGCATCGAACTTCGGCTGCTCGACGCGCGGCGCAGGCGCGGCGGCCTGCGGCGGCGCGCTCTGCGGTGCGGCAGGCTCCGTGAACACCGGCTCCTGCCTCACGGCCGCGACTGGCGGCTGATGCGCGGGCTCAGGAGCCTCATGCAGGGAGTCCACGCGCCGGCGCGCCTCGTGCATCTGCTCTTCGCGTATCGCATCGGCGGCATTGGCGTGCCGCGGCGCTTGCGGACTGCCGCCGCGCGGCCCCGGCGGCACACCCTGCGCCGCGTCCGGGCGGCGATCGCGCTGCCGGTCATGACGCTGGCGCCGCCCGCGGCGCTGCTCGTCGCCCTCGCGTTCCGGGCCGCGCGGCTGCTGCGGGGCCGGACGCTGCTCGGGGCGCTCGGCCTGCTGCTGCGGGGCCGGCCGCTGCCCTCGCTGATCCGGCCGGCGCCCACCGCCGCGCCGCTGGCCGTTGCCGCGCTGCTCCAGCCGCGGTTGCTGCTCGCCGCGATCGCCGCGATCGCCGCGATGCTCCCTGGATTCGCGCCGGCCGTCGCGCCGCTCGTCGCGGCCGCGAGGCTCGAATCGCTGCTCCCGGCGAGGATGCTCGCGACGCGGCTCGCGCGGCGCGGGCGCGGCGAGGGAGGGTTCGCCAGGGCCCCGCGCCGGTTTCTCGCGCCGGAACCAGCCGAAGATGCGGCCGATGATCCCGGGTTGCGCCGCGGAGGGCGCCGCCGCGCGCTCGGCACGCGGCTGGGGCGCGCGCGCTTCCGGACGCGGTGCCGGGCGGCTCTCTGGCCGGCGCTCAGGCGCGACCGGCGCCGGCTGCTCGGGCTGAATCGCCTTGACCACCGCCTCCTGCTTCTCGCGCTTCGCTTCCGACTCGGCGCCCGGCGCCTTCGGCTCCTCGGGCTGCTCGACCAGCTCGTAGCTGGTGGGCACGTGCTCCATCTGGTTCAGCTCGTCGTGCTTGAGGCGCTGCACCTTGTAATGCGGCGTCTCGAGGTGGCGGTTCGGCACCAGCACGATGTTCACCTTCAGCCGCGCCTCGAGCTTCTGGATCTCGGTGCGCTTCTCGTTCAGCAGGAAGCTCGCCACGTCCACCGGCAGCTGCACGTGCACCGCGCCGGTATTCTCCTTCATGGCCTCTTCCTGCATGATGCGCAGCACGTGCAGCGCGGTCGACTCGGTGCCGCGGATGAAACCGGTGCCGCTGCAGCGCGGGCAGCTGATGTGCGCCGTCTCCTCGAGCGAGGCCTGCAGGCGCTGGCGCGAGAGCTCCATCAGCCCGAAGCGCGAGATCTTGCCGATCTGCACGCGCGCCCGGTCGTACTTGAGCGCGTCGCGGAACCGGTCCTCGACGTCGCGCTGGTTGCGCTGCGACTCCATGTCGATGAAGTCGATCACGATCAGGCCGCCCAGATCGCGCAACCGCAGCTGGCGCGCGGTTTCCTCGGCTGCCTCGAGATTCGTACGCAGCGCGGTCTCCTCGATGTCGCCGCCGCGCGTGGCGCGCGCCGAGTTGACGTCGATCGCCACCAGCGCCTCGGTGTGGTCGATCACGATCGAGCCGCCCGAAGGCAGGCTCACCTGGCGCGAGTACGCGCTCTCGATCTGGTGCTCGATCTGGAAGCGCGAGAACAGCGGCACGTCGTCGCGGTACAGCTTCACCTTGTTGACGTTGTCCGGCATCACGGTCTGCATGAAGGTCTTCGCCTGCTCGCAGATCTCCTCGGTGTCGATCAGGATCTCGCCGATGTCGGGCTGGAAATAGTCGCGGATCGCGCGGATGACCAGGCTCGACTCCAGGTAGATGAGGAACGGCTTGCCGGTCTGCTCCTTGGCCGCGCTCTCCACGGCGAGCCACAGCTGCATCAGGTAGTTGAGGTCCCAGTTGAGCTCCTCGGCCGAGCGGCCGATGGCCGCGGTGCGCGCGATCACGCTCATGCCCTCGGGCAGCTGCAGCTGGTCGAGGTTCTCGCGCAGCTCGTTCCTGTCCTCGCCTTCGATGCGGCGCGATACGCCGCCGCCGCGCGGGTTGTTCGGCATCAGCACCAGGTAGCGTCCCGCCAGGCTGATGAACGTGGTGAGCGCGGCGCCCTTGGTGCCGCGCTCGTCCTTTTCGACCTGTACGATCAGCTCCTGGCCCTCGCGCAGCGCGTCCTGGATGCGGGCGCGCCCGACGTCGACGTCGGGCTTGAAATAGCTGCGCGAGACTTCCTTGAACGGCAGGAACCCGTGCCGCTCCTCCCCATAGTCGACGAAGGCGGCCTCGAGGCTGGGCTCGATGCGGGTGATGACGCCCTGGTAGATGTTGCTCTTGCGCTGTTCCCTTGATGCGGACTCGATGTCGAGGTCGACGAGCTTCTGCCCGTCCACGATCGCGACGCGCAGCTCTTCCTGCTGCGTCGCGTTGAATAGCATGCGCTTCACTTGTTTTTCTCCTGCGCGCGCAGGAGGTCCGGTGTTGCCTCGGTCGGTGCTCTCCTAGTGTCTACCGGTCGTTGCCTGGGATCGACGCACCCGTCCCTCACGGTGTGCGATGGGAATCCGCGGGAAAAGTCCCCTTGCGCGCGCTTCCAGTAAGATCGCTGCTTCCGGTGAGCGAAATTAACCACTGCTTCAGGCCCGGCTTCAGCCGGACAGGAGGCGGGTTGCAGGCGCCGGCCACGGCGGCCCTAGGCTCACCGCGCTGCGCAGACCTGTGCCTCGCGACTCGAAGCAACGTGGAGATTCTACGGAAAATGAATGACTTAAGCAAGGTCCGGGCGACCTGGCTCGAAGTCGGCGAGGAAAGCGCCGCGCAGCGCATCGACAATTTCCTGTTGCGCCGGCTGAAAGGCGTTCCGAAAAGCCACGTCTACCGCGTGCTTCGCAGCGGCGAGGTGCGCGTGAACAGCGGCAGGGTGAAGCCGGATTACCGCCTTCGGCCCGGCGACCGCGTGCGGGTCCCGCCGGTACGGATGGGCGCGGCCGCGCCGCGCCCGGCGCCGCGCCCGGCCGAGTTTCCGGTGATGTTCGAGGACGCGGCGCTGCTGGTGGTCGACAAGCCGGCGGGGGTCGCCGTGCACGGCGGCAGCGGCGTTGCCTACGGCGTGATCGAATCGCTGCGTGCGGCGCGCCCGCAGGCGAAGGTGCTCGAGCTCGCGCACCGCCTCGACCGCGATACCTCGGGCCTGCTCGTCATCGCGAAGAAGCGCGGCGCGTTGATCGAGCTTCACCGGATGCTGCGCGAAGGCGAGGTGGAAAAGATCTACCTCGCTGTCGCGAAGGGACGCTGGCGCGGGGGAACGAAGGAGATTCGGGAGCCGCTGCACAAGTATCTCACCGCCACGGGCGAGCGGCGCGTGAGGGTGCGGCCCGGCGGGATGCAGGCGGCGACCCGGGTGCGCCCGGTCGAAGTCGGCGACGAGTTCAGCCTGCTCGAAGCGAGGCTCCTCACCGGACGCACGCACCAGATCCGGGTGCACCTCGCGCACGCCGGTCACCCGGTTCTCGGCGACGACAAGTATGGCGATTTCGCGCTCAACCGCCGGCTCGCAACAGAAGGGGTGGGGCGCTCGCTCCTGCACGCGAGCCGGCTGTCGTTGGTCCATCCGACGAGCGGCGAGCGCCTGCGCCTCGAGTCGAGCCTGCCTGAGGACATGCGCGCATTCGTGCGACGGCATTTCAAATGAGCTATTCGCTGATCGTGTTCGACTGGGACGGCACGCTGATCGACTCGGCGGGCACCATCGTCGAGTGCATCCGCGAGGCAAGCCGCGGCATGGGGCTGGAGGTGCCGGAGCGCGAGCGCGCGAGCCACGTGATCGGCCTCGGCCTGCACGATTCGCTGCGCATCGCCGTCCCGGCGCTGCCTCAGGAACGCTACGTGGAGTTCGTCGAGCTGTACCGCAGGCACTTTCGCGCGCGCGAAGACGGGATGCAGCTCTTTCCCGGCATTCGCCAGCTGCTCGAGGCGCTGGCGAGTCGCGGACGCCTGCTCGCGGTCGCCACCGGCAAGAGCCGGCGCGGACTCGAGCGGGCGCTCGAGGCGAGCGGCCTCAAGGACCGCTTCACCGCGACGCGCTGCGCCGACGAGACGAATCCGAAGCCCCACCCCGCGATGCTGCTGGAGCTGATGCGCGAGCTCGACGTCGCCCCCGAGCGCTCGCTGATGGTCGGCGACACTTCGCACGACCTCGAAATGGCGAAAGGGGCCGGGGTGGACGCGCTGGCGGTCAGCTACGGCGCCCATCCGGAGCCTGCGCTGCGCGCGCTCGGTCCGCGCGAATGCGTCGCGAGCGTCGAAGCGCTGCGCGCATGGCTGGAAGCGAACGCCTGATCTGCGCCTCGGAGGCGCTCGTCGACTCCGGGCGCGGCGTGCGCTTCGAGGTCGAGTATTTCGGCGAGGCGGCGCCCGCGTTCGTGGTGCGGCACGGCGGCCGCGCGCACGGCTATCTCAACCGCTGCGCGCACATGGCATTGCAGCTCGACTGGCGCGATGGCGAATTCTTTGCTGCCGAAGGACGCGATTTGATATGCTCGACGCACGGCGCCGTCTACGATGCGGCGAGCGGGCAATGCCTTGGCGGGCCGTGCAACCGCATCCCGCTGGTGAAGCTCAGGATCGAGGAACGCGACGGCATGGTCTATTTCACGGGGTTCGCCGATGAACGATGAAACCAATACGCCGTGGGAACGCGAGCTGGTGACGAAGCTCGCCACCGCGGCGCTCAAGGAGCAGCGGCGCGCGCGCCTGTGGGGCATCTTCTTCAAGCTGCTCACCTTCGCGTACATCTCGATCTTCCTGGTCATGGCGGTGGACTGGAAGGGGCGCGCCGAGGCGGTGGGTAAGAAGCACACTGCGATGGTCGAAGTGAGCGGGCTGATCGCGCCGGGCACCGACGCGAGCGCAGAGAAAGTCACCGCGGCGCTGCAGGCGGCGTTCAAGGACAAGAACACGCAGGGCGTGGTGCTGCGCGTCAACTCGCCCGGCGGCAGCCCGGTGCAGGCCCAGACGATCTACGAGGAGATGCGGCGGCTGCGCAAGACCAACCCCCGGATTCCGCTCTACGCGGTGGTCGAGGACGTGTGCGCCTCGGGCTGCTACTACATTGCGGTCGGCGCCGACCGCATCTACGTAGCCAGGTCGAGCATCGTCGGCTCGATCGGCGTGCTCATGAACGGCTTCGGCTTCACCGGGCTGATGGAAAAGCTGGGCGTGGAGCGGCGGCTGCTCACCTCCGGCGACAACAAGGCGATGCTCGACCCGTTCTCTCCGCTCGAGGAGCGCCACAAGGATTATGCGCAGCAGCTGATGAACGACATCCATCAGCAGTTCATCGGGGTGGTGCGCGAAGGCCGCGGCAAGCGGCTCAAGGAGGCGCCCGAGATCTTCTCCGGCCTGATCTGGACCGGGCAGAAGAGCATCGAGCTCGGGCTCGCCGACGCTTTCGGCAGCCTGGAGTACGTCGCCCGCGAGGTGATCAAGGCCGAGGACATCGTGAACTACAGCGAGAAGGAAAGCATCGCCGAGAAGCTCGCGAAGCGCTTCGGCTCCGGCGCGGCGAGCGCGCTCACGGAACTCATGCTGCGCAGCGCGCCGGCGCTGCGCTGAGCGGCGGGGGCTGGGCGACGGTGCGCCGGCTCGAGCTGACACGCGAGAACATTCTCAACGGCACGCTGCATGCCTCCGCGCGGGCGGTGCTCGGCGCGCAAGCGCGTTTCATGACGCCCGACGAGCGCGGGCGACAGATCGACGAGATGCTCGAGCGCGGACCGCGCCTGGGCCGCGTCTGGGTCTTCGGATACGGTTCTCTCATGTGGAACCCGGCGTTCCATTTCGCCGAGCGGCGGACGGCGCGCGTCCACGGTTATCACCGGCGCTTCTGCCTGTGGTCGCACGCCGGGCGCGGCAGCCTGGAGCGGCCGGGAATGATGCTGGCGCTCGAGCGCGGCGGCAGCTGCGTCGGCGTCGCCTACCGGATCGCGCGCGGTGCGGTGCGCACCGAGCTCGACGTCATCTGGCGCCGGGAGATGCTGACCATGGCCTACCGGCCGGTATGGGTGCGCGCCCTGACCGAGAGTGGGGAGGAGCCGGCGATCGCCTTCGCCGTCAACCGCGGGCACGAGCGCTACGTGCGCGGGCTGAAGGAGCGCGCCGCGATCCGCTACATCGCGACCGGCGGCGGGCACCTGGGTCCCTGCCGCGAATACCTGTTCGAGACCGCGGCGCATCTGCGCGAGCTGGGAATCCGCGACCGGCGGCTCGAATCGCTGGCCGACAGGGTGCGGCGGCTTGCCGGGGAAGCCGGGCGGCGCTAGGCGGCGCAGAGCAGAAACACCGCAGGGCGGCGCCCGATCGAGAATCGAGCGCGGCGCCATTCGGCCACCTGCCGCGCCGCGACGCTCTCGCCCGGCAGGGTCAGGTCGATCGCGACGCACAGGCGCGTGCGCGCCGAGCAGGCCGCGAGCAGCGACGCGAGCATGGCGTCGTTGCGGTAGGGCGTCTCGATGAAGATCTCCGTTTCCTGTTCTTCGCGCGATCGCTTCTCAAGCGCGCGGATGCGCGCTTCCCTCGCGCTTTTCTCCCTCGGCAGGTAGCCGCAGAAGGCGAAGCGCTGGCCGTCGAAGCCAGAGGCCATCAGCGCGAGCGTGATCGCGCAGGGCCCGACCAGCGGCACGACGCGGAAGCCTTCGCGGTGCGCCGCCTCGACCAGCGCGGCGCCCGGATCGGCGATCGCGGGACAGCCGGCTTCGGAGAGCAGCCCCAGCGAGCGCCCTTCGCGCAACGGCACAATCAACGAGTGGACGTCTTTCCCGATCTCCGTGGTGCGAATTTCCCGGATCGGGCACGGCATTCCAATGGCACCGAGAAATCCGCGCGCGCTCTTCGCGTTCTCGACCGCGAAATCGCGCAGCGAGCGCACGATGTCGAGCGCCGGCGCGGGCAGCGCCTCGGCGGGCGCGCCTCCGAGCGGCGTCGGGATGGCGTAAAGCGCGACCTTCATCGACCGAGCACCGGCAGGCCGGCGCGTCCCAGCAGCTCGGTGAGCGCGATCAGCGGCAGCCCGACGAGCGAAGTCGGATCCTCGGTCTCGATCCGCTCGATGAGCGCGATGCCCAATCCCTCGGACTTGGCGCTCGCGGCGCAGTCGTACGGCTGCTCGCGTCTGAGGTAGAGCTCGATCGTCCGGTCGTCGAACGTCCGAAACGCGACCCGGCATGGCACGACCCGGGTTTGCGCCGCCCCGCTGCGCGCATCGAGCACCGCGACCGCCGTGAAAAAGTCCGCTGCGCGCCCGCTCAAGCTGCGCAGCTGCTCGACGGCGCGGTCGTGAGCGCCGGGCTTTCCGAGCCGCTCGCCGTCGCGCGTCGCCACCTGGTCCGAGCCGATGATCAGCGCGTCCGGAAAGCGCGGCGCGACCGCGCGCGCCTTGGCCACGCAGAGCCGCAGCGCTGTGTAGCGCGCCGCTTCGCCGGCGAGCGGCGATTCGTCGCAATCGGGAACGGCGCATTCGAACGCCAGGCCGAGCCGCGCGAGCAGCTCGCGACGGTAGCTGGACGCGGAAGCGAGCACGAGCCGCCGAGCTTGAGCCATGACTTTGTTTTGAAGAGGTTTTTCGACGATGGTATCATTCGCCCTTCATGTCGCACCAGCCGGTGATCGACGGTCTCGAACTGGCGGCATCCGGCGCGGCGTTGCGGGGAACGTTTCCGCTCGATGGTTTTGCCCGCCTGCGCGGCACGCTTGCCTCCGACGCGGGGGAAGTCGCGTATGTCGTGCAGGGCCTGCGCGACGAGCGCGGACGCCCGTGCCTGCGGGCGAAAGTGCGCGGCGCGCTGCAGCTCAGGTGCCAGCGTTGCCTCGAGGCGCTCGAGCTCGACGTAGACGTGGACAAAGTGCTGGTGCTGGCGGCCAGCCAGGCGGAGATCGATGCCGAGCCGGCAGGCTCCCGCGGGCCGGACCGGGTGCTCGCCGGCAGGGACATGCCGGTGCGCGACCTGATCGAGGACGAGCTGATCCTCGCGATGCCGTACGCGCCGCGGCATGAACGCTGCGCGGCAGCTGCGCCGGCCTCCGCGGGCGCGAGGAGATTCCCGTTCACCGGCCTGCGCGGCCTGGTGCGCGGCAAAAACTGATTCGCAAAGGAGTCCAGACATGGCAGTGCAGCAGAGCAAGAAGTCAACATCCCGTCGCGGCATGCATCGCTCGCACGATTTCCTGACGCGGCCCGCGCTCGCGATCGAGCCGACCACCGGGGAGGTGCACTTGCGGCACCGCGTCAGCCCGACCGGCTTTTATCGCGGCAAGAAGGTCGTCAAGGACAAGACCGAGTAGCCTCCGCGGCGGCGCGGCCGGCCGATGCGGCTGCGTCCCGTCCAATGAACATCACCGTAGCCGTCGATTGCATGGGGGGCGATCACGGCCCCCGCGTCACGGTCCCGGCCGCGCTGGAGTTCCAGGGCCGGCACCAGGGGGTTGACGTGGTGCTGGTCGGGGTGCGCGACGCGATCGAGGCCGAGCTCGGGAAGCTGCGCGCCGCGCCGGGCGCGCGGCTTCGCGTTCACCCCGCGAGCGAGGTGGTGGCGATGGACGAGCCTCCGGTGCAGGCGCTGCGCTACAAGAAGAATTCATCGATGCGCGTCGCCGTGAACCTGGTGAAGGCCGGGGAAGCGCACGCCTGCGTGAGCGCGGGCAACACCGGCGCGCTGATGGCGATCTCGCGCTTCGTGCTGAAGACGCTGCCCGGCATCGACCGGCCCGCGATCGCCACCCTGCTGCCCAACATGGCGGGCGGGTTCACTTACGTCCTGGACCTCGGGGCGAACGTCGACTGCACGCCCGAGCAGCTGATGCAGTTCGGCGTCATGGGCGCGATGCTGGTTGCGGCGCTCGAGCACAGGGAGCGCCCCTCGGTCGGGCTGCTCAACATCGGCGTCGAGGACATCAAGGGCAACGACACCGTCAAGCAGGCCGCGGAGCTGCTGCGCGCAAGCGGCCTCAATTTCGCCGGCAATGTCGAGGGCGACGACATCTACAAGGGCACGACCGACGTGGTCGTCTGCGACGGTTTCGTCGGCAACGTGCTCCTCAAGGCCTCGGAGGGGGTCATCACGATGATGGTGGGATTCCTGCGCCAGGAATTCACTCGCAATCCGTGGCGCATGCTCGTCGCCTGGCTGGCATCCCCGGTGCGCACGGCGCTGCGCGCGCGCATGGACCCGGGCCGCTACAACGGCGCTAGCCTGCTCGGGCTGCGCGGCATCGTCATCAAGAGCCACGGATCGGCCGACGCGTTTGCGTTCGGCCGGGCGCTCGAGCGCGCGCTCGAGGAGGTCAGCAACGACGTGCCGCAGCGCATCGCCCGGCGCATGGCCGAGCTGCAGCCGCGCGCTGCGCTCGCGGTCCGCGCGGCGCACCTATGACGTTTTCGAGGATCGCAGGCACCGGCGGCTATCTGCCGCCGCGGGTCGTCTCCAACGACTGGTTCGCGGCGCGCCTGGACACGAGCGACGCCTGGATCCGCAGCCGCACCGGCATCGTGACGCGGCATTTTGCCGACGAGTCGCAGACCTCGAGCGATCTGGCGCTCGAGGCGAGCCGCCGCGCGCTCGAGTCGGCCGGCGTGGCCGCGAGCGAGGTCGACCTGATCGTGCTGGCGACCTCGACGCCCGATTACGTTTTCCCGAGCGCCGCGTGCCTGCTGCAGGCGAAGCTCGGGATCAAGGGCTGCCCGGCGTTCGACGTGCAGGCGGTGTGCAGCGGTTTCATCTACGCGCTCGCCGCGGCCGACGGCTTCATCAAGAGCGGAACGGCGCGCCGCGCGCTGGTGGTCGGCGCGGAGGTGTTCTCGCGCCTCCTGGACTGGAAGGACCGCGGCACCTGCGTGCTGTTCGGCGACGGCGCGGGAGCGGTGCTGCTCGCCGCCGACTCGAAGCCCGGCATTCACGCGAGCGTGCTGCACGCCGACGGCAGCTACGCCGGGCTGCTTTCGGTGCCCGGCAACGTGTCGAACGGCCGCATCGTCGGCTCGCCGTACTTGCAGATGAACGGCCAGGGCGTGTTCAAGTTCGCGGTGAAGGCGCTCGAAGAGGTCGCGCGCGAGACCGTGGCGGCCGCGGACATGGCCATCGCGGACGTGGACTGGCTGGTGCCGCACCAGGCGAACGTGCGCATCCTGGACGCGGCCGCGCGCAGGCTGGGGCTGCCGGCGGAAAAGCTGGCAATCACCGTCGATCACCATGGCAACACTTCCGCGGCCTCGGTGCCGCTCGCGCTCGACGAGTTCGTGCGCGCCGGGAAGATCCGCGCCGGCCACCACGTCCTGATGCAGGGCGTCGGCGGCGGATTCACCTGGGGCGCGACGCTCGCGACGATGTGACCATGAGACTCGCGATGGTGTTTCCGGGCCAGGGCTCGCAAGCGGTAGGCATGCTGGAGGGCTACGCGGGCCTTCCCGAGGTGGCGGCGGTGCGCTCGGAGGCCGAGGCGGCGCTCGGGCGCGAGTTCGGACGCATGCTCGACCAGGGACCGGCCGAATCCCTGAACCTGACCGTCAACACGCAGCCGGCGATGCTGACCGCAGGCTACGCGGCGTACCGCGCCTGGCGCGCGCTCGGCGGACCGCTGCCCGAGGTCGTCGCAGGGCACAGCCTGGGCGAGTACACCGCGCTCGTCGCGGCAGGCGCCCTTTCGTTCAGGGACGCGCTTCCGCTGGTGCTCTTTCGCGCACAGGCGATGCAGGAAGCGGTGCCGGAGGGCATGGGCGCCATGGCGGCGATACTGAACCTGGAAGACGCAGAGGTCCGCGCCGCCTGCGCCGAGGCCGCGCAAGGGGAGGTGGTGGAAGCGGTAAACTTCAACGCCCCGGGCCAGGTGGTGATCGCCGGGCACAAGGGCGCGGTCGCGCGCGCGATCGAGGCCTGCAAGACGCGCGGGGCGAGACGCGTGCTGCTTTTGCCGGTGAGCGCGCCGTTCCATTCGAGCCTGCTGCGGCCCGCGGGAGAGAGATTGCAGGCGCGTCTGGAGACGATTTCGATGTCGTCGCCGCAGATTCCGCTCGTCAACAACGTCGACGTGAGAATCGAGACCGCGCCGGCGTCGATCAAGGATGCGCTGGTGCGGCAGGCGGCGGCGCCGGTGCGCTGGGTCGAGATCATCAGGGCGATGCTCGGATCCGGGGTCACTCACGTCGTCGAGTGCGGTCCGGGGAAGGCGCTGGCCGGGATGACGAAACGCATCAGTCCTGATGTCCGGTCTCTCGCCCTCGCCGATCGCGCCTCGCTCGAGCAGGCGCTGGCGGCGCTCGAGGGAGCGTGAGCATGCTGCAAGGCAAGGTCGCTCTGGTCACCGGAGCCTCGCGCGGCATCGGACGCGCGATCGCGCTCGAGCTTGCGAAGCAGGGCGCGAACGTGGTCGGTACCGCGACGACCGGGGAGGGCGCGAGGAACGTGCCCGGAACCGGCAAGGTGCTGAACGTCCGGGATTCGGCGCAATGCGACGCGCTGATCGCGACGATACAGAAGGAGATCGGCGAGGTTCTCGTTCTGGTCAACAACGCCGGGATCACGCGCGACAACCTGGGGCTGCGAATGAAGGACTCGGACTGGGACGAAGTCCTGGAGACCAATCTGCGCGCGGCGTTCCGGCTGTCGCGCGCGGTGATGCGAGGTATGATGAAAGCGCGCTGGGGGCGCATCGTGAACGTCAGCTCCGTGGTCGCCGCCGCCGGCAATCCGGGGCAGGCGAACTACGCCGCGGCGAAGGCGGGACTGGAAGGCATGACGCGCTCGTTCGCGCGCGAGCTCGCCAGCCGCAACATCACCGTGAACTGCGTGGCGCCCGGCTTCATCGACACTGACATGACTCGCGCCCTGCCTGAGGAGAGCCGCCAGGCGCTGCTGAAGCAGATCCCGCTCGGCCGGCTCGGGTCGCCTGAGGACATCGCGGCTGCCGTGGCGTATCTTGCGTCGCCGGCGGCCGGATACGTGACCGGCGCGGTGCTGCACGTCAACGGCGGCATGTATATGGCGTAAAATAGCGCGCCTTTTTTGGCCCCGGAAAGGGAAGGAGCAGCGGATGGAGAACGTCGAGCAACGAGTCAAGAAGATCATCGCCGAGCAGCTCGGCGTGAACGAGGCCGAAATCAAGAGCGAATCTTCGTTCGTCGACGACCTGGGGGCGGATTCCCTGGACACCGTCGAGCTGGTGATGGCGCTCGAGGAGGAATTCGAGACCGAGATCCCCGACGAGGAGGCCGAGAAGATCACCACCGTGCAGCAGGCCGTCGACTTCATCAAGGCCCACAAGAAGTCCTAAGTGACCCGCCGCAGAGTCGTTGTCACCGGGCTCGGCATCGTCTCGCCGATCGGCAATACGGTCCAGGAAGCCTGGGACAACGCGCTTGCCGGGAAATCCGGCGTCACCCGCATCACCCGATTCGATCCCTCGCGGCTCGCCAGCCAGATTGCGGGCGAGGTGAAGGGCTTCGACGTCGCGCAATACCTGCCGCCGAAGGACGCGCGGCGCATGGACACGTTCATCCACTACGGCATGGCGGCGGGGCTGCAGGCGTGGCGCGACGCGGGCGTCCAGGTGACCGCCGGCAACGCCGAGCGGATCGGCGTCAATTTCGGCTCCGGCATCGGCGGGCTGCCGCTGATCGAAACGATGCACGACGAGCTCGTCAAGAGCGGCCCGCGGCGCATCTCGCCGTTCTTCATCCCGGGAACGATCATCAACATGATCGCCGGGCACCTGTCGATCATGCTCGGGCTGAAAGGCCCCAATCTCGCGATGGTCACCGCGTGCACCACCTCGACGAACTGCCTCGGCGAGGCGGCGAAGTCGATCCGCTACGGCGAGGCCGACGTGATGATCGCCGGCGGCGCCGAGGCGACGGTGACCGAGCTGGCGATCGGCGGCTTCGCCTCGGCGCGCGCGCTCTCGACGCGCAACGACGACCCGGCGGGCGCCAGCCGGCCGTGGGACAAGGAGCGCGACGGCTTCGTGCTGGGCGAGGGCGCGGGGGCTGCCGTGCTCGAGGAGTACGGGCACGCGACGGCGCGCGGCGCGCGCATCTACTGCGAGCTCGCCGGCTATGGCGTCTCGGCGGACGCGCACCACATGACGGCGCCGTGCGAGGACGGCGACGGCGCGTTCCGCTGCATGCGCAACGCGCTGAGGGATGCGCAGCTCGGAACCGACGTGGTCGACTACATCAATGCCCACGGCACCTCGACGCCGCTGGGGGACGTCGCCGAGACGATCGCGCTGAAGCGGCTGCTCGGCGAGCGGGCGAAGGGAGTCGCGGTCAACTCGACCAAGTCGATGACCGGACATCTGCTCGGGGCGGCAGGCGGCGTCGAGGCGGCGTTCACCGCGCTCGCGATCCGCGACCAGGTGTCCCCGCCTACGATCAACCTGCGCACGCCGGACCCGGAGTGCGACCTGGATTACGTGCCGAATGCGGCGCGCCGGATGCCGATACGGATCGCGCTGTCCAACTCCTTCGGCTTCGGCGGCACCAACGGCACGCTGGTCTTCGTGCGCCTTTGAGCGGACTCTTGCGGCTCGAGCTCATGCCGTCGCCGTGGCTGGCGGCGGCGATCGTCGCGCTTCATGCCTGCGCCGCGGGTGCGGCCGCCGCGGTGCTGCCGGCCTGGCCGGGCTGGCTGCTCGGCGCGGCGCTGCTCGCTCTCGGAGGCACCGCGGCGTGGAGCCGCGCGCTGCTGAAGTCGTCGCGATCCGTGCGCGCGATCGAGATCGAAGGACCCGGCCGCGCCGCGCTCGAGCTCGCCGGGGGCGACAGGATCGAGGCGCAGATCGCCGAGCGCAGATTCGTCGGCCGGTGGCTGGTGACGCTGCCGGTGCGCACCCCGTCGCGCCGTACCATCCTGATCGCGGGCGACATGCTCGGTCGCGAACGGTTCCGGCTCCTGCGCATCTGGGCGCTGTGGAATCGGCAGCCGGGCGTGGCGGCCGGGCAACTGCCGGCATGAACCGCCTCCCGGGACGGCCGCGAACTATTTCCAAGTGCGTGTGTCTGTGGCACATAGGCGTTGCAAACGGGGTGGGGAGCCCTCGCCGGGCGGCGCCGGTGCCGGATTCAAGCCGCGCTGTTGATGGCTGAGCGCGACGTCGACCGGCAGTTGGTCACGCGGGCGCAGCGCGGCGACAAGCGGGCGTTCGAGTTGCTCGTCGAGAAGTACCAGCGCAAGCTGGCGCGGCTGTTGTCGCGGTTCATCCGCGATCCGGCCGAGGTCGAAGATGTGACGCAGGAGGCGTTCATCAAGGCCTACCGGGCGCTCCCCGCATTTCGTGGCGACAGCGCGTTTTACACGTGGCTGTACAGGATCGGCATCAACACGGCCAAGAACTACCTCATGGCCATGGGTCGGCGGGCGCCGACCTCGACCGAGGTGGAGGCCGAGGAGGCCGAAGGGTTTGAGGAAGGCGAGCAGCTGCGCGACATCAACACGCCCGAGAGCGTGCTGCTGTCGCAGGAGATCGCGACGACGGTGAACGCGACGATCGAACAGCTGCCGGAGGAGCTGCGCACCGCGATCCAGCTGCGCGAGATCGAGGGCATGAGTTACGAGGACATCGCGCGCGTGATGGAGTGTCCGATCGGCACGGTCCGGTCGAGGATCTTCAGGGCGCGCGAGGCGATCGCGGAGCGTTTGAGGCCGTTGCTCGATACGGGCAAGGACAAGAGGTGGTAGGGGCATGAAGCAGAAGATATCGATGATGGTGGACGGCGAGCTCGACGAGGGCGCCGCCGAGGAGACGTTCAAGTCACTGGCCCGGGGCGGCGAGGCGCTCAACGCTTGGCGCACCTACCATCTGATCAGCGACGCGATGCGCGAGAGCCGGCTGCTGTCGAGGGATTTCGCCGCGCGCGTCGCCGATCGGCTCTCGAGCGAGCCGACGGTGCTGGCGCCGGGGCGCCTCGCCCGCGGCGGCGAGAGGGGCAAATGGTTCGCGCTATCGGCGGCGGCGAGCGTCGCGGCGGTCGCGCTCGTCGGCTGGCTCGCGTTCGCTCCTCAGCCCGGCTTGGATGCCGTTCCGGTCGCGCAGGCGCCGCAGTCGGCGCCTGCGCCGGTCGCGAAACAGCCAGCGATCGTGCCCTTGCCTGCGGCTGCGCACGACTATCTGCTCGCGCACCAGGGCTACTCGCCGCGCGTCTCGCTGCAGGGAATGGCGGCTTACGTGCGCAGCGTTTCGGACGAGGTTCCCGCCGAGGCGCGCAAATGACGGCCCGCCCGGCCGCAGTCGCCGCGCTGGCTGCCGGGGTCCTGATCGCAGTCGCGGGGCTCGCGCAGGCGCAGAACGAGGCCGACGCGCTCGGCTGGCTGCGCAAGATACACGACGCCACGCAGAAGCTTTCCTACACCGGCACCTTCGTCTACCAGCAGGGCGGCCGGACCGAGGCGTCGCGCATCACGCGCTACGCCCGCGCCGACGGGGATATCGAGAAGCTCGAGGTGCTCGACGGCGCGCCAATGGAGATCGTGCGCACGCGCGATACGGTGAAGTGCTACCTCCCTGGCAGCCGCGTGGTGAAGGTCGACCGGCGAAGCGTAGAGCGTGGGTTTCCCGCGCTTCTCCCCGGGCAATTGAGCGGCATCGCGCAGTACTACACCGTGAGCCTCGGCGAGACCAAGCGGGTGGCCGGGTTCGACTGCCAGGCGGTGGCGCTGACACCGAAGGACGAGCTGCGCTACGGCTACCGGCTGTGCGCGGACACGAACACCGGCATGCTGCTCAAGGCGGTGACGTTGGACAGCGCCGGCCAGGCGGTCGAGCAGTTCACTTTCACCCAGCTTTCGATCGGGTACGTATCGCGCGACAAGGTGAGGCCGCGGCACTCGGCGCGCGCCTGGCGCGTGGAAGACACGGGCGCGGCTCCCGCCAACCTGGCCGAGGCCGGCTGGAGCGTCAACGTGGAGCTGCCGGGCTTTCGCAAGGTGATCGAGCTCAAGCGCAGGCTGGGCGAATCGCGGCCTGCCGGGCAGCTGGTCTATTCCGACGGGCTGGCGGCGGTCTCGGTGTTCATCGAGTCGCTCGAGGGGCGGCCGGAGCCGGTGCGTCCCGGGCTGGCGAGCATGGGCGCCATCAACATCTACACGCGGGAAGTGGCGAACCACGTCGTCACCGTGGTGGGGGAAGCGCCCGCGATGAGCGTGCAGCGCCTCGCCGACGCCGTAGAATTCCGCAAACCGCAGTAATTCCAAGGGAAAGAAAGGAACATGATGCGAGCTTTCAAAGGCCTCGGCGCGCTCTGGCTGGCGGCGTTCGCCGCGACCGCGTTCGCGCAGGCGCGCGAGCTGCCCGATTTCACCCGGCTGGTCGAGGACCAGGGCAACGCGGTCGTCAACATCAGCACCACGCAGGCGGTGCGCCGCGGCGCGCTGCCGCAGATCCCCGGCATCGAGGACGAGGAGATCCAGGAGTTCTTCCGCCGCTTCATCCCGCGCCAGCAGCCGGGACCAGGCCAGGGCCCGCGCCCCGAGAGCCGCTCGCTCGGCTCCGGGTTCATCATCGGCTCCGACGGCTACATCCTCACCAACGCGCACGTGGTCGAAGGCGCCGACGAGATCACCGTCAAGCTCACCGACAAGCGGGAATACAAGGCCAAGGTGATCGGCACCGACAAGCGCACCGACGTCGCGCTGATCAAGATCGAGAACAACGGCACGCTGCCGGCGGTGAAGTTCGGCGACCCCACGCGTCTCAAGGTCGGGGAATGGGTGGTCGCGATCGGCTCGCCGTTCGGCTTCGAGAACACGGTTACCGCGGGGATCGTTTCGGCCAAGGGCCGTTCGCTGCCGCAGGAGAACTTCGTGCCGTTCATCCAGACCGACGTCGCGATCAACCCCGGCAATTCGGGCGGCCCGCTGTTCAACATGCGCGGCGAGGTCGTCGGCATGAACTCGCAGATCTACAGCCGCACCGGCGGTTTCATGGGGCTGTCGTTCGCGATCCCGATCGACGTCGCGCTGGACATCCAGAAGCAGCTGCGCGACAAGGGCCGCGTCTCGCGCGGCCGCATCGGCGTCGTGATCCAGGAGGTGAGCAAGGACCTGGCGACCTCCTTCGGCCTGGACCGGCCGCGCGGCGCGCTGGTCAATTCCGTCGAGAAGGGCAGCCCGGCGGACAAGGCCGGCGTCGAGGCGACCGATATCATCCTGAAATTCGACGGCAAGGTCG
>MERQ01000088.1 GCA_001770655.1 Betaproteobacteria bacterium RIFCSPLOWO2_12_FULL_68_20
AAGCGCGAGCGCGCGGAGTTTCTCGCGCGGCACTGGGGGCGGCAGGCCGAGGACGGCGGCGTGGTGCTGCGAGGCGACCCGGCGCACAAGATGGTCAACGCGACGCTGTACCGCTACGAGGAGGCGCGCGCGTGCTGGGAGAACGTGACGGCGCCGGTGCTGTGGGTGGAGGCGGTCGACTCGGAGGTGCTGAAGCGCATCGGGCTCGACTCGCAAGCGCATGCCGAGCGCCGCGCCGCGTTCCGCATCCTGAAGCACGTCACCGTCGCCGAAGCAGGACACATGCTGCATCATGACCAGCCGCAAGCCGTAGCCCGACTGATCGAGGACTTCCTGGCAAGCTGATGGTCACGCGGTGGCGCACGAGCTGCTCGCTCGAGCTGCTCGGCGTCGCCGCCTAAGCGGACGGCGCGACCCCGTCTGATAAGATCCGTTCTCGAGAACAACAGTCGATGGACGTCCAACAGCTCGTACAGACCATCGCGATCTACTCGCTGCCGGTGCTGTTCGCGATCACTCTGCACGAGGCCGCCCACGGCTACGTGGCGCGCCATTACGGCGACATGACGGCGTACGCGCAAGGTCGCGTCAGTCTCAATCCGCTGCGCCACATCGACATCGTCGGCACCATCGTGATCCCGCTTCTCATCCTGCTCCTCTCGGGCGGCAGGTTCCTGTTCGGCTGGGCGAAGCCGGTGCCGGTGAACTATTCCGCGCTGCGCAGGCCGAAGCAGCACATGGCGCTGGTCGCGGCAGCGGGCCCCGGCGCGAACCTCGCCATGGCGCTCGGCTGGGCGATCGCGCTCAAGCTCGTGATCGAGCTGCCGCATAATTTCTTCAGCGCGCCGATGGCCGAGATGGCGAAGGCGGGGATCCTCGTCAACCTGGTGTTCATGTTCCTGAACCTGCTGCCGATCCTGCCGCTCGACGGCGGCCGCATCGTGGCGAGCCTGCTTCCGTCCGGGGCGGCCTGGCGGTACGCGAAGCTGGAGCCCTGGGGTCTACCGCTGCTCCTGCTGCTGCTGGTCACGAATGTCCTGGAGTTCGTCCTCGGTCCTCTGGTGGACGCCTCGGCCTCCCTGATCCGCGCCTTCGTCCTGCTCTAGGCGGACATGTACGAGACGCGCGTGCTCTCCGGGATGCGGCCGACCGGGAGCCTGCACCTGGGGCACTACCACGGCGTGCTCAGGAACTGGGTGCGCCTGCAGACCGAGTATCCGTGCCTGTTCTTCGTCGCCGACTGGCACGCGCTCACCACCGATTACGAGAACCCGGGCGAGGTGCAGAAGAACTGCTGGGACATGGTGGTCGATTGGCTCGCTGCGGGCGTGGACCCGAGCCAGGCGACCCTGTTCATCCAATCTCAGATCGCCGAGCACGCCGAGCTGCACCTGCTGCTCTCGATGATGGCGCCGCTCGGCTGGCTCGAGCGCGTGCCGACCTACAAGGACCAGCAGGAGAAGCTCACCGACCGCGACCTTTCCACCTACGGGTTCCTCGGCTACCCGCTGCTGCAGTCGGCCGACATTCTGGTGTACCGCGCCAAGTACGTGCCGGTGGGCGAGGACCAGGTGCCGCACGTCGAGTTCACGCGCGAGGTGGCGCGACGCTTCAACCACCTGTACGGTCGCGAGGAAGGGTTCGAGGACAAGGCGAAGGCGGCGGCGAAGAAGATGGGCACCAAGAAGGCGCGCCTGATCAACGGGCTGCGCACCACGTTCCTCGAGCAAGGCGACGCCGAGGCCCTGAAGCGCGCCCAGGCGCTGGTCGACGGGCAGCAGAATCTGTCGCGCGGCGACCGCGAGCGGCTGTACGGCTGGCTCGAAGGCGGCGGCAAGAAGATCCTGGTCGAGCCGGAGGTGCTGCTCACGGAGGCTCCCAAGCTCACCGGCCTGGACGGGCAGAAGATGTCCAAGTCCTACGGCAACACGATCGCGCTGCGCGAGGAGCCCGAGGTGGTGGCGAGGAAGATCCGCACCATGCCGACCGATCCGGCGCGCGTGAAGCGCGGCGACCCGGGCAATCCCGAGAAGTGCCCCGTGTGGCCGCTGCACCAGGTCTACTCCGACGCGGCGCGCAGGGACTGGGTGGTGAAGGGCTGCACCACCGCCGGCATCGGCTGCCTGGACTGCAAGCAGCCGGTGATCGAGGCGATCAACGCCGAGCTGGCGCCGATGCGCGAGCGCGCGCAGGCCTATCTCGACGACCCGACGCTGGTGAAGAACATCGTCGCCGACGGCTGCGAGAAGGCGCGCAAGCTCGCCGCCGAGACCATGCGCGACGTGCGCGAAGCGATGGGATTGTCCTACCCATGACGAGCGCGTTCGCGGACCGGTCCGCGCCGGTCGCCAGGATCTACGGCGAGCCGCTCGCCGAGATGCCGCACGACCTGTACATCCCGCCCGACGCGCTGGAGGTGTTCCTCGAGGCGTTCGAAGGCCCGCTCGACCTGCTGCTGTACCTGATCCGCAAGGAGAACCTCGACATCCTCGACATCCCGATGGCGCCGCTCACGCGCCAGTACCTTGAATACGTCGAGACGATGCGCTCGAAGAACCTCGAGCTCGCCGCCGAGTACCTGGTGATGGCGGCCATGCTGATGGAGATCAAGTCGCGCCTGCTGCTGCCCAGGCCGCCATCGGCCGAGCCGCAGGAGGAGGATCCGCGCGCGGAGCTGGTCCGCCGGCTGCTCGAATACGAGCGCATCCGCAAGGCGGCGGCCGCGCTCGACGAGCTGCCGCAGGCGGGACGCGACGTGATCGCGATCTCGGTCTGGATCGAAAGCACCGCCGCCGGGCGCATGCCGGGGGTAAGGCCGCAGGACCTCGCGGACGCGTGGCGCGGCCTGCTGCACCGGGCGCGGCTGGCGGTGCACCACCGGGTGACGCGCGAGGAGCTGTCGGTGCGCGAGCACATGAGCGGGATCCTGCGCGCCTTGCGCGAGCGCCGCGTTCTCGAGTTTCGCGAATTGTTCGAGCCGCAGCGCGGCGTGGCGGTGCTGGTGGTGACCTTCCTCGCGCTGCTCGAGCTGGCGCGCGAGTTGCTGATCGAAATCACCCAGGCCGGAAGTTTCGCCCCGATTTACGTAAAATTGGCGGATGCAGCATCCGGCTGACACCAAGCGCATCCTGGAAGCGGCGCTGCTCGCCTCGCAGGAGCCGCTCGGAATCGCCGGCCTGAAACAGCTCTTCGACGGCGAGGTGAGCGCCGAGACCCTGCGGCGTCTGGTCGACGAGCTGCGCGAGGACTGGAACGGGCGTGCGGTCGAGCTGGTGAGCCTGGCGAGCGGCTGGCGCTTCCAGACCCGCCCGGAGCTCCAGCCCTACGTGGAGAAACTGTTCCCGGACAAGCCGCCGCGCTACTCGCGGGCGGTGATGGAGACCCTGGCGATCATCGCCTACCGCCAGCCGGTGACGCGCGGCGACATCGAGGACATCCGCGGCGTGGTGGCGTCGGCCCAGATCATCCAGTCGCTCGAGAACCGCGGCTGGATCGACGTGGTCGGCCACCGCGATACCCCGGGAAGGCCCGAGCTGCTCGCGACCACGAAGAAATTCCTCGACGACCTGGGCCTGAGATCGCTCCAGGAGCTGCCGCCGCTCGAGGAAATCGCCAAGACGCTGCCGCTTGAACCCGCACCGGCCGAGACCGCCGCGGCGCCGGACACCGGCACCCGCGCCGACGCCCAGCCCGCGGCAGCCGCCACCAACGGCTGAGCCTCGCGGCGACAGGCTGCAGAAGCTGCTCGCCGCGGCAGGGCTCGGCTCGCGGCGCGAAATCGAGGCATGGATCGCCGCCGGGCGGGTCAGCGTCGCCGGGCGAGTCGCCGCACTGGGCGATCGCGCGAGCCCCGGCGAAGAGGTGGCGGTCGATGGGCGGCCGGTGGAATTCGCACGTGGCGGGTCGCCGCGGGTGATCGTCTACCACAAGCCCGTCGGCGAGCTCGTGACGCACAGGGATCCGCAAGGCCGCCCGACCGTCTATTCCAGATTGCCCAGGGGCAGGTGGGTGCCGGTCGGTCGACTCGACATCAATTCATCCGGACTGCTGCTCCTCACCGATTCCGGAGAGCTGGCCAATCGACTGATGCACCCGCGCCACGGCGTCGAGCGCGAGTACGCGGTGCGCGTGTTCGGCGACATCGGCCCGCAGCAGCTGCGGCGCCTGCGCGAGGGGGTGACCCTCGAGGACGGCCGCGCGGCGTTCGAGCGAATCGAGCCGGCCGGCTCGCGGGGCGGCGTGCCCGGGGCGAACCGCTGGTACCGCGTGCTCCTGCGCGAAGGCCGCAAGCGCGAGGTCAGGCGTCTGTTCGAGGCGGTCGGCGCCAAGGTCAGCCGCTTGATTCGGGTCCGCTACGGCCCGATCGATTTGCCGCGCGATTTGCGGCCCGGCAGCTGGCGCGAGCTCGTGCCGACAGCGGCCGCAAGGTTGTTCAGCGACTGAAAAGCTGTTAAACTTCAAAAGCTTTCAAGCGCAGTGCGGCCGTGCTGCGCGAATCGCGATGGGCTTCGGCCCATTTTTTGTTTGGGCGGCTGAAAGAGGCGCATGGCGGGGCTTGCAGCGATGGTGGAGCCGGTGCTTGCCGGCATGGGATTCGAGCTGGTCGACTTCCAGGTCTCGAACCACGGCCGGTTGCTGCGCGTGTTCATCGACAAGCCTGGCGGCGTCACGGTGGAGGACTGCGCGGCGGTGAGCCGCCAGCTGAGCCGCGTGTTCGAGGTGGAAGGCGTCCACTACGAGCGGCTTGAGCTGTCCTCCCCGGGGCTCGACCGGGCGCTGCGCAAGGCGGCGGACTTCGCCCGCTTCGCCGGACGCAAGGCCGACGTGAAGATGCGCATGCCCGACGCCACCGGCCGGCGCCGCTTCGTCGGCGTGCTCCGCGGAGTGGAAGGTGAGGTTGTAGCGATGGAAATTGAAGGAAACGTCGTTTCATTGAATCTGGCCGGTGTGGAGCGGGCGAGGCTCGTTCCGGACCTAGCGTAGGACAACGAATGAGCATCGGAAGAGAGCTGCTGCTGCAGGCCGACGCGCTGGCACGCGAGAAGAACGTGACGAAGGACATCGTCTTCGCGGCGCTGGAAATGGCGCTTGCCTCCGCGACCAAGAAACGCTTCACGGATGACGTGGACGTTCGCGTGGAAATCGACAAAGCCACTGGCAATTTCAAGTCGTTCCGCCGCTGGCAGGCCGTGGCGGACGGCGCGGTGGAATTTCCCTCGAAACAGATCCCGCTCTCCGAGGCGCAGAAGCACCAGTCCGACATCAAGCTCGAGGACTTCGTCGAGGAGCCGCTCGAGGCGATCCCGTTCGGGCGCATCGGCGCGCAGACCGCCAAGCAGGTGATCCTGCAGCGCATCCGCGACGCCGAGCGCGAGCAGATCCTGAACGACTTCCTCGGCCGCGGCGACGAGCTGGTCACCGGCACCGTGAAGCGCATGGAGCGCGGCAGTGCGATCATCGAGTCGGGGCGCCTGGAGGCGCTGCTGCCGCGCGAGCAGATGATCCCCAAGGAGAACCTGCGCATCGGCGACCGGGTGCGCGCCTGGGTGGCGAAGATCGACCGCCAGGCGCGCGGGCCGCAGCTGATCCTGTCGCGCACCGCGCCGCAGTTCATCATGAAGCTGTTCGAGCTCGAGGTCCCGGAGATCGAGGAGAGGCTGCTCGAGATCAAGTCCGCCGCGCGCGATCCCGGCATTCGCGCCAAGATCGCGGTGTTCACCAGCGACCGGCGCATCGACCCGATCGGCACCTGCGTCGGCATGCGCGGCTCGCGCGTGCAGGCGGTGACGCAGGAGCTGGCGGGCGAGCGCGTCGACATCGTGCTGTGGTCGGCCGACCCGGCGCAGTTCGTCATCGGGGCGCTCGCCCCGGCCGAGGTATCCTCGATCGTCGTCGACGAGGAAAAGCACGCGATGGACGTGGTGGTCGACGAGGAGAACCTCGCGGTCGCGATCGGGCGCAGCGGCCAGAACGTGCGGCTCGCCTCCGAGCTGACCGGCTGGCAGATCAACCTCATGACCGAGGAGGAGTCGACCAAGAAGCAGCAGGAGGAGAGCGGGCGCATCAAGTCCGATTTCATGGAGAAGCTCGACGTGGACGAGGAGGTCGCCAACATCCTGATCGAGGAGGGCTTCTCGACGCTGGAGGAGATCGCCTACGTGCCGGTCAACGAGCTGCTCGAGATCGAGGCGTTCGACCAGGGCACGGTCGACGAGCTGCGCAACCGGGCGCGCAACGCGCTGCTGGTGGCGGCGATCGCCAACGAGGAGAAGGTCGAGGGCGTGGATCCCGAGCTGCTCAAGCTGGACGGCATGGACACGCAGCTTGCGGCGAAGCTCGCCGAAGGCGGCGTCAAGACGCGCGACGACCTCGCGGACCTCGCGGTGGACGAGCTGGCCGAGCTGAGCGGCATCGACGAGGAACGCGCCAAGGGACTGATCATGGCGGCGCGCGCCCACTGGTTCGAGCAGGAAAGCGCCGCGGAGCCGAAGGAGGCGCTCTAAGGTGGCTCAGACCAACGTCGCCCAGTTCGCGAGCGAGCTGAAAGTCCCGCCGTCGGTGCTGCTCGAGCAGCTGCGCGCTGCGGGCGTGGAGAAGCGCGCTGCCGACGACGCGCTCTCGGACCAGGACAAGTCGAGGCTGCTCGAATACCTGCGCCGCATGCACGGCTCGGCCGAGCAGAAGAACAAGATCACGCTCACCCGCAAGCAGACCAGCGAGATCAAGAAGGCCGACGCGAGCGGGAAGTACCGCACCGTGCAGGTCGAGGTGCGCAAGAGGCGCGTGTTCGTGAAGCGCGATCCCGCCGAGGTGGCCGCGGCGGCCGTCGCGGCCGAAATCCCGCTGCCTGCCGCGCCCGCCGAGCTCGACGCGAAAGAGATGGAGCTGCGCGAGGCCGAAGCGAAGCGCCAGCAGCAGCTCGCCGAGCTGCAGGCGGCGGAGTTGCGCGAGAGGCAGGAGCGGGAGCGGCGGGAAGCGGAGCAGAAAGCAGCCGAGGCCGCGAAGCCGGCGGCGCCTGCGGCCCCCGTGCCCGCTGGCGTCACCACGCTTCATGCCCCGAAACCGAAGACCGACGAAGCGAAAGGCGAGAAGAGGCCCAGGAAGGCCAAGACCACCACCATCCTGCGCGACGATTCGGTGCGCCGGCGCACGATCAAGACGCGCGGCGACGCGGGCGGCGGCGTGGGCGGCTGGCACGGGCGCGGCGGCATGCGGCACCGGCCCGCCGCAGGGGCCGAGCAGGTCGCCGTCACCCAGCCGCTCGAGCCTGTGGTGCGCGAGATCCCCGTGCCGGAGACCATCACGGTCGGCGAGCTGGCGCACAAGTTGTCGGTGAAGGCCGCCGAAGTGATCAAGACGCTGATGAAGCTCGGCACCATGGCGACCATCAACCAGGTGCTCGACCAGGAGACGGGGATGATCGTGGTCGAGGAGATGGGTCACAAGGCGAAGCCCGCCAAGCTCGACGATCCCGAGGCATACCTCACGCGCACCGAGGAGCCGGCGGCGGCTGACGCGACTCCGCGCCCTCCGGTGGTGACCGTGATGGGCCACGTGGATCACGGCAAGACGTCGCTCCTCGACTTCATCCGCCGCACCAAGGTGGCGGCGGGCGAGGCGGGCGGCATCACGCAGCATATCGGCGCCTACCACGTCGAGACCCCGCGCGGCGTGGTGACCTTCCTCGATACGCCGGGCCACGAGGCGTTCACCGCGATGCGCGCGCGCGGCGCCAGGGTGACCGATATCGTGATCCTGGTGGTGGCGGCGGACGACGGCGTCATGCCGCAGACGATCGAGGCGATCAACCACGCCAAGGCGGCGCAGGTGCCGCTGGTCGTGGCGATCAACAAGATCGACAAGCACGAGGCGAATCCCGACAAGGTGAAGCAGGAGCTGCTCGGCCACGGCGTGGTGCCGGAGGAATTCGGCGGAGAATCGCCGTTCGTGCCGGTGTCGGCCAAGACCGGGCAGGGGATCGACGGCCTGCTCGAGCAGGTGCTGCTGCAGGCCGAGGTGCTCGAACTCAAGGCGCCCGTGGATGCCCCGGCGAAGGGCGTGGTGATCGAGGCACGCCTGGACAAGGGGCGCGGACCGGTGGCGACGCTGCTGGTGCAGTCCGGAACGCTCAAACGCGGCGAGGTGGTGCTGATCGGGGCGGTGTTCGGGCGCGTGCGCGCCATGCTCGACGAGAACGGCCAGCCGGTGCAGTCGGCGGGTCCTTCCATCCCGGTGGAGGTGCAGGGCCTCTCGGACGTGCCGCAGGCCGGGGAAGAGATGGTGGTGCTCCCGGACGAGCGCAAGGCGCGCGAGATCGCGCTGTTCCGCCAGGGCAAGTTCCGCGACGTGAAGCTCGCGCGGCAGCAGGCGGCCAGGCTCGAGAATGTGTTCGAGCAGATGGGCGAGGGCGAGAAAAAGGTGCTCGCGCTGGTCATCAAGGCGGACGTGCAGGGCTCGCAGGAGGCGCTGGCGCACGCGCTCGGGCGGCTCTCGACCGACGAGGTCAAGGTGAGCGTGGTGCACGCCGGGGTCGGCGGCATCACGGAGTCGGACGTGAACCTGGCGATGGCCTCGCGCGCGGTGATCATCGGCTTCAACACGCGCGCGGACGCCACCGCGAGGAAGCTCGTCGAGTCCGCCGGCGTCGACGTGCGCTACTACAACATCATTTACGAGGCGGTCGACGAGATCAAGGCGGCGCTCACCGGCATGCTCCCGCCGGAGCGCAAGGAGCAGGTCATCGGTCTGGTAGAAGTGCGCCAGGTGTTCCGCATCTCAAAGATCGGCACGGTGGCCGGATGCTACGTGCTCGAAGGCGCCGTGCGGCGCAACGCGCAGGTGCGCGTGCTGCGCGACAGCGTCGTGATCCACACCGGAGAGATCGACTCGCTCAAGCGCTTCAAGGACGACGCGCGCGAGGTCAAGGCTGGCTTCGAGTGCGGGTTGTCGCTGAAGAATTTTTCGGACGTCAAGGAAGGCGACCAGCTCGAGGTGTTCGAGATCCTGGAGGTCGCGAGAACGCTGTGAAGCGCGGCACCGGGCGGCCGCAGAGAGTCGGCGACCAGATCCAGCGCGAGCTCGGCGATCTCCTGACCCGCGAGCTGCGCGACCCGAAGGTGGGCCTGATCACGATCACCGCGGTCGACGTGTCGCCGGATTGCTCGCATGCCGTGGTGTATTTCACCTGCCTGGACTCCTCGCACGCCCCCGAAGCCGCGGCCGGCTTGCGGCGCGCGGCGGGATTCCTGCGCTCGCGGCTTGCCAAGCGCCTCAAGATGTTCACCACGCCCGAGCTGCGCTTCACGTACGACGAATCGATCGAACGAGGCGCGCGGCTGTCGCGGCTGATCGACGGCGCCTCCGGCACGGGCAAAGGGCAGTGAGCCGCAGGCTCGACGCGGCGCTGCTGCTCGACAAGCCGGTGGGCCTGAGCTCGAACGCCGCCCTGCAGGCGGCAAAGCGGCTGGTCCGCGCCGCGAAGGCGGGGCACGCCGGTACGCTGGATCCGCTCGCCTCGGGCCTGCTGGTGGTCCTGTTCGGCGAGGCGACCAAGTTCGCCGGCACCTTGCTCGCGCAGGACAAGGAATACGTCGCGACCCTCAAGCTCGGCGAGACGACCGCCACCGGCGACGCGGAAGGCGAGGTGCTGGAGCGGCGGCCGGTAGACGCGCCCGACGCCGCGATCCGCGCGGTGCTGGGGCGATTTCTCGGCACGATCGAGCAGCTGCCTCCGATGTACTCGGCGCTCAAGCGCGACGGGGTGCCGCTCTACGCGCTCGCGCGCCGCGGGAAAAGCGTCCATCGCGACAGGCGCCGCATCGAGATCGCCGAACTGGAGCTGCTGGGACGCCGCGCGCTCGAGATCGACGTCCGCGTGCGCTGCAGCAAGGGCACCTACGTCCGGGCTCTCGCCGAGGACATCGGGGCCGCCCTGGGCACCGGAGCGCACCTCGGCGCGCTGCGTCGCATTGCGAGCGGGCCGTTCAGGATCACCGACGCGACAGGTCTCGATGCGCTCGCCGGACTGGCTGAGTTCGAACGCGATCGCCGTCTCATGCCGCTGGGAGCCCTGCTCGCAGACCTGCCCCGCGCCGAGCTCGAGGCGGCGGCCGAGGCGCGATTCCGCAACGGGCAGGCGGTGCGGCTGCCGGGGTTGCGCGGCGGGGTGTGCGCGGTGTTCGGCTGCGACGGCTCGGTGATCGGGCTCGGCGAGGCTGCGCTCGACGGTGCGCTCAAGCCGCTCAGGCTGGTCGCGCCCGGCGACAATCGGTTAAACTCGCGGTCCCAAACGTGGAGAGCATGAGAAATGGCATTGCAGGTCGCGCAGAAAGCGCAGGTGGTCAAGCAGTACCAGCGCTCAGGACAGGACACCGGCTCGCCGGAGGTGCAGGTGGCGCTTCTCACCGAGCGCATCAACGGCCTCGCCGGGCATTTCAAGGCGCACGTCAAGGATTTCCATTCGCGGCGCGGACTGCTCAAGCTCGTCAGCCAGCGCCGCAAGCTGCTCGATTACCTCAAGCGCAAGGACGCGGACAAGTACCGCGGCCTGATCGAGCGGCTCGGCCTGCGCAAATAGCGATTTCCGGATGACGCGGCGATAGGGCGCTCGTGGTGAGGATGTGCGTCGTTCGCTTGCGTTCCAAGACTGAGGATTTTTCCCTTTGAACCCCTTCAAGAAGACGTTTACCTACGGCCGCCACCAGGTCAGCCTGGAGACCGGGGAAGTCGCCCGGCAGGCGCACGGCGCGGTGGTGTGCACCATGGACGACACGGTGGTGCTCGCGACCGTGGTCGCCGCCAAGGAGCCGCGCGTGGGGCAGGACTGGTTCCCGCTCACCGTGGACTACGTCGAGAAGACCTACGCCGCGGGCAAGATTCCCGGCGGCTTTTTCAAGCGCGAAGGCCGGCCCTCCGAGAAGGAAACGCTGACTTCGCGGCTGATCGACCGGCCGATCCGGCCGCTGTTCCCGGACGGCTTTTTCAACGAGGTGCAGGTCGTCGCGACCGTGCTCTCGCTCAACCCCGAGGTCGACTCCGACATTCCGGCGATGCTGGCGGTGTCGGCGGCGCTGACGCTCTCGGGAATCCCGTTCAACGGCCCGATTGGCGGTTGCCGCGTCGGGTACGTCGACGGGCAATACCTGCTCAATCCCACCACGAGCGAGCTCAAGCAGTCGCAGCTCAACCTGGTGGTCGCGGGGACCGAGCAGGGAGTGATGATGGTCGAGTCCGAGGCGCTCGAGCTGCCCGAGGACACGATGCTCGGGGCGCTGGTGTACGGACACGAGCAGATGCAGGCGGCCATCCAGGCGATCCACCAGCTCGCCGAAGTCGCCGGCAAGCCGGCCTGGGGCTGGAAACCCCCGGAGAAGAACGAGGCGTTGATCGCGCGAGTGGCCGCTCTCGCCGAGTCCGGGGTGCGCGAGGCGTTCGGCATCAAGCAGAAGCAGGCGCGCAACACGCGGCTTGCGGAGATCCGCAAGGCGACCCTCGAGACGGTGCAGGCCGAGGCGCAGGCCGCGGGCGGCGCGCTCGACGCCCGCGAAGTCGGCGAGCTCCTGTTCGGCCTGGAATCCAAGATCGTGCGCGGCCAGATCCTCGACAGCGAGCCGCGCATCGACGGCCGCGACACGCGCACGGTGCGCCCGGTGAGCGTGCGCGTCGGAGTGCTGCCGCGCACGCACGGCTCGGCGCTGTTCACGCGCGGCGAGACCCAGGCGCTGGTCACCGTCACGCTCGGCACCGGCCGCGACGAGCAGATCATCGACGCGCTGGCGGGCGAGTACCGCGAGCGCTTCATGCTCCACTACAACATGCCGCCCTACGCCACCGGCGAGACCGGCAGGATGGGGCCGTCCAAGCGCCGCGAGATCGGCCACGGGCGGCTCGCCAAGCGCGCCCTGGTCGGGCTGCTGCCGACGCCGGAGGAGTTCGGCTACTCGATCCGCGTGGTCTCCGAGATCACCGAGTCGAACGGGTCCTCCTCGATGGCCTCGGTGTGCGGCGGCAGCCTCGCGCTGATGGACGCCGGCGTTCCGGTCAAGGCGCACGTCGCCGGCATCGCGATGGGTCTGATCAAGGAAGGCAATCGCTTCGCGGTGCTCACCGACATCCTCGGCGACGAGGATCACCTGGGAGACATGGACTTCAAGGTCGCGGGCACCGAGAAGGGCGTCACGGCGCTGCAGATGGACCTCAAGATCGAGTCGATCAACAAGGGCATCATGAAAGTGGCGCTCGACCAGGCGCGCGAGGGGCGCCTGCAAATCCTCGCCATCATGAAGCAGGAGATCGAGGGCTCGCGCACCGAGCTCTCGACGTTCGCGCCGCGCATCATCAAGATCAAGATCAACCCCGACAAGATCCGCGACGTCATCGGCAAGGGCGGGGTGGTGATCCGCGGCATCCAGGAGGAGACCGGCACCACCATCGAGATCGAGGACGACGGCACCATCGCCATCGCCTGCGTCTCCGCGGAAGGCGGCGAGGCGGCGAAGAAGCGCATCCAGGAGCTCACCGCCGACGTCGAGGTGGGCAGGATCTACGAGGGCACGGTGCTCAGGCTGCTCGACTTCGGCGCCATCGTGCAGCTGCTGCCCGGCCGCGACGGGCTGCTGCACATCTCGCAGATCAGCCACGAGCGCGTCAACGCCGTGTCGGACCACCTCAAGGAAGGGCAGGTGGTGAAGGTCAAGGTGCTCGAGGCCGACGACAAGGGAAGGGTCCGCCTTTCGATGAAGGCTGTTGGCGCGGCTGAAACGGCCAAGTCAGGCTGACGCAAAGCGAAGGCCGGACGAAAAAAAGGCGCCATGGGCGCCTTTTTTCATTCACCCGGATCGCACACCTACTTGGCGACCTGGCGTTCCCTGAGCTCGTCGAGCGTCTTGCAGTCGATGCACAGCGTCGCGGTGGGGCGCGCTTCGAGGCGCTTCAATCCGATCTCGACCCCGCAGCTCTCGCAGTAGCCGTACTCGTCGGCGTCGATGCGCGCGACGGTCTCGTCGATCTTCTTGATGAGCTTGCGCTCGCGATCGCGGTTGCGCAGCTCGAGCGCCATGTCGGATTCCTGGCTGGCGCGGTCGTTCGGGTCGGCGAACACGGTGGCTTCGTCCTGCATGGTGTGCACCGTGCGGTCGATTTCCAGGGACAGCTCGGACTTGAGCGTCTCGAGGATCTTGCGGAAGTGTGCACGCTGGCGCGCGTTCATGTACTCCTCGCCCTTCTTCGCGGCATAGGCTGTGAAGCCCTTGCGTGTCAACTCTACTGCCATTGCGGCGCGCTACCCGAAATACGGAAGCGCGCTTTGTAGCAGAAAAGCCCCCCTGCCGCAAGCAAAAAAGGGTATGATTTCCGGCCATTTTCCGGGGTGTGGCGCAGCCTGGTAGCGCGCTTGCTTTGGGAGCAAGATGTCGGGAGTTCAAATCTCTCCACCCCGACCAGTTGGCGCAGTGCCCGGCGGCTGCCCGTAGCTCAACCGGATAGAGCACCAGCCTTCTAAGCTGGGGGTTGTGGGTTCGAGTCCCGCCGGGCAGGCCAGCAGCATCGCCGTCGACGGTGGCCGTAGCTCAAAGGTAGAGTCCCGGATTGTGATTCCGGTTGTTGTGGGTTCGAGTCCCATCGGCCACCCCAGCTTCTCCCGCGCGAAAACGCCGTGGAAATCGAGCGCGAGATCAAATTCCGCCTGTCGCCCGCGGCCGCGCGGCGGCTCGGCCGCCTGGTGCGTTTCGCGGGCCCGCCGCGGCGCCGTGAAGTCGTCTCCGTGTACTACGACACGCGGCGCGAGCGCCTGCGCCGCGCCGGCGTGGCGCTGCGCCTGCGCCGCGACGGGCGGCGCTGGCTGCAAACCCTGAAAGGCGAGCCGGACGCGCACGCGGGACTCGCCGAGCGCGCCGAGTGGGAAGTGCCGGTGCGCCACAGGCGGCTCGATCTGGATTCGTTTCCGCGCGAGGCGATCATGGCCGCCACAGGGGTCGATCTGCGGCGCCTCGGCGGCAAGCTGCATGCGCTGTTCGAGACGCGCTTCACCCGGCGTTCGGGAACCGTTGCGCTCGACGGCGGCGGCCGCGCCGAGATCAGCGTCGACCGCGGACGCGTGGCCGCGGGGCGGCGTCACGAGCCCATCCACGAGCTGGAGCTGGAGCTCAAGGCAGGCGGCCCGCGGCCCATGCTGCGCCTCGCCGAGCGGCTCGCCGAGCCGCTCGCGCTCGAAATCGAGTTCGAGAGCAAGGCCGCGCGCGGCTATCGACTCGCGTCCGACCACCCTGCCGAGTCGCCGCACCGGTGGCGCCGGCCGGCGCTGCACGAGCTGGCGACGCCCGGCGAGGCGTTTCCGGCGCTGTTCTCGGCGGCTCTCGCGCAGGCGGGCGCGAACGCGCGCGGAGTGGTGCATTCGAGCGATCCCGAGTTCCTGCACCAGATGCGCGTGGGTTTGCGCCGCCTGCGTTCGGTCCTGCGTGCCTTCCGCTCGATGGTGCCGCCGCGGAGCGCGAAGCCGGTGGTGCGCCCGTTGCGCAAGCTGATCCCGCCGCTCAGCGCCGGACGCGACTGGGACGTGTTCTGCGAGTGGCTCGCCGCTGCTGCGGCGCGCGGGCCCGAGGGCGCAGCCGACCTGCGCGAGCTGCTGGCGCGCGCGCGCAAGAGACGGTCGGCGGCGCGGCGCGCGGCGCGCGCCGCGGTGTCGCGGCCGGCGTTCCAGCGCTTCCTGCTGCGCGCGCTGCGCTGGCTGCACGGGGCGCCCTGGTCGCTCCGGGCGGCTGCGCGCGACATTCCGCTCGCAGAGCACGCACGGGACTCGTTGGAACGCCTGCATCGCAAGGCGCTCAGGCAGGCGCGCGGAATCGACTGGCACGATACCGCGCGGCGCCACGCATTGCGGATCCGGATCAAGCGGCTGCGCTATGCCTGCGAATTCTTCGCTCCCTGCTTCCCGCGGGCGTCCGTGCGGCCCTACCTGAAGCGGCTGCAGGCGCTGCAGGACATCCTGGGCGAGCTGAACGACGTGGCGGTGGCGCGGCGGCTCGTCTCAGAGCTCGCGCCGCGGGGGAGCGCGCCGGAAATCGCCGTCGCCGCGGCCCGCGCGCGGCGGATCGTCGCGGCGCGCGAGCAGGCGCTCATCGCCTCGCTCGAGCCAGCCTGGGCCGCGCTCGAGAAGCGGCGCCGGTTCTGGCGCGGCCACCCGCGGAGATCCATTCGCGCTGCAGCATGAACACCTGGCCCGCCCCGGCGCTCGTCTCGGGCCACAGGAACGGCACGCGCGGATAGGCGCGCTCGAGCGCGCGCCGGCTGTCGCCGATCTCGCACACCAGCAGCCCGCCCGGGGCGAGATGCGCGCGCGCCCCCGCGAGGATGCGCCGCACGAACGCCAGGCCGTCGCCTCCGCCGGCGAGCGCCAGACGCGGCTCGTGACGGTACTCGTGCGGCAGCGCACGCATGGTCGCGGCGGGCACGTAGGGCGGGTTGCTGACGATCAGGTGGTAGCGCCGGCCGCGCAGCGCGCTGAACAGGTCCGAGCGCACGAGGCGAACGCGCCGCCCGAGACGATGGCGCGCGATATTGCGCCTCGCGACCGCGAGCGCGGCCGCGGAAACGTCGGCCGCGTCGACGCGCACGCGCGGCAAGGCGCGCGCGAGCAGCACGGCGAGGCAGCCGGACCCCGTGCACAGGTCGAGCGCCTTGCGCGCCTGGCGCGGCAGCCATGGCCGCAGCCTCTCGGGCAGCAGCTCGGAGATGAACGCGCGCGGGACGATGGCGCGCTCATCGACGTAGAACGCACGGCCGCCGAGCCAGGCTTCGTGCAACAGATACGCGACCGGCATCCGCTCGCGGATCCGCCGTTGCACCAGCGCCGCGACGCGGCTGCGCTGCGACGCACTGGCGGACGCATCGAGGTCCGTGCCGAAAGGAAGTCCGAGCCCCCGCAGAACGAGAAACGCGGCTTCGTCGCGTGGATTGCCGGTGCCGTGGCCGTAGTTGAGCGGCGCGGCGCGCAGGCGGCGCGCCGTGTCCCCGATCAGCCCGCCGAGCGTCAAGGAAGGAGCGCGCGCAGCAGGTCGAGGTAGATGCGCGACAGCCGCTCCAGGTCATCGAGCCCGATGTGCTCGTCGAGCTTGTGGATGCTGGCGTTGACCGGCCCGAGCTCGAGGACTTCCGGGCAGATGTCGATGATGAAGCGGGCGTCCGACGTGCCGCCGGCCGTGGAAAGCTCGGCCGTGCGCCCGGTGTGCGCCTTCGCGATCGGGACGGCGATCTCCGCCAGCCGCCCGCGCCCGCTCAGGAACGGCCTGGCGCCCAGAGTCCAGCTGATCGAGTACACCAGGCCGTGCTTCTCGAGCACCGCCTCCAGGCGCGCCTTGAGCGAGGCCTCGGTGCTTTCGGTCGAGAAGCGGAAATTGAAGTCGACTTCGACCGACCCGGGAATGACGTTGGCCGCGCCGGTGCCGCCGTGGATGTTCGAGATCTGCCAGGTGGTGGGCGGAAAGTCTTCGTTGCCCCTGTCCCATTGCGTGCCGGCGAGCTCGGCAAGCGCCGGGGCGAGCTGGTGAACGGGATTTCGCGCCAGATGAGGGTAGGCGACGTGTCCCTGGATCCCGCGCGCGATGAGCTTGCCGGAGAGCGAGCCGCGGCGGCCGTTCTTCAGCACGTCGCCAAGCACATCGACGGAAGTCGGCTCGCCGACGATGCAGTAGTCGATGGTCTCGTTGCGTTGCTTGAGTTTCTCCACCACGCGGACCGTGCCGTCCACCGCAGGCCCTTCCTCGTCCGAGGTGAGCAGCAGCGCGATCGAGCCGGAGTGCGCGGGGCGATCGGCAATGAAAGCCTCGGCGGCGACCACGAACGCGGCGATCGAGGACTTCATGTCCGCGGCGCCGCGGCCGTAGAGCCTTCCTTCGCGAATGGTCGGAACGAAGGGATCGGAGCGCCATTCGCTCAGCGGCCCGGTCGGGACCACGTCGGTATGCCCGGCGAAGCATACGACCGGATGCGCCGTTCCGCGGCGCGCCCACAGGTTGGCGACCTCGCCGAAGGGCATGCTCTCGCAGCGGAAGCCCTGGCGCGCCAGCCGGGCGGCAATCAACTCCTGGCAACCCCCGTCCTGCGGGGTGATCGAGCTGCGGGCGATCAGCTCCTGAGCGAGTTGAAGAGCTCCCGCCTCAGGCATTCATGTCGATCTTGAAGTCGTTGAACGTGGTGTCGGTGCCGGGGCGCGTGACTTCCTTCCTGTCCTGGCCGCCGCCCTTGTCGGCGCCCGGCGCAACCGCCGGGCCGCGCCCGGAAGTCAGCTCGCCCGCGGTCGCCTGGTTGATCAGCCACAGCATGTTGGTCGCCGAATCGGCGTTCGCGAGCGCTTCCTCCTGCGTGATGTGGCCGTCCATGAAGAGGCGGAACAGCGCCTGCTCGAAGGTCTGCGAGCCCGGCGCCATGCTCTTCTCCATGGCCTCCTTGATCTCGTTGATCTCGCCTTTCTCGATCAGCTCCGCGATATGCCGCGTGTTGAGGAGCACCTCGAGCGCGGCCCGGCGCGAGCCGGTCTTGGTGCGCACCAGGCGCTGCGAGATGATGGACTGCAGGCTCGCCGAGAGGTCGAGCAGCAGCGTCGGCCGGTTCTCCAGCGGGTAGAAGCTGATGATCCGGTTCATCGCGTGGTAGCTGTTGTTCGCGTGCAGCGTGGCGAGGCACAGGTGCCCCGACTGCGCGTACTGCAGCGACGCGGACATCGTTTCCTTGTCGCGGATCTCGCCGATCAGGATGCAGTCCGGGGCCTGGCGCAGCGCGTTCTTGAGCGCGGTCTGGAACGCCTTGGTGTCGGTGCCGACCTCGCGCTGGTTGACGATCGACTTCTTGTTCTGGAACACGAACTCGACCGGGTCCTCGAGCGTCAGGATGTGGCCCGACTTCAGCCCGTTGCGATAGTCGAGCATCGCAGCGAGCGAGGTGGACTTGCCCGAGCCGGTCGCCCCGACCATCAGGATCAGCCCGCGCTTCTGCATGATGATTTCCTTGAGCACCTCGGGCAGGCCGAGCGTGTCGAGCGGCGGGATGGTGCCGGGGATGTAGCGCACCACCACCGCCGGCCCGCCTTTCTGCCGGAGGGCGCTGATGCGGAAGCTTCCGACGCCCTCCAATGTGTAGCCGGTGTTCAACTCCATCTCTTCCTCGTACTCGCGGATCTGCTTCTCGTTCAGGACCTCGTACAGGAGCTGCTTCACCGCGTCGGCGTTCATCACCGTCTGGTTGATCGGGACCGCGACGCCGTTGATCTTGATGTTGATCGGCGCGCCGACCGAAAGAAAGATGTCCGAGGCCTTCTTCTCGGCCATCACCTGGAACAGCCGCTTCATCGCGGACATGGTGCCCCCTGGGGAACGCGATGGCGCTAGTGTAGCTTGACTAGTCGCCCCGCAGCAGATCGTTGAGGCTGGTCTTGGCGCGCGTCTTCGCGTCGACCCGCTTGACGATCACCGCACAGTACAAGCCGTATTTCCCGTCCGCCGAGGGCAGGGTGCCCGGCACCACCACCGAGCCTGCCGGAACCCGGCCGTGACATATTTCACCGGTGGTGCGGTCGAAAATGCGGGTGCTCGCGCCGAGGTAGACGCCCATCGAGATCACACTGTTTTCCTCGACGATCACTCCTTCGACCACCTCGGAGCGGGCACCGATGAAGCAGTTGTCCTCGATGATCACCGGGCTCGCCTGCACCGGCTCCAGCACTCCGCCGATGCCGGCGCCGCCTGAAAGGTGCACGTTCTTTCCGATCTGGGCGCAGGAGCCCACGGTCGCCCAGGTGTCCACCATGGTGCCCTCGTCGACGTAGGCGCCGATGTTGACGTAGGAGGGCATGAGCACGACGTTGCGGGCGATATATGCGCCGCGGCGCACCATCGCAGGGGGGACCACGCGGTAGCCGCCCGCGGCGAAGCGACGCGCATCGTAGCCCGTGAACTTCGAAGGCACCTTGTCGTAGTAGCTCGTCGCGCCTGCCTTCATCAGCCGGTTGTCCTGAAGCCGGAAGGAAAGCAGCACGGCCATCTTGATCCACTGGTGCGTGATCCATTTGCCGCCGGATTTTTCCGCGACCCGCAGCCTGCCGGAATCGAGCCCGGCGATCACCGCGTCGACGGCCTTGCGCAGCGCGCGCGAAGGCTTCAGGCTCGCGCGCTGCCCCCAGGCTTCCTCGATGATCTTTTTTTCCGTGTCCACCGAGCTATAGCGTGCGTGCGAAACGCATGATCCGCCCGATCGCCTCCACGCATTCCTCGAGCGGCGCGACGAGCGCGACGCGCACGTGGTTCCTGCCCGGATTCGTCCCGTACGCCTCGCGCGCAATGAAGCTCCCGGGCAGCACCAGCACATTATATTGACGGTATAGGCCGCGCGCGAAGTCCGCGTCGTCGATCGGCGTGCGCATCCACAGGTAGAACCCGCCTTCGGGCAGGCCGGCGGCGAGCGGGGCGCCGATCATCGGCAGCACGGCGCGGAACTTCTCGGCGTAGAGCCTGCGGTTCTCGACCACGTGCGCCTCGTCGTTCCATGCCGCGATCGAGGCACGCTGCACCGCGGGGCTCATCGCGGAGCCGTGGTAGGTGCGGTAGAGCAGGAAGCTCTTCAGCAGAGATCGATCGCCGGCGACGAATCCGGAGCGCATGCCCGGCACGCTGGAGCGCTTCGACAGGCTGGAGAAGACCACCAGGCGCGGGAATGCGGTGCGGCCGAGCCGCTGCGCTGCCTCGAGCGCGCCCAGGGGCGGCCTCGACTCGTCGTAGTAAAGCTCCGAGTAGCACTCGTCCGAGGCAATCGCGAAGCCGTGACGATCGGAAAGCTCGAACAGCTCTGCCCATTCCTCCAGCTGCATCACGCGGCCGCTCGGGTTCCCCGGAGAGCACGCGTAGACGAGCTGCACGCCGCGCCAGTCCAGCTCCGAGAGCCGCATTCCCGAATTGAGGAACAGCGGCGTCGCGCCGGCGAGCAGCGCCGCGCCCTCGTAGATCTGGTAGAACGGGTTGGGGCAGACCACCCTCGCGCCCCCGCCGGACGGATCCACCACGGCTTGCGCGAACGAGAACAGCGCCTCGCGTGAGCCGTTCACCGGCAGCACCTGCGCGGCCGGGTCGAGCTCGGCGAGACCGTAGCGCCGCGCCAGCCAGGCGGCGATCGTCTCGCGCAGCACCGGCGTTCCCGCGGTCGCCGGGTAGGTGGCGAGCCCGTCGAGCCCGGCGACGAGCGCGTCCTTCACCAGCTGCGGGGTCGGATGCTTTGGCTCGCCGAGCGAGAGGCTGATCGGCCGCAGCGCCAGATCCGGCGTCGCCGCGGCGATCAGCGCGCGTAACCTCTCGAAGGGGTAGGGCTGCAAACGCCCGAGCTGCGGATTCACTTCGCCCGCGGCTCGGCCGCCGGGAGCCGCTCGAGCGCCACCGGCGCGGCCGGCCGCCAGCCCTTCTTGCGATGCTCGGCGACGACCGTGGTGAAGATCCCCCCGCGCACGTTAAAGCGCGCCTCCAGGCGCAGGTAGCGCGGCGCGAGCGCGCGCGCCAGGTCCCCGACGATGCGGTTCGTCACCGCCTCGTGGAACGCGCCTTCGTTGCGATAGGACCAGACGTAGAGCTTGAGCGACTTCAGCTCGACGCAGGCGCGGTCGGGCACGTAGTCGAGCACCAGCGTGGCGAAGTCGGGCTGTCCCGTCATCGGGCACAGGCAGGTGAACTCCGGGATCTCGACGTGGATGCGGTAATCCCGGCGCGGCGCAGGATTGCGGAACGTCTGCAGCCGCTTGCTGGGACGCGAAGGCATGAAAAAGACCCGGAAAAACCGGCGGGAAACGAGGGCGCGGATGGTATCATTTTTTTGGTGCGCCTGACCCAGATCAAGCTCTCCGGCTTCAAGTCGTTCGTCGATCCCACCTCGATCCACATCCCCGGGCAGCTGGTCGGCATCGTCGGCCCCAACGGCTGCGGCAAGTCGAACGTGATCGACGCGGTGCGCTGGGTGCTCGGCGAATCCCGGGCGTCCGCGCTGCGCGGCGACTCGATGCAGGACGTGATCTTCAACGGCTCGGCCAACCGCCAGTCGCTCGCCCGCGCGAGCGTCGAGCTGATCTTCGACAACTCGCTGGGCCGCGCCACGGGACAGTGGTCGCAGTACGCGGAGATCTCGGCGCGGCGGGTGCTGCAGAGGGACGGCGAGTCGTCCTACCACATCAACGGCACGCACGTGCGCCGGCGCGACATCACCGACATGTTCCTCGGCACCGGGCTCGGGCCGCGCGCCTACGCGATCGTCGAGCAGGGCATGATCTCGCGGGTGATCGAGGCGAAGCCCGACGAGCTGCGCGTGTTCCTCGAGGAAGCCGCGGGCGTGTCGCGGTACAAGGAGCGCAGGCGCGAGACCGAGCACCGCCTCGCCGACACGCGCGAGAACCTCGCACGCATCACCGACATCCGGTTCGAGCTCGGCGCCCAGATCGAGAAGCTCGAAGCCCAGGCGGCGATCGCGACCCGCTACCGCGAGCACCAGTCCGACCTGCAGCTCAAGCAGCACCTGCTGTGGTTCCTGCGCCGGCGCGACGCCGACGCCGAGCGCGCGCGGCAGGCGCAGGAAATCGCCAGGGCGACCAACGAGATGGAGTCGGACGCCGCCGCATTGCGCCAGGTCGAGTCGCGCGTCGAGGCTGCGCGCGCGGAGCACTACCGGGCGGGCGATGCGCTGAACGCCGCGCAGGCGGCCCTGTATGCCGCCAATGCCGAGGTCGCGCGCCACGAGTCCGAGCTGCGCCATATCGAAGAGACGCGCCAGCGTCTGGAGAATCAGCACATCGAGCGCAGCGCGCAGCTCGCTTCGTGGCGCGAGCAGCGCTCGCAGCTCACGCACTCGCTGCACGGCTGGATCGCGCGCCTGGGGGAGGCGAGACAGCGCGCCGCGCAGGCCGAAGCGGCTGTCGCCGAGCGCAATGCCGTTCTGCCGCATGCCGAGCAGGCCCACCACCAGGCCCAGGAGCGGCTGAACGAGGCGCGCAGCGGCCTGGTGCAGGCCGAGGCGCGGCTTCAGCTCGAGCAGACCAACCTCGCCCACCACGAGCGCGGGCTGCAGGCGCTCGAGCAGCGCCGCGAGCGTTTGCAGGCCGAGCACGACGCGCTCGCCCTGCCGGACCCGGCGGCGCTTGCCGCAAGCGAGCGCCGGATCGCCGAGCGCGAGGCGGCTTTGCCCGCGGCGCAGGCGCGCGCCATCGCCGTCCAGCGCGAGAACGCGCTCGCCGAGGAGCGCCAGGCCGCGGCCGGGGAGAGCCTCGGCGCGGCGCAGCGCGAGCATGCCGCTGCCCAAGCGCAGCTGGCGACGCTGCGGCAGATCCAGGCCGCCGCCGAAGAAAACGTCCCGCTCAAGGAGTGGATCGGGCGGCACGGCCTCGCGGCGCTGCCGCGCCTGTGGCAGAAGCTGCGCATCGATCACGGCTGGGAGACGGCGGTTGAAGCCGTGCTGCGCGAGCGGCTGCACGCGCTGGAGCTTGCCGATCGCTCGCAGCTCGCGCGCCTGATCGCCGACCGGCCTCCGGTGAAGGCAAGCGTGTTCGGGCGCGGCGAGGGCGTGCCCGCCGCCGCGGCCGCCGGCCTGCTGCCGCTCGCCTCCAAGGTGCGCGCGGCCGATCCGGCGGCGGGCGGCGCGCTTGCGGACTGGCTTGCCGGCGCGTACGCGGTGGAAGGCATGCCGGAGGAGGCCGCGCGCAATGCGCTTCCCGCCGGCGCGGTGCTGGTGAACCGCGAAGGCCATCAGTTCACGCGTCACACCGCGAGCTTCCACGCGCCGGATCCGGCCGACGCGGGATTGCTGGAACGGCAGGCCGAAATCGAAGCGCTGGAAGCCCGCTGCGGCGAGCTCGAGGCGAAGCTCGCCGGGGAGCACGCGAACGCCAAGCACATGGAGGATGCCGCGGCGGCGCAGCGCTCGGAGCTGGAGAGCCTGCGCGCCGCGATCGCCGAGCGGCAAACGGAGCTGCACGATGCGAAAATCGAGCACCTGATACTGGCGCAGGCCGACGAGCGCTATCGCGAGCGCAGCGCGCAGATCGGCGCCGGGCTGCAGGAGATGGCGAACGAAGCGCAAGCCGCGCGCAGCGCGCTCGCCGACTCGCGATCGTCGCTGCGCGGCGCCGAGGCCGAGATCGGCGCGGCGCGCGCGCAGCTGGCGAGCGCCGAGTCACAGCACGCGGCGGCGCAGGGCGCCCTCGACGAGCGTCGCCGCGCCGCCCAGCAGGCGGCGGACGAGGCCCGCGACGCCGCTTTCGGCGAGCGCGAATGCGGCTCGAAAATCGCCGATCTCGACCGCTCGGTGCGGCTGATCGACCGGCAGATCTCGAGCGCCGACGCGGAAGTGGCGCGCATGACGCAGGAGCTGGCGGCCGACCCCGTTCCCGAGGTGCGCAGGTCCCTGGAGGCCGCGGTGGAGGAGCGTATCGGCCGCGAAAAGGCGCTGGCCGGCGCGCGCGATGCGACGGAAACGGCGGCCAGCGTGCTGCGACAGCTCGAGGAGCAGCGCCTGCAGGTCGAGGCGCGCATGGCGCCGCTGCGCGAGCGCATCGCCGAGCTGCGCCTGAAGGAGCAGGCGGCCGCCATCAACCGCGAACAGTTCGCCGCCCAGCTGCGCGAAGCGGGCGCGGACGAGGTGCTGCTCGAGGCGGTGGCCGGTGAGGCGCCCCGGCCGTCGGTCCTGCAGGGCGAGATCACGCGCATCACGCAGGCGATCGCCGAGCTCGGAGCGGTCAACATGGCGGCGCTCGACGAGCTGGCTTCGAGCCGGGAGCGCAAGGACTTCCTCGACTCGCAGGCGAACGACCTGGACGAGGCCGTGCGCACGCTCGAGGACGCGATCCGGCGCATCGACCGCGAGACGCGCGAGCTGCTGCGCGAGACCTTCGAGACCGTGAACCGCCATTTCGGAGCGCTGTTCCCGGTGCTGTTCGGCGGCGGGGAAGCGAAGCTGATCATGACCGGCGAGGAAATCCTCGATGCAGGCGTGCAGGTGACGGCCCAGCCGCCGGGAAAGCGCAACACCTCCATCCACCTGCTCTCGGGCGGCGAGAAAGCTCTCGTCGCGATCGCGCTGGTGTTCGCGCTGTTCCAGCTCAATCCGGCGCCTTTCTGCCTGCTCGACGAGGTGGATGCGCCGCTCGACGATGCGAACACGCTGCGCTTCTGCGAGCTGGTGAAGAGGATGTCCGCGCAGACCCAGTTCCTGTTCATCAGCCACAACAAGATCACCATGGAGATGGCCGGACAGCTGGTCGGCGTCACCATGCCCGAATCGGGCGTGTCGCGGGTGGTGGCGGTGGACATCGAGCAAGCGCTGCGCATCCGCGAAGAGCTTGCGGCCTGAAGGGCGGCCGCGCGTCATGAGCGATCTCCAGCTCGGGCTGATCGTCATCGGCGCCCTGCTGGTCGCGGGCGTGCTGCTCCACAACCGGCTCCAGGAAGGCGCGGCACGCCGCGAGGCCGAGCGCGCATTCGGCTCGCGGCACGCCGACGTGCTGCTCGGGGAGCCGGCGGCGCGCCGCGAGCCGACCCTGGAGGCCGGGCCGGGCCGCTCCGATCGCGACCCCGGTGTTCCGGCGGGGGCGCTGCCCGACGCACGGCTCGACTACGTGGTCGAGCTCTCGTTTCCGCATCAAGTGCCGGCGGCGGAGGTGCTGGAGCTGTGGAAGCCGCTCGAGCACCGCTTCGCGAAACGGATCCTGCTCGCGGGCTTCGACGGGCGAAGCTGGATGCGCCTGGGCGCAGGGAACGCCGGGCAATGCACGGCGCTTCGCGCCGGGCTCCAGCTCGTCACCCGCGCGGGCGTGGCGAGCGAGACGGAAGTGATCGGGTTCCGCTCCGAGGTCGAGACGCTGGGCGCGCGGCTGGGGGCGTCGGTGGCGGCGCCCGAGATCCGCGAGGCCATGGAGGCGGCGCGCGAGCTCGACCGCGTCTGCGCCGCGACCGACATCCAGGTGGCGCTCCACGTCGTGGGAGCGCAAATTGAGGAAAACGCCAGCGTCCCTGGAGAGCTTTTCCAGGTGTCGCGTCGCGACGACGGCCTCACCCTGACGCTCGACGTGCCGAGGACTCCCGAGCCGGGGCGGCACTACGAGGCGATGGTGCGCGCCGGCCGGCAGCTCGCGTCGTCCTCGAACGCGCGCCTGGTCGACGACAACGGCCGCGAGCTCGACGAGCGCGCGCTCGCCGCCATCGCGGCCGAGCTCGAATCGGTGCGCGGGATGCTCGCGGCGAGCGGCATCGAGCCCGGCAGCCCGCTGGCGCTGCGGCTGTTCTCCTGATGCCATGGCGCCGGCGGGGAACCTGCGCCAGCGCGCCGAGGCTCTGCGGCGCGAGATCGAGCGGCACAATTTCCTTTACTACGTCAAGGACGCGCCCGAGATCGGCGACGCCGAGTACGACCGGATGTTCCGCAGCCTGCTCGAGCTCGAGCGCGACCATCCCGAGCTGGCGAGCCCCGACTCGCCGACGCAGCGCGTGGGAGCGCCGCCGCTTGCAGAGTTCGCCGAGGTGCGGCACCGCGCGCCGATGCTGTCGATCAGCAACGCTTTCGAAGAGGAGGAGGTACGCGCGTTCGACCGGCGCGTGCACGAAGGCGTGGGCGCTGCGAGCGTCGAGTACGCCGCCGAGCCGAAGTTCGACGGCCTCGCCATCAGCCTCGCCTACCGCGACGGCGTGTTCGTGCGGGGCGCGACGCGCGGCGACGGAACCACGGGAGAGGACGTGACGCCCAACCTGCGCACCGTGCGCTCGATCCCGCTCCGGCTGCCGCGCGGCGCCGACACGCGCGATCTCGAGGTGCGCGGCGAGATCGTCATGTTCCGCGGGGAATTCGAGGCGCTGAACGAGCGGCAGCGGCGCGCGGGCGAGAAGGAGTTCGCCAATCCGCGCAACGCGGCCGCCGGCTCGCTGCGCCAGCTCGATTCGCGCGTCACCGCCGGCCGGCCGCTGCGCTTCTTCGCGTACGCCATCGGCCCGGCGTCGCGCGGGCACTGGAGGACCCAGGCGCAGACGCTCGATCGCCTCGCCGAGCTCGGCTTTCCGGTCTGTCCCGAGCGGCGCGTGGTCAGGGGAGTCGAGGACCTGCTCGAGTACTTCGCCGACGTCGGCCGCCGGCGCGAGCGGCTTCCCTACTCGATCGACGGCGTGGTGTACAAGGTCAACCGGCTCGACTGGCAGGAGCGGCTCGGGTTCGTCGCGCGCGCTCCGCGCTTCGCGCTGGCGCACAAGTTCCCCGCCGAGGAGCAGGCGACCGAGGTGCTCGGCATCGACGTGCAGGTCGGGCGCACCGGTGCGCTCACGCCGGTCGCGCGGCTGAAGCCGGTGCGCGTCGGCGGCGTCACCGTCACCAACGCCACGCTGCACAACGAGGACGAGCTGCGGCGCAAGGATGTCTGGATCGGAGATACGGTCGTCGTGCGCCGCGCGGGCGACGTGATCCCGGAGGTGGTCGGCGTGGGCGGCAAGGGGCCGCGCAAGCCCTCGGACCGCTTCGAGATGCCCCGGCGCTGCCCGGTGTGCGGCGCGCCGGTGGTCCGGCTGGCGGGCGAGGCGGCGACGCGCTGCACCGGGGGATTGTCGTGCAAGGCGCAGCGCAAGCAGACGCTGCTGCACTTCGCCGGGCGGCGGGCGATGGACATCGATGGCCTGGGCGACAGGCTGGTCGACCAGCTGGTGGAGCGCAACATCGTCGACAGCCCCGCCGACCTGTACGGGCTGGAGCTCGATACGCTGGCCGGGCTGGAGCGCATGGGAGAAAAATCCGCGCAAAACCTGCGCGACAGCATCCGGCGCTCGCGCTCCGTGCCGCTGGCACGCTTCGTCTTCGCGCTCGGCATCCCCGGCGTCGGCGAGGAGGTCGCCAGGATCCTGGCGCGGCATTTCGAATCGCTGGACGCGATTCTCGAGGCCGACTGGCCGCAGCTGGCCGCGGAAAAGGACGCGCTCCGCAAGCAGAACGCCCAGCGCAAAAGGCGCGGCGAGCCGCCGCTGGAGGTGCCGCTGGAGGGCATCGGCCCCGAGATCATGGACAGCATCCGGAAATTCCTTCACCAACCGGCCAACCGGCGCGTCATCAGGCGCCTGATCGACCCGGCCGCCGGCGTGCGCGTCGAGCGCGGCAGGGCCGCGGCGGCGGCGGACTCGAAGACCTTCGTTCTGACCGGCACGCTTGCCGGCATGACGCGCGACGACGCGCGCGCGGCGCTCGAGGCGAAAGGGCACAAAGTCACCGGCTCGGTGTCGAAGAACACCGACTACGTGGTCGCCGGCGAGTCGCCCGGGGCCAAGCTCGATGCGGCGCGCAGCCTCGGCGTGCCGGTCCTCGACGAGCAGCAATTCCTCGATCTGCTGAAGAGACTGTGACGACGATGCGCGACAAAATCAGGAAAGCCGTGTTCCCCGTCGCCGGCCTGGGAAGCCGCTTCCTTCCGGCCACCAAGGCGAGCCCGAAAGAGATGCTCCCGGTGGTCGACAAGCCGCTGATCCAGTACGCGGTCGAGGAGGCGGCCGCGGCCGGCATCACCGAGATGATCTTCGTCACCGGCCGCAACAAGCGCGCCATCGAGGACCATTTCGACAAGGCCTACGAGCTCGAGACCGAGCTGGAGCGAAAGGGCAAGGACGGTCTGCTCCAGACCGTGCGCACGGTACTGCCGAACAGCTGCCGCTGCATCTACATCCGGCAGGCCGAGCCGCTCGGCCTGGGGCACGCAGTGCTGTGCGCGCAACCCGCGGTCGGCGACCAGCCTTTCGCGGTGCTGCTCGCCGACGACCTGATCGCCTCCGAGCCCCCGGCGATCGCGCGCATGGCCGAGCATTTCACCAGGGAGGGCTGCTCGCTGCTCGGAGTGGAGGAGGTGCCGCGCGAGCGCACCGCGTCCTACGGCATCGTCACGATCGACGCGGCGCACGGCGACATCGCCCGCATCCGCGGCATCGTCGAGAAGCCGGCGCCGGAGCGCGCGCCGTCGAACCTCGCCGTGGTCGGCCGCTACGTTCTCACGCCGCGCATCTTCGAGCTGCTCGCCGCGCTGGCGCCCGACACCGGCGGCGAGGTCCAGCTCACCGACGGCATCTCGGCGCTGCTCGCCCACGAGCGGGTGCTCGCGGTGCGCCTGCCCGGCAAGCGCTACGACTGCGGCTCCAAGCTGGGCTACCTCAAGGCCACGGTCGAGCTGGGACGCCGTCACCCCGAGATCGGCGCCGAGTTCGCGCGCTACCTGAAGACGCTCGATTAGAATCGCGCAATGCCCGACCCGAAAGAGGCTTGGGCGTTTCTCGAGAGCTCCGACCCGATCTCGAGCGCCGAAGAAGTCCAGGCGGCGATCGCGCGCATCGCCTCGGAGATCGAGGCGCGCCTCGCGAAAACCTATCCGCTGGTGCTCGTCGTGATGGGCGGTGCGGTCGTATTCGCCGGGCAGCTGCTGCCGCGCCTTCGCTTTCCGCTCGATCTCGACTACGTGCACCTGTCGCGCTACGGCGCGGCGACGCGCGGCACCGCTGTCCAGTGGCGCGTTAAGCCCGACGAGTCGGTCAGGGGCCGCACCGTGCTCGTCGTCGACGACATCCTCGATCACGGCGAGACGCTGCGCGCGATCCGCGACGGCCTGCTCGAAATGGGGGCGCAGGCCTTTTACTCGGCGGTGCTCGTCGAGAAGGATCTCGGCCGTCGGAAGCCCCTCGCCGCCGACTTCGTCGGCCTGCGCATCTCCGACCGCTTCGTGTTCGGCTGCGGCATGGACGCGAAGGGCTTCTGGCGCAACCTGCCCGAGATCCGGGCGATGAGGGAGAGCTGAAGCGATGCTCGCGATCATCGGCGGCAGCGGGCTCACGCAGCTCGGCAGTCTCGAGGTCAGGCACAGCAAGGTCGCCCGCACCCCGTTCGGCGAGCCGTCCGGGCCGCTCACGCTCGGCGGCATCCGCGGCCGCGACGTCGTGTTCCTGCCGCGCCACGGCTACGGGCACACCATCCCGCCGCACCAGGTCAACTACCGCGCCAACCTCTGGTCGCTCAGGGACGCGGGCGCGACCGAGGTCGTCTCGGTAGCCTCGGTCGGCGGCATCCGCAAGGACCTCGGTCCCGGCATGCTGCTGCTGCCGGAGCAGATCATCGACTACACCTGGGGGCGGCCCTCCACCTTCTTCGAAGGCATCGACTCGCCCGTCAACCACATCGACTTCACACGGCCGTACTCGCCGCGGCTGCGGGCGAGGATTCTCAAGGCCGCGGCGAGCTGCGGCGAGCCGATCCTCGACGGCGGCGTGTACGCCGCGACCCAGGGCCCGCGGCTCGAGACCGCGGCCGAGATCAACCGGCTCGAGCGCGACGGCGCCGACATGGTGGGAATGACCGGGATGCCCGAGGCGGCGCTGGCGCGCGAGCTCGGGCTTGAGTACGCGGCGATTGCCGTGGTCGCCAATTTCGCCGCCGGGCGCGGCGACAGCGCGCGCGCCGTCGCGCTCGATCGCATCGGCGCGGTGCTCGAGGAG
>MERQ01000089.1 GCA_001770655.1 Betaproteobacteria bacterium RIFCSPLOWO2_12_FULL_68_20
TTGGCCAATGCCTAGCAAAGTGTCCACCAAATCGGATGAGGATCACGCGCGCGGAGCCACCGTGCCGTGCATGGGCCTGTGGGCGCGCCCCGGTGGGCGTGGACGTTATACCGCGAAGAGGACGGGCGTAGAATAATCACCCATGGGAGACGCAGCGCGGCATCTGCTGAAGTCCTTTGAGGCGCTGTCCGAGGCCGATCGACGCGAGGTCTTGGAACAGCTGCTTCGGCGCGCGGCCGAACTGCCCTACTCCTTCCCCTCCGACGAGGAGCTCTTGCACGCAGCCGATCACGTGTTTCAAGAGCTTGATCGTCGCGAAGCTAAGGGGTGAGGACACCGCTCCGCGGCGAGGTCTACATGGTCGACCTCGGGCTCGCCGCGAAGGTGCGCCCGTGCCTCGTGCTCAGCGTGCCGCTCGAGGAATCAGACCGTTCTCTGGTCACGGTGGTACCTCACACCACCACTCTTCGCCAATCGCGCTTCGAAGTCACCGCATCGCCTAGGTTCTTGCGTCCGGGCGCATTTGACGTCCAAGGCATCGTCACCGTGCCGACGGTAAGGCTCATGAACCGTCTCGGTACGCTGACTGCTGAACAGATGCGCGCTGTCGAGAAAGGCGTCTGTTTGTGGCTCGGCATCAACATCGCGGCATAACCTGCTGCTGCAGCCGACGCGCTGAAGCGCGCGGCTGAGCGCAACGTTATGCGACCTTGACGATTACGGCTGCCTGATGCTTACCACCGAATCGATTCAGTTGGTGCTCGAAGCGCTCATCCTGCTGCTTCTGCTCTATTTGGCATTTCTTAAGTCCTACTTTCAGGAAAAAGGTAGGAACGTTGCCACGAAGGAGGACGTTGAAGAAATCACTTCGTTGGTTGAATCAGTCAAATCGCAGCTCCAGTTCTCTTTACAGGCCAAGCTCAGCCTAAGGGCAGAAGAGCATCAAGCGCTAGTGGCTCCCCCAGATGCAGCAGCCGTGATCTCGGAGCAATCGCCATGACCGACGAGAAAATCAAAATACGCGTAACCGAAACGGGACAAACCGTGGACGTGGTGGTCCTGAGCAAGCGAGCCGAGTGGATCGAGGTTGTCATCGGTGAAGGAGTCCACAACGTCAAATGCCAACTGACCCCGACCCGCAACGGCCTCGCCTACGTCGGCAACATCATGGGGCGCGAGATCGTCTACGAGCGAAGCAAGGCGCAGGTCCAGGCCGACATCGACAGGCTCAACCCGACTCTCAAGAAATCCCGGTGATCTCGAAGCGAACGCTTGCGAAGGCCGTCTCGCACGGCCTGGCCGGCGACTGGACGAAGGCCCACAAAATCGTCATGCAGGACGAGGACGACGAATTCGCCTGCTGGATCCACGCCGTGCTGCACCGCCAGGAAGGCGACCTGCCCAACGCGCGCTACTGGTACGCGCGCTGCGGCCGCAGGCTGCGCAAGGGCATCGCGCCCGAAGCCGAGCTGCGCGAGATCGAGAAAGCCCTAGGCGCCTAGGGATTGAGCTGCTGGTAAACCGCGTTCGCGACCTTGTTCAGATCCTCCTTGCTGATGTCGGAGGACGAAAGCGCGTAGCCGAGCTTGCGATCCACCCAGTAGAACACGCGCACGTTGCCTTCGCGCGCGTAGCGGAATGCGGTCTCGCGATTGCTCGCCGCGTCGGTGCGCAGGTAAAGCGTCACCCGGGTGCCGTACTGGCACTGGTACATGAACTGCGCGGTCGGGCTGCCGTCGCCCGGCAGCAGCCTGCCGCCGACAAGGTTGTAGCCCACCGACTCCAGCTTGGGCGCGCGCACCGGCGCGCCAAGGCGCTTGGAGAGCCACGCCACAAGGTGCGCCTCCTGGTCAGCGCCGACCTCGACCGGGTGGCGCACCTCGGGCGCATATGTCGCATGCGCCACTACCGCCCGGCGCACGAACGAGGCCGCCTCCGGCGCGGGAGCCGGCGCCCGCCACTCGTGCAGCGCCCGGTCGCCAAGCACCCCGATCAAGCCACCGAGCGCGACCAAGCCCGCGGCCGCGGCGGCGGTGCGCCAGCGCCAGCGCCGGCGCGCAGCGCGCTCCAGGCGCTGCGGCACCGGCTCGTCGAGCACCGCCGCGTAGACACCGTGCAGCTCGTCGCCGAGCTGACGATAGGCGGTGACGCGTTCGGCTTCCTCGGGTCGCGCGGCGAGCCACTGCTCGACCTCGGCGAGCCGCGCTTCGGCGAGCCGGCCGTCGGCGTAGGCCTGCAAATCGGCTTCGGTGACCGTCCGCTCTTCGCTCATCTCACGCCGTCACTTCACGACCTTCAGCTTCGCCGCCGCCTGGCCGGTCATCATCGCGCGCAGCTTTTCGCGCGCGCGGGAGAGCCGCGACATCACGGTCCCGATCGGGATGTCGAGCGTGCGCGCCGCCTCGTCGTAGCTCATCTCCTCCAGGGTCACCAGCAGAAGCACCTCGCGCTGCTCGGAGGGCAGGCGCCCGATCGCGCGCTCCAGGTCGCGCACCAGCAGCGCATCGCCCTGCGGAGCGCGCTGCGCGAGCTCGGGCATCTCGTCCTCGAGCGGGTCGGTCGCGCGGCTGGCGCGCAGCTTGTTGACGTGCACGTTGTGCATCACCGTGAAGAGCCAGGCGCGCAGGTCGGTGCCGCGGCTGTAGAGGTGCAGCTTCGCCCAGGCGCGTTCCAGCGTGTCCTGGACCAGATCGTCCGCAGACGCCCGGTCCCCCACCAGCGCGCGGGCGTAGCGCCGCAGCCGCGGAATCAGCTCGACCAGGCGCTCGGCGTCGCTCATTGCGAATAACAGTCTACCGCTGCCGCTATTCCGTCAGGAACTGCAAGCTCAGTCCGGCTCCCCGGCGATCGGGGGAAGCGATCGCAGGTAGGCGATGAGCGCCGCGAGGTCCGCGGGCGTGAGCTGGCTGGTGGTATTGGTGATTACCTCGCCCATCGTCTCGGCGGCCACGTCTCCGTCCGGTGTGAGGCCGGTGGTGAGAGGCTTATTCCGCCGCCGCTAGCGCAACCCGGCAGCGTACTCGGCGACCGCCTTGATCTCGCGCTCGCTCATCTTCGCGGCAACGCCGCGCATCATGCCGCTCGGGTCGTTCGCGCGGCCGCCTTCCTTGAACGCCTTCAGCTGCGCGGCGACGTATTCCGCGTACTGTCCGGCCAGGCGTGGAAACTGCGCCGGTATCCCCGCCCCGTTCGGGCCGTGGCAGCCGGCGCATGCCGGGACTCCGGCCGCGACATTGCCGCCCCGCCACAGCTTCTGGCCGAGCGCGGCGAGCTCCTTGTCGCCAGCCGCGGCGGGCTTGAGCTTCTGCCCGGCATAATAGGCCGAGAGGTTCTTCATGTCGGCTTCGGAGAGGTTCGCCACCATGCCGGACATGACGGCGTTCTCGCGCTCTGCCTTCTTGCCGCCCTGCGGCTTGAAATTGACGAGCTGCTTGAACAGGTACTCGGGGAACTGGCCGGCGATCTTCGGATTGGCGGGGGCAGCGCTGTTGCCGTCGGCGCCATGGCAGGCCGCGCACACCTGGCCGGCGAGACTCTGCGCCTTGGCAAGGTCGGGCTTGGCGGCTCCTTGCGCGAGCGCCGGTCCGGCGAACAAGGCTGCCGCGCTTGCCAAAAGCGCCAAAGCTCGACTCATTCCGACTCCCCCGGTCCCGATCGAAAGCCGCGATTTTATTAGAATTTCCGACCTTCGGCAGACATGAGTGCATTCTCGCAAGCCGTTTTCGTCTGTGCCGCAGGACGGCCGGCGGAGCTTCCGCCCGAGGGGCCGCCGGAGATCGCTTTCGCCGGGCGCTCGAACGTCGGCAAATCCAGCGCGATCAACGCCCTCCTCGGGCGCCGGCGCCTCGCGCACACGAGCAAGACGCCCGGACGCACGCAGACCATCAATTTCTACCGCCTGCGCGGTGAGGCGCGCCTGGTGGATCTGCCCGGCTACGGCTTTGCGCGCGCGCCGCAGGCGCTGCGTGCGCGGTGGGGCGGCTTGGTTTCCGACTATCTGCGCTCGCGCTCGACGCTCGCCGCGGTGGTGCTGGTCATGGACGCGCGCCATCCGCTTGCCGCGCTCGACGAGCAGCTGCTCGAGTGGCTCGGTGGGACGCGGCTGTTCGCGCTTCTCACGAAGGCGGACCAACTCTCGCGCACCGAGCAGCGCGCAGCCCTGGAGCGGGTGCGCCGGCGTCTTTCAGAGCGGGCGGGCGAGGCGCAGGTGCGGCTGTTTTCGAGCCGCACCGGCCTGGGCGTCGAGGAGGTGAGGGAGCTGCTCGAGGCCTGGCTGCAGGCGGGCCCGCCTGCCTGCAGCCGGAATAAAAGACCCCCGGTAAAGGGGAAATAAACCGGGGGCGAAACGCCTTAACTAGAGTTAAGGCACCCGCTCAGGGAGGAGAAGCGGGAGACGAACAACGTCGTCTACAAGTAAGATTCGCCCTCCCGCAGGAAAGTTCCCCGGTCGAAAACGGCAGCCAAATCAGACCCCCGCGAACCCTTGACGGTGTTGCGGGTATTTAGCGCGAGGTGACGCCCCCATGAACATCTACGGCAGCTTTCCCTCGGTGCGCATGCGCCGGATGCGCCGCCACGAGTTCTCGCGCCGCTTGATGCGCGAAAGCGTGCTTACGACCGACGACCTGATCTACCCGGTGTTCGTGCTGGACGGCGCGCGGCGCACCGAGAAAGTCGCGTCGATGCCGGGGGTCGAGCGCATGACGGTCGACAAGCTCCTGCCGCACGCCGAGCAATGCCTGAAGCTGAATATCCCGGTGCTGGCGCTGTTTCCCGTGATCGAGCCGCGGCTGAAGGCCGCCGACGGGCGCGAGGCGCTGAATCCGAAAGGGCTCGTGCCGCGTGCGGTCGCCGCGCTGAAGAAGCGCTTTCCCGAGCTCGGCATCATGACCGATGTCGCGCTCGACCCGTACACCTCGCACGGCCAGGACGGCGTCGTCGACCGGGACGGGTACATTCTGAACGACGCCACGCTGGAGGTGCTCGCCAAGCAGGCGCTGGTGCAGGCCGCGGCGGGCGTGGACATCGTCGCGCCTTCCGACATGATGGACGGACGCGTCGGCCGCATTCGCGCGGCGCTCGAGAAGGCAGGCCACATCCACACGAAGATCATGGCCTATGCGGCGAAATACGCTTCCGGCTTCTACGGTCCGTTCCGCGACGCGGTGGGATCGGCCAAGTCGCTCGGCAAGGGCGACAAGAAGACCTACCAGATGGACCCGGCGAACAGCGACGAGGCGCTGTGGGAGGTGGGCCTCGACCTCGCCGAGGGAGCCGACATGGTGATGGTGAAGCCCGGCATGCCGTACCTCGACGTCCTGCGGCGCGTGAAAGACGAGTTCAAGGCGCCGACTTTCGTCTACCAGGTCTCGGGCGAGTACTCGATGCTGCGCGCGGCGATCGCCAACGGCTGGCTGCCCGAATCGTGCGTGATGGAAACGCTCATCGGCTTCAAGCGCGCCGGCGCGGACGGCATCCTCACTTACTTCGCGCTGGAGGCGGCGAAGGCCCTCAGGGGGCGCTAGCGAGCTCGAGCGACTTCAGGAACCGCTCGGCGTTCTGGAAGCCGATGACGCGCAGCCCCTTGATCTCGCGCCCGCGCTCGTCGAAGAAGATGATGCCGGGCGGGCCGAAGAGCGAAAAGCGCTTGAGCAGCAGCCGATCCTGCTCGTTGCCCGCGGTCACGTCGGCCTGAAGGAGAAGCATCCCGTCCATCTTCGCGCGCACCCGGGCATCGGAGAAGGTGAACGCCTCCATCTCCTTGCACGACACGCACCAGTCGGCATAGAAGTCGAGCATCACCGGCCGGCCCGGGGAGCGCAGCCTCTCGTCCAGCCCGGAAACCGAGGCGACCCGGATCCATTTCACCTGGCCGGCGGCGGGCGCCGTGCCGGGAACCAGATTCGCGAGCGGACGCAGCGGATCGCGGCTGCCCGCGAGCGCGCCCACGACGAGCGCGAGGCCGGCGACGAGCGCGATCAGGCCCGCCCCCTTCCACAGCCGCCACCAGCCCGAGGCTCCCGCGGGCAGCGGATCGATCGAGCGCAGGAACACGCCCGAGCCGACGAGCAGCGCCGCCCACAGCAGCATCTGGACGACCGTCGGGATCACCGGGGAGATCACGTAGATCGCCACCGCGAGCAGCAGCACGCCGAAGAATTTCTTCACGCCGTTCATCCACTCGCCGGCCTTGGGCAGCAGCGCCCCTTCGGAGACGCCGACCGCCACGAGCGGCACGCCCATGCCGAGCGCCATGGCGAACAGCGCGCCGCCGCCGAGCGCGACGTCGCCCGTCTGCGAGATGTAGAGCAGCGCGCCCGCGAGCGGCGCGGCGACGCAGGGGCTGACGATCACCGCCGAAAACACGCCCATCGCGGCGACCGACGCGAGCCGTCCGCCGCGCAAACGCTGCTGCGCCGAATGCAAGCGGTGGTGGACAAATCCCGGCAGCCGCAGATCGTAGAAACCGAACATCGAGAGCGCGAGCCACACGAATACGAGCGCGAAAGCCCCGAGCACCCAGGCGTTCTGCAGCGCGGCGGCGAGCAGCGACCCCGAGAACGCCGCGGCGACGCCTGCCGCCGCGTAGGCGAGCGCCATGCCGAGGACGTAGGCCCCGGAAAGCGCCAGCGCGCGCAGCTTGTTCAGGCTCCTGCCCTCTCCGGCGATGATGCCCGAGAGGATCGGGATCATCGGCAGCACGCACGGCGTGAAGGTGAGCAGCAGCCCGAATCCGAGGAAGCTCGCGAGCACGAGCAGGAGACTTCCCTCGAAAAGGCGCGCGATGTCGAAGTCGCTCGCGAAGATCGAAAAACGCGACACGGCGTCCACCGAGCGCGGCGCCTCGCCGAACACGGGCGAGCTTTCCTGCGCCGAGGCGAGCACGAGGCGCGCCTTCGATTCCATCGGCACGTAGCACACTCCGACGTCGGCGCAGCCCTGCGAGATCACCTTCAGGTCGAAAGCTCCGCCGCCTTGCGCGGGAATGCGGATCGAGACCTCCTTGCGATAGGTCTCCGACTCGCCGAAGAACTCGTCCTTGTGCGGGATGCTCGGCGGCATTTCGGGCGCGCCGAGCCGCACCGATCCTGCCTCGGCGGAGAAGCGGAACTTGTCGCGGTACATGTAATAGCCGTCGGCGATCACGAAGCGCACTTCGATCGACGAGGCGTCCAGCGCGCGCGCCGAGAAGCGGTACGCCTTCTCGGGCTCGAGCAGCTCGTCTGCCGAGCCGCCGAGCTTTAGCTGCGCCATCGCCGGAGCGGCGGCGAAAGCGAGAACGACGAGCAAAAGCCTTTTCACGCCTTGGTCTCTGCGGCGACCCATTCGAGGTAAGCGGGCAAGCCGCGCTCGATTCGGACCGCCACGATCTCGGGAAGTTCGTAGGGATGCCCGGCGCGAATCGCCGCTTCGAGCGCCGCGTAGCGCTCCTCGGTGGTCTTGATCAGCATCGGGTGCTCTTCGTCGTGCTGCACTTCGCCTTTCCACCGGTATACGGAGCGGCAGGGCGCAAGGATGTTGATGCAGGCCGCCAGCCGCTTTTCGATCAGCGAATCGGCCAGCCGCTCGGCGGCGGCGCGATCCGGCAGGTTGGTGAGCACGACGAGCGCGCTCACGCCGCCTCCATCAGCCGCGGCACCCCGTCGTGCACGGTCGGAAAGCGCAGCCGGATGCCGAGCCGCTCCTTCATGCGGCGGTTCGAGAGGCGCCTCGATTCGCACATGAACGAGAGCATCGGCTCCGGGATGTGCGCGGCGGCGTCCGCTCGCGCGATGCGCGGCGGGCGCGGGATCCTCATGCGCCCGGCGACGAAATCGAGCCACTCGCCCATCTTCATCTCGGTGTCGTCGCAGGCGTTGTAGATGCCCGCCGGCGCGTCGTCCTCGAGCGCCCGGACAGCGATCGCGGCAAGGTCGTCGGCGTGAATGTGATTGGTGTACACGTCGTCCTCCGGGCGCAGCGCCGGAAGGCCCGCGACCAGCCGCTCGAGCGGAAGTCGGTCGGCGGCGTAAATCCCCGGCGCGCGCAGTACGACGAGCGCCGCGCTGTGCCGCGTGCACCATAGTGCAAGCTGGCGCTCGGCATCGAGCCGGCGCCTGGCGCGCGCGGTCTGCGGATTCGGTGCGCGGTCCTCGTCCACCCGCGCACCGCCGCAGTCGCCGTACACTCCGCTCGTGCTGACGTAGACGATGCGCGCCGGTAGAATGCGGCCCTTTTCGAGCGCCGCGAGCAGGTTTGCGGTGCGCGCATCCGAGGCGCCCGCGGGCGGCGGCGGCGCGCAGTGGAGCACCGCCTCGCCGCCCCCGAGCGCGGCGAGCGTCTCCGGTCGGTCGAGGTCGAAGCCGTTGCGCCGGGAGAGCGCGGTGACCTCGAAGCGGGTATCGAGCGCCGGGCGCGCACGGCGCGCGACGTCTCCGTAGCCCGCGACGAGCAGCCGTTTCATGGGCATCATTCTAGCCATATGCACAGCGTCACCCTGAAGCCGAGCGGACAGCAATTCCAGGTCGAGGAGGGCGAGACCGTTCTCGGCGCCGCGCTGCGCCAGGGGCTGGTGCTGCCCTACGGCTGCAAGAGCGGCGCTTGCGGCACCTGCAAGGGGAAGATTCTCGAGGGCAGCGTCGATTACGGCGTGTACACGAAGCACGTGCTGACCGACGAGGAAAAAGCGAAGGGGAAGGCGCTCTTCTGCCAGGCGAAGCCGCTCGGCGACCTGGTGATCGAGGCGCGCGCGGTCGGGGCGATGAAAGGCATCCAGATCAAGACGCTGCCGTGCCGCGTGCAGCAGATGCAGCGGCTCGCCGACGACGTGATGGTGCTGCGCCTCAAGCTCCCCGCGAACGAGCGGCTCGTCTACCTCGCCGGCCAGTTCATCGAGTTCCTGCTGAAACGCGGCGCGCGGCGCAGCTTTTCGATGGCGAGCGCGCCGCACGAGGCAGAATTGATCGAGCTGCACGTGCGGCGCGTTGCTGGAGGGAATTTCACCGAGCACGTGTTCACCGCCATGAAGGAGCGCGACATCCTGCGCTTCGAGGGGCCGTTGGGCGTGTTCTTCCTGCGCGAGGAATCGGAAAGGCCGATCGTTTTCGTCGCCTCGGGTACCGGGTTTGCGCCGATCAAGGCGGTGATCCAGGAGGCGCTGCACAAGGGCGTGGCGCGCCCGATGACGCTCTACTGGGGAGGCAGGCGGCCGAAGGACCTCTACATGAACGAGCTGCCGGAGAAGTGGGCGGCCGAGCAGGCCAATTTCAAATACGTCCCGGTGATCTCGGACGCACTGCCCGAGGACGCGTGGCCCGGAAGAACCGGCTTCGTGCACCGCGCGGTGATGGAGGATTTTCCCGATCTCTCCGGCCACCAGGTGTATGCCTGCGGCGTTCCGATCATGGTCGATTCGGCGAGGAAGGACTTCCTCGAGCAGTGCAGGCTGCCGGAGGACGAGTTCTACGCCGACAGCTTCACGACGCAGGCCGACGTCGCCGGCCCGACCTAGGCGCCTTCCCCCAGGTACGCCTCGCGCACCCTGGAATCCGCGAGCAGGCCGCTCGACTCGCCCGAGAGCGCGATCGTTCCGGACTCCATGACGTAGCCCCGCCCCGCCGCCTCAAGCGCGAGCCGTGCGTTCTGCTCGACCAGAAGGATCGTCACGCCGCGCGCCGCAATCTCGCGCACGATCTCGAAGATCTTCGCCACCATCATCGGCGCAAGCCCCATCGAAGGCTCATCCAGCAGCAGCAGCTTCGGCCGCGCCATGAGCGCGCGCGCAATCGCCAGCATCTGCTGCTCGCCGCCCGAAAGCGTGCCGGCGGTCTGGCTGCGCCGCTCCTTCAAGCGCGGAAAGGTCTCGTACTGGTGCTCGAGATCGGCGTCGACCTCGCCGTCGCCGCGCGCGTACGCCCCCATCGCCAGGTTCTCGTCCACGGTGAGCTGCGGAAAGACGCCGCGCCCTTCGGGCACCAGCACCAGCCCCCGGCGCGGCAGCTCGTGCACCGGCGCAGCGCCGATGTCGGCCCCTGCGTAGCGCACGGCTCCCGCGTGCACCGGCACCAGCCCGCAGATCGCTTTCAGGGTGGAGCTCTTGCCCGCGCCGTTCGCTCCGATCAGGCAGACCAGCTCACCTTCGTCCACCCGAAGGTCCACGCCTTTCACGGCGCGAATCCCCCCGTAACGGACTTCCAGCCCCAGGATCTCAAGCAGCACGCGGAGCGCCCAGATAGGCTTCGATGACCTTCGGATCGCGCTGCACCTCGGCGGGCGGCCCTTCGGCGATGGTCTCGCCGTAGTCGAGCACCATCACCCGGTCGCAGACGTTCATCACCAGCCGCACGTCGTGCTCGATGAGGAGCACCGTGATGCCGTCGGCGCGGATGCGCTGGACGAGCTTGCCCAGCGCCAGACGCTCGGCCGGGTTCATCCCGGCCGCCGGTTCATCCAACGCGAGCAGCTTCGGGTCGGTGGCAAGCGCGCGCGCGATCTCCAGGCGCCGCTGGTCGCCATAGGGCAGGTTCCCTGCGGCTTCGTTCGCCCGCTCGCGAATGCCGACGTAATCGAGCAGCTCGGCGGCGCGCCGCTCGATCCCGCTCTCCTCGGCGAGCGTGCGCCGGTCGCGCAGCACCGCGCCGATCACCCCCGCCCGCGTGCGCACGTGGCGCCCGATCATCACGTTCTCGAGCGCCGAGAGGTTGGCGAACAGACGCACGTTCTGGAACGTTCGCGCGATGCCGATTGCGGCGACCCGGTCGGGCTTGAGCGCGGCGAGCGCTCGGGCGTCGAAACGGAACGTCCCCGCGTCCGCGGGGTAGATTCCGGTGAGCACGTTGAACAGCGTCGTCTTGCCCGCGCCGTTCGGCCCGATGAGACCGTAGATCTCGCCCTTTCGGATCGAGAACGACACCCGGTCGAGCGCCTGCACCCCGCCGAAGCGCTTGGTGATCCCGTCCGCGTCGAGCAGCACGCTCATGTCCGGACGTCGGCGAGCCGGCTCTCGGCGCTGGCGGCGAGCTCGCGCTTGCGCACCGCGGAGGGCAGCAGCCCCGCCGGCCTGAAAATCATGATGAGAACGAGCGCGAAACCGAAGATCAGCATGCGGATCACCTCGGGCTCGACCAGCTGCCGGCCGAACAGCGCCCGCTGGAACGGCTCGACCGTCCAGCGCAGGATCTCGGGCACGAAGGAGAGCAGCAGCGCGCCCAGGATCACGCCCCAGATGTTTCCCATGCCGCCGAGCACCACCATCGACACCACCATGATGGATTCCACCAGCACGAAGCTCTCCGGCGAGATGAAACCCTGGATCGCCGAGAACATGCCGCCCGCCACCCCGCCGAAGCTCGCGCCCATGGCGAAGGCGAGCAGCTTCATGTCGCGGGTGTTGATCCCCATCGCGCGCGCCGCGATCTCGTCCTCGCGGATCGCCTCCCAGGCGCGGCCGATGCGCGAATCCTGCAGCCGCACGTTGAGCACGATGATGGCGAGCATGACCAGGAGCAGCAGGTAGTAGTACTTGATCGGCCCGCTGAAAAACACCCCGGCGAGTGTCTCGTATTTCGAAAAATCGAGCCCGTCGATGCGGAACGGATCGATGCGCGCGATGCCCTGCGGCCCGTTGGTGATGTTCACCGGGCGCGACAGGTTATTCAGAAAGATTCGCACTATTTCGCCGAAGCCCAGCGTCACGATGGCGAGGTAGTCGCCCCTGAGCTTCAGCGTCGGCGCGCCCAGCAGCACGCCGAAAAACGCCGCCACCGCGGCGCCGATCGGCAGCACCGCCCAGAACGGCAGATGGAGGTCGAAGTGCGGGCTGGCGAGAAGCGCGTAGGTGTAGGCGCCCACCGCGTAGAACGCGATGTAGCCGAGATCGAGCAGCCCCGCGAACCCGACCACGATATTGAGGCCGAGGGCGAGCAGCACGTACAGGATGGCGTAGTTGGTGATGCGCACCCAGGTGGTGCCGATGCTCGCGAGCGCGAACGGCAGCACCGCCAGGACGATGGCGACAAGCGCCGTGCCGATCCAGACCAGCGCGGGATGGCCCCTGGTGTCGAAAAGCGCGCGCATCAGGCGCGTTCCCCCACCCGCTCGCCGAGCAGCCCCGAGGGCCGCAGCACCAGCACCAGGATGAGGACCAGGAACGCGAACACGTCCTGGTATTCGGAGCCGAACAGGATGAAATGCCCGCCGTCCGCGCAGCGCACGTCCATCAGCGCCGCGATCCAGCCGTAGCGGCACAGGTCGGAGACGTCGCCGATGTATCCCGCGCCGAGCGCCTCGACCACGCCGAGCAGCACCCCGCCGAGCATCGCGCCGGGGATGTTGCCGATGCCGCCGAGCACCGCGGCGGAGAAGGCCTTCAAGCCGAGGACCGAGCCCATGGTGTACTGCGCGATGCCGTAGTAGGTGCCGTAGAGCACGCCGGCGACCGCGGCGAGCGCGGCGCCGATGACGAAGGTGGCGGCGATCACGCGGTTGATGTCGATGCCCATCAGGCCCGCCACCTGCGGGTTCTGCGCGGTGGCGCGCATCGCAGTGCCCAGGCGCGTGCGGTACACCAGCGCCGCGAGCCCCCCCATCAGCGCCACGCAGATGGCGATGATCGCGATCTGCACGTTGGTGATCGCCGCGCCGCCGACGAAATACGTGGTGGTGCCGAGGATCTGAGGGAAGGCGAGTATGTTGCGGCTCCAGATCATCAGCGCCAGGTGCTGCAGGATGATCGAGATGCCGATCGCGGTGATGAGCGGCGCAAGCCGCGGCGCGCGCCGCAGCGGCCGGTAGGCGAGCCGCTCCATCGAGTAGCCGACCAGCATGCACACCGGGATCGCGAAGCCGGTGCCGAGGAGCACCACGGCGAGCGGCGGCAGGCCGGAGGGGGCGAGGGCGCTGATGACGCTGAAGGCGACCATCGCGCCGATCATCACCACCTCGCCGTGCGCGAAGTTGATGAGCTGGATGATGCCGTAGACCATGGTGTAGCCGAGCGCCACCACGGCGTACACCGCCCCGAGCGTCACGCCGTTGACGACCTGCTGCAGGAAGACGTCCACCGCCGGCTAGCCTAATCCAAAAAGAAAAACGGCACCCGCAGGTGCCGTTTCCGGATCAGGCGCGGGCCGGGATCAGCCCCCGCCCATCGTCTTGAGGAACTCCTCGTAGCCGAAGGTCTTGCCGCCTTTCACCACGGCGATCGGCTCGATCTTGCCGCCCTTCATGGTGAAGATCGTGATCTCGGCGTCCTTGCGATCGCCCCTGTCGTCGAACGAGATCGGACCGGTGGCGCCGCTGAAGCTCAGCTTCTGCAACTCGGGCAGGTACTTCGAGGGCTCGGCCGAGTTCGCCTTCTTCATCGCCTCGATCAGCAGGTTCGCCGCGTCGTAGGTAAAGGGCGCATACAGGATCGGGGCGACGTTGAACTTCTTCTTGTAGGCGTCGAGGAACTTCCTGGAGGCCGCCTGCGGCGGGATGCCGGCCTGCGAGCACAGCAGCCCCTCGGCGGCGGGCCCGGCGAGCTCGGTCATCTTGTCGGTGCACGCGCCGTCGCCGAACGAGAACACGGCCTTGATGCCGAGCTCCTTGCCCTGCTTGATCAGCGGCCCGCCGGTCGCGTCCATGCCGCCGTAGAAGATGGCGTCGGGCTTGCGGCCCCTGAGCTTGGTGAGGATCGCCTTCCAGTCGGTGGTCTTGTCGGTACCCTTCTCGCGCGGCAGCACCTTGATCTTCGCGGCGGTGAGCGTCTTCTCGACCTCGTTGGCGATGCCCTCGCCGTAGGCGGTGGCGTCGTCGATCACCGCGACGAGCTTGGGCTTTCTCTCGGCGGCGAGGTAGCTCGCGATGGCCGGGCCCTGCTGGTCGTCGCGGCCCACCACGCGGAACACGTTCTTGAAGCCCTGCTCGGTGAGCTTCGGGTTGGTGGCCGAGCCGGAGATCATCGGGATGCCGGCCTGGTTGTAGAGCGCGGAGGCCGGGATGGTGACCCCTGAGTTGAGATGGCCGACCACTCCGTTCACCTTCGCGTCGACCAGCTTCTGCGCCACGGTCGTGCCCTGCTTGGGATCGGCCTGATCATCTTCCTTGAGCAGGACGAACTTCGCGTCTTTGCCCTCGATCTTGAGCTTCGCCTCGTTGGCCTCGTCGATCGCGAGCTGCGCGCCGTTCTCGTTGTCTTTTCCGAGGTGCGCGATGCCGCCGGTGAGCGGACCGGCGTGGCCGATCTTGATCTCGATCGAAGGCGGCGGGGGCGGGGCCTTGGGGGCTTCGGCCTTGGCCTCGGGCTTGGGGGCGGGTGCTTGTTCGCCGCAGCCCGCCAGCGCGACGGCGGTGGCACTAAGCGCGAGAGCTAGCCAGGTACGCTGCATAAGACCTCCGGTAAGGGGTCGATATGATACCCAGCCGCCCCCCGAAAGTCAGCGTACCTGCGTCAGATCACTTGATGGACAGGATCCACTTCACCAGCGCCCTGACGTCGGGGTCGGGCACCGCCGCATTGGGCGGCATCGGCGTCTGGCCCCAGACTCCCTGCCCGCCTTTCTTCACTTTGTCGACCAGCCTCGCCTCTGCGTCCTTCTGCCCGGCGTACTTCTTCGCCACGTCCGCGTAGGTCGGGCCGACTGTTTTCGCGCCCTTGACGTTATGGCAGGCGACGCAGGCGTACTTCTTGGCGAGCGCCTCGCTCGCCTGGGCGGGTGCCGCGGCGGCAAGGCCGGCGACGATGATTGCGAGTGCAACGCGTTTCATGCTTTCCCCCTGACGATTTCCATCAAGTGTACAAGATCGCTGACCGGCTCAAGGCAGGTAACGCCGCGGCACAGCCAGCCGTTGACCGGCTCGGGGCGCTTCGGCTTGTCGAGTGCCGGCGGCAGCCCCGGCTCCCCGTCGGGGATCGCGAGCACCACCATGTCGGGCGCAAGCTCTTGCGCGAGCGCGGCCTGCCAGCCACCCAGCCCCAGCTGCGCGCCGCGCAGCACCAGCAGCCGCGGCGGCTCCAGCAGCTCGTCGAGCGCGACCGCCATCGCCCCGAACCCGGAAGGGTAGTCGCGCATCGGGCCATGGAAAAGCTCGAGCGTGCGCTCGGCGGCGCGCGCGTAGCGAGGCTCGCCCGTGAGCGCGGCGAGACGCCCGAGCGCCCAGGCGGCGACCGCGTTGCCCGACGGCATGGCCGAGTCGTGGCCGGGCTTGGGGCGGTGGATCAGCTGCTCGTGATCGCGCGCCGTGAAGTAGAACCCCCCGCCCCGAGGGTCCTCGAACTGCTCGAGCAGCACTTCGGCGAGCTGCCCGGCGAATTCCAGGTCCTTGCCGGAATACTCGGCCTGCAGCAGCTCGATCAGCGCAGCGGCGAGAAACGCGTAGTCGTCGAGGTAGGCCTCGAGGTGCGCGCGTCCGTCCTTGTAAGTCGCCAGCAGCCGCCCGTCCTTCCACATGCGCTCGCCGATGAATTCGAGCGCGCGGCGCGCCGACGCGAGCCACTCGGGCCGCCCGAACACGCGACCGGCGTGCGCCATGCCGCGGATCGCGAGCGCGTTCCAGGAAACGAGCACCTTCTCGTCGCGCCCCGGTCGCACGCGGTTCTCGCGCGCGGCGAAAAGCTTCGCGCGCGCAGACTCGACCAGGCGCCGCGCCTCTTCGGGCGAGACGCCCGCGAGCTCGGCACATTCCTCGAGTGCCCGAGCGACGTGCAGGTGCCAGTGCCGCTGCTCGAAATTCGCGCCTCGGTCCAGGCCGAAGTAGGGTCCCGCCACGCTCCATTCCCCGGGCGCGAGCAGCTGGCGCGCCTCGTCGCGGTCCCAGACGTAGAACTTGCCCTCCTCGTGCTCGGAGTCGGCGTCGAGCGAGGAGTAGTAGCCGCCCTCCGGCGACTGCATCTCGCGCACCACCCAGCCGGCGGTCTCGGCGGCGCAGCGCGCGAAGCGCTCCTCGCGCGTGGCGAGCCAGGTATCGGCCAGCAGGGCGAGCAGCGGCCCATTGTCGTAGAGCATTTTTTCGAAGTGCGGGATCGTCCAGTACTGGTCCACGCTGTAGCGGCAGAATCCCCCGCCCAGCTGGTCGTAGATGCCGCCCTCGCACATGCGCGCGAGCGTGGTCTGCGCCATCTCGAGCGCGCCGCGCTCGCCGTTCCTCGCGTAGGCGCGCACGCACAGCTCCAGATCGCTCGGGTGCGGGAATTTCGGCGCCGCGCCGAAGCCGCCGAAGCGCGCATCGAAATTGGCGCGCAGACCGTCGAGCACCGCGCGCACCGCGTCGGCCGAGAATTTCGGGCCGTGGCCGCCCGGTTGCGGCGCGGTGCGCGCCAGCGCCGCCAGCACTTCGCGGTTCTGCGCCTCGATCTCGGCGCGCTTGTCGCGCCACACCGCCGCCACGCGCTCGCACAGCTCGGGAAATCCGGGCAGCCCGTGGCGCGGGGTCTTGGGGAAATAGGTGCCGCCGAAAAACGGCGCCCCGTCCGGAGCGAGGAACATCGTGAGCGGCCAGCCGCCCGGCCGCTGCGCGAGCATCTGGTGCGCGGTCTGGTAGATCTGGTCGAGGTCGGGGCGCTCCTCGCGATCCACCTTGACGTTGACGAACAGGCGGTTCATCACCTCCGCGACCGCGGAGTCCTCGAAGCTCTCGTGCGCCATGACGTGGCACCAGTGGCAGGCCGAGTAGCCGATCGAGAGCAGGATCGGCTTGTCTTCGCGCCGTGCGCGCTCCAGCACCTCCGGCCCCCACGCATGCCAGTCGACGGGGTTGCCGGCGTGCTGTTGCAGGTACGGGGACGTCTGGTTGGCGAGCCGATTCGGCATGTCAGGCATTATTGCAGCCAATGCAAGCCTCGGAAGTGCTGTCTTTCTGGTTCGGCCAGGACCGCAAGCGCTGGTTCGAGAAGAACCCTGCTCTCGACGAGGAAATCCGTTCTCGCTTCCTGCCGTTGTTCGAGCAGGGCTTGTCCGGAGGGCTTGAAGGCTGGAAATCCGATCCTCGCGCCTGCCTTGCCCTGGTCCTGCTTTTCGATCAGTTCCCGCGCAACATGTTCCGCGGCACGGCGCGCGCGTTTGCCGGCGACGAACTCGCACGTGCTTGTGCAACAACGATTGTCGAGAAAGCCTGGGACAAGGCGATGACGCCGGATGAACGCCTGTTCGCCTATCTCCCGCTCGAGCATTCCGAGTCGCTCGCCGACCAGGAGCGCTGCCTGGCGCTCATGAGGGAGATCGCCGTTTACCCGGAAACCGCCGACATGCCGAAGTGGGCCGAGGCGCACCTCGCCATCATCCGCCGCTTCGGGCGCTTCCCGCACCGCAACACCGCCCTCGGACGCGAAAGTACCGCCGAAGAAATCGAGTTTCTCAGCCAGCCTGGTTCGAGCTTCTAGCTAAACCTTCCAAGTTCCATGCACGAAGCATCGTTTCTTGTTGATGTTGGCTATGGTGATCTTCGCGTCCGATCGATCAAGTTTTAGAGTGAAGTCCGGCGGGTCCTTACCTATCGGGATATTTATCGTCGGTCCGTCCGCCGCAAAGTGTTTCGCTTGGACGTCCAGGATTTGCTTGAAAAGAACTACCGGAATCTCGACCAGCTCGTATTTCCTATTCGCTGCGAAGTAACGAAGCTGCATTATTGCATCGACTTCGCTGCAGTATTCCCGGAAGAGCCGAAAGGTTTCATCACGTCGCTTCTTTGCAGTACGACAATCCTGTATCCAAGCCGCCTCCGTGAGCTTGCTGACGTGCAGCGTTTCCTCTCTCAGGTTGCGCGCCTTCGTAGACTTAAGGCTGATGTGCCGACCGTCAATTTCTAGATCCCAGAAGCGCTGCCCCACCGGCGCACGCTTGACCTTGCAACCGGATTGAGAGCACGCGGACTCCAGAGCCGAGTCGAAGCCATCCTGGAAAAGCGGTGACTTGATGAAGAAATGGTGAATAAGCAGCCGAGACCGGAAATCACTCTCGAATTCCGGCTTGTGGTACATCGATTTCGGGTTCATTTGCGCCGTGCATGGCTTCCGCAAGGCCTCAAGGAATTCCTGAAGTCGCCGTTGCTCGGCCCCTGAAACCGTGGCCTTGAACTCAGGCATCGAAGAGCTCTTGTTCTCTGCTTCTCGTGAGATCGTCCGGCCTAAGATTCGTCCCTGCGAGCACTACTTGATCAATCCTTGGACGAACGCCTGTGAGGATCCAACTGCAAAGATGAGCAAGTTGATACGAGATTAAGGGCGGTACGGCATCGCCAATGTGCCGGTACATGTTCGAGACTGCGGCACCATTGAATGCGAAGTCGTTCGGAAATCCCTGCAGGGCGGCCATTTCTCGCACCGAGCACAGGCGGTCCTTTTGCGGATGAGCGTATCGACCGTTCCCCACGTGCGCGCACTCCCGCTTGATCGTCGGTGCCGGCTTCCCCCACGCCATGCGACCGTAGACATCTGGATAAGAACCGAGATTTCGCAGCTTGACGTTACGTTTCATCGCATTTGTCATCAACGCCTTGGCGTCGTCCCTGCCCATCAGATCGACCCAAGAGCCTCCATCCTTTGGAATCGCGGCAATGCGCCGTCGAACTTCTTCCGTTGCGAAGCCCGGAAATACGTCGGAACCCGACGCTCCAGGCGCTATCTCGCGAAAGGCGCGGCGGACGGTAATCGCCGCATCGCTCACGCCCCAACCATTCCAAAGACTCTCAAGCGTGTATAGCGGATACGGTTGCTTGGCGGCAATGACGATGGCGCGTTCGCGAATCTGCGGAAGGCCGAATCTGGAGAGCATGTAGGTCCGACCGAAAACGTTGTATCCGCGCTCCTCCAAGAATTCTCTGAACCATTCGTAGTGATGTTTGAAATTTCCGCGAATCAACTCGCGGGCGTTTTCCATCACGACGATCTCGGCACCGAGCGCAACCGCGAATTCAGCCGACCTGCGAACCAAGCTGTTCCGGCGATCGTCCATAAGGTGATTGTTCGGAACCGCGCGACTGAATCCCGTGCAGGGCGGACATACCACCAACACGGGAATGCGAAGCGCTTCCGGCAGGCGGAGCGCGGACCTGAGTGTGCGAGGTGCAGCGCTTGCCAGATCCAGCCGCGCCGGATTAACGCCAATATTCTGGAAATAAGTGCTATTGCACTGGAGCCGCTCAACACCGGCGCTCGGCTTTCCAACTTCGGCGTCGGCGGCTGCGACAACTCTGAAAGCGGGATGTCGGTGGAAGCCATAGCTCATTCCACCAGCCCCGGAGAAAAGATCTACTACGGCAAACTTCGCGGTTGCCCTTCGTGCGGACTTTGAAGTTCTTCTCATCTACCTTCGATCGTTAGTATAGCTCGCGATTCGACGCCGGACGTTCTCGTTGGCCCTGCGGAGTAGTGTGGGCGGATCGAGAGCGTTGGATCGCCTTGGCGCACCCGAGGCCGATTTCCGAATCCATTTAGCAACCTCTGGAACGGTTGCTGAGGCGGCTCTAACCAGCTCGCATTCCCAAACCACGCGGGTCCGCCATCCTTGGCGAGCTAGCACTCGAAGGGCACGTCGATCACGCCTCACGTTTTCGGCGAATTTTTCCAACCAGAAGCGACGGTTGGTCTTGGGCATGCTGGCGTCCTTGCAGGAGGGGTGCCTATGCCAGAAGCATCCATGCACGAAAATCACAGCCTTGTATTTGGGAAAAACAAGATCGGGACGACCCGGAAGTTTCGACTGGAGCAAGTGCCTGAGGCCGAGTCTGTGAAGACCGCAACGAAGTATCCATTCCGGTTTGGTATCCGAACTCCGAACGATGGCCATCAGTTCGGAACGGCGTGCCCTCGAGAGAGAGTCGGCCACTGGACTTCGCCGTCCTACGGTTCGTCAGTGATCGCGCCCTTACTGGCGGTCGACACGAGGCGCATGTATTTCGCCATCAAGCCGCGCGTGTAGCGCGGCTTGGGGGCTTTCCACTTCTTGCGCCGCGCGGCGAGCTCTTTCGCCGATACATTCAGCTGCAGCAGGCGCTTGCCCGCGTCGATGGTGATCGAGTCGCCCTCCTTCACCAGCGCGATCGTGCCGCCCACGTAGGCCTCGGGCGCGACGTGGCCCACGACCATGCCCCAGGTGCCGCCGGAGAATCGCCCGTCGGTGAGCAGGCCCACCGATTCGCCCAGGCCCTGCCCGATCAATGCGGAGGTCGGCGCGAGCATCTCCTGCATGCCGGGCCCGCCCTTCGGCCCCTCGTAGCGGATCACGATCACGTCGCCCGGCCTGATTCTCTTGGCGAGGATCGCCTTCATGCACTCCGGCTCGGACTCGAAAACGCGCGCCGGGCCGGTGATCGATGTCTTTTTCAGGCCGCTGATCTTGGCGACGCAGCCCTCGGTGGCGAGGTTGCCCTTGAGGATCGCGAGGTGGCCCTGGGCATAGAGCGGCTTGTCGATCGGGCGGATCACGTCCTGGTCGCCCGGCCTGATTCTCTTGGCGAGGATCGCCTTCATGCACTCCGGCTCGGACTCGAAAACGCGCGCCGGGCCGGTGATCGATGTCTTTTTCAGGCCGCTGATCTTGGCGACGCAGCCCTCGGTGGCGAGGTTGCCCTTGAGGATCGCGAGGTGGCCCTGGGCATAGAGCGGCTTGTCGATCGGGCGGATCACGTCCTGGTCGGCGCGCGGCGCCTCCGGCACGTCGATCAGCTCCTCGGCAAGGGTCCTGCCGGTAATGGTCATGCATTCCCCGTGCACCAGCCCCGCCTTGAGCAACATCTTCAGCACCTGGGGCACGCCGCCCGCGGCGTGGAAGTCGGTCGCGACGTAGGGGCCCGAGGGTTTGAGCGCGCAAAGCACCGGCACCTTGCGCCGCACCCGCTCGAAATCGTCGATGTCCCATTTCACGCCCGCAGCGCGCGCGATCGCGAGATAGTGCAGCACCGCGTTGGTCGAGCCTCCGGTCGCCATCACCAGCGCGATCGCGTTCTCGATCGACTTGCGAGTGATGATGTCGCGCGGCCGCAGGTTGTTCTTCACTGCCTCGAACAATACCTTTCCCGAGGCTGCCGCCGAGTCGGCCTTCTCGGCATCGGGCGATGCCATCTGCGAGGAGCCGAGCAGGCTCATGCCGAGCGCCTCGAACGAGGAGCTCATCGTGTTCGCGGTGTACTGACCGCCGCAGGCGCCCACGCTCGGGCAGGCGTTGCGCTCGATGCCGTCGAAGTCCTCGCGCGACATCTTGCCGGCGGTGAGCGCGCCCACCGCCTCGAACGGGGAGACGATCGTCAGCTTCTGGCCCTTCCAGAAGCCGGGCCTGATGGTGCCGGCGTAGACGAAGATGCCCGGAACGTTCATCCGCGCCATCGCCATCATCGATCCGGGCATGTTCTTGTCGCAGCCGCCGGCGCACAGCACGCCGTCCATCAGCTGGCCGTTCACCGCCGTTTCGATCGAGTCGGCGATCACCTCGCGCGACACGAGCGAATACTTCATGCCTTCGGTGCCCATGCCGATGCCGTCGGTGACGGTCGGAAAGCCGAACACCTGCGGCTTGGCGCCCGCGGCCTCCAGCGCGGCGACGGCGCGGTCCACCAGCGCCTGGATGCCGGCGTTGCACGGGTTCATGGTCGAGTGGCCGTTCGCCACGCCGACGATCGGCTTGTCGAAGTCGCTGTTCTTGAACCCCACCGCACGCAGCATTGCCCGGTTGGGCGAGCGCGCGTCGCCTTGTGTGATCAAGCGGCTCCTGCGGTTGTATGCCATGCGCTGTCCCCCAATCGCTAGAATAGGATTCTAGCGTGCTGGTCCATCCGAACTTCGACCCGATCGCGTTCTCGCTCGGCCCGCTCGCGGTGCGCTGGTACGGGCTCATGTACCTCGCCGGCTTCGCCGCCGGCTGGTGGCTGGGCCTGAGTCGCATCTCGCGCGGCCTCGCGCCGATCACGCGGCAACAGTTCGACGACCTGCTGTTTCTCGCCGTGCTCGGCGTGATCCTGGGCGGGCGCCTGGGCTACGTGCTGTTCTACAAGCCGGCCTACTATGCCGCGCACCCGCTCGAGATCTTCGCCATCTGGCAGGGCGGGATGTCGTTTCACGGCGGTCTGCTCGGCGTGATGCTCGCCATGGCGTTCGCCGCGCGCCGGCACGGGGTGGACTGGCTGCGCGTCATGGATTTCGTCGCGCCGCTGTGCCCGCTAGGGCTCGCCGCGGGACGCATGGGCAACTTCATCAACGGCGAGTTGTGGGGCAGGGTGACCGACCTGCCGTGGGGAATGGTGTTTCGCGGCGCGGGCGATGCTCCGCGCCATCCCTCGCAGCTTTACCAGTTCGCGCTGGAAGGCGTGGCGCTGTTCGTACTGCTGTGGTGGTTCTCGGCGAAACCGCGTCCGCGCGGCCAGGTGTCGGCGCTGTTTCTCGCCGGCTACGGCGCATTCCGCTTCGTCGCCGAGTTGGCACGCGAGCCGGACGCCTTTCTCGGCTACCTCGCGCTCGGCCTCAGCATGGGCCAATGGCTGAGCGTGCCGATGATCCTCGGCGGCGCGCTGCTGTTCGCCTGGAGCGGCCGCGGGCGCTGATCAATCGTTCGCACCGTCGGCGATCTCCTTCACAAAGGCGCGGACCAGCTTCACGAGATCGCGCCCCGAGGCGATGAAGCGGCAGCCGGCGCGCTGCGCCGGCGTGCCGTCCTTGAGAACAATTTGCCGAGTGTGGCGGACCTCCAGGTCCGCGAGCGCCGCCCCGCCGTCCGGGAAGACGATCTTGGAGCGCCGCAGGTGCGTGCCCGGCTCGAGGCGGATGCGGGCGTCGTAGACGATCGTCCCGAGCCCGCCCGGGCTGACGTCGACCACCCGCGCCTCGAACGGCGCGCTTCCCGCTCTGTCGGCGATGCAGCGCAGTGACACGCTCGGCGGGACCCGGATGCGCACATGCGCCCGCCGATGCAGCCGCACGAGCGCTTCCGGCATTGCCAGGCGTATCGCGGGACGGCCGTCGTGGAGCGCCTCCTGGGGGGTGCGGGCGACGAACTCGATGTGCGCGGGACCGTCGCTGCAATGGAACGTCACCGACGCCGAATCGAACAGCGAGGCGTTGGCCGGCTTGCTCGGACTGTAGTCGATCAGGATGAACCCCTGCGAGGGGTCCACGAGCAGCAGCCGGCTGACGAAGAACCGGTCCTCGACTTCGAAAGAAACGGTGATGGGCTCCTTGCTGCGGCGGATCTTCTCCAGGATGCGCCCGATCTCGATCCTGGAGCGGATTAATACTCCGGTCGCTGCGGCCTGCGGCTGCATGCGGCGATCCTCCTACGCGAGCGCCCGTGCCAGCACTCGCGCCACGTGCAGCGCTTCGCGTCCCGCGCCGTCGGCGATCTGGTGGCGGCAACTCGTGCCGTCCGCAATGAGAAGCGCTCCCTCCGGTGCACTCCGTACCGCAGGCAGCAAGTTCGCCTCGGCCATCTTCATCGAGATCTCGTGGTGCTCGGCTTCGTAGCCGAACGAGCCCGCCATGCCGCAGCAGCTCGATTCGATCTGCGTCACCTTGAGACCGGGAATCAGCCCGAGCACCCGCTCGACCGAGCCCATCGCACCGAACGCCTTCTGGTGACAGTGGCCGTGCAGCAGCGCCTGTTTCGCGACAGGTTTCAGCTGCAGGTCGAGCCTGCCGGCTTCGGCTTCGCGCGCGAGGAACTCTTCAAACAGAAATGAGTTGCCGGCGAGCGCCTCGGCGCCCGGCAGCATCACGGTGAACTCGTCGCGGAAGCTCAAGAGGCACGAAGGCTCCAGGCCGACGACGGGAACGCCGCGCTCGATCCAGGGCGCGAGCGCTTCGAGCACCCGGCGCGCCTCGGTTTTCGCCTCCTCGACCAGGCCGGCCGAGAGAAACGTGCGGCCGCAGCAGAGCGGCCGGCCCGGCGCAGCCGGCTCTGCGACATGCACCCGGTAGCGCGCGGCCTCCAGAACACGGATCGCCGCGCGCACATTCTCCGGCTCGAACCAGCGGTTGAAGCTGTCCACGAACAGAACCGCCTCGCGCTCGCCGCGCTTCGCCCAGGGGCGATCGATGAAGCGGTCGCGGCGCCAGCTCGGCAGCCGGCGCCCTTCCGAGAACCCGAGCGGAGCCTTGAGAAGATCCGAAGCGACATTCGCGACCGGCGCAAAAGCTGCCGCCCAGGGCGCATAGCGCGGCAGGTAGGCGATCAGCCGGTCACGCAGCGTCAGCCGGTGCTTGCGCCGATAGTGCGCAAGGAACTCGATCTTCAATCTCGCCATGTCCACGCCGGTCGGACACTCCCGCTTGCAGCCCTTGCAGGACACGCACAGGTCGAGCGCTTCTCGCACGGCTGCGTCGGGCTCCGCGCCGAGCTGCCCGGAGAGCGCGAGCCTCAATGTATTCGCCCGGCCGCGCGTGAGATGGATCTCGTCGCGCGTCACGCGGTACGAGGGGCACATGGTGCCGACGTCGAACTTGCGGCAGTGGCCGTTGTTGTTGCACATCTCGACCGCCTTGTCGTAGCCGCCCCATTCCGACCAGTCGAGCACCGTCGCGGGAACGCTCGCCGCATATGCGGGCTTGAAGCGGAACAGCGACCGGTCGTCCATTTTCGACGGCGCGACGATCTTCCCCGGGTTCATCAGGCCCTTCGGATCGAGCCAGGACTTCACCTCGGCGAGCGCGGCGGTGAGCCGCGGCCCGAAGAAGGGCGCGATCCACTCCGAGCGCGCGAGCCCGTCGCCGTGCTCGCCCGAGTACGCGCCCTTGAACTGCTTCACCAGCGCGCACGCCTCCTCGGCGATGGCGCGCATCTTCGCCGCGCCGTCGCGCCGCATGTCGAGCACCGGCCGCACGTGGAGGCACCCCACCGAGGCGTGCGCGTACCAGGTGCCGCGCGTGCCGTGCTTCTCGAATACCTGCGTCAGGCGATCGGTGTATTCGGCGAGGTGCTCGAGCGGCACCGCGCAGTCCTCGATGAAGGACACCGGCTTGCCGTCGCCCTTCATCGACATCATGATGTTGAGGCCGGCCTTTCTCACCTCCCACAGCTCGCGCTGCAGCCGTGCGTCGGTGATCTCCACCACGCTGCCGGCAAGCCCGAGGTCTGCCACCAGCTCCGCAAGCGTCTTCAGCCTGCGCGCCTGCTCGGCCGCGTCCTCGCCCGAGAACTCGACGAGAAGAATCGCGTCCGGCTCGCCGCGGATGCAGGAGTCCACGGTGCTGCGGAACGCGGCGATGCCGCGCGCCAGGTCGATCATCGTTCGATCGACCAGCTCCACCGCCGATGGATCGAGCTTCACGATGTGCTGCGCGCAATCCATCGCGGTGTGGAAGCGCTCGAAATGGCATACGCCGAGCGCGCGCGCGGCCGGAATGCGCGAGAGCATGAGGTGAATTCGCTCCGACCAGGCGAGCGTGCCCTCCGATCCGACGAGCAGGTGCGCGGCGTTCGCGTACGGCGGCCCGAGATGATCGAGGTTGTAGCCGGCGACCCGGCGCGATACGCCCGGAAAGCGCGCGGCGATTTCTTCCTGCTCGCGCTGGTACAGGGAGCGAAGCTTCGCCACCAGCTCCACATAGCCGGCAGGACCCGAAGCCTCGCTCATCGGGCCGAACCTCCAGCGCTCGCCCGACACGGTGAGCGCGTCGATCGCGAGCACGTTGTGCACCATGTTGCCGTAGGCAATCGAGCGCGAGCCGCAGGAGTTGTTTCCCGCCATGCCGCCGAGCGTCGCCTGCGCGCTGGTGGAGACGTCCACCGGGAACCACAAACCGTGCGGGCGCAGCAGCGCATTCAACCTGTCGAGCACCAGGCCGGGCTGCACCACCGCCACCGCGCGCGCGGGATCGAGATCGATCACGCGGTCGAGATATTTCGAGGCGTCGACGACGAGCGCCTCGCCCACCGTCTGGCCGCACTGCGAGCTGCCGGCGCCGCGCGGCAGGATCGGCACGCCTTGCGCGGCGGCGATCGCGATCGCCGCGCGCGCCGCCTCGTCGCTGCGCGGAATCACCACCCCGATCGGCTCGATCTGGTAGATCGACGCGTCGGTCGCGTAGCGACCGCGGCTCGCCGCATCGAACAGCACCTCGCCGTCCACCTCCTTGCGCAGCCGGGCGGCGAGCGACGAATCGCCGCGCCGCGCCTTGGCGAGCCGGACCGGAATGCCGGGAGCGTTCATGGGGCCGAAAGGTAGAATAGCGCATGCCCAGAAGCGCCGGCCGGCACTTCCTGCAGATCCCCGGGCCGACCAACGTGCCCGATCGCGTTTTGCGCGCGATCGATTACCCGACCATCGACCATCGCGGGCCCGAGTTCGCCGCGCTCGGCAAGGGCGTGCTCGCCGGCATGAAGCGCGTGTTCAAGACCACGGACGGCGAGGTGGTGATCTATCCCGCGTCTGGCACCGGCGCGTGGGAAGCCGCACTAGCCAACACGCTCTCGCCGGGCGACGCGGTGCTGATGTGCGAGACCGGGCACTTTGCCGCCCTGTGGCGCAAGCTCGCCGCGCGGCTGGGACTCGAGCCGGAGTTCCTCCCGGGCGACTGGCGCCACGGCGCCGATCCGGAGGCGATCGAGAAGCGGCTGCGCGCCGACGCCGAGCGCAGGGTCAAGGCAGTGTGCGTGGTGCACAACGAGACCTCCACAGGGGTCGCCTCGCGCATCGCCGAGCTGCGCCGGGCGATCGACGCGGCCGGCCACCCGGCGCTGTTCATGGTGGACACCATCTCTTCGCTCGCCTCCATCGACTACCGGCACGACGAATGGGGCGTGGACGTGACGGTCGCCGGCTCGCAGAAAGGACTGATGCTGCCGCCGGGACTTTCCTTCAACTGCGTCTCGCCCAAGGCGCTCGCCGCATCCAAATCCGCCAAGCTCGCGCGCAGCTACTTCGCCTGGGACGAGATGATCGCCAACGGCAGGAACGGCTTCTTCCCGTACACGCCGGCGACGAACCTGCTCTACGGCCTGCGCGAGGCGCTCGCGATGCTCGAGGAGGAGGGGCTGGAGAACGTCTTTGCGCGCCACGCGCGCCACGCCGAGGCGGCGCGCCGTGCGGTGCGCGCCTGGGGGCTGGAGGTGCTCGCGCTCGATCCGCGCGAGTATTCAGCCTCGCTCACCGCCGTGCTGATGCCCGCCGGCCACGACGCCGACCGCGCGCGGAAGATCATTCTCGAGGCGTTCGACCTCTCGCTCGGAACGGGCCTCGGCAAGCTCGCGGGAAAGGTGTTCCGCATCGGGCACCTGGGCGACTTCAACGACCTGATGCTCGCCGGCACGCTCTGCGGCGTCGAGATGGGACTCGCGCTCGCGGGCGTTGCGGTGAAGAAGGAAGGCGTGCGCGCGGCGCTGGAATATCTCGCCGAGTGCCGCGGCTCCAGGCAGCGCGCGGCGGCCTGAGGCGATGCCCGAGGTGCTGCTCGAGCGCGAGGGCGACCTCGCGACCGTCACGCTTTCCAACCCGGAGCGCCTGAACGCTCTCACCCTCGCCATGTGGGAGCGGCTGGGCGAGATCGTGCGCAGCCTCGATGCCGACGAGGGGCTGCGCTGCATCGTGCTCAAGGGCGCGGGCGAGAAGGCGTTCGCCGCCGGCGCCGATATCGCGGAATTCTCCTCGGTGCGCGCGAACGCGCGCCAGGCGAAGGACTACGGCGAGCGCATCGCCGGCACCATGCACGCGATCCGCGACTGCCGGCACCCGATCGTCGCGGCGATCCGCGGCGCCTGCGTCGGCGGGGGGCTCGAGCTCGCCTCGCAGTGCGACCTGCGCGTCTGCGGCGCGTCGTCGAAATTCGGCGTCCCGATCAAGAACCTCGGCCTGGTGGTGGCCTACGACGAGATGGCCGGGCTGATCGCGCTCGCCGGCCGCGCGGTGGCGCTCGAGATTCTGCTCGAAGGGCGCGTGTTCGGCGCCGAGGAGGCACTCGCCAAAGGCCTCGTCCACCGCGTGGTGCCCGACGAGCGGGTCGAGGAGGAGGCCTACGCGGCCGCGCGCCGCATCGCCGAAGGAGCGCCGCTCGTCGCGCGCTGGCACAAGAAGTTCGCGCGGCGGCTCGCCGATCCGCGGCCGCTTTCCGAGGCCGAGTACGCCGAGAGCTACGCCTGCTTCGACACCGCGGACTTCCGCGAGGGCGTGGCGGCGTTCCTCGCCAGGCGCAAACCCGATTTCAAGGGCCGCTAGCTCAGCGTCCGCGGAAGGGGGGATTGCGCTTTTCGGCTCACGCTCCGAGCCGGTCGGCGAGTTCCGAAAGGTCGCCTGTGACGATGTCCCACGCGCCCTCCGGCGCCTGGTCGCGCGTCTGCCCCTCGCCGTGCTCCTTGCGCGGGAAGAACGCGGTGCGCAGGCCTTGCGCTTGGGCGGCCCTGAGATCGTAGTTGTGCGAGGCGACCATCATCGCCTCCTCGGGTCGCACCGCGAGCAGCGCGAGCGCCCCACGATAGGTCTCGGGCGCGGGCTTGTAGCGGCGGAACAGCTCGGCGGTGAGGATGCAGTCCCACGGCAGCCGCGCGTGCTTCGCCATCGCCACCGCCCAGGCGAAATCGTTGTTGGTGAGGGTCGCGAGCACGAACTTCCTCCCGAGGCGGGCAAGCGCGGGGAGTGTGTCGGGCCAGGGATTCGGCCGGCACCAGACGCGATTGAAATGCTCGCGCTCCGGCTCGTCCATCGACTCCAGCCCGAACCCGGGCAGCACCTCGTCGAGGCGCCGGCGGTAGATCTCGCTCACGTTGGTCCAGGGAATCTCGCCGGCGTTCACCCGGTCCATGGCCGGGCGGCGCGCGCTTTCCCAGGCCGCGATGAAGCGCGGCCAGTCGACGCTCACGCCCTTCGCGCGCGCGAGCGCTTCGCCCTCGGCGAGCAGCGCGCCGCGCCAGTCGACCACGGTGCCGAACACGTCGAACAGCAGCGCCTTGACGCGGCCGAGGCCCGCCATGGCCTCAGGCGCTGCGCAGCCGCGAGGCGCCCGCCGGCTTGAGAAACAGCGCGAGCGGAACGGCGAGCAGGATCGTGGCCCCCATCGTCCCGATGGCGAACGATACGCCGAAGCCGTCGCCGAGCAGCCCGTAGCCGAGCGGGGCGGCGATGCCGCACACCGATCCGATCGTGTAGAAGATCCCGAATGCGCGCGGCAGGCGGTCCTGCTCGACGAATTCGCCCACCGTGCCGTAGAGGACGGTGGAGGTGCCCTGCAGCACCACGCCGAGCAGCGGCAGGAGCGCGAACGTGGCCGGCGCGGGGAGTGCGAGCGCGCCGAGGATCCCCGCGGCGGTCGCGATCTCGGTGGCGACGATCATGCGCACCACGCCGAGCCGCTCGGCGAGGTAGCCGCAGGCGAACTTTCCCGCCATGCCGCCGACGAACACCAGCGGCACCGCGGCTGCGGCCCAGCCCTGCGGCAGCCCGCGCTCGATCAGCAGGAAGGCGATGAAGGTGAGGAAAGCGGTGCGCGTGCTCGAATCGATGACCTCGATCAGGCAGATCGCCGCAAAACCCCGGCGATCGCGTATGCCCCAGCCCGCTCTTCTCCGCGCCGGCGCGGCTGCGGCGGATGGTTCCGCGGCGCGCGTATTGGCGATGAGCGCGAATACTGCCGCCGCCATCGCGAGAGCGGCGAGGCCGAACCCGAGCACCGTCGCCTGCCAGGCGATACCGGCCACCAGCAGCAGCGACAGCATCCCGCCGAAGGCGAATTTGCCCACGTCGCCGGCGAAGTTGTAGGTGCCCAGCGCCGTGCGCCGCCCCTCGGCCGGATAGGCATGCGAGATGATGGTGGAGCTGAGCGGGTGCTGCACCGCCGAGCCGACGCCCGCGAGGAACAGCGCGCCGAGGATCGCCCAGAACCCCGGCGCGGTGCCGAGCGCGAGGAATGCCGCAGCGGCGACGAGAGTCCCGAGCGCGAGCAGGTTGCGCTCGCCGAAGCGCTCGGCGACGAGGCCCGCGGGAATCTGGAAGGCGGCCATCGCGGTGCGGTGGGCGCCGCGAATCAGGCCGACCTGCGCGAGCGACAGGCCGAAGCTCTGCGCGAACAGCGGCAGCAGCACGTAGGTGAGGTCGGAGAGACCGTCGTGCAGGGTGTGCGCCGCGCAGCAGGTGGCGAGCGTGCGCTTCTTTTTCGTGACGGCCACGTGACAATCGTAACAGGGCCGCGTGCTAGACTGCCCGCGCCGTGGCGACACTGCTCGACGTCAGGGATCTCAAGACCACGTTCCTCACTTCCTCGGGAGTGGTGCGCGCAGTGGACGGCGTGTCGTGGGACATCGAGGAGGGCGAGACCGTCGCGCTGGTCGGCGAATCGGGCTGCGGCAAGTCGGTATCCGCGCTCAGCGTGATGCGGCTCGTGGACGAGCCCGCCGGCCGCATCGAGTCGGGCGAGATCGTCTACAAGGGCCGCGACCTCCTGAAGCTCAGCGAGGAGCAGATGCGCCACGTCCGCGGCCGCGAGATCGGGATGATCTTCCAGGAGCCGATGACCTCGCTCAACCCGGTGCTCTCGATCGGGCGCCAGCTCACCGAGGGGCTGGAGATCCACATGGGGATGAAGCCCCCCGAGGCACGTTCGCGCGCGGTCGAGATGCTCGCCATGGTCGGCATTCCCGACCCCGAGCGCCGCCTCGGCCAGTACCCGCACCACTTCAGCGGCGGCATGCGCCAGCGCATGATGATCGCCATGGCGCTCGCGTGCAATCCGTCGCTGATCCTCGCCGACGAGCCGACCACCGCGCTCGACGTCACCATCCAGGCGCAGATCCTCGAGCTGATGCGCGACCTCGCGCGGCGCCTGGGCGTCGCGATGCTGATCATCACGCACAACCTGGGAGTGGTGGCGCGCTACGCGGACCGCGTGAACGTGATGTACGCCGGGCGCATCATCGAGCAGGCGAGCGCGACCGAGCTGTACGCGAACCCGCGCCACCCCTACACGCTGGGGCTGCTGCGCTCGGTGCCGCGCCTGGACGAGCCGCGCCGCGCGCGGCTCGATCCGATCGAGGGCCAGCCGCCCGACCTGACGAGGCTGCCCGAGGGCTGCGCGTTCGCGCCGCGCTGCGCCTACCGCGTCGAGCGCTGCGGCGAGGTGCCCTCGCTCGTCGCGCTCGGCGCGGGCCACCGCTCGGCATGCTGGGAAGCCGAGCGCCTGGTGAAGGAGCTGGCGGCATGAGCCAGGCGCTGCTCGAAGTCCAGGATCTGGTCAAGCATTTCCCGGTCGGCGGCGGATTGCTGAAAGGCGCCGCCGGCGTGGTCCGCGCGGTCGAAGGGGTCACTTTCTCCATTCAACGCGGCGAGACGCTCGGGCTGGTGGGCGAATCCGGTTGCGGCAAGACCACCACCGGCCGCTGCGTGCTGCAGCTCGAGCAGCCGACCAGCGGGCGCATCGTCTTCGAGGGAGCCGAGCTGACCGGACTTTCCCAGGACAAGCTCAGGACGGTGCGGCGCCACATGCAGGTGATCTTCCAGGATCCGTATTCGTCGCTCAATCCGCGCATGACTGTGGGCGACATCCTCGCCGAGCCGATCAAGGTCCACCGCATCGTTTCCGACCCGGCCAAGCGCCAGGCGCGGGTGCGCGAGCTGCTCGAGCAGGTCGGGCTCCACGCGCAGCACGCGCGGCGCTACCCGCACCAACTCTCTGGCGGGCAGCGGCAGCGCGTGGGCGTCGCGCGGGCGCTGGCGATGCAGCCCTCGCTCATCGTCTGCGACGAGCCCGTCTCGGCGCTCGACGTGTCGATCCAGGCGCAGATCATCAACCTGCTCGAGGAGCTGCAGGCGCGCTTCGGGCTCACTTATCTGTTCATCGCCCACGATCTCTCGGTGGTGCGCCACATTTCCGACCGGGTGGCGGTGATGTACCTCGGCAGGATCGTCGAGCTGGCCGACCGCCAGTCGCTTTACGACGAGGCGCTCCATCCCTATACGCGCGCGCTGCTCTCCGCGGTGCCCATCCCCGACCCGAAGCTCGAGGCGCGCCGCGAGCGCACGGTGCTGCGAGGGGAGGTGCCGAGCCCGCTCAACCCCCCGTCGGGGTGCGTATTCCATCCACGCTGCCCGATCGCGGTGGATCGCTGCAGTGCGGAAATTCCTGCCCTGAGGGAGATCAAGCCCGGACACTGGGCCGCCTGCCATCTCGCTTGACTGGCGGCATTGACAGATCGCCGCAGTCCCACTTACAAGTAACGCTCCGAAAGCAGAAGACCCCCGGTCCGGGGGCGGTTGGCGAATTCATCGAGGAGGAGGTGTGGCATGAAACGACTCGCGCGTCTGCTGGCCATCGCGGCCGGCGCATTGCTCGCATTCACGGTGCAGGCGCAGGCTCCCCGCTCCGGCGGCGAGCTGGTGTTCCCGGTTCCCTCGGAGCCGCCTTCCTACGACGGGCACCGCGAGGAAACGTTCGGGCTGATCCATCCGTTCGCGCCCTTCTATAACACCCTGCTGCGCGTGGACCCGTTCGACAAGGGCGGCACCAAGCCGGCACCGTCGCTCGCCGAAAGCTGGACGGTCTCGCAGGACGGCAAGACCTACACCTTCAAGCTGCGCCAGGGGGTCAAGTTCCACGACGGCTCCGAGATGACCTCGAAGGACGTCAAGGCCTCCTACGACAAGATCATCTTCCCGCCGGCGGGCGTAGGCTCGACCCGCAAGGGCCAGTACGCGGTGGTGGAGAAAGTCGAGGCGCCGGACCCCGCAACCGTGGTGTTTCGCCTGAAGCAGACTTCGGGCTCGTTCATCGCGTCGCTGCTCTCGCCCTACAACTTCATCTACAAGGCCGACATCCTCGCCAAGGACATGAATTGGTACGAGAAGAACATCATGGGCACGGGGCCCTTCACCTTCGTCGAGCACGTCAAGGGCTCGCACGTGCTGGGCAAGAAGAACCCGAACTACTGGGACAAGGGCAAGCCCTATCTCGACGGCTTCCGCGCGGTGTTCATGCGCGAGTCGGCGGCGCAGGTGGCGGCGATCCGCGGCGAGCGCGCGCAGATCCAGTTCCGCGGCTTCACGCCCAAGGACCGCGACAACCTGAAGGCCGCGCTCGGCGACAAGATCACCGTGCAGGAGTCGCCCTGGGACTGCATCCTGCTGGTCACCATCAACCACGACAAGAAACCCTTCGACGACAAGCGCGTGCGCAGGGCGCTCACGCTCGCGCTCGACCGCCACGAAGGCTCGAAGGCGCTCTCCCAGATCGCGATCGTCAAGGCCGTGGCCGGGGTGCAGGTGCCCGGCACGCCGTTTGCGACGCCGCCCGCGGAGCTGAACAAGCTCGCCGGCTACTGGACCGACGCGGAGAAGTCGCGCGCCGAAGCAAAGCGCCTGCTCAAGGAGGCGGGCGTTGCAGACGGCTTCTCGTTCACCTTCAAGAACCGCGGCATCCCGATGCCGTATGAGCCGCTCGGAGTGTGGATGATCGACCAGTGGCGCAGGGTCGGCCTGAACGTCAGGCAGGAGGTGATCGAGCCCGCGGGCTATTTCGGCGTCATCCGCAAGGGCGACTACGAAGTGGCGATGGACTTCCAATGCGGCTACATCGTCGAGCCGGACCTGGACATGTACAAGTTCCTGTCCGTCGACCGCAACCCGGCGAACTACGGCCGCTACAAGGACCCGGTTCTCGACGACCTGTACGACAAGCAGAGCCGCGCCACCAGCGTTGAGGAGCGCAAGCAGCTCATCCGCACCTTCGAGAAGCGCCTGCTCGAGGAGGAAGCCCACTACCTGATGACGCTGCAGTGGAACCGGATCGTTCCGCACTCGTCGAAAGTGCGCGGCTGGACGATCACGCCGAGCCACTACCTCAACAACACGCTGGACACGGTCTGGCTCGCCCAGTAAGGCCGGCGGCGCGCGGGGGCGCGTAGAGGAGCGCGCTCCCGGACTCCGTTTCTGCCATGGCGTACTACATCCTCAAGCGGCTGCTGGCGATGATCCCGACCCTGCTCGGGGTCGCGGTGCTGATCTTCGTTCTGCTGCGCATCGTTCCGGGCGACGTGGTCGAGGCCCGCTACCTGGGCCAGGGAAGCCAGTTCCAGTCGCAGGAGCTGATGGACCTGGAGCGCAAGAAGCTCGGCCTCGACCAGCCGCTGTGGACGCAGTTCACCACCTGGATGGCGGGGCTCGCGCGCCTGGATTTCGGCCTTTCGATGTGGACCGGCTCGCCGATCACCGAGGAGATCAAGCTGCGCTTCGCCTTATCGCTGCAGCTCGCCATCATGGCGAGCATCTTCGCGCAGCTGCTGGCCATTCCGCTGGGTATTCTGGCTGCCTTGAAGCAGGACACGTGGGTGGACTACGCGGTGCGCGTGTTCTCGATCGCGGGCCTTGCCATGCCCTCGTTCTGGCTCGGCATCCTGATGATCCTGACGATGCTCATCGTCTTCAAGTGGGTGCCGCCGATGGTGTTCACGCCGCTGTGGGTGAACCCGTGGGAGAACCTGGCGCAGCTCATCTGGCCGGCGCTCGCCGTCGGCTACCGCTATTCGGCCGTGGGCACGCGCATGATGCGCTCGGCGATGCTCGAGGTGCTGCGCGAGGACTACATCCGCACCGCGCGCGCCAAGGGCCTGTGGCTGAAGCTGATCCTCGCGCGCCACGCGCTGAAGAACGCGATCCTGCCGGTGCTCACGGTCATGAGCCTGGAGTTCGCTTTCCTGCTCGGCGGCCTGGTGGTGACCGAGCAGGTGTTCAACCTGAACGGGCTCGGGATGCTGTTCGTCGAGGCGATCGCGCGCCGCGACTACACGCTCACGCAGGCGCTGGTGATGCTCGTCGCCACCTTTTTCCTGATCGTCAACTTCGTGGTCGATATCGCCTACGCCTGGCTCGACCCGCGCATCCGCTATCGCTAGCGATGGCCGTCACGCCGCAAACCGTGGAAGAGCTGACCCGGGCCGAGCCGCGGCGCGCAGGCTGGATCGGCGCCGTGCTGGATTTCATCCGCCAGCGTCCGCTCGGGGCGATCGGCGGCGGCATCATCCTCGTGATGGTGGCAGTGGCCGCGACCGCCGGTCTGCTCGCGCCTTACAACCCGCTCGAAAACGACTACGCCGCGATGCTCTCGGCCCCCAACCGGGACCACTGGCTGGGCACCGACGCTCACGGCCGCGACGTGCTGACGCGCATCCTCTACGGCTCGCGCACCGCGCTCATGGTCGGCCTGGGCGCCTCGCTCATCGGCGCCGTGTTCGGCGCGCTGATCGGCGTCGGGAGCGCCTATTTCGGCGGCCGGGTGGACCTGGTCGTGCAGCGCATCATGGATGTGTTTTTCGCTTTTCCGGTGATCATCCTCGCGCTTGCGGTGGTGGCGATCCTCGGCACCGGCGTCGGCAACGTGATCCTCGCCATCGCCACGCCGATGGTGCCGCGCTGCGCGCGCGTGGTGCGCTCGAGCGCGCTCGCGGTGCGCGAAATGCCGTACGTGGACGCGGCGCGCGCCGCGGGCTTCGGCCACCGGCGCATCATCCTGCGCCACATGCTGCCCAACGTCATGGCGCCGCTGCTCATCATGGCCACCGCGTTCCTCGGCGAGGCGATCCTGCTCGAGTCCTCGCTCTCCTTCCTCGGCCTGGGCGTGCAGGAGCCGACCGCGGCCTGGGGCCTGATGCTGCGCGGCGCGGCGGTGGAATTCGCCGAGAGCGCGCCGTGGATGGCGATCTTCCCGGGGCTCGCGATCAGCCTCGCGGTGTTCGGCTTCAACCTGCTCGGCGACTCGCTGCGCGACGCGCTCGATCCGCGGCTGCGCACGCAGTAGCCGCGCGGCGCAATCGGCCGGTGGAAATCTTCCTGCTCGGCCGATTCCAGATCCTCGTTGCAGGGACGAGGCTCGGCGACGAGGACGTCCCGGGGCGCAAGGCGGCGGCGCTGCTCAAGCTCCTCGCGCTCGCTCCCGATCACCAGCTCGCGCGCGACATGGCGGTGGAGCTGCTGTGGCCGGAGCTCGGCGCAGGCGGCACTGCGCAGCTGTACAAGGCGTTGCACCAGCTGCGCAAAGTGCTCGGCTCGTGCGCAAGCGGGTCAGAAGCCGGCAGATGGCTCGCGGCAACCAGGAATCTCATCAAGCTCGCGCCGCCCGACGGCTTGGCAACCGACATTGCAGCGTTCGAACGAGCCGCGCGCGAGGCGCTCGGTTCCAGGCGGCTGGAAGCGCTCGAGGCGGCTGCGGGCCGCTACACGGGCGACCTGCTGCCGATGGATCTGCACGCGCCCTGGGCGGATGCGCCGCGCAACGAGCTGCGGCAGCTCTACATCGACGTGCTGCTCGCGCTGGCCGAGGGGTACCAGCGGCGCGGCGATCTGGCCGCCGCGGCCCAGACCTGGCGCACGGCGCTGGAAAAGGACGCGACGCTGGAGACCGCTCACCGCGGCCTGATGGAGGTCTTCGCGCGCCAGGGGCAGCGCGACCGGGCGCTCAAGCAGTACGGCGTCTGCCTCGACGCGCTAGCCGACGAGCTGGGGGTCGCGCCGTCGCAGGAAACGCGGGCGCTGTACGACCGGATCGAGCGACAGGTATCGGGGACCGAGGGCGCCGCCGCACCCGCACCGCTGCAAGCGCCGGTGCAGATGCCGCCGCTGGTAAACCGCGTGTCCGAGTGCCAGGTGCTCGACGAGTGCCTCGAGCGGCTCGCCGCCGGACGGGGCGGCGTCCTCCTCATCGAAGGGCCGGGCGGCATCGGCAAATCGCGCATGGTGCGCGAGCTCACCGCGCGGGCGAGGCAGCGCGGCTTTCACGCCCTTGTCGGCTCCGCCTACGAAATGGAAGCGGCGATCGCCTACGGCCCGTTCATCGACATCCTGCAGGCTGCGCTGCGCGCCAGCCCCGCGGGCGAGGAACTGATACCGGCCGAAATCGCCGGCGCCGTGATCGGCCGCGCGCCGGGCGCGCCGTCCGTGCCCAACTCGGACCCGCGCGCCGCGCAAACCTACTTGTTCGCCGCGATCGCGGAGTTCCTGCGCCGCCGCGCAGCCGCGGCGCCGCTCGTGGTGGTGCTGGAAAATCTCCACGCGGCCGACCAGGGCTCGCGCGAGCTGTTCCACTATCTCGCGCGGCGCACGCACGAGACGCCCGTTCTGCTCGCCGCCACGCGGCGCGACGAGGGTGCCGCTCCGGACAGGCTCCTGCGCGGCATCGCCGAAGCACTGCCGGCCAGCGTGCTTTCGCTCGCGCCCTTGAGCGAAGCCGACCACCACGAGCTGCTGCGGCAGCAATGCGGCGACCCGTCGCTGGCGCGCGAGCGCAGCGAGCAGATCTTCCGGCTTTCCGAGGGCAACCCGCTGTACGCGCTGGAGCTGCACGGATCGCGCGGCCGGCATTCGACCGCGACGATCCCGCTCTCGCTGCGCACGCGCGTCCTGGAGCAGCTGGAGGCGCTTTCGCCGGGTGCGCGCAGGCTCCTGACCATCGCCGCCGTCGCCGGCGAGGACATCGCGTATCCGTTGCTGGAGGCGCTCTGGTCGGTCGCCGAAGAGCCGAAGGAGGGTGGTGGCCGCCTGCTCGATGTGCTCGACGAGCTGATCGGCGCGCAATTGCTGCATGAGCACGGGGTGCACTACCGCTTTCGCCACGCCCTGCATCGCAGCTGCGTGTATGAGTCGGCTTCGGAAGCGAGGCGCCGGGCGCTTCACGCGCAGGTCGCGCGCAGCCTGCTCGAGCTGGGCGAGCGCGACGGCGAGCTGCCCGTCGAGCGCGTGGCCTTCCATTACCGGATGGCGGGCGACGCAAGGCAGGCCGCGCACTTCCTGACCCTCGCCGGCCAGCGGGCGGCCTCGGTGTACGCGCACGACGATGCGCTGGCGAGCTACCGCGACGCGCTGGCGATGCTCGAGCCCGCCCGCGACGCCATGGTCAAGCGCATCTGCGCCAACCTGCACACCTTGATCGGCGACACCAATCGCGCCGCCGGCTACCTGGGCGAGAGCTTCGCGGCCTACGAGCGCGCGGCTGCGCTGCTCGAGGGTCTGCCGGTCAACGAGGCCGAGCTGACCGAGCTCAACCGCAAGATCGCGCTCGCCGCCATCTTCGCGGCCGACATGCAGAAGGCGGGCCGGCACCTGGCGCAGGCGTGGCGCCATGCGCCCGAGGATGCGCGCGTGCACGCGCGGCTGCACGTGCTGCGCGCGCTCTATCTCTGGCATTTCAACCGCCTCGAGGAGGCGGCGCAGTACGCGCACCGCGCGCTCGAGCTCGCGCAATCGGCAGGCGCCGAGGTGGAGTCGGCCCAGGCCTGCGAGATCCTCGCCATGACCTATCTGCCGCTGGGACGCTGGCAGGAGGGGCTGCGCTACGAGAAGCAGCGCCTGCGGCACGGGCGCTGGTCACCGGAGCTGGTGGTGGCGACCGACGCCCACCTGTGCCTGTGGGAGTACCACGTGCGCGACGACCGCATGCTCGAGCAGGCGTCCGCGTTCATGCGCGAGGTGGCCGCAGAGGCAGATCGCCTCGGCGACAAGCGTTGCGTGGCCATCTGCCAATACGCGCTGGGGACGATTCACCTGTGGCAGGGAGACGCTGCGAGCGCCCTGTCAGAACTGGACGAAAGCCTCGCCCTGCACGAGCGGGTCGGCTCGGCGGCGGGAATGGCCTACACGCTCGCGCGGCGCGCGGTCCTGCACACGCTCGCCGGCGCGATCGACCTGGGATGGCGCTCGGTCGAGGAGGGCGTCGAACAGGCCGAGCGCGCATCCATCCGCGACCACTGCCTGCAGCGCCTGTACGGCGTGGGGATCTGGAACCGCATACAGGCGAAGGACAGCGCGCGGGTCGCCGAGCTGGTCGCGAAGAGCGAGTCGCTTCTCGCCGCGGGCGCATGCCCGTGGTGCGGGGTCGAGCTGTACCCCTGGCTCGCGCTTCATTACCTCGAGCAAGGCGATGTGGCGCGAGCCGCGCAGTGCGCCGAGCGCCTGGAGGGCCTCGCCGCCAAGACCGGCAATCCGGTCGGTGAAACCATTGCCGCGATCGTGCGCTGCGGCGCAGCACGCGCCCAGGGCGACCTGCCCCGCTATCGCGATGCACGCCGGCAGGCGACGGGACTCATGCAGGGCGGGGCGCTGAAAGGATCCGCCTCGCCCATGACGTATCTTTTCGAGCGCATGGCCGCCGCGCCCTGAGCGGAAGATTTCCGGAAGAAGACCGGAAGGGCCGGTCGCTACCGTGGCACACCTCAACCGACAAGGAGGTGCATCGTGACTACGGCGACCGAACTCAAGGCGGGGCTCGACACCGCGAATCCAAACAAAGCGCTGTGGGAAAAAGGAGACTTCACGCGCATTGCGGCGAGCATGAGAGAGAGCGGGGAGGCCCTGGTCCAGGGACTCGGAATCACCAAAGGACTCAAGGTCCTGGACCTCGGATGCGGCGATGGAACGACGGCATTGCCGGAGGCCAGACTCGGAGCCGACGTGCTCGGGGTCGATATCGCGAAGAACCTGGTCGACGCCGGGAACAAGCGGGCAAAGGAGCAAGGCCTCGCGCGCTGCAGGTTTCAGGAAGGCGATGCGTCCAACCTGCACGAGTTGAAGGATCACGCTTTTGACCTCGTCGTGAGCATCTTTGGGGCCATGTTCGCGCCGAAGCCGTTCGATGTGGCCAAGGAGATGGTGCGCGTGACCCGGCACGGTGGCCAGATCGTCATGGGGAACTGGATTCCCAATGATCCGACGTTGGTGGCACAGATTCTGAGAATCAGCTCCTCCTACTCGCCGCCGCCGCCGGAAGGGTTCATCAGCCCGATGACGTGGGGGATCGAGAAGAACGTGATCGAGCGATTTGGCGGCGCGGGGGTTCCAAAAGAGAAGATCTCCTTCGTCCGGGACACGTATACCTTCAACTTTCCAGGCGCACCCTCGGACTTCGTTGCTGCATTCAGAAAATATTACGGGCCGACCATGAATGCATTCGAAGCTGCAGAAAAGAACGGTCGAGCGGATGATCTGACGAAGGAGCTGGAAGCCCTGTTCGAGAGCCAGAACAAGAGTCCAAGCAAGGACGCCACGGCCATTCCCGCAACCTTCTTGCGCGCCACGGTTGCGGTTTGAAAAGAACGCGGGTGTCGACCTGGTGCGCAAGCGCGCCGCGCAGTCGACCCAGGTCGCCCCGCTCGAGCCGCTGACGCTCAGCTTCTGAGGAGGCAGCCGATGGAACAGGCAAGAATCCGCGAGTCGCTCGAACGCGCGAGCGACACCCTCGCGAAGAACCCAACCAAGGCGCGCAGCACAGCTGCGCCGCTCACGGCGAGTCTGATCGACGGGCTCAGGTTCGAAGTCAAAGGCCCCGGAGGAGAAACGGTGCGCACCGACGTGCCGCAGACGGTGGGCGGCGAGGGCAGCGCGCCCAATCCCGTTTGGCTGATGCGCGCCTCGCTCGCGGCGTGCACCGCGACGGTGATCGCCATGCGCGCCGCACGGCTCGGCGTGAGGCTGACGCTGCTGGAGGTGGACGCCGAAAGCGACATCGACAACCGCCGCCTACTGGGCCTCGACGATGCGGCGGCGTCGGTGCTCGCCTTGCGCCTGCGGGTAAGGATCGGCGCGCACGGGGCGAGCGACGATGCCCTGCGCGAGATCGCGGCCTGGGGCGACGCGCATTCGCCCGTTGCATGCACGATGCGCATGCCGCCGGCGATCTCGACCGAGGTGGAGATCCTGCGCTAGCTAGAGCGGAAGGTTTCCGGAAGACGATCGGAAGGGCCGGTCGCTATCGTGGTGCGCACTTCAACCGAGGGAGGTGCACCATGAGCACAGCGACGGCCGCCAAGCCGGGTCTGGACACCGCGGACCTGGAGCAGAAGGTCAAGGAAATGTACCGGGACGTCGCCCGCGACCCGGGCGGCGAATTCCACTTCGAGATGGGGCGCGCGCTCGCCGAGCGCCTGGGCTATCCCCCCGCCGATCTCGACCGCATCCCGGCGGCCGCGATCGATTCGTTCGCGGGGGTCGGCTACTACTTCCACCTCGCGCAGCTGAAGGAAGGCGAGGCCGTGGTCGATCTGGGCAGCGGATCGGGAATGGACAGTTTCGTTGCGGCGCTGCACGTCGGCGCGACCGGCAAGGTGCTCGGTGTCGACATGACCGAGGAGCAGCTCGAGAAATCCGAGCGCCTGCGCGCCGCGGCCGGTTTCGCCAGCGTGTCCTACCAGAAGGGCTACATCGAGCGGGTGCCGCGCGCCGACGGCACGTTCGACGCGGTCATCAGCAACGGCGTGATCAACCTCGCGCCCGACAAGCAGCAGGCATTCAACGAGGCGGCGCGCCTGCTGCGCCGCGGCGGGCGGCTCGCCATCGCCGACATCGTCACCGAAGCCCAGCTTCCCGACGGCGTCACGGAAAAGGCTGACTTGTGGGCCGCGTGCATCGGCGGCGCGATGCAGGTGGATCAGTACCTCGAAGCGATCAAGCGCGCGGGCCTGCGGCTCGAGACCATCCAGGACAACCCGCAGTACCGCTTCATCTCCGACAACGCGAAGTCTGCCGTCAGGAAGTGGGGCGTGAAGAGCGTCTCGCTCCTCGCCGTCAAGGCGTAGCGCCTCGACATCGACTCCCTGGAGGAAGGAATCATGAAATCGACACTCATCGCGGCCCTCGCGGCGGTTCTGCTCGGGGCCGGCGTCGCCCACGCCCAGCAGCCGAAATCGCTCTACGACCGGCTCGGCGGCGCTTATCCGATCTCGGTGGTGGTGGACAGCTTCATCGATCTGCTGCTCGTCAACGATGCGCTCAACGCGAATCCCGCCATCAAGGCGGCGAGAGACCGGGTGCCGGCGGCGGGGCTGAAGTTCCACGTGACCGCGCTCGTCTGCCAGACCACCGGCGGCCCGTGCAAGTACACCGGCCGCGCCATGAAGCCGTCCCACGCCCACCTCAATATCGGCGAAAAAGAATGGCAGGCGATGCTCGCCGACTTCCGGCGCGTGCTGAACAACTACGGCGTTCCGGCGAAAGAGCAGCAGGAGCTGATCGCCATCGTGGAAAGCACCAAGAAGGACATCGTGGTCAGGAAGTGAGGCGAATCGGTTACCCTCTCGGATCATGTCCGTGGAGCGCTTGACCGACACTGCGATTGCGCAGTTCACCAAGCGTATCCAGGGCACGGTCATCAGGCCCGGCGACGCTGACTTCGACCAGGCCCGCCGGGTCTGGAACGGCATGATCGACCGCAGGCCGGCGCTGATCGCCCGCTGTGCGAGCGTCGATGATGTCGAGGCGGCGGTGGAGTTCGCGCGCGTTGGCGAGCTGCTCGTCGCGGTGCGCGGCGGCGGCCACAGCGTGGCGGGACACGGCACCTGCGACGACGGACTGGTCATCGATCTCTCGCCGATGCGGGGCGTGCAAGCCGACCCGGAGGCGAGGCTGGCGAGGGTCGAAGGCGGCGCGATCTGGGGCAGCGTCGATCGCGCCACCCAGATACACGGACTGGCCGTCACCGGCGGGATCGTGTCCGAGACTGGCGTCGCCGGATTGACCCTAGGCGGCGGCATCGGCTGGCTGATGCGCAAGCACGGCCTCACCGCCGACAACCTGCGGGGCGCGAGCCTCGTGACCGCCGACGGGCAACTCCTGCAAGCGAGCGCCGAGGAGGACGCAGAGCTGCTCTGGGGTCTGCAGCGCGGCGGCGGCAACTTCGGCATCGTCACCGAGCTGCGCTTTCGCCTGCACCCCGTCGGGCCGATCGTGCTGGCCGGGTGGGTGCTGTATCCGCAGGAAAAGTCGACCGAGGTGCTCCGGTTTTACCGCGACTACGCGAGGGCAGCACCCGACGAGCTCACCACGATCGTCATTCTGCGGCGGCTGCCGCACCTCGCCAAGCTGCCGCCTTTTCTGCGCGGCATGCCGGTGATCGCGATCGCGGCCTGCTACTGCGGCGTCATCGAGGACGGCGAGCGCGCGGTGCAGCCGCTGCGCGCGTATGGGGCGCCGCTCGTGGACGGCATCGGCTTGAAGCCCTATGTCGACCATCAGACCATGTTCGACGCCGCGCAGCCTCCGGGGCGCCACAACTACTGGAAGACTTCGTATCTGCGCGAGCTGGGCGATGCGGCGATCGACGCGATCGTCGAGAGCACCCGGCGCATGACCTCGCCGCTGTCGCTGCTGGCGCTGTATCAGCTGGGCGGCGCGGCAAGGCTCGGGGATGCGGCCTTCTGTCTCAACATCGCGGCGACCTGGACCGATCCGGCCGAGAGCGACGGGCATATTTCCTGGGCGCGCGAGTCCTGGGCCGCGATCGAGCCGCATTCGAGCGCGGGCGCCTATGTGAATTTTCTGGGCGAAGAAGGCGAGGGGCAAACGCGCTCGGTTTATCGCCAGGGCTACGAACGCCTGGTGGCCCTGAAGAACAAGTACGACCCCGACAACTTCTTTCGCTTGAACCAGAACATCACGCCGACCATCGCTTGATCCGGCGAGGCAACTGAAGTTAGGTCAGATCACCTTGGCCGCGCGCAGCCGCGCGACTTCCACTTCGCTTTTTCCCAAGATCCCGCGCAGCACCTCCTCGGTGTGCTCCCCCAGCAGCGGCGGCGGCAGCCGGTGCTCGACGGGCGTGGCCGAGAAGCGCATCGGGCTTCGCACCAGCGCCACCTTGCCCGCCTTGGGGTGCGGCAGCTCGAAGCGCAAGCCGCGCGCGAGCGCCTGCGGCTCCTCGAACGCCTGCTTGATATCGTTGATCGGCCCGTTCGGAACGCCGGCGGCCTCAAGCGCCTCGACCCAGTCGCGCGTCGTGCGCTTCGCCGTGATCTCCGAGAGGATTCTCGTCAGCTCGGCGCGGTTCTCGACCCGTTTCGCGTTGGTCGCGAAGCGCGCGTCCTCAGCCAACCAGGGGCAGCCCGCAACTTCGCAGAACTTGCGCCACAGGTTGTCGTTGCCGCAGGCGACGATCACGTCGCCGTCGGCGGTGCGGAACGGCTGGTAGGGCACGATGTTCGGATGCGCGTTGCCCAGGCGCCGGGGCGGCTCGCCGGTGGCGAGGAAATTCCCCGCCTGGAACGCGAGCACCGCCACCTGCGAGTCGAACAGCGCGAGATCGAGATGCTGGCCGGCGCCGGTCTCGGCGCGATGCGCGAGCGCGGCGCACACTGCGACGCTCGCGTACATCCCGGTGATGAGGTCGGCGATCGGGATGCCCGCCTTCTGCGGCCCGCCGCCGGGCAGGTCGTCGCGCTCTCCGGTGACGCTCATGAGGCCCGCCATGCCCTGCATCATGAAGTCGTAGCCGGGCCGCTCACGGTAAGGCCCGGTGTGGCCGAAGCCGGTCACGGAGCAGTAGATCAGCCGGGGGTTCACCTCGGCGAGATCGCGGTAGGCGAGGCCGTAGCGCTCCAGGTCTCCGTACTTGAAGTTCTCCAGCAGCACATCGCACTTCGCGGCGAGCTCGCGAACGATCGCCTGGCCCTCGGGATTGGCGAGGTCGAGCGTGACCGATTTCTTGCCGCGGTTGGCGCAGGCAAAGTAGGCCGACTCGGTCGTGTCGCTGCCGTTCGCGTCCTTGAGCCAGGGCGGGCCGTAGGCGCGCGAGTCGTCGCCTTTCTTCGGGCGCTCGACTTTGATCACCTCGGCCCCGAGATCGGCGAGGTTCTGCGCCGCCCACGGCCCGGCGAGGACGCGCGCGAGATCGAGAACGCGAATGTGCGCGAGCGGCCCGGCCATCAGGCCGGATGCTACTTCACCGCCAGCGCGTTCTGGACCGATTTCACTCCCGAAACGCCGCCCGCGAGCTTGCCGGCCCGGGCGACCTGCTCCTTGGTTTCGACGAAGCCGGAGAGCTGCACCCGGCCCTCGTAGGTACTGACCGAGATCGACATCGAGGGAATGCCTTTGGCGGCGAGGAGCTCGGCTTTCACCTTGGTGGTAATCGCGCTGTCGGAGAGCACGCGCTTCTGGTTGTCGTCCACGGCGCGGCGCCATTCCCCGGTATCGAGTCGCCCGTCCCGGTTCGCGTCGAAGCGCTCGAAGCGCTTGGCGAGCTCGCGCTCGCCGCTCGTCTCGCTGGGGGAGAGGAACCCGTCGCCGTTCTTGTCCAGCGCCTTGAAGGCGGAGTCGGCGTCGGGAATGTCGCTTTGGGGTTGCGCCTGCGCCGCGGCCAGGGGCAGGCCGGCGGCAAACAGGGCTATGATCAGGCTTCGCATACGGTCTCCGCTGGAAATCGGGATTGCGCAGGCTAGCGCCGGCGCCGAACTGTGGACAGGAAAAACCTCACGCGGTTCCGGCCGGCCTCAGGTGCTCAGGTGCGCCGCCAGCTCGGCGAAGCCCGCGCCCGAGGCGGCGCGCGTCACGTACTTCGGCTTCGCCGGCAGCCGAGCCTCGAAGCGCCGCACGTTCGCCACGCCGACCGAGTTGTCGAAAAACGCGAACATCGGCGCGTCGTTCGGCGAGTCGCCGGCAAACACGATGCTGCGGTTCGCGGCCGCGAGCTCCATTCCGAAACGCTCGGCGAAGAGCAGCCGGGTCATTGCCAGCTTGTCGTAGTCGCCGAACCAGCCGTTGACGTGGATCGAGCTCACTCGCGCGCTGAGGCCCGCCCGGCGCATCAGCGCGGCAATGCGGTCAGCGGCCTCCAGGGGCAGCTCCGGCACGTCTTCGCAATAGTCGATCGCGAGGTCGGTCTCGCGATAGCGCTGATCTGCGGCGAGCGCGCAGCCCGGCACCTCGGCGAGGATGCGCCGCGCGATCGCTTCCAATTTACTCCGCTTGTCGCTTCTCGCCGGCTCCTCGTCCCAGTACCTGCGGCGAAGCCTGCCCTCGGCGTGCCAGAAATAGAACGCGCCGTTCTCGCCCACTACGGCGTCCACCGGCCACATGCGCGCGATGTGGTCGCACCAGCCCGCCGGCCGCCCCGTCACCGGCACGACGATCTTTCCCGCGCGCATCAGGCGTTCGAGCGCCGCATAGGCTTCGGCGGTGAGCCGGCCCTGCGTGGTGAGCGTCTCGTCGAGATCGACGAGCACCGCCTTGACCGGCCCCGGATCCAGCTCGGCGACAGGCTTCATGCGCCGAGCGCCTCGGCGAGGCGCGCGCGACGCCGCTCGTCCATGTGCAGGCCCGCCTTGGTGCGGCGCCACAGCACGTCCTCGGCGCTTGCCGCCCATTCGCGCTCGGCGAAGTAGCGCAACTCGCGCCCGGTGAGCCCGGCGCCGAAATCTTCGCCCAGGTCGCCCGTTGCGCGCGCGTCGCCGAGCACCTCGTAAGCGAGCATGCCGTGGCGCCGGAATATTCCGCGCAGCATTTCCTGCGGCAGCGCGGCGTAGCGCGCGAAGAAGGCGTCGCGCGCCTGCTCGCGGCTCGAGCCGCCGAAATCGGCGCCGAGAAGGGGCGTGCCGGAGGTCCACTCGCCCTTCATGCCGGGGAAATAAGGCGCGAGCTTCTCGAGCGCATGCTCGGCGAGCCGGCGGTAGGTGGTGATTTTCCCGCCGAACACCGAAAGCACCGGCGCCTCGCCCGGCTCGGCGTCGAGGCGCAGCGTGTAGTCGCGCGTGATCGCCGATGGGTCGCTCGAGCCGTCGTCGTAGAGCGGCCTCACCCCGGCGTAGCGCCAGACGACCTGCGCCGGGCCGACGGGCTGAGCCAGATAGCGTCCGACGGCGCGGCACAGGTAGGCCACCTCGGCCTCGCTCGCCTGCGGCGTTCCCGAATCGTTCTCGAGCGGCACGTCGGTCGTGCCGACGAGCGTATGCCGGTCGCCGTACGGGATCATGAACACCACGCGCCGGTCGTCATTCTGCAGGATGAAGGCGTGGTCGCCCGCATAGAGCCGGGGCAGCACGATGTGGCTGCCCTTCACCAGCCGCACGGCGTCGCGGCTCGGCTGCGCAAGGCGCTCGTTCAGCACGCGCTTTACCCACGGGCCCGCAGCGTTGACGATCGCCAGGGCGCGGATCTCGCGCGCTCCCGAAAGCGTGATGCGCCAGGCGCCGTTTTCGCGCCGCGCCGCCAGGCATTCCGTGTGCGCCAGGATCGTCGCGCCCCGGCGCTCGGCATCAAGGGCGTTCGAGATCACCAGCCGCGCATCGTCCACGCGGCAGTCGGAATACGCGAAACCGTGCCTGAACTGCGGCCTGAGGCCGGAGTTGTACGGCGGCACGTCCAGCCGCACCGCGCGCGAGCCAGGAAGGCTCGCGCGCCGCGCCAGGTGGTCGTAGAAAAAGAGCCCTGCGCGGATCATCCAGCGCGGCCGCAGCTCGGGCACGTGCGGCATGACGAAGCGGACCGGCCAGACGAGATGTCGCGCCGTCCTGAGCAGGATTTCGCGCTCGGCGAGCGCCTCGGCGACGAGGCGAAACTCGTAGTGCTCCAGGTAGCGCAGCCCGCCATGGATGAGCTTCGAGGAAGACGACGAGGTCGCGCCGGCGAGATCTCCGCGCTCGGCCAGCAGCACCGAGAGGCCGCGCCCGGCGGCGTCGCGCGCGATCCCGGCGCCGTTGATTCCGCCGCCGATGACCAGCAGGTCGTAGCTCACTTCCATGCGATCGGGAAGCGCACGCTGAGCGCCACCCCGTCGCCCGAGGCGAGGTTCGCCGCCTCGATCGCGCCGCCGTGGAACTCGGCGATCAGCCGCGCCACGTACAGCCCGAGTCCAAGGTGCGGCGCTGCGCCGCCCGTCTCTCGGACCGAGATCATGGATTCGAACAGCCGCGCGCGCATCTCCGCGGGAAGGAGCGGCCCCTTGTTCGCGATCGAGAGCAGCGCCGAGCCGTCCGTGCGCTCGAGCGCGACCCGCACCGGCTCGCCCGTGCGCGCAAAATCGACCGCGTTCTCGACCAGCTTGTCGAGCAGCTGCGCGGCCAGGTCGGGCGAGCCTTCGACCTCGATCGCCGAATCGGGCAGCTCGAGCGCGAACGACGCGCTGGGATAGGCGATGCGGTAGCCCTCGACGCAGCCGCGCACCACCGGCACCAGGTCGTAGCGCTCGCGCTCGGCCGCGCTCAGGCTCTGCTCCAGCCGCGAGGCTTCGGTCATGCGTTGCAGGATCGTGTTGAGGCGAGCGAGGCCCTCCTCCGCGCGCTCGACATAGCGGCGCGCTTCGGCGCCCTCCGGGGCGAGCTTGAGGTTCTCGAGCGAGGAGCGCACCACCGCGATCGGGGTGCGCAGCTCGTGCGAGAGCCTCCCGGCCATGCTCTGCAGGTAGGCGTGGTGCTGCGCGAGCCGCGCGAGCATCGCCGAGAAGCTGCGCGACAGGTCGCCGATCTCGTCGGAGGCCCCGGAGCCGGCGGCGAGGCGCGTGATCCGGCCGCGCGCGTCGATCGCCGATTCGGCCTCGTCGCGCAGCCGGCGGATGCGCTCCGAGAGCCGCGAGGCGTAGCCGACCAGCAGCGCCGCGGCGCCCGCGAACGCGGCCAGCGTGAGAACGAGCAGCCGCTCGAGCGCGGCGCTTTTCACCGAGACGACCGGGTTGGTGGTCTCCTCGGCCACTACGGCGCCGATCACCTCGTCGCCGCTCCAGATCGGGTGCGACGCCGACATCACCACCGCACGCGCGTCCGACGTGCGGCGCATGCGCGTTGCCGGCGCACCCTGCAGCGCCTGGGCGATGTCGCGCCCGGTGGCGAGCACCTCGTCGGGCAGCGCCTCTGCGAAATCCTCGCTGGGACGCTTGACCAGCCAGCCGACGAGCGGCCGCCACCACGGCTCCTCCGGGGACGCGCCGGCCGGGCGTTTCAGGCTTCCGGCGAGCGCCAGCACCTGGTAACGGCGGTTGACCACCCAGATGCGCGAGGAGGCGCGCTGCACCGCGCGCAGGATCGAGGCGATCTCCTCGCTCGATTGGCGCGCCCGAAGCGAGTCTTCCTTCTCGAGCGGCAGGCCCTCGCTGCCGGTGAGACGCTTCAGCTCCTGCTCCGCCTCGCGGCGCAACTCGTCGTCGCGCTCCGGCGCCGCTGCAAGGAGCTGCGGGCGCTCGTGCAGCGCGGTCGCCACCGCCCGCGCGGTCGCGAGCAGCGCCTGCTCCTGACTCTCCAGAAGAAATCGCTCCATTTCGTTCACGTACAGCACGCCCGCCCAGGGCAGCGCGAGCAGCGCCAGAGCCACGAGCGCCAGCTTCGCGCGCAGGCTCACGCGCCTAGGCCTTCCACCGGTAGCCCATGCCGTAGACGGTGTCCAGCGCCTCGAACTTCGGGTCGGCGGCCAGGAACTTCCTGCGGATGCGCTTGACGTGCGAGGTGATGGTCGCGTCGTCCACCACCAGGTTCGCCTCGCCCATCAGCTGCTCGCGGTTCTTCACGTGGCCGGGAAACTTGGCGAGCGCGTGCACCATCCAGAATTCGGTGAGCGTGAGCGGCACCCCGGTGCCGCGCCAAGCGACGCTGAAGCGCTTCAGGTCCATCGCGAGCGCGCCGCGCTCCAGGCGCTCTTCGGCGCCCTGCGGCTCGGCATGCGCAAGCTCGGCGCGGCGAAACAGCGCCGAGATCCGCGCCAGCAGGTGCGGCAGGCTCACGTCCTTGGTAAGGTAGTCGTCGGCGCCCAGGCGCAGCCCGGCCACCACGTCGAAGTCGCTGTCACGCGCGGTGAGGAAGATGATGGGAAGCGCGGCCGACATCGCGCGCAGCTCGCGGCACAGCGCGAATCCCGCGTCCGCGTCGCCGCCCAGGCCGATGTCGATGAGCGCCAGGTCCGGCAGCCGGCTCTTCATCGCCGCGAGCGCCTCGGCGCCGCCGGCGAAGGCCGCGACCTCGTAGCCGTGCTTTTGGAGCGCCTCGGCGTAGTTGGCGCGGATGGCCGGGTCGTCCTCGACGATGGCGATGCGGCGCGACACGCCTCCGACTATAGCGGAACGAGGCACCGGGACCGGCTGCCGCCGGATTGCCAGAATCTGCCGGCACCGCGCCACCGCTTCGACCCGGCGCGGCCGGCAGCGAAGGTTTCAATGGGCCTCACCATGAAACGACCAGTCATCGATCTTCTCGCCTTCGTCGCGCTCGCCACCGCGATCGGCCTCGGGGCCGGGGTCGCACTCGGGGGCGTGGCCGCGCTGTTCGCGCTGGGCGCGGCGTGAGCCGCGGCGAACCGGTCGAAGTACCGCTCGGCGTCGAGTGCGCCTGGCCGGTCAGGTCTCAGGAACCGCGGCGGCGAGCGGCGGGGTTGCGGCGCCTCCTCCTTGCCGCCGCCCTCGCCGCTCGCCGGCTTCGGCTCATTGCATCGTATTCGGCAGCCAGAGCGAGATCTCGGGGAAGGCGACGAGCAGCGTCATGATCACGACCTCGCAGCCGAGGAACCAGTAGCAGCCGCGGAAGATCGTCTTCAGCGGAATCGAGTCGCTGGTCGCGCTCGCCACCACGTAGACGTTGAACCCGACCGGCGGCGTCAGCAGGCCGATGCCGATGAACTTGACCACCAGCACCCCGAACCAGACCAGATCCAGCCCCAGCGCGTTGAACATCGGCACGAACACCGGGATGGTGAGCAGGATCATGCCGAGCGGGTCGAGGAACATGCCGAGAATTACGTAGATGATGGACACGGCGACGATGAGCAGCAGCGGGTCGAGCGCCCAGCCGCCGATCAGCTCCGCGAACAGGGGGCCGATTCCGGCGAGGGCGAGGAACCTGGTGTAGATCACCGCACCCACCGCGACGAAGAACAGCTGCGAGGTCGTCCCCATCGCGTCCTTGAAGCTGTCGATGAAGCCGCGCAGGCTGAGCTTGCGCTGCGCGAGCCCGATGACGGTGGCGAGCAGCGCGCCAGCGGCGCCGCCTTCGGTCGGGGTGACCACGCCCGCGTACAGCCCCCCGATCACGCCGAGAATCAGCACCAGCACCGGCCAGACCTCCGTAGCCGAGCTCCAGCGCTCGCGCCACAGCGCCGCGCGATCGCGGACCACGATGCGCGGCGCGAGCGAAGGCTGGAGCGAGCAGCGGATCACGATCATCAGCATGTAGATCGCGGCGGTGAGAAGGCCGGGTAGGACGCCGGCGAGCAGCAGCTTGACCACCGACACCTCGGCGAACACGCCGTAGATGACGAAGGTGATGCTTGGCGGAATCAACGCGTCGAGCGTCCCGCCGCTCGCCACGACGCCGGCGGCGAGCCCCTTGTCGTAGCGATGTTTGAGCATCTCGGGAACGGCGATGCGCGCCATGGTCGCCGCGGCGGCGATGCTCGAGCCCGACGCCGCCCCGAAGCCGGCGCAGGCCCAGTTGGTGGCCACCGCGAGCCCTCCCGGAAGAGCGCCGAACCATGCGTGCGCGGCACGAAAGAGCGCCGTCCCCACGCCGGAGTTGCCCGCGATCGCGCCCATCAGCAGGAACATCGGGATCGCCGAGAGCTCCCAGCTCGCCGCGAACACGAAAGGCGTGTCGCGCAGCACCGAGAGCGCGACGTCGAGGTTGCGCAGGTGCCAGACACCGGCAAACGCGACGCCTCCCATGGCCACGCCGATCGGCACGCGCAGCCCGATCAGCGCCAGGATCGCGGCGATGCTGCCCAGCGCGAGCGTGAGCGCGCTCATACGGCCTCGCCGCTCAGGACCGCCGCTCGCGCGACAGGTCGGAGATGACGCGCAGGACCAGGTACACGACCATCAGGCCGCCGGCGAGCGGAAGCACCCAGCGGCTCGGCCAGACGGCGAGGTAGCCGCCCGATGCCTGCCACGCCTCGCCGGCGTGGAACTGCTGCACCGCCCGGACGGCGGTTTGCCAGGTGAACACCGACAGGTAAACGATGGTGAAAAACTTCACCGCGACATCGAGCCAGTAGTGAAATCGCGCCGAGCCGATGCGCGCGAACAGTTCCGCCCGGATGTGGCCGTCGTTGCGCGCGACCCAGGCCCAGGGCAGGTAGGCCGCCGCCACCATGTAGTACGCCGCGACGATCTCGGTGGTGCCCGCGAGCGGCCGGTTGAAGATCGTGCGCCCGGCGACGTCGACGCTGACGTGCATCATCATCAGGAACCCGGCCGCGAGCGAAACCCACAGCAGGAGGTGGATCGGCACCTCGAGCCACTTGAGCAGTTTTTCCATAAAGAAAAGGGCCGCGGCGGTTCTGTCGCCGCGACCCCGGTCAGGTCCTCGAGGCGTCAAAGCTTGCCGGGATCGACCTTGTCGTAGATCTCGCGCTGGATCGCGGCGGCGAACTTGTCGATGTCGCGGCCGATCTGCTTCGAGAGCGGCTTCCACTTCCTGCGCGCGGCATCGTAGGCGTCGATGATCGCCGCGGGGTTCGCCACGCCGAACTTCTTCGCGTTCTCTATGTTCTTCTCGCGCTGCAATTTTTCGTACTTCGCCACCAGCCCGGCGAACTCCGCGGGGTTGGTCGGCTTGACCAGGCTTACCCCCTTCGCCTGCTGCAGCTCCTTCAGGATCGCCTCGTTCTCCAGCACGAACTGGCCGAGCGCCAGCTCGGCGCCGATGCGCGAGGCCTGGCGAATGTGGACTTTTTTCTGATCGAGCGTCATCTTGTTCCAGGCGTCGCGGTTGATCGGCAGCCCGATCGCCGGGCCGGAGAGCCCGAGCGGCAGGTCGGTGATGAATTTCGCGACGTCGCCATAGCCGAAGGTCTTGACCCAGGTATGCACGCCGAACTGGCAGTCGAGCCCTCCGCGCTGCAGCAAGCCCACGGTCTCGACCAGAGTCGCCGCCACCGGCACCGCGCCGGCGAGGGTCATCAGGTCGTGGTTTCCGCCGGTGGCGCGCACGCGCTTGCCCTTCAGGTCGGCGAGCGATCTCACCGGCTCGCGGCAGGTGAGGTGGTACGAGGAGCTGGTCCAGCCGGCAAGCGGGACCGTGTTGAGCTTGCGGTACTCCGCCTGGCACGACGGGCAATTCAGGGTGAAAGTCTCCAGCGCCGCGCCGCTTGCCGCGACCACGTCGTCGTCGAAGACGTTGGTGCTGTAGATGGTGTTGAGCGAAGGCACCAGGTTCGGCACGTAGACGGAGATTTGCAGCGCGCCATGGATCAGGCCGTCGCCGACCGCCGTAAAGCTGCTTTTCGGATCGGCGAGCTGGCCGCCCGGCACCAGCTTCCACGTGATTGCGCCGTTGGTCTCCTTGGCGATCGCCGCGAACGACTTGGGCAGCGCGACGCGGTTGAGATATTCCCCAGCGGGCGGCCACGAGCCGTAGACCAGCTCCGCCGCGGCCGCGGGACCCGCGATCGCGGCAAGCGCCGCCGCTGCGATCGATATCAGGCGTTTGAACCTCATGGGTATCCCCTCCTTCGATTGATTCCCGTCAGATCCAGAGTTGCTCGTTGATTTTCAGGCCATGCTTGCGGCAATGGCTCACGTAGTGGTCGACGAACCAGAACACGTCGAGCGTGTCCGCGACCCGGCCCTTGTCGTCCAGGAATTCCAGCGCGCCGTTGAGGCAGAAAAGCGTTTTCATTCCCTTGGGGTCGTCCACCATCAGAGTGTGCACCGCGCCGGGATTTTCGTACAGGTAGCTCCCCGGGCGCGCCACCCAGTCGTGCTCCTTGTAGTACCAGCTGCCCTCCAGCACGTAGCCCCAAACCGGGCCGCGGTGGCGATGCGTGCCGAGCATGCCCGGCTTCTGCACCCACAGCACGTTGATGAAGGTGTTGCTCCTGACGTCGAACGCGAGATGGCGGATGAAGATATCCGGAACGAACGGCACCCAGGGCGAATCGTTCTCGTTCTCGCCGACAAACAGCGAGGGCTGGCCGAATTTCCGGATCTGCTCGGCGAGGCTCGCTTCATTGACGATCGCGGACATGGCAACGTCGAGCTAGGCGGCGACCGGAACCCGCTCGCCAGCGCCGGCCGAGGCGCGCGCGTCGGCCTTGATCATGTCGGCGCCCTTCTCGGCGATCGCCATCGTCGGCGCGTTGGTGTTGCCGGTGGTGACCGAGGGCATGATCGAAGCGTCGACGACGCGCAATCCGGCGATCCCCCGCAGGCGCAGGCGCTCGTCCACCACCGCCATGTCGTCCCGGCCCATCTTGCAGGTGCCGACGGGATGGAACACGGTCGAGGAGAACTCGCGCACGAATTCGCGCAGCTGCTCGTCGGTCTGCACGCTCGCCGCGGGCCACACCGCTTCGCCGCGGTAATAGTCGAACGCGGGAGCCATCAGGATCTTGCGCGCGTCCTTGATGCCGCGGATCAGCACCTCCATGTCGGAGGGGTCGGAAAAGAAGTCGAAGTTGATCACCGGCGGATCCTGCAGCCTTGCGCTCGCCAGGCGGATGTTTCCCCGGCTCTTCGGGCGCACGAGAACGGTGGTGATGCGGAACCCGTGGCCCCACGCGAGCAGCCGTCCCGGCTTGCCCTGGTGCGTGGCGACGAAGATGTGCTGGATGTCGGGCCGCTCGAGCCCCGGCTCGGTGCGGATGAAGCCGCCGGCTTCGACCAGGTTGTTGCCGAGGAAACCCTTGCGCGCCACGGCGTAGAGCAGGAAGTTCCAGGCGATTTTCGGCAGCGCGGGGATGGAGACGCCGTAGGAGGTGATGCGCGGGCTGAGGAAATGCACCGGGCAGGAGATGTGCTCCTGCAGGTTCTTGCCGACGCCCGCGAGCGCGTGTTTCACCTGGATGCCGTGCTTGCGCAGCTCCTCGGGCTCGCCGATCCCCGAGAGCATCAGCAACTGCGGCGACTGGATCGTTCCCGCCGAGAGGATCACCTCGCGCCGCGCCTCGACGCGGCGGGTTTCGCCTGCGGCCTGCCATTCGACGCCGGTCGCGCGGCTGCCCTCGAGCACGATGCGCGATACCTGCGCCTCGGACACGATTTTGAGGTTGGGCCGGCTCTTGGCGGGATCGAGGAACGCGGTCGCAGCCGATTCGCGCCGTCCGTCCTTCACGGTGACCTGGAAGATGGCGAAGCCCTCGTTCTCGCCGGTGTTGAAGTCGGCGATGCGTTTCTTCCCGACCGACTCGGCCGCCTGAACGAACGTGTAATCCATCTTGTTGGGGCTCGCCAGGAACTTGATGTGCAGCGGGCCATCGCGCCCGTGGAACTTGCCGTCGTTGAGATCCTCGTTGTAGATCGACTTGCGGAAGTAGGGCAGCATGTCGTCCCAGCCCCAGCCCGCATTCCCCAGGCTCGCCCACTCATCGTAGTCGCGCCGGTGGCCGCGCATGTAAATCATGCCGTTGATCGAGCTCGATCCCCCCAGCCCCTTGCCGCGCGGCACGAAGATCGGGCGGTTCTTCACTTTGTCGTCGCCCGGCGCCATGAACATCCAGTTGTACTTCGGATGAAAGAGCATGCGGATGAAACCAGCCGGGACGTGAATCAGCGGGAACGTGTCCGGCGGACCCGCTTCGATCAGGCAGACCGTCGCATTGGCGTCCTCGGTCAGGCGGTTGGCCAGGATGCAGCCGGCGGTTCCCGCGCCGACGATCACGTAATCGAAGCTCTCGGCAGCGCTCATGTTGGCCTCCAATGAAGAAAATCCGGACAGGCGCGAGCTGCGCCTGTCCGGACCGGACCTGCTCTAGAGCCTTAGAACTTCGCCTTGGTGTAGACCTGCTTTTCCAGCTCGGCGGCGACCTTTTGCGGATCGCGCCCGAGCTTGTCGACGATGCCTTCCCACTTCTTGAGGCTGGCCGCGTTCGACTTGGCGATCGTCTCGGCGCTCTGCGATCCGCGCTTCTTCGCCGCATCGATGGAGTTGGCCAATTCCTTCGCCTTGAACGTCTCCCACGCCTTGACGTAGGCCGCTCCGAGCTTGATGAACTTCGTGCCCTTGGCCTTGGCGTCGTTTTCGCCGCGCTGCTCGTCCTCGTAGTAGCCGTGCACCACGCGCATGATGGTGCCGGGCATGTGCTTGAGAATGGTCTTGCGCTGGCCGTCCGACAGGCCTGACCAGGATTTCTTGTTGACCGTCATGATGCTGACCGCCGGAAATACGCCGTGGTGCACGTCCAGCGCGACCGTCTTCACCACGTCCTTCAGGCTGAACGCGTTCAGCCAGTCCTTCGGCCCGAACACGCAATCCGCGGTGCCGCGCTGCAGCGCCTGGAGGTAGTCCGCGGGCCCCAGCTGAATGCGCGACATCCCGAGCACCGCCGACCAGCGGGCGAACATGGGATTGCCCTCGGTCGACTTCTTGCCCTTGAGGTCGTCCATGCTCTTGAACTCGAAATTGCACATCAGGTAGTAGGGCGCGCTTGCGTACACGCCGAGCGACATGGCGTTGAACTTGCCGTACTCGGCCAGGCACTCCGGGCAGTTGAGCAGCAGCGTCTCGGTGCCGGCGGCGGCGGCCGAGTAGCCGTCGCGCGTCAGCGCCTGCATGTCGGCGAAGGTGACGTGCGACTTCAGCTCCCCGGCATTGAACACCGGCACCGTGACGCCGCCGTCCACCGCGCCGTCGCGCACGCCGGCGAGCGTGGTGAAGTTGTTGAACAGCTGCGCGCCCATGAAGTTCTTGAACGTCAGCTCGTCCTTGGTGCCCTTGGTCTCCTTCTCGATCGCCTGGAACATCGGCACCGTGCCGAAGCGGTTGTTCGGCGCCGGCGGCGGCGTCCACGACGAGTACTTGAACTCCTTGGCGTCGACGCCCGCGGCGAGCGAAACGAGTGCTGCCGTCAGGGCGGCGGCAATGGCTTTCTTCCTGTGCATGGTCCTCCTCCAATCCTCTCGGTCGAAATTTGTGGGACATCGCCCACTATTCTTCTTGATCAATCCTACGCTCATGACATGAGGCTAGGCAACCAGAGCGAGAGTTGCGGGAAGGCAATCAACAGCGTCACGATCACCGCCTCGCTCAGCAGGAACCAGGCCGCCCCCTTGAACAGCACGCCCAGGGGGATGTCGGGAACCAGGACTTTGATGCCGTAGACGTTCAGGCCGACCGGCGGGGTGATGAGCCCGATCTCGATGAATTTCACCAGCAGGACGCCGAACCAGAACAGGTCCAGCTTGATCGCGATCATCATCGGCAGGAACACGGGCAGGGTGAGCAGCATCATGCCCAGGGGATCGAGGAAGCAGCCCAGGACCAGGTAGATCGCGGCAAGACTGATGACGAACCACAGCGGGTCGAGGGCGAGGTCCCGCACCGCATCGGCCAGGAACACCGGGACTCCGCTCAGCGCCATGAACCGGGTGAGCAGCACCGCGCCGATGGCGACGAAGAAGATCGAGGCGGTGCTGAAGACGGATTCGCGCGCCGCTTCGCGAAAAGCGGCGAGCGTCAGCTTTCTCTGGACGAGGGCGATGACCACCGCCAGGAAGGCGCCCAGCGCCCCGGCCTCGGTCGGCGTGGCGATCCCGCTGTAGATCCCGCCGATCACGCCAAGCACCAGGACCGGCAACGGCCAGACGCCGCTCAGCGACCGCCATTTCTGCCGCCACGTCGGCCGCTCGTCCAGCATCGGCGCGAGACCGGGATTGAGCTTGCAGCGCAGCACGATCTGGCCCGCGTAGATCGCGGCGGTGAGCAGCCCCGGAATGACGCCGGCGATGAAAAGTTTCGCCACCGAAATCTCGGCGAAGATGCCGAAGATCACCATGATGATGCTCGGCGGGATCAGGATGCCGAGCGTTCCCGCGCACGCCACCACGCCGGTGGCGAGGCCCGGGTGGTAGCCGTGGCGCAGCATTTCGGGGATGGTGATGCGGCCGATCGCCATCGCGGTGGCGAGCGAGGAGCCCGAGGCGGCGGCGAACCCGGCGCAGGCGAAGTTGGTCGCCACGGCGAGCCCGCCGGGCAGGCCGCCGAACCACAGCCGCGCGGCCTCGAACAGGTTCGCGGTCATGCCGGCGCGGTGCGCGACCGCGCCCATCAGCAGGAACATCGGGATCGCCGACAGATCCCAGTTCGAGATGAAGTCGAAGGGCAGGATGCGCAGCAGGCTGAGCGCGACGTCCAGCCCGGCGATCAGGGTGAGCCCGCCGATCGCCACCGCCGCGAGCGCCAGCCCGACCGGGACGCGCAGCCCGATCAGCACGATGATCGCGGCAAATCCGGAGAATCCCAGCGCCAGCGACGACAAACGCTCCTCCCCCCGTCTCCCGCAGGTCTATTTATGCGCGGCGGCGGCTGCGGCCCCGCCGGAAAGCTTCTGGACTGCCAGCAGCAGCGCGTAGGCGGCCATGATCGCCGTGCCGATCGGCAGATACCAGCGCGCCGGCCACTTCAGCAGCATCATCCTCGCGGCCTGGTGCGTCTCGCCGGCGTTCGTCATCGAGATCGCCTCGCTCACCGTCTGCCAGGTGAACACCAGCATGAAAATGCACAGCGCGAGCGCGATCACGCCCTCGAGGATCTCGCGCGCCCGCGGAGCGAGGTTCTGCGTGAAGATCTCCGCCGAGATGTGCCCGTCGCCGCGCGTGACGTAGGCGAGCGCGAAAAAAGTGAGGGCGGTCATATAGTAGTAGGCGACGATCTCCGGCACCGCGTCCAGGCCGTAGCGGAACAGCCACCGCACGATCAGCTCGACGGTGATATGCGCCATCATCAGCGTGATCGCGATCTCGGCGAGGATCATCGCGCCGTCGATGACCCGGTCGAGCAAGCGCCTGATCATCAGGCGTTCATCCCGCCGTCGGCCATGTACACGCCGGCGGTCGAGAAGCTGCTCGCCTCCGAAGCGAGGAACAGCGCCGTGCGCGCGATCTCCTCGGGCTTGGCGTGCCTGCCGAGCGGAATGTTGCGATTGATCATTTCGGTGGCGTCGATGCCGATGGCGGAAGACAGCCGCTTCTCGATGTCGGTCTGGAAGGCGTTGTCCACCGGCCCGGGGGCGAGCACGTTGACGCGGATCCTGCGCGGCGCGGCTTCCTTGGCGACGACGCGCATCAGCCCGATCAGCGCGTGCTTGGAAGTCGCGTAGCCGACGATGTTCGGATTCGCCTTTACGCCCATGATCGAGGAGGTGATGATGATCGAGCCGCCGTCGTTCATCTGCGGCAGGCCGTACTTGCAGGCGAGAAACGAGGCGCGCACGTTCACCGCCATCACCGCGTCGAACACCTCGTCCGGATATTCGGTCACCGGCGCGATCGCGCCGGAGAGGCCCGCGTTGCTGAACAGCACGTCGATCCTGCCCCAGCGCTTCACCGTCGCCTCGAGATAGGCGCGGGTGTCGGCGGATTGCGATACGTCGGCGGCGTGCGTGGCGACCCTCTCGGGCTCGGAAAACGATTGCGCCACTTTCTCGAGCTGCGCCGGGTCCCGGTCGACGAGCATCACGCGCGCGCCTTCGGCGGCGAAGAGCTTCGCGCTCGCCAGGCCGATGCTGCCGGCGCCGCCGGTGACAATGCAGGTCTTGGAGTCGAGGACCCCCATCGGATCACTTGCGGGAGGCCTGGGCGATGCTCTCCCACACGCGCCGCGGCGTCGCCGGCATGTCGATATGCTCGACCCCGAGCGGCGCGAGCGCATCGAGCAGGGCGTTGATCACCGTCGGGGGCGCGCCGATGGTGCCCGACTCGCCGATGCCCTTCACCCCGAGCGGATTGGTCTTGCACGGGATCTCCTCCAGCTGCACGCCGATCGGGGGGTAAAGGTCGGCGCGCGGCATCGCGTAGTCCATGAAGCTCCCGGAAAGGAGCTGCCCGGATTCGCGGTCGTAGCGGGCGTGCTCGAGCAGCGCCTGGCCGATTCCCTGCGCCACGCCGCCGTGGATCTGCCCCTCGACGATCAGCGGGTTGAGCACCCTGCCGAGATCGTCCACCACCATGTAGCGATCCACCGTCACTTCGCCCGTGTCCGGGTCCACCTCCAGCTCGCACGCGTGGCAGCCGTTGGGATGGTTGGGCGGATTGGTGCCGTAGGTGCCGCTCGCCTCCAGGCCCACTCCCAGCTTGTCGGTGAGGCCCATCGGCGCGTAGAACGCCTTGGCGACGTCCACCAGCGCCAATTCCTTGTCGGTGCCGACCACGCGGAACTTGCCTTCCTTGAACTCGAGGTCGGTCGCGGCGGCTTCCATGAGCGCCGCCGCCATCGGTTTCGCCTTCTCGATGATCGCGTCAGCCGCGACCTTCAAGGCGTTGCCGCCGACGAGCGAGCTGCGTGCCGCGTAGGTTCCCCGGCCGAAAGGCACCTGCGAGGTGTCGCCCTGGACGTAGCGGATGTTCTCGAAGGGCACGCCGAGAAACTCGCAGGCGAGCTGCGCGAACACGGTGGCGTGACCCTGGCCGTGCGAGTGCGTTCCGGCGAGGATGGTGAGCGAGCCGCTCGGGTCGAAGCGCAGGTCCATGCGCTCGTTGAAGATCCCGCCCTGCTCGATATAGTAGGTGACCGCGCGCCCGCGCAGCCTGCCTTTCTTCTCGGACGCCGCGCGCCGCGCAGCGTAGCCCTTCCAGTCGGCCGCCTCCAGGCACTGGTCGAGCACGCGTGCGAACTCGCCGCTGTCATAGGTGTAGAAGGTCGGCGTCGCGTAGGGAAGCTTCGAGGGCGGGATGAGGTTGCGCCTGCGGATCTCCGCCGGATCGATGCCGCAGGCGCGCGCCGCCTTTTCGATCAGGCGCTCGGCGAGGTACGCCGCCTCGGGGCGGCCTGCGCCGCGGTACGGCCCGAGCGGGGAAGTGTTGGTGAAAAGCCCCGTCGCGCTCACGTGGAGCGCCTGCACGTCGTAGGCCTCGGGGCTGAAGCGCAGCGCAAACGCCGACATCACCATCGCAGGGCCGATGAAATAAGCGCCCACGGCATTCAGCGAGCGAGCGCGCAGGCCGAGGATCCTGCCGTTCTCGTCGAGCGCCATCTCGCCGTAGACCACCTGGTCGCGGCCGGCGGTGTCGGTGAGCATCGCCTCGGAGCGGCTCGACACCCACTTTACCGGGCGGCCGCAGCGCCGCGCCGCCCACAGCACAAGCGCGTCGTCGGGCATGCAGGTGCCCTTCATGCCGAAGCCTCCGCCCACGTCCGGCGAGATCACGCGGATGCGGTTCTCCGGCACGTGGAACACGTGCGACATCTCCATGCGGAAGCCGTGCGGGTTCTGCGAGCTCGTGTACAGCGTGTAGCTGTCGTCGGCAGCGTTGTAGTCGCCGATGGTGGCGCGCGGCTCGATGGTGCAGGGCGCGAGGCGGTTGTTCTCCAGGCGCAGCGTGACGACGTGCTTCGCCTTGGCGAACGCGGCATCGGTCGCGTCCTTGTTGCCGAACATGAGCCGGAAGGCGACGTTCCCGGCCGGGCAGTCGTCCCAGACTTTGGGCGCGCCGTCCTTCGCCGCGTCGTCGAGATCCACCACCGCGGGAAGCGGCTCGTAGTCGATCTCGACGAGCTCGGCGGCGTCGCGCGCCTGGGCGAGCGTCTCGGCAACGACGAACGCGACCCGGTCGCCGACGAACCGCACCCGGTCCGCCACCAGCACCGGCTGGAAGACGCGATGTCCTTTCGGCGCACCCACGTCTTCGGGCATCAGCACGGATGTGAACGCGCCGAGGTGCTCCGCCGCCGCGTCCGCGCCGGCGAGCACCGCGAGCACGCCGGGAGCGGCCTTCGCCCTGGAGACGTCGACGCGCCCGATCCGCGCGTGCGCGTGCGGCGAAAGCACCGTCACGCCGAAGCACATGTGCGCCAGATCGATGTCGTCGACATAGCGCCCGCGTCCGGTGAGGAAGCGCTGGTCCTCGACCCGGCGCACGGCTTGTCCGATCCCGAACTTGTTCATCGCCCGTCTCCTCCTGATAATCGGGTACCGACCGCGCCGACGATAGCAAATCCCTTGTCCGCCCGCATCCAGCCGCCGTTCCGCGCCGACCAGGTCGGCAGTTTGCTGCGACCGCAAACGCTCAAGCAGGCGCGCGCGGCGTGCCGTCAAGGGAAGCTTCCCAACGCCGAGTTGCGCGCGCTGGAGGACGCGGAGATCCGCCGGATCGTGAAGCGCCAGCAGGACCTCGGGCTGCGCGCGGTCACCGACGGCGAGTTCCGGCGCGACTATTGGTATCTCGACTTCATGTGGCAGGTGGGCGGGGTGATCCGGGTCGACTCCGGCTACCGGCTGCGCTTTCGCACCGCGGCTGCGAAAGTCGAGGCCCCGGTGCCGTCGTTCCGCGTCATCGCGCCGCTCAAGCTCGAGAAAACGATCTTCGCGGACGATTTCGCGTTCCTGAAATCGGCGGCAACGGCCTGCCCCAAGCTCACCATCCCGTCGCCGAGCATGATGCACTTTCGCGGCCGCGCCATGGGCATCGACCGGGCGGTCTATCCCGACCTGGACCAGTACCGGCGCGACCTCGGCGCCGTCTACGCCGAGCAGATCGCGGCGCTCGGCGCTCTCGGCTGCACCTATCTGCAGCTCGACGACACGAGCTGGGGTTTCGCTTGCGACGCTTCGCGGCGGGCCGACCTCGAAGCCTCGAAGGAGACGCAACAAAGCCTGCTCGACACCTACGCCGGCGTGGTCAACGCGGCGCTCGCGAAAAAGCCGGCCGGAATGACGGTGTGCATGCACATCTGCCGCGGAAATTTCAAATCGGCCTGGGCCGCCGAGGGGGGCTACGACGAGGTGGCGGACACGGTGTTCAACAAGGTCGGCGTGGACGCCTACTTTCTCGAGTACGACGACGCGCGCTCGGGCTCGTTCGAGCCGCTGCGCCTGGTGCCGAAGGACAAGCTGGTGGTGCTCGGGCTGGTCACCTCGAAGACGCCCGCGCTGGAGAACAAAGACCAGTTGAAGCGCCGCATCGAGGAGGCCTCGCGCTACGTGCCGCTCGAGCGGCTGGCGCTCAGCCCGCAGTGCGGCTTCGCCTCCACCATCGAGGGCAACGAGCTCACCGAGGACGAGCAGTTCGCCAAGCTTGCGCTGGTGGTGGATACGGCGCGCGAGGTCTGGGGATGATGGAGCGGCGCAAGCCGGTCATCCCGGTGCCTGAGCCGGACCTCGCGCCGGACACGCTGGTCGCGCGCGCGGCGGCGTTGCGCGGCGAGCTGCGCGCGCGCCAGGACGAGCATGACGCGCTCGGCACCTACGCGGAGGACCTGCACCGGCGCTTCCTCGCCGCGGGCTTTTACCGCATCACGCAGCCGCGCCTGTTCGGCGGCTACGAGCTCGACCTCGGCACTTTCTATCGCGTGATGCTCGAGATCTCGCGCGGCCATCCGGCGCTGGGCTGGGGGCTCGCGCTCGCCGCCTCGCACGCCTTCGAGGTCGCCTCGCACTGGCCCGAAGAAGGGCAGTACGAGCTGTTCGGGCGGGACGGCCATTTCATCGCGCCGCACCGCGCCCCGCCGCTCGGATCGCTCACGCCCGCCAAGGGCGGCTACCTCATGAACGGCACCTGGGACTACTGCTCGGGCGTCCCGCACGCGACGCACTTCATCGGCGGCGCCTGGCTCAGGCGCGAGGGCGCGCCGCCGCAGCACGCGCACGCGGTGGTGCGGCGCGAGCAGGTGACGGTGCTCGACGACTGGGGCGGCGACAGGGTGCTCGGCATGCGCGCGAGCGGCTCGAACAGCGTGCGGGTGGAGAACGTCTTCGTTCCCGAGCAGCATGTGGGCCATCTCACGCCCGGCCTGGGCTCTCGGCTCGACAATCCGTCCGAAGGCACGCCCGGCACGCGCCTGCACGGCAATCCCATGTATCTCGGCCAGCTCGCCGGCCCGTTTCATGTCACGCTGGTGATGCCGATCATCGGCGCCGCGCGCGCCGCGCTCGATGAATACGAAGACATCATCAGGACGCGCAAGACCCTGTCCGTGCCGCAGATCCTGCGCTTCGAGCATTTCGATTTCCAGCGTCCGTTCGGGCATGCGCTGACGCTCACCGACGCAGCCGAAGCGCTGATGCTCAAGGTGTGCGAGACCTATCACGAGAACTGCCGGCGCTGGGCAGAAACGGGGATCCCCGCCTCGGTCGAGGACAACATGCGGCTGTGGGGCACGATGCAGCAATCAGGCCGCCTCGCCTGCGAGGCGGTCGAGCTGCTGTTTCACGCCGCCGGCTCGGGTGCGGCGCGCAAGGGCCAGAAGATGCAGCGCTACTTCAACGACGTCGCGATGTACCGCGGCCACAGCTCGTCGCAGTATCCCAATTTCGCCTCGGGCCTG